>NZ_WOTO01000044.1 GCF_010993775.1 Fodinicola feengrottensis | reverse complement strand
CACCACGTCGCCGGGAGACGTCCTTACGTCCGGTGGCGGCCGTCGCGCCGGATCCGGCCGCTCGCGGCCCACCGCGAGGCGGCTCACCATCTGATACAAGGGTCGACGTCCCGTCTCGTACACGGCGGTGTGCTCGTCGACCTTGGTCGCCGGCTTGCCGGCCGCGCGGCCGTCGACAGCACCGCTCCCTGGGCGATCAGCGCCGCGGCCTGCTCACGGGAGCGGGCGAGGCCACGGCGTACCAGCTCCACGTCCAGCCGAGAGCCGCCACCGGCTCAGGTCTGGTCGATGGTGGAGAGCGCGTCCTGTAGTGACTTGTGGGCCGCCTCGTAGCGGGTGATGGGCGGGTCTGGTACGGGCTTGGCACATCGGAATGGTCATGAGGTCGCCGCCGGCGGCGGGGAGCTCACGGTCTTGGCCGGCGAGGTCTTGGCTGGCGCCGTTTTGGCTAGAGCTGTCTTCGCCGGACCTGCCTTCGCGGCTTGGGCGGGCGCCGCCTTGGTGGGCGGTCTTCTTCGCCGGAGCCGTCGTCTTGGCAGCCGCTGTCTTGGGAGCCGCTGTCTTGGCCGGCGCCTTCGCGGGGGCCTTCCGGGCCGGGGCGCGCTTGACTGGCGCTTTCACGGCTTCAGCCTCAGCTTTGGCCGCGGCGGCGGCCGCCTCGGTGGTGGTGATCTTGGACTTCGCCGCCGCGAGTTCGCGCTCCAGGTCGCGTACCCGACTCGTCAGTGTCTCCACCTCATCGGCGGTGGCCAGCCCGACCAGGCCGAGCGCCCGGTCGACCTCGAGCCGGACGATCTTCTGCAGCGCGTCCCGGTTGTTGGTGCTGGTCGACACCAGGTCCTCGGTCAGCGTCTGGATCTGCTCGACGGTCGCCCCGCCACGCTTGGCCAGCTTCTTCGCGGCGGCCTTGGCCTTCTTGCGCGACACGTCGCTCAGGCCGGTGGCCATCGCCAGGTAGGTCTTCAGCGCGTCCTGCATCGCTGCCCCCCTTTGTCCTCGTTCTCGTGGGCGCCGGTCAGGGTTGGCGCGCTGGTTACCCAGTGCCACCCTTTGCGTTGCCTTCAGTGTTGCCACGCTACCGGGTGAGCTGCGATTCCACGCGTTGCGGTGCGGTAGCGTCGCGGTCATGGCGTCGATCGAGCAATGCCGGACCGCACTGGACGGCCTCGCCAAGCGGCTTTCGGGTGCGGACTCCGCGACCCGTAAAAGGGTGTCGCTGGACCGAAAACTGGCCTGCCGGATCACCGATCTGCGAGCCACTTTCGTCGGGCAGTTGCGCGACGGCGAGTTGCAGGACATCAGCCGGGACGACGAGGGCAAGGGCCAGATCACCTTGACCGTCTCCAGCGATGACCTGGTGGCGCTCACCGAGGGCACCTTGCGATTCCCGAGCGCTTGGGCGTCCGGTCGACTCAAGGTCGACGCGAACGTGTTCGACCTGGTGAAACTTCGCGCACTGCTGTAAAAGTGCGGGTTTTCTTGGCACGTGCTAAGGGAACTGATCCTGGTACGCTGAGCCGCATGGCGACGACCGAAAAGCTCACCGTAAGTGTGCAGAAACAGATCGCCAGGCACGCTCGGCTGGCCGCGAAGCGTCGCGGCGAGTCCCTCTCGACGCTGACTGATCGCGCGCGCCTTACGCGCCTACCTCGTCTCCGAAGCGGTGCACAACGCCCCTTCCACCGACGCGGACTGGCTTGATGCCGCCGAGCAAGCCCTGATCGAACGCGCAGGAGAGCAGCACGGGGCCTAACACGAATGGCACGGCACCGTTCGGGACCAGCGGTCCCGGAAACAAGCGTTCTACTCCGCGGCGAAGTCTGGCGGGTTGTCGTCCTCAACCAGGTTGAGCGACTCGTCGTCGTGGTTGGCCACCAGCAGCTCACCGCTGCCCGCGAAGACGCTCTGGTCGCCGACTTCGACCAGGCACCAGTCCCCCGTACGTCCCTGCTCGAAGTCCCCGTCGACGACCCGGTCGCCGGTGTCGTGAGAGCGATGACCGTCGCACCGCTGCGCAAACGCTGGTTCGCCGAACGCATCGGCCGGATGGACGACGACACCATGGAGCAGGTCGACATCGCCCTCCGCGCCGCACTCGATCTCTGACCTTCTCGACTGAGCACGCAAGAACCGGACGTTTTCGCTGTTTGTTCGGCGGTCGGCGGCGAAAACGTCAAGCTCGCGGAGCGCTTAGCCGAGCGAGAGGGTGGTGAGGGCAGACTCGGCGGATGGATCGCTTGGGGTGATGGTCGTTGTCGAGGTGGTCCAGGCAGCGGTGGCTAGGGCGCGGAGGGCGTCCAGCGGGTCGCCAGTGCCGGACAGCTCGAGGCGATCCTGTGCTCGTACGGTCCAGCCGGCACAGGTGAAGGTGTTGCCGTCAGTTGCCGTGGCGGGGTGTGCGACCAGCAGGCCGCGTACGTCCGTAGCCACGTAGGTGGGGCGGCGCTTTGGCTCGGCGGCTAGCAAATCGGCGGCAGTGGTGACGCCGGACAGGACCAAGAGACTGTCCGTACCAGCGTTGTTGGCACCCTCGATATCGGTGTCCAGCCGGTCGCCGACGACCAGCGGCCGCTGCGCGCCGCTGCGGGCAATCGACTCAGCGTGCAGCCGAGGGTGCGGCTTGCCGACGATCTCGTCCGGTTGCCTGCCAATGGCGGTCGCCACGGCCGCGACCAGTGCGCCGTTTCCGGGCAGCGGCCCGCGCGGCGACGGAAGCGTGCTGTCCGCGTTGGTCGCCACCCAGATCGCCCCGTGCCCGAGTGCGACCGCTGCTTCGGCGAGCGCGGCCCAGCCGACGTCCCGGCCATAACCCTGCACCACGGCAGCGGTCTTCTCGCTGGCCTCGCGGACCGGAGTCAACCCGACCTCGGCGATGTCGGCCACCAATGCGCCCGTACCGACGACCAACACCTCGGCGCCGACGACCCAACCGGTCGGCGAGCGAGCTGGCGGCGGCCTGGGCGGACGTGACGACCGTGTCCAGATCGGCCGGTACGCCGACCTTTTCCAGCAATGCCACCACATCCGCCGGACGCCGGGAGGCGTTGTTCGTGACGAATTCCAGCTTCATGCCACGATTGCGGGCCTCCGCCAACGCATCCGCCGCGTGCGGCACTGGACTTTCCTGCAGGTAAACGACTCCATCGAGGTCCAGCAATGCCACGTCGTAGCGGGCGGACAGCGGTTCCGCGCTGCCGGTCAGGTCACTCACCGGTTCTCCTCCGGGGGACTCACTGTCCTTTGTGGACACCTTCACGACCGCCTCGCCGTCATCACCCTCGTCTTCGTCATCTCTTTCGTCTTCGTCGTCGCTCGGATCTTCGTCCTCGTCCGAGTCATCGCCGTCCGAATCATCGCTATCTTCGGTCTCGTCGTCCTCAGCTTCGTCGTCCTCAGCTTCGTCGTCCTCAGCTTCGTCGTCCTCGAATTCGGCCTCTTCGATTTCGACGCCGTCCAGGGACAACACCCGCGCGCGGCGTCGTCAGTCTCGCCATCCTCGTCCGCATGCGAGGCCAGCGCGAACCACTTGCGGGCCTCGTCCGCGCGCCCGGCGGCCAGCAACATATCCGCGTACGCGTACCAGAGCCGCACCGTTGACGGCCGTCCGGGCCGGGCCGACTTCGCCTCGTTGACCAGCATCGCGACCGCCGCCTCGGCATCGCCAAGATCTCGGCGAGCGCCGGCGACCACGATCAACAACTCGGCCTTGCCATCGACATCGAGCTGCGCGACGACTTCCGGCGCCCGCAGCATCTTGATCGCCTTCTCCGGCCGACCCATGGCCCGCTCGCAGTCGGCCTCGGTGGCGAAATGTTCGACGCTGCCCGTCATGCGGCGGTAGGACCGCAGCTCCGCGAGCGAGGTCATCCAGTTGCCGGCGAAATACGCGGCAAGGCCGACCGCCTCACGTACGACGCCAATCCGCCCGCCGTACGCGCGAGCCGCTGCCGCATGGGCATAAGCGGCCGCCGGATCCGTGTCGACCAGCTGCCCGGCCGCGACCAGGTGCCGCGCCACGGTCTCAGCGGATTCCTTTGCCAGCGAGGAAAGTTGGCTGCGAATCGCCGGATCAAGGTCGGCCGAGGTGTGAGTCATCCGGGATCGGCACGCGTTTTTCCTCGCGCCGCTTCTGTTCCCGGGCGGTACCCACCGAACCACGGGTCGCCGGCCGCGCCGGCTCGGCTCGCGCCGGCCGATCGCCATCTTCACGGGGCCGCTTCGAGCCTCGGTCGTCCCTGTTCCCGCTGGGACGGCTCGGCCGCCCCCACCACCCGCGTAACTTCCCGCCGGCGAACTCGCTCCGGTCCGCGGCCCACTCGTACGCGCCGGTCGCCCGCTGTACGAACCCGACCCACCAGCACCACGCACGCACCACCGGCACGATCAGTGCGTCCAGGTCGATCGCCATAAGAACCCGACGGTCGCTCTGTACGTACCGGTCGATCACCGGACGACCCACCGCGCGGACCATCGGTGCGCTCGGGCCGATCCGTACGCGCCGGACGATCGCCATAAGAACCAGTGCGCGGGGCACCACTGCCAGGCCGATCCGTACGCGCCGGACGATCACCGTAAGAACCAGTGCGCGGGGCACCACTGCCAGGCCGATCCGTACGCGCCGGACGATCACCGTAAGAACCAGTGCGCGGGGCACCACTGCCAGGCCGATCCGTACGCGCCGGACGATCACCGTAAGAACCAGTGCGCGGGGCACCACTGCCAGGCCGATCCGTACGCGCCGGACGATCACCGTAAGAACCAGTGCGCGGGGCACCACTGCCAGGCCGATCCGTACGCGCCGGACGATCACCGTAAGAACCGCCCCGTGGAGCGTCGGTCCTCGGACGATCGGTGCGCTCGGGCCGATCACCACGCGCCGGACGATCACCGTAAGAACCAGTACGCGGCCGGTCCGCTCGCGGACCGCCACTACGCTCGGGCCGATCAGTGCGCGGCCGATCGCCGTAAGAACCGCCACGCGGACCGTCGGTCCTCGGACGATCAGTGCGCTCAGGCCTATCCGTACGCGCGGGACGGTCACCATAGGAGCCGGACGGGCGATCCGTACGCGCAGGACGGTCACCATAAGAACCCGAAGGCCGATCCGTACGCGCAGGGCGATCACCATACGAGCCCGAGGCTCGTGGGCCGCCGGTTCGTTCTGGCCGGTCGCCGCGGCCGGAGGTTTCACCGCGCCGGTCGCCGGCCGAGCCGCGGGGACCGTCTACTCGAGGGCCGCCGGTACGGCCGCGGGGATCGCTGCGCCGATCGCCGCCGCCGCCGGCAGGGCCGCGACCAGGCGACCATCGTTCGGTTCGCTCGCGGTCGCCCGATCCGGTGCGACGGTCGTCAGATCCACGGCTGGCCCCGCGCTCATCGTTCGGACGTGCGCGATAGGGACGGCTCTCGCCTGAGCCGGTCCGAGGGCGATCATCGCGACCCGAAGTTTGTTCGCTGTCGCGCCGAAATCCGCCGCTCGCCGGGCGCCCGCCGGTGCCGCGACCACCCGGTGCGCCACCACTGCGGTCGGCCCAGGAGCTGCCACCACGGCCACCGGATGCGCCGCCGCGACCGGCTGAAGGCCCACCGCTGCGGCCTCCGCTCGATCGCGAATCGGACGACGAACCGCCGCGGCCGGCGTCCCGACCAGTGGGCTCGCCGCCGCGGCCGCGGTCACCACTGGCTGGGCCTCGCACCCCACGAACCACCCTCGCGGCCACTCGCGCCGCCGCGACCGGTGGGCGCGCCATCAGATCGACCGGCCGAGCCGCCCGTACGACCGGCGGAACCGCCACCGGTCCGGCCCGCGGAACTGCCGCCCGTCCGTCCGCCGGACGAACCGCCGGTCCGCCGCTGCCACCTTGACCGCGTGAGGCCGGTGAGTCGGCGCCGCGGGAGCGACGACCTGCGAGCGGTCTCGCCCTCCAGAGCCTGGGGTCCCGTACTGGTTCACCGTACTTCTCACCTCTACGCGTCGAAAAGGATGCTACTGACCGAGCTTCTCACACTGCGTTTTCGGTAAACGCATGAAGAGCCGCCAACGAGCGGTTTCCCGTCGTTAGCGGCTCTTCAATGAAGAAGTCCGGCGGCGGCGCTACTCTCCCACACCGTCACCAGTGCAGTACCATCGGCGCTGAGAGGCTTAGCTTCCGGGTTCGGAATGGAACCGGGCGTTTCCCTCTCGCTATGGCCACCGAAACACTATCGAGAAATCAATGGACGCAATCGCCGAGCATTGTCATGGAGACAACGCCGCGATCAAAGATCGCCCGTTTCTCGGGAACCGTATAGTGAACGTAGTCGCAGCAGTATGAATCTTTGGTAATTGGTCAAGTCCTCGGCCTATTAGTACCGGTCAGCTTCACGTGTTTCCACGCTTCCACATCCGGCCTATCAACCCGGTGGTCTAGCCGGGGGCCTTACCCAGTTAACCTGGTGGGAAACCTCATCTCGAAGCGAGCTTCCCGCTTAGATGCTTTCAGCGGTTATCCCTTCCGAACGTAGCCAACCAGCCGTGCTCCTGGCGGAACAACTGGCACACCAGAGGTTCGTCCGTCCCGGTCCTCTCGTACTAAGGACAGCCCTTCTTCTCAAGTTTCCTACGCGCGCGGCGGATAGGGACCGAACTGTCTCGCGACGTTCTAAACCCAGCTCGCGTGCCGCTTTAATGGGCGAACAGCCCAACCCTTGGGACCGACTCCAGCCCCAGGATGCGACGAGCCGACATCGAGGTGCCAAACCATCCCGTCGATATGGACTCTTGGGGAAGATCAGCCTGTTATCCCCGGGGTACCTTTTATCCGTTGAGCGACACCGCTTCCACCAGCCAGTGCCGGATCACTAGTCCCAGCTTTCGCTCCTGCTCGACACGTCCGTCTCACAGTCAAGCTCCCTTGTGCACTTGCACTCACCACCTGATTGCCAACCAGGCTGAGGGAACCTTTGGGCGCCTCCGTTACTCTTTAGGAGGCAACCGCCCCAGTTAAACTACCCACCTGACACTGTCCCTGAACCGGATCACGGTCCGAAGTTAGATGTCCAGATCAAACAGAGTGGTATTTCAACGTTGACTCCACCGACACTGGCGTGCCCGCTTCACAGTCTCCCACCTATCCTACACAATCCGAACCGAACACCAATATCAAGCTGTAGTGAAGGTCCCGGGGTCTTTCCGTCCTGCCGCGCGTAACGAGCATCTTTACTCGTAGTGCAATTTCGCCGAGCCTGTGGTTGAGACAGTGGAGAAGTCGTTACGCCATTCGTGCAGGTCGGAACTTACCCGACAAGGAATTTCGCTACCTTAGGATGGTTATAGTTACCACCGCCGTTTACTGGCGCTTCAGTTCTCAGCTTCGCCGTGAGGCTAACCGGTCCCCTTAACGTTCCAGCACCGGGCAGGCGTCAGTCCGTATACATCGTCTTACGACTTAGCACGGACCTGTGTTTTTAGTAAACAGTCGCTTCTCCCTGGTCTCTGCGGCCATACAACGCTCAAGGAGCAAGTCCCGTCACGTCTCAGGCCCCCCTTCTCCCGAAGTTACGGGGGCAATTTGCCGAGTTCCTTAACCACAGTTCACTCGATCGCCTTGGTATTCTCTACCTGACCACCTGTGTCGGTTTGGGGTACGGGCCACTCAGAGCTCGCTAGAGGCTTTTCTCGGCAGCATAGGATCACTGACTTCCCCTATGTCGGGTCGGCATCAGGTCTCAGACTTAATGAAGCGCGGATTTGCCTACGCCTCGCCCTACACCCTTACCCCGGCTCTACCATCCACCGGGTTCAGCTACCTTCCTGCGTCACCCCATCGCTTGACTACTACAAGCCGGGGTCACCCGCTTCCACCACCTCATCTCCGAAGAGAATCAACAGCTTCCGGGGGCTTAGCACAAACCTGCCTCATCATGGGCGCTCTTTCGCGGGTACGGGAATATCAACCCGTTGTCCATCGACTACGCCTGTCGGCCTCGCCTTAGGTCCCGACTTACCCTGGGCGGATTAGCCTGGCCCAGGAACCCTTGGTCATCCGGCGGACGGGTTTCTCACCCGTCTTTCGCTACTCATGCCTGCATTCTCACTCGTGCGGCATCCACGACTAGGTCACCCTGCCGCTTCACCCGCCGCACGACGCTCCCCTACCCATCCACACACCTGGACCAACACCACAAAGGCGCCAGCCGGGTCAATATGTGAATGCCACAGCTTCGGTGATGTGCTTGAGCCCCGCTACATTGTCGGCGCGGAATCACTTGACCAGTGGGCTATTACGCACTCTTTAAAGGGTGGCTGCTTCTAAGCCAACCTCCTGGTTGTCTGTGCAACTCCACATCCTTTTCCACTTAGCACACGCTTAGGGACCTTAGCTGGTGGTCTGGGCTGTTTCCCTCTCGACTACGAAGCTTATCCCCCGCAGTCTCACTGCCACGCTCTCACTTACCGGCATTCGGAGTTTGGCTGATTTCAGTAAGCTTGTAGGCCCCCTAGACCATCCAGTGCTCTACCTCCGGCAAGAAACACGCAACGCTGCACCTAAATGCATTTCGGGGAGAACCAGCTATCACGAAGTTTGATTGGCCTTTCACCCCTACCCACAGCTCATCCCCCAGGTTTTAAACCCTGGTGGGTTCGGTCCTTCACACGGTCTTACCCGCGCTTCAACCTGGCCATGGGTAGATCACTTCGCTTCGGGTCTAGAGCACGCGACTCAAACGCCCTATTCAGACTCGCTTTCGCTACGGCTACCCCACACGGGTTAACCTCGCCACGTACCACTAACTCGCAGGCTCATTCTTCAAAAGGCACGCTGTCACGAACAGCCACAAGGACTGGGGACGCTCCAACGGCTTGTAGGCACACGGTTTCAGGTACTATTTCACTCCCCTCCCGGGGTACTTTTCACCTTTCCCTCACGGTACTTGTCCGCTATCGGTCACCAGGGAGTATTTAGGCTTGACAGGTGGTCCTGCCAGATTCACAGCAAATTTCACGAGCTCGCTGTTACTTGGGATCCCACTCGGGAGATCAATCGTTTTCGTCTACGGGGGTATCACCCACTACGCCAGCCCTTTCCAGAGCCTTCGACTAACGAAATTTCTTACTCCCCGACCGTCCGGCAGAACGATCAGAATGGTCCCACAACCCCCAACACGCAACGCCCGCCGGCTATCACACGTATCAGGTTTAGCCTCATCCGCTTTCGCTCGCCACTACTCACGGAATCACTTTTGTTTTCTCTTCCTACGGGTACTGAGATGTTTCACTTCCCCGCGTTCCCTCCACACACCCTATGTGTTCAGATGTGGGTGACTGAACATAACTCCAGCCGGGTTTCCCCATTCGGACATCCTCGGATCAAAGCTAGGTTGGGAACTCCCCGAGGCTTATCGCACCCTCCAACGTCCTTCATCGGCTCCTGGTGCCAAGGCATCCACCGTGTGCCCTTAATAACTTGGCCACAAAAATTCAAAGATGCTCTACGTCCACTATACAGTTCTCAAGCAACGCACGATCCCCATCATTTCTCGTCACCTACCAGCTCCAATGAGCCAGTGGTTTAACGATAATGAGGTCCGCTTCACGAGCGAATAAATAACAGCGGTTATTCCCTCAGGACCCAACAGCGTGTCGGACGATCACCAGCACCGGAACGACCAGCGTTCCACTCCCGCCGAGGCGGAAAGTACTAGACAGGAAGCCCAGTGAAGATGATCTGTTGTCAGCGTTCCACCCATGAGCACCACTCGGACATGCACATTCCGACGTGGGTCTGCGCGACCGGAGCGAACTCCGACCGCGAGATGCTCCTTAGAAAGGAGGTGATCCAGCCGCACCTTCCGGTACGGCTACCTTGTTACGACTTAGTCCTAATCGCCGATCCCACCTTCGACAGCTCCCTCCCTTGCGGGTTGAGCCACTGGCTTCGGGTGTTACCGACTTTCATGACTTGACGGGCGGTGTGTACAAGGCCCGGGAACGTATTCACCGCAGCGTTGCTGATCTGCGATTACTAGCGACTCCGACTTCATGGGGTCGAGTTGCAGACCCCAATCCGAACTGAGACCGGCTTTTTGAGATTCGCTCCACCTTGCGGTTTCGCAGCCCTTTGTACCGGCCATTGTAGCATGCGTGCAGCCCAAGACATAAGGGGCATGATGACTTGACGTCGTCCCCACCTTCCTCCGAGTTGACCCCGGCAGTCTCCTATGAGTCCCCGGCATTACCCGCTGGCAACATAGAACGAGGGTTGCGCTCGTTGCGGGACTTAACCCAACATCTCACGACACGAGCTGACGACAGCCATGCACCACCTGTGAACCGCCCTTGCGGACCCCGTATCTCTACGAGTTTTCGGCCCATGTCAAGCCTTGGTAAGGTTCTTCGCGTTGCGTCGAATTAAGCCGCATGCTCCGCCGCTTGTGCGGGCCCCCGTCAATTCCTTTGAGTTTTAGCCTTGCGGCCGTACTCCCCAGGCGGGGCGCTTAATGCGTTAGCTGCGGCACGGATCCCGTGGAAGGGAACCCACACCTAGCGCCCAACGTTTACGGCGTGGACTACCAGGGTATCTAATCCTGTTCGCTCCCCACGCTTTCGCTCTCCTCAGCGTCAGTTACGGCCCAGAGACCCGCCTTCGCCACCGGTGTTCCTCCTGATATCTGCGCATTTCACCGCTACACCAGGAATTCCAGTCTCCCCTACCGCACTCTAGCCAGCCCGTATCGACTGCAGACCCGGGGTTGAGCCCCGGGATTTCACAATCGACGTGACAAGCCGCCTACGAGCTCTTTACGCCCAATAATTCCGGACAACGCTTGCACCCTACGTATTACCGCGGCTGCTGGCACGTAGTTAGCCGGTGCTTCTTCTGCAGGTACCGTCACTTGCGCTTCGTCCCTGCTGAAAGAGGTTTACGACCCGAAGGCCTTCATCCCTCACGCGGCGTCGCTGCGTCAGGCTTTCGCCCATTGCGCAATATTCCCCACTGCTGCCTCCCGTAGGAGTCTGGGCCGTGTCTCAGTCCCAGTGTGGCCGGTCGCCCTCTCAGGCCGGCTACCCGTCGTCGCCTTGGTGGGCCACTACCCCACCAACAAGCTGATAGGCCGCGGGCCCATCCCCAACCGAAAAACTTTCCACCACCAAGGATGCCCAAGGAGGTCATATCCGGTATTAGACCTAGTTTCCCAGGCTTATCCCAGAGTTGGGGGCAGGTTGCCCACGTGTTACTCACCCGTTCGCCGCTCGAGTACCCCGAAAGGCCTTTCCGCTCGACTTGCATGTGTTAAGCACGCCGCCAGCGTTCGTCCTGAGCCAGGATCAAACTCTCCATTGATGTATATATGAATTCCCCACCGAGGCAGGTGCATCGACATAACAGAGCGACAAGAACCGGCGAAGGCCCCTGTCGATGAAACCTGGCATTCAAACAAGCTGACACTTGTTTTCATACCAAAAAAATCCTTGTCAGCCGCCATATTGGCGACTCACTCGGGATTGTTCATTGGCACTGACAATCCAACACGCTGTTGAGTTCTCAAAGAACAACCGCTTCCGGTTCCAGGCCTTTGGGCCGTTCTTCCGGCTGCTTCTCAACCCTACCTCAGCGATTTTCTCCGCTTCAGTGGGGGGCTGGCCCCGTTCCAGTGGCTCCGAGTCCGTCTTTTGCTTTCCCCATAGGGAAAACTCCGACTTTCCGGTGTCTCCGGCCTTACCGCTTCAGGACCTTATCGCAGCGATTTTCGGCGCTGTGAGCGGGGTTCTGAGTTCCAGTGGCCCGACCGGCTGGCTCGCTTCCATCGAGTGGAAGCCCGCCGCACTGTTCGGTGCGCCTCTGGCCTTACACCCCCAGTACTCTACCGCAGCGATTTTCGGCGCTGCCGTGGGGGGTCCTGGGCTCCAGCGATCCGACCTGTCGGCTGGCTTTCTCTTTCGAGTGGGCCGTTCGATTTTCGTTCGGTGCCTCGCTGGCAGAGAGAAAGTTACGGCTCGATGGACAGCAGAGTCAAATCCGCTCCGAGTGTCCCCGGTCACAGTGCTTCTGGCGGCAGTTCCTGCCGCTGGGCGGTCGGACCCAGGTCGCCGGGGCGCCCCCGAGAACGGGGCACCCCACCGCCCTGCGTCGTGCCGGCCTGCCGGCGCCCGCGTGGTCAGGTAGCCGCCAGACGTTTCGCGCATCTCACTGAACGAACTGCTCGGACAGTCAGACCCGAGTCGCCGTTGCACCCCACCCGCCCTGCGTCGTGCCGGCCTGCCGGCGCCCGCGTGGTCAGGTAGCCGCCAGACGTTTCGCGCATCTCACTGAACGAACTGCTCGGACAGTCAGACCCGAGTCGCCGTTGCACCCCACCGCCCTGCGTCGTGCCGGCCTGCCGGCGCCGGCGTGAGCAGGTAGCCGCCGGACGTTTGCGCACCTCACTGGTCGAACTGTTGGGACGGTCGGGTAGCCACTGACAGCCTGTGGTTGCTTAGGCGGTGGACGTTTGGGCAGGTCGGGAGCGTTTGACTGCTGGTCGGTACGGGGACACGGCCGGGTCGCCGTCGATCCAGAAGCGCCAGGGTGTGCCCGCGCCCTCCCCGGCCACGCCCGTGCGAGGGCCGCTGAGCACCCGCTTCGGTGGCACGGACTTGCCGGCCAGCAGGCGTACCGACGACTGGGGATCCAACAGATCGACGCCGTCCGCGTCCCTGGTCAGGTCCAGGCACTTGGCCAACCGAGCTGGCCCGCGAGCCAGCTCGCGGTCCGTCGCGCCCAGCCGGCGGTCCCTGGCGATCTCGACGCCATCCACGACCTCGCCGCCACGGAACAAAACAGCCGATCCGACGCCAGCTGGGCGGCATGCCACATTCGCGCAAAAATGCATGCCATACGTGAAATAGACGTACAACGTGCCGGGTTTGCCGAACACCGAGGAGTTCCGCGCGGTCTGGCCGCGGTGCGCATGCGAGCCCGGATCCTCACCGATCCCCGCGTACGCCTCGACCTCAACCAACCGAAGCGTCACCCCGTTGGCGCTGAAGAAACACCCCAGCAACGCCTTCGCCGCCGTCACCGGATCCCCCGCCCAGCACCCGCGCCAAATCCTTCGCCACGCCACTCCCTCTAGTCAGCAACTACCGCACCAGCACCGTCACCGAATGATGCCGCCCAAAATGTGCCGCCCCCGAACTCGAGCCTCCACCCTCCCACCGACATTCCCGTCCCACCGGGTTGGAGGGGCTAGCGGGAGGGGGAGGATGCGTGCGCCCAGAAACGTTTGGGGATGCGGCCGGCCCGGTACGCGTGGCGGCCGGCTTCGGTGGCCAGGCGCATCGCGACGGCCATTCGTTCGGGGTCGTCTGCCCTGGTCACGGCCGTGGCCATGAGCACGGCCGAGCAGCCGAGTTCCATCGCGAGAGCGGCGTCGGAAGCGGTGCCGACACCGGCGTCGAGGATCACCGGGACGCCGGCGCGGGCCACGATGAGCTCGATGTTGTGTGGGTTCCGGATGCCTAGTCCGGTACCGATCGGCGAGCCCAGCGGCATCACCACCGCGCAACCGGCTTGTTCGAGCCGCAACGCGAGGACCGGGTCGTCGTTCGCGTACGGCAGGACCGTGAAACCGTCCTCGACCAGCTGTTCCGCCGCGTCCAACAACTCCAGCGGATCCGGCAACAGCGTCTGGTCGTCCGCGACGACTTCCAGCTTCACCCACGAAGTGCCCAGCGCCTCGCGTGCGAGCCGAGCGGTCAGCACGGCCTCCGCTGCCGTCCGACAGCCCGCGGTGTTGGGCAGCGGCTCAATGCCCAACCGGGCGAGCAACTCCCACACCCCGGTCTGGCCGACGGCGTCCGCGCGGCGCATCGCCACCGTCGTCAACTCCGTCCCAGAGGCTACGAGCGCGCGCTCCAGCGACTCCAGACTCGATGCGCCGCCCGTACCCATCACCAGCCGCGACGAGAACTCCCGAGCAGCGATCACCAGCGGATCGTCCATCGCTCACCCTCCCTGTGTGGCGGTCAGGATCTCGACGCGGCTGCCATCGAGTACGGGCGTGCTGCCCCATTCCGAGCGCGGCACCACCGCGTCGTCCAACGCCACCGCGATGCCGCCGGTCCGATGCCCAACAGCTCCACCACCGAAGCCACCGTGGCCCCCTCGGCGAGCTCTCGGAATGACCCGTTGACCTGCGCTTTCATTGACTCCCCTTCACAGACGACAGATGCCGGTCCGGCCGTAAGGAATCCGGTGGATCAGCGCCAGCCAGCGTCGCGACCACCAGGTCCGCGGTGACTGGCGCGAGCAGGATTCCGTTGCGGTGATGGCCGGTCGCGACCACCAATCCCGGCTCCAGCCAGCCGACCAGCGGCCGGTTGTCCGGCGACCCGGGTCGCAACCCTGCGATGCATTCGACCAGCTCGTACTCCCCAATCGCCGGCATCACCCGCTCGGCGTCGGCCAACAGATCGCGCACGCCGCCGACGGTCACCGTCGTGTCGAAACCCGCCTCGTACTGAGTGGCCCCCAGCACCAGTCCGCCGTCGTCCCGCGGTACGAGATAGACGTGCCGCCCACCGACCAGCGCTCGCACCGTCCGACGCGGCGGCCCGACCGCGCCGACCCGAGCCCTCAATCGCAGGATTTCGCCTTTGACCGGCCGAATCACCTTGCTGAGCCGGCGACAGATCTGCCCGCTCCAAGCGCCGGCGGCGAGGACCACCACGTCAGCCTCGACCGTTCGACCGCTGGCCAACAAAACCCGGCCGGCGCGTACGTCCGCAGCCGCCTCGGCGACGTGCGGAACGCCAGAAATGGCTCTGCGTAAGGCATCCAGCAGTTGTCGATTGTCGACGGAGTAGTCGTCCGGCATCGCCAGACCGCCACGGACCGGGCCACCGATCGCCGGCTCCCGCACTCGTACGTCCCGCGCCCGCAGCACCTCGACACGGCGGCCCAGACTGTCCAAATAGGACGCGAGCCGATCCAGCTCGGCCCGATCGGAACCGTCGGCGGCGACCACGATCGTGCCGTCTTTTCGCAGCCCAGCCGACACGCCCGCAGCGGCTGCGAGCTCAGCCGCGTACGACGGCCAGAGCCGCACCGACTCGACGCGCCCAGCGCGAGCAGGCTCTCCTCGCCGGGCCAGGCCTCGGTGATCGGCGCGAGCATCCCGCCGGCGACGTATGAGGCTCCCGACGCGGGCGCCGGATCGACCAACGTCACCGACCAGCCGGCGGCCACCGCGCGCCAGCAAATGGACAGGCCGATGACACCACCGCCCACCACGACCACAGTTCTCGGCATTCCACGCTCCCTGCGCCGGCATGACCCGGATCAGGTTCGACGGTCGAAGCGGGTGATCGCTTCCTCTCAGCCCGGATAACCCCGGACTCCCGTGCGGACCAGCTCTCACTCTAACCCGAGAGATCGCTACGGTGAGGGCATGCCGAACCGCGATCCCCGGCGGCGCCTTGCCGACGCCCGGCTCTATTTGTGTACGGACGCGCGCCGCGAGCGCGGCGATCTCGCCGCGTTCGTGGACGCCGCGCTCGCTGGTGGCGTCGATGTCGTACAGCTCAGAGACAAGAGCCCGCTCGAAGCGCGAGAGGAACTGGCGGCGCTGGAGGTCCTGGCGGCGGCGTGTGAGCGCCACAACGCGCTGCTCGCGGTCAACGACCGGGCCGACGTCGCGCTCGCGGCCAGTGCCGATGTCCTGCATCTCGGACAGGACGACCTGCCGGTTTCCTGGGCCCGCCGCATCGTCGGCGACGATGTGGTGATCGGCCGGTCGACACACGATCCAGCACAGGCGGCAGCCGGTGCGACCGAGCCCGGCGTCGACTATTTCTGCACCGGACCGTGCTGGACCACACCGACCAAGCCGGGGCGGCCAGCGGCCGGGCTCGATCTCGTACGGGAGACGGCCGCCAGCGGCACCGCGAGGCCGTGGTTCGCGATCGGTGGCATCGACGCGGACCGGCTGGACGAGGTGATCGCCGCCGGCGCGCGCGGGGTGGTGGTCGTACGAGCGATTACCGACGCCGACGATCCACGTGCGGCCGCCGAGCGGTTCGCCATCCGACTGCGTAAGGAGGGCTGACAACCACGTGGACACCGCGACCCTGCGGCGGCTCGGAATCGAGGGCCTGACCGATCTGCTCGCACTGCGCCCGGACGTGACCGCCGAGCCGGCGCCGCGATCGCTGCAGGAACTCAGCGCCCGGCTGGACAATCCCCGCTCGGTCGTTCGTGCCCTGCACCAGGTCGACCTGCCCACCCTGCAGGTGTGTGAGGCGTTGGCCGCGCTTGGCGACCAGCCGTCGGTGAAGGACTTGGCGCACCTGATGGGTGTCCGCAGCCGGGACGAGGACCTGCAGCGCTGCTTGGCCGTCCTCCGCTCGTACGCACTGGTCACCGAAGACACCGGTGGCAACCAGCCCCGGCTGGTCGCCGACCACGGCGCGACGGTGGGGACCTTGCGGCTGGTAGCAGCGGCGCGGATGGCGTGGGATCCCCCGCTCGGTCTCGGCCCGCCGCTGGCCGACCTGCTGCCGGACCGGACCGTCGACGCCCTCGGCAAGATGTTGCTCGCCCTCAATATCCCCCGGCCGCGGCTGAAGGCCGAGATAGTCGACGCGCTGCTGGCCGCGCTCGGCGATCCGGAGCGGGTGCGATCGATCGTCGGGCACGGCGACGACGAGATCCAGGCCATCCTGGCCGAAACCGCCGAGACCGGTCAGGCCATCAGCAAGTTCGACTATCCAGCCGTACGAGCGAAAAAAAAAACGTGTCGCCACTGGACTGGGCGGTGGCCCGCGGCCTGCTTTTCGTGAGCATGTGGGACAACACTGAGCTGGTGATGCCCTCGGAGGTCATGCTCGCGTTGCGGGACGGCGGTTTCACCGCGCCTTTCGAGCCGCGCCGGCCAGAGGTCGAGCACTGGCCGGTCGAGCCTGCCCTGGTCGCCCAGGACTCGCTCGCGGCGGCCGGCCGATTCCTGCGGTTGGTCACCGAAATCCTCGACCAGGCCGGTCGCAAGCCGATCCCGTCGCTGAAGAGCGGGAGGCTGAACGTACAAGAACGACGCCGGGTCGCGAAGACTGTCGACACCGCCGCGGAGGTCAACGCCGTCGTACGACTGGCCCTGAGCGCTGAGTTGCTGGCCGTGACCGACAAGGCGCTGTCGCCCACCGAGGCGTACGACGACTGGCGGCTGCTGGACCCGGCCGACCAGCTGGCGAACCTGCTGTCGACCTGGTGGACCCTGCCCGCGCCGGCGTCCCCTGACAAGGTCACCCACCCTGACCTGGACATTTCGCCTTTGCGCCGGAACATCCTGCGGGTCGCTGCGGCCACTGGGGAGGCGGTCAACGGCGAGAGAGCGGTCACCGCCGGGTTCTGGGCCGCGCCGGCCTGTTGGCCGGACGACCTCACCTCGGACGACGGGTGGGCGACCTGGCAGGAAGCGGTTCTCCTCGGGGTGATCGGCGCGGAGGCGGTCAGCCCGGCCGGTCTCGCGTTGCTGGCCGAGGATCAGGACGGACTACGCAAGGCCTTCGACGGCGTCGGTGAGACCGAGCACACCGTACGACTGCAGACCGACCTAACCGCCGTGGTGAGCGGCACCCCGAGCGCTCAGCTGCGGGCGTTGCTGGATCTGGTGGCCGATCGGGAGACTCGCGGCACCGCGTCGACCTGGCGGTTCTCCCCGGCGAGCGTCCGGCGCGCGCTCGACTCCGGCTATCCGCTGGAGGACCTGCTCGGCGATCTGGAGGCGGCCGCGAGCGGTTCGCTGCCGCAGCCGCTGGGCTACTTGATCCGCGATGTCGGTCGTACCCACGGAGGCATCCGCGCGGTCGAGGTGGCTTGCTGCCTGCGCTCGGAAGATGCCGCGCTGCTGACCGAAATCGTGGCGGACCGGCGGTTACGCGCTCTTGGGTTATGGACGCTCGCGCCGACCGTGGTAGCCAGCCCGCGACCGCTCGCCGCCGAGACGCTGGATGCGCTGCGTACGGCCGGTTTCGCGCCGGTCGCCGAGTCCGCCGACGGCGTACCGATGCTGGAACGTGTCGTGCACCACCGTGCCGATCCAGCCGGGAAGCGCCGGACCGCGACGGTGTCCCGGACGACCGATCCGGCCGAACTGGCTCGGCTGCTGCTGGCCAGCTCGGACCACGACGCGGCGCTGACCCCGCCGTCGAACACCACGAACCTGCTCCGCCCGCAGGCTCGCCGGCTGAGCGACAGCGACAGCGACCTGCGGATCCTCGCCGACGCGATCGACGAGCAGCGGCCGGTCAGCATCGACTACGTCACCCAGAACGGCGGCCACAGCCGCCGGGTGATCGAGCAGATCGAACTCGACGGCGCGGTCCTGCACGCATATTGCCGGCTCCGCGAAGACGACCGCGCCTTCACCCTCAGCCGGATCCTGTCCGTCGAACCCGTCACCGACTGATTTCCGTCAGACCCGGCCTTTCAGTGGGGGTCATGTTCTGTCGGTGCTCGGTGCGACGATGAACACATGACGGCGTGGCGGGACGTGGAAGCGGCGGAGCCGGAGTTCGCGCGGCGCGTACGAGCGCTGTTCGACGCTCACAAACACAAGACGATCGCGACCCTGCGTGCCGACGGGTCGCCGCGGATCTCCGGCATCGAGACGGTCTTCGAAGCCGGAGAGCTGGGTTTCGGCTCGATGCCGAAGGCGCGCAAGGGCGCGGACCTGCGCCGGGATCCGCGGTTCGCGCTGCACAGCAGCACACGTCGACCCGGTCGAGGGCGCCGAGGCGCAGTGGCCGGGCGAGGCGAAAATCGCCGGGCGGGCGATCGCCGCCGGACCGGACGACGACAGCTTCCACGCCGACATCGCCGAAGTCGTCCACACCCACCTCAACGAAACGGCCACGCTGCTCGTGGTCGAGTGGTGGACACCCGCCGCCGGACTCCGAAGAGTCGACCGCGATTAGGAGACACGCCCTAACTACCGGCCGGCCCAGGCGCGCTGGAGGGCCACGTCCTTACGAGCGTCCGCCAGTTGTTCCCGTACGCGATCAGGCGCGGTGCCGCCTACGGCGTTCCGGGAGGCGATGGAGCCGGAGACGCTGAGGACAGCGCGTACGGCCGGAGTGAGGTGCGCCGAGATGGCCGCCAGGTCGGCGTCGGTCAGGTCGGACAGCCCGATGTCGCGAGTCTCACACGCCTGGACGCAGGCGCCGGCGACCTCGTGCGCCTCCCGGAAAGGCACGCCCTGGCGGACCAGCCACTCCGCGATGTCGGTGGCGAGGGTGAAACCCAGCGGCGCGGTCTCGGCCATCCGCTCGGTGTTGAAGCGGATTGTCGACATCATGCCGATAAAGGCCGGCAGCACGGTTTCCAGCGTTTCCAAGGAATCGAAGACCGGCTCCTTGTCCTCCTGGAGGTCCCGGTTGTAAGCGAGCGGCAGGCCCTTGAGCGTGGTCAGCAGGCCGCTGAGGTTGCCCACCAGCCGACCTGTCTTGCCGCGCGCGAGCTCGGCGATGTCCGGGTTTTTCTTCTGCGGCATGATCGACGACCCGGTCGCGTACGCGTCGTCCAGCACCGCGTAGAAGAACTCGGCGGTCGTCCAGAGCACGATCTCCTCGGCGATCCTGGACAGGTTCACGCCCGCCATCGCGAGCACGAAGGCCAGCTCAGCGGCGAAGTCCCGGGACGCGGTGCCGTCGATCGAGTTCGCCACCGGGCCGTCGAAGCCCAGCTCGGCGGCCACGAACGCCGGGTCGAGGCCGAGTGAGGAACCGGCCAGCGCGCCGGATCCATAAGGCGAGTACGCCGTACGACCGTCCCAGTCGCGCAGCCGCGACGCGTCCCGGCTGAAGGCCTGGACGTGCGCGAGCAGGTGGTGCGACAGGAGCACCGGCTGAGCGTGTTGCAGATGCGTACGCCCTGGCAGCGCCACGCCCATGTGCAGCTCAGCCTGGTCGCAGAGCGCCTCGGACAGCTCGGCGAACAGCCGCCCGACGATCCGCGCGTGATCCCGGCAGTACATCCGGAACTGGGTGGCGATCTGGTCGTTCCGGGAACGCCCGGCGCGCAACTTTCCGCCGAGCGTGCCGAGCCGCTCGATCAGGCCGCGCTCCAGCGCGGTGTGCACGTCCTCGTCGTCGATGGTCGGCTTGAACTCGCCGGACGCGCAGGCCGCTTCGAGGTCGTCGAGCGCGGCAAGCATCGACCCGAGCTCGTCGTTGGTCAGCAGCCCGGCGCGGGACACAGCACCTTCGCGTGGGCGCGGGAGCCGGCGATGTCGTACGGCGCCAGCCGCCAGTCGAACTGCACCGACACCGACAGTTTCGCCAGCGCGTCGGCCGGGCCGCCGGCGAACCGGCCGCCCCAGAGTCGGGTGGGTTGCTGCGTCGTCACGTCTTGCGACCCTACGGGAGCCACTTCGGCGGCCTGCGATTGCACTGCGTTACCCCTTCACGAACTTGAAGTTTTTTTGTTGCTGTGTCCACAAGACCGGCTCAGGGTTCTCGGTGGGCCCAGCGGCGAAGACGAGAGGCGAGATCCTCGCCGCCGTCGGAAGCGCGGGCGATGACCAGGATCGTGTCGTCGCCGGCGATGGTGCCGAGGATGTCGGAAAGGCCGGAGCGGTCCAGCGCCGAGGCGACATATTGGGCGGCGCCGGGCGGCGTACGCAGGACGACCAGGTTGCCGTTGGCTTCGGCGGAGGTCAGCAGCTCCTCGAGCACCCCCGCACCATCCTCGCCGGCGCGTCCACCGAAGGGCGCAGCGGGCCTTCACCCTCGTCGGGAATGACGTAGACCGACGGCTCGCCGTCCGCGCCGCGCAGTTTTGACCGCGCCGAGTTCCTCCAGGTCACGGGAAAGCGTGGCCTGGGTGACCGACATTCCGTGCTCCGCCAGCAATCCGACCAGCTCGGTCTGCGATTTCACCGCACGCGTACGCACCAGCTCCGAGATTCGGGCGTGCCGGGCGGTTTTTGTGGGTGGCGCGGCCGAAGTCATCTCGACAGCAGCCAGGTAAGCAGCGCTTTCTGCACGTGCAGCCGGTTTCCGGCCTGCTGCCAGACCGCGCTGTGCTCGCCGTCCATCACCTCATCGGTGATCTCATCACCACGATGGGCCGGCAGACAATGCAGAACCACCACATTCTCGGCTGCCCGCCCGACCGCGGCACTGTCCACTGTGTACGGACGGAAGGGCCGGTGCCGGTCGACGCCGTCTTCCTCCTGGCCCATCGAGGTCCACGTGTCGGTGGCGAGCACGTCCGCGCCGTTCGCCGCCTCGGCCGGATCAGGTACGACCGCGACCGACCCGCCGGTTTCCTTGGCGATGGTCGCGGCCCGCTCGACAATCTCCGGCGCCGGGTCAAAACCGTCCGGGCCACACACTCGTACGTGCATGCCAGCCGTCGCGCCGGCGAGCAAATAGGAATGCGCCATGTTGTTCGCCGCATCGCCGAGATAAGTCAGGGTCAGGCCGGCCGTACGACCGAACTTCTCCCGTACGGTCAGCAAATCCGCCAGCAGCTGGCACGGGTGAAAGCCGTCGGTCAGGGCGTTGACGACGGGTACGCTCGCCGCGCTCGCCAGCTCGGCGATCCGGTCGTCGCCGAAAGTCCGGATAACAATCGCGGACACGTATTCTGAGAGCACTTTCGCGGTGTCAGCGATGGTTTCGCCGCGTCCCAGCTGCGAATTCTGCGCGTCCACGACCACCGCATGGCCGCCCAGCTCGGAAATGCCCACGTCGAAAGAAAGTCGCGTACGCGTCGAAGGCTTCTCGAAAATCACTGCCACCGACCGCGGTCCATCGAGCGGTTTTTGGCCGTAGCGGTCGGCTTTCATCGCGGCGGCGAGGTCCAGCACCTCGGCCTGCTCGGCCGGGCTCAGGTCATCGTCTCGCAGGAAATGCCGGGTCACTGGCCGGCCCTGTCCAGCGCGGTCGGCAAGGCGGCCACAAACCCGTCGGCCTGCTCATCGGTCAGGATCAGCGGTGGCGCCAGCCGGATCACGTCAGCGCAGGTCGCGTTGACGAGATAGCCGCTTTCCTGCAGCTCCTCCTGAAGCCGCGCCGCGATCGGGTCGACAGTGACCACGCCGATGAGCATCCCGGCGCTGCGGACCTTCGCGATTTTCCGATGGTCAAGACCTTCGATGCCGCTGACGATCCGCTCCCCCAGCGTCTTTGCCCGGTCCAGCAACCCTTCGGACTCGATGACATCAAGGGTGGCCAACGCGGCCGCGCAGCAGATCGGATTGCCGCCGAACGTCGTACCGTGCTTGCCAGGCGTCAAAAGCTCAGCAGCCGGGCCAAAAGCGAGGCAGACGCCGATCGGCAGGCCACCGCCGAGCGCCTTGGCCACCGTCACCAGGTCGGGTTCGATTCCCTCGGCCTGATAGGCGAACCAGCCGCCCGTACGCCCGATGCCAGTCTGGATCTCGTCGATCGTCAGCAGGGCGCCACTGTCCGCGGTGATCTGCCGAGCCGCGGCCAGATATCCGGGCGGTGACGGAATAACGCCGGCCTCACCGAGCACCGGCTCGACGATGACCATCGCGGTCTCGTCGGTGACGGCCGCGCGCAGCGCTTCCACGTCACCGAAAGGCACGTGCGTGACAGTTGGCAGCAAAGGCGCGAAAGGCGTGGTCTTCGCGGGCTGTCCGGTCAGCGAGAGCGCGCGCCCCATCGTACGGCCGTGGAACGCGTCCACGGTGGCGACCAGATGCGTACGACCGGTCAACCGGGAGATCTTGATCGCGGCCTCGACGGCCTCGGTTCCGGAATTGCCGAAATACACCTTGCCGTCGCGGCCAGTCAGCGCCAGCAGCCGCTCGGCCAGCTTCACCACCGGTGGGGTAGCGAAGAAATTCGACGTGTGCGCGAGCGTCGCGATCTGGTCGCTGACCGCCTTGACCACCGCCGGATGGCCGTGGCCGAGCGCGTTCACCG
Source organism: Fodinicola feengrottensis (assembly GCF_010993775.1). Classification (GTDB taxonomy): domain Bacteria; phylum Actinomycetota; class Actinomycetes; order Mycobacteriales; family HKI-0501; genus Fodinicola; species Fodinicola feengrottensis. Next base: position 51,014 of record NZ_WOTO01000044.1, on the reverse strand, counting down.
CGATGCCGCCAAACATGTCCACATAGGACTTGCCGGTCTCGTCGGTGACCACCGCGCCGTCGCCTCGGACGAGGGCGGCGCGGGGACGGCCGTACGTGTTCATGATCGACGACTCAAACTGGTCGAGAAGGCTCATGACGGGTCCACCATCGTTTCCGATCCCCTCCGGGGTGAAGATTTCCAAGAGCACCGAATGCGGCAGCCGGCCGTCGATCACGTGCGCACCGGAGCAGCCGCCCTGGACGGCCCGCAGGCAGGCCTCCATTTTCGGCACCATGCCACTGTCCAATGTGGGCAGCAGTTTTTCCAGGTCGTTGGCGTTGATCCGGCTCACCAACGAGTCGCGGTCCGGCCAGTTTCGGTACAGGCCCTCGACATCGGTGAGCACGACGAGCCGCTCGGCGCCCAGCGCGATCGCCAGGGCGGCCGCCGCCGTGTCCGCGTTCAGGTTGTGCACCTGACCGTCGACATCTGGGGCCACGGTGGATATCACCGGGATCCGGCCGGCTTGGATCAGGTCCGTCACCGCGTCCGGGTTCACCGACTCGACATCGCCGACCAGGCCGACATCGACCGCTTCGCCGTTCACGTACGCGGATCTGCGAGTCGCCGTCAGCAGCCGGCCGTCTTCACCGGACATCCCCACCGCCAGCGGACCGTGCGCGTTGAGAGTGTTCACCAGTTCACGGCCGACCTGCCCGACCAGCACCATCCGGACGATTTCCAGGGTTTCCGCAGTGGTCACCCGCAGGCCGCCGCGGAACTCACTGTCGATGCCCAGCCGGTGCAGCATCGACGAAATCTGCGGGCCGCCGCCGTGCACCACCACCGGCCGGATGCCGGCGGACCGCAGGAACACCAGGTCCTGCGCGAAAGCCTCGGTCAACGGCCGATCGGTCATCACGTGACCGCCGTACTTGATCACCACGACCTTGCCGTAAAACCGTTGCAACCATGGCAAAGCCTCGATAAGCGTACGCGCCTTGGCGACCGCGTCGACGGCGTGCGCCGGAATAGTGGCGCTCACGTCGAATACGCCGAATTCTCGTGGACGTACGCCTCGGTGAGATCGTTCGTCCAGATCGTGCCGCTCCGCGTACCCGCGTGCAGGGCCACCTTCACATGCACAGCCCTGCCTTGAAAAACGACCTTCTCCGGAGACTCGTCCGGCTCGCCGCCCGTACACACCTGGACGCCGTTGATCGCCACATCCAGTTGGTGCGGCTCAAAAGTCGCCTTGGTCGTACCAGCCGCGGCCAGCACCCGACCCCAGTTCGGGTCCTCGCCATAAATCGCGCATTTGAAGAGTGAGCTGCGGGCGACCGCGCGGCCGACTTCCAGAGCGTCCGCCTCCGAAGCCGCGTCGACCACCTCGATGGTGATGTCATGCGCCGATCCTTCGGCATCGCCCATCAACTGCATCGCAAGATCCTGGCAGACCGCGGTGACCGCTGAGGTCAGCTCGACCACATCCACCTCGATACCGGACGCACCGGATGCCAACAAAGTGACAGTGTCGTTTGTGGACTGACAGCCGTCGGAGTCGAGCCGGTCGAAGGTTGCCGCGGTCGCGGACCGCAGCGCCTGGTCGCAGGTCGCGCTGTCGGCCTTCGCGTCCGTGGTGATCACCACCAGCATGGTCGCCAGCGCCGGCGCCAGCATTCCAGCGCCTTTCGCCATGCCGCCGACACTCCAGCCATCCCGGCGTACGAGCGACTGCTTGGCGTGGGTGTCGGTCGTCATGATCGCCTCGGCGGCGTCATTCCCACCATCGCTGGAAAGTTTGTCCGACGCCTCGCGTACGCCAGCCAGCAGCCGGTCACGCTGGAAATGGACGCCGATCAGACCAGTCGAGCAGACCAGCACGTCGACCGCGCCGGAGCCGATCAGCTCGCCCACCAGTTCCGCGGTCGCGTGGGTGGTCTCAAAACCGGTGGCGCCGGTGTAACAATTGGCACCGCCGGAGTTGAGGACGACAGCCCGCAGATGCCCGTCCCGGATCGCCTGCTCGCTCCACAACACCGGGTTGGCTTTGCAGCGGTTGCTGGTGAAAACCGCCGCGGCCGCGTCGAACGGGCCGTCGTTGACGACGAGAGCAACATCTTTGTTGCCGCTGTCCTTCAACCCGGCGGTAACGCCAGCAGCCCGAAATCGGCCGGATAGGTCACACTCACGGAGCCACCCCGTTGATCGGCAGGCCGGCCGTCTCGGCCAGCCCGAGAACGATGTTCGCATCCTGCACCGCCTGGCCGGCGGCGCCCTTGCCCAGGTTGTCGATCGCGCTGACCACGATGATCCGGCCGGAGTCGATGTCCACCGTGCCCTGCAAATGAGCCGAGTTGCTACCAAAAGTCGCCGCGGTGTGCGGCATCTGGCCTTCGGGCAGGACATGCACGAACGGCTCGGTTCCGTACGCGTCCTGCAAAACTTCGCGTACGTCCGCGGCTGTCACGTTTTTGGTCGGTTGCGCCGTCACCGTGGACAGCAGGCCACGAGGCATCGGGGCGAGCAGCGGCGTGAGAGACAGGGTTTTCGCTCTGCTGGCCTGCTTGATCTCCGGCACGTGCTGATGGGCACCCACTTTGTACGGCGAAAGGTCCCCCATCACCTCACTGCCGAGCAGGCGCGCCTTGGCCGACCGGCCGGCGCCCCCGAGGTGCCGGAAGCGGCTACGACCACCACGTCCTGCGGCGACGCGATGCCGGCGGCGATGAGCGGCGCCAGCGCGAGAATCGTTGCCACCGCGTAACAACCGGTGTTGGCGATCCTCTTGGACGCGGCGATCGCCGATCGCTGGCCCGGCAGTTCCGGCAGCCCGTACGTCCAGGTGCCGGCGTGCTCACCGCCGTAATAACGCTGCCACGCATCGGCGTCGGCCAGCCGAAAATCGGCGCCAAGGTCCACTATCGCGGTCTGTTCCGGCAGTTGCGCGGCCAGCGCGGCCGACTGTCCGTGCGGCAGCGCGAGAAACACCAGGTCCGCGGCGCCGAGCACGTCCACGTTGGTCGGCTGCAGCACCAGGTCCGCGAGAGTGACCAGCTGCGGGTGCACCTCCCCGACCCGCTTGCCGGCCTGCTCGTACGCGGTCGCCGCGACGACTTCCAGCTCCGGATGGCCCGCCAGCAGACGCAGCAGCTCGCCGCCCGCGTACCCGCTGGCACCGGCCACCGCCACCTGTATGCCCACCATGTCTCCTCTCGCCCTCCCGTACGACTATGCACTAGACCGCATATTCATGCAATCTCATTGCTCGTACGGTCGCACTCCTCTCTCGCTGACTGTGACGAAACGGCGGATGAAACGGACTTGGGTTCGGCGACTCCGCAGCACCGAAGTCAGATACCGTACTCACACGGATCAAGAGAGGGACAAGGGTGAGCGTCCGAGGTGTCGACCGGATGGCCGTACGCGCCGGCGCACACGATGACCGCGAATCCGTTCTGGCTTTGACCCGTAGCCTTGTGCGGATTCCCAGCCGCAGCCGTATCGACTCGTACGAGCCGATTGTCGACTACCTCATGACCTGGATGGCCAGCCACGGCCTCCCGGCCGCGGTCCTTCGCGACACCGCGGGCAACGCCGTGGCCGTCACCGCCCAGATCAGCGGCGCGGCCGGGTCACACTGGGTTCTGGACGCCTGCCTGGACACCGCGCACCGTTCGGCGACGAGTCCGCCTGGGCCCATTCGCCCACTTCCGCCGTCATCCAAAACGGCTGGATGTACGGCCGTGGCAGCAGCGACTCCAAGGTCGCCATCGCCATTTTCTGTCACCTCGCGGTGCGCCTTCAGGCCGCCCGCCATCGACTCCACGGGACCCTTAGCCTGCTCTTCGATCTGGACGAACACACCGGCGGATTCGCTGGCGCCAAGGCATTTTTCGAGGGTTCACAAGGCAACGCGGTCCGCCCGGACGGGGTGATGATCGGCTATCCGGGCCTGGACGCGTTGGTCATCGGTGGGCGAGGCGTCCATCGGCTCCAGATCGACGTACACGGCGTGGCGTCCCACTCGGGTGGCCGCGTGGGCACCCCCAATGCGGTCGACAAAGCAGCCGACCTCATCCGTCGTCTTCGGGCCACACCAATTCCCGCGACGGGGACGACACATTTTCCACCCGAAGCGAAAATTACCGTCACCGCGATCTCGGGCGGTCAAGGTTTCAGCATCACACCCGACTTGTGCCACCTGAACGTCGACATTCGCACGACTCCAACCTTCGACGACGAAGCCGCGACACAACACATCGCCGAGATCGTCGCCAGCGTCGACAAAGACTGGACCGCCACACCTGCGACGCGCGTTCAACTACTTCTGCATTGGCCCGCCTACGCACTTGACAAGGAGTCGCCGCTGCGCGCGACGATCATCGCGTCCGCCGCCGGTCACGGTATTCGGGTCCGACCAAAGATCGCTGGACCTTCCAACATCGGAAACTACCTCGCCGAACTCGGCATCCCAGCCACCGCGGGATTCGGCGTCGTCCACGCCGGTCTGCACGCCACTGACGAACGATTCCGAATAGACTCGGTTCCCGCTGTCCAAGCCATCTACCACGAGTCTTTGCTGATGCTCATGAGTCCGAAACTGCGCTAGCTCGCCGACGGCCAGATCTGTTGCGCAGTCGAACATTCTCGCGAGTGCGCGCCCGTACGAACGAATGCCCAGCACCTAATCGATCATTATCATCGCAGATTTGAGGCGCCGTCACGAGCGACCGCTGCCCCAGGCGAAGCAGGCCTCTACGTCCGCTTCGGCAAAACGATGGTGTCCTCCAAGAGTCCGGACACTCGGGAGTCGACCCGCGATCGCCCATCGTCTGACTGTGCGGGGGTCCACCCGGAAAAGGACCGCGACCTCGGCGGGCGTGAGTAGCCTTTCGGAATCCATCCAACACCTCCACTCCAAGGATCCCGGCTTTTTCGTCCCTCGCCTAATGCGCAGTCGAACCGAGGTCGGGACCGACACCGGCCGGTGACTTGACCAGCTGCGTACGGGACCCACCCCAGGTTTGTCGGGTGACTACGAGAGGACGGTCAGCCAAATAAGGGTGAGGTTGAGGACAATCACGGCCGCCGCGATCAGGCTGGCGATGACCACCGTCGTACGCGCGTTGGCCGACGCGCCCATGATCGCCCGGCGGGAGGTCAGCACGACCAGCGGAATCATCACGAACGGGATCCCGAAGGACAACACCACCTGGGAGATGATCAGCGCCCACGTCGGGTCGACGCCGATGCCCAGGATGACCAGCGCGGGCAGCAAAGTGACAACCCGCCGGATCATCAGCGGGATCTTCCGGCGGAGCAGCCCCTGCATGATCACGGCGCCGGCGTAACACCCCACTGACGTCGACGCGAGGCCCGAGGCCAGCAGCCCCACCGCGAAAAGCAGCGCGACCGGCGCGCCCAGCACCTGACCGATGGCCGCGTGGGCACCCTGCAGCGTGTCCACGTGAGAGCGGCCGCGCAGCGCGGAAGCGGCCAGCAACACCATGCCCAGGTTGACCGTGCCAGCCAGCAACATCGCCAGCACCACGTCCCAGCGGGTCGCCGACAGCAGTCGCTTGCGGGTCTCGCCGGACACCTGACCATGCCGGTCCCGGGCGAGCGCCGAATGCAGGTAGATCGCGTGCGGCATGACGGTCGCACCCAGCATGCCCGCGGCCAGCAGGACGCTCGGCGGGCCGTCGAAAGCCGGCACCAGCCCGCCCACGACTCCACTCACCGACGGCGGTGACCAAAACAGGCCGGCCACGAACCCGACGGCGATCACCAGCAACAGGCCGGAAATCACCCGCTCGAACGGTCGCTGGCCGCGCTGGCTCTGCACCGCCAGCAAGCCCAGCGACACCGCCCCGGTGATCACTCCGCCGACCAGCAGCGGCAGATGGAACAGCAGGTTCAGCGCGATCGCGCCACCGATCACCTCGGCCAGGTCGGTCGCCGCGGCCACCACCTCGGCCTGCAGCCAGTACGCCACTCGGGCCGGCCGGTTCATTCGGTCCCGTACCACCTCCGGCAGCGACTGGCCGGTGACCAGGCCGAGCTTGGCTGACAGGTACTGCAGCAGGCCGGCCATCAGGTTCGCCACCACGATGACCCAGACCAGTAGGTAGCCGTACCGCGCGCCGGCCGACACGTTGGTCGCCACACATTTCCGGGTCGACGTACGCGACCGCGGCCACGAACGCCGGCCCCAGCAGCGCGGACGAGGCGACCATCCGTGCCATCGTGGGCCGTACCTTCTGCAGCATTCCCTGTTCCTACCGCCTCATCCGTCCCGATGGTTCGTACCCCATCTTCGCCGATGTTCGTCCCAACGGCGGATCGAGAACAGGAAAAACGAACCTGGCATCTCACCATGGTCGTGACCGGCCGGGCCCGCCGATGGTGTCGGCGTACGGCCGTGGCGGCTAACCCGCTGCTCCGTGCTCGGGCTGCTGCGCCGCAGCGGCAGCACTCTACATAGGGTGCGGCGCGAAACTGTCGTACCGTCGTGAAATTTTGAGCCCCCGCCCTTTCAGAAGGGTGGGGGGCGGGTGGCGGGTTTTTTATTACGTAAGTAACGCGCGCGCGAGATAAGCGCGCGTTCAACAGGGCACTGGCTGGCGGCTCGGCTGCCGGGCGGCTTGGCTTGCCGGGCGGCTTCGCCGAGTGCGGGACTTTATCCCGCACTCAACGCCGAGTGCGGGACTTTGTGCAGCGTTCGGTGTGAATACCGCGGGCTTGGCAGCCCAGGAGCCACACTGATCCCACAGGCCCCATATAGGGGCAGGCGCAAGAGACGAGCCGCTCCTGAACAGCGTTGACGCAATCGGAATCCGATTGTCACCGCGCCACCCCGGTGAGCTGCGGTTTCGGGATGGCGCGGTGACAATCGGACAAGGGGCTAACCGCGCAGGACCGCTCCGCAGCGGCGGCTGGCCTCGGCGACGGCGGCCTGGCGGGCGGCGGTCGCTTCCTCGACGGTGAGGGTGCGGTCGGGAGCGCGGAAGCGGAGCTTGTACGCCAAACTCTTGCGGCCCTCGCCGAGCTGCTCGCCCACGTAGACATCGAAGAGCCGCACGTCCTCGAGCAACTCCCCCGCGCCGTCCCGCAGTGCCGCCTCGACCTCGGCGGCCGGCGCGGGTCGACGGCACGGTCAGCGCCACGTCCTGGTGGCCGGCGGGTAGCCGGACACCTTCGGCGCGGACGGGTCCGGCTCACCGGCGTCCAGGATCGACGTCAGGTCGAGCTCGGCGGCCACCGTCCGGCGGGGCAGCTCCAGCGCCTCGCACACCGCCGGGTGCAGTTCGCCGGCATAGCCGACCACCTGCCCGTCGACACTGATCGCGGCGCACCGGCCCGGGTGCCACGGCGACTGCTCGGCGGCCGAAACGGTGATATCGACCTCGGCGGCCGAGGCGATCACGCGGACCGCATCCATGACGTCCGTCCACGAAAACTCCCGACCCTTGCCCCACCAGCCGGCCGGTTCGACCGCACCGGCGGCCGCGACCGCCACGTGCTCCCGCTGGATCGGCAGCGCCGCGTCCTGCGCGGCCAGCTCCTGCGCGGTCGGCCGGCGAGCGCCGGGCAGCACCGGGGCCGGCTGGCGGCCACCGACCGGCTCGGTGAAGGTCAGGCCGCATTCGTACGCCGACACGTCCCCGAGCCCGCGGCCAACGTTGCGTACGACCGTGGCCAACAACCCCGGCAGCAGGCTCGACCGCAGGTAGGACTGGTCGGCGGACAGCGGATTGGCCATCCGTACCAACCGGCGGCGCTCGTCGTCAGCCGGTACGCGCAGGCCGTCGAGCACCTCCGCGGACTGGAACGGGAACGACGGCACCTCGACATATCCGCCGTACGCGAGCGAGCGCGACACCGCACGGCGGCGCGACGCTGCCGGCGGGTCAGGCCACGGCCGGCCGGCGGCGGCCGGCAGCACCGGCTCGATCCGGTCATAGCCGTCGATCCGGGCCACCTCTTCGGCCAGGTCGGCGAGCTCGATCAGATCGGCCCGCCAGGTCGGGGGGGTCACGGTGAGCAGGCCAGCGGACTCGGCGACCGCGCATCCGACCTGGCTGAGCCGCCGGGCGACGGTGGCCGTGTCGTAGTCCACGCCGACCAGCCGGGACACCCCGGCTGGGTCGATCTCGACCGCGGGCAACGGTGTGGGCGAACCGACACTGCCGATGCCACCCTCGGCGTGGGCGCCGCCATAAGTCGTCAGCAGCTCGCTGGCCAGGGCGATCGCGACCGGACCCATCGCCGGGTCCACCCCGCGCTCGAACCGCCGGCCAGCCTCGGACAGCAGCGCGTGCCGGCGGATCGCCCGGCTGATCGTGACCGAGTCGAAGTGCGCCGCCTCCAGCAGCACGTCGGTGGTCGCGGCGCTGATCTCGCTGTACGCGCCGCCCATCACGCCGGCGAGGCCCTGGATGCGCTCGGCATCGGTGATCAGCAGGTCCTCATCGCCCAGGAAGTCCCGCTTGACGTCGTCGAGCGTGACCATCGACTCGCCGGCCGCCGCCCGGCGCACCACGATCGGACTCGCGAGCTTGTCCAGGTCGTACGCGTGCATGGGCTGGCCGGTCTGCAGCATGACGTAGTTCGTCACGTCGACCGCGAGGGAAATCGGGCGTACGCCCGCTTTCGACAGCCGAGCCCGCATCCACAATGGACTCGGCGCGGCCGGGTCGAAGCCGCGCAGCACCCGGTAGCTGAACCGATCGCAGCCCAGCGGATCCTCGATGCGCACCGAGAAAGCCGGCTCCGCACCGGCCGGCAATTCAATGTCACCCGGGTCGGCGAAATCCTCGTCCAGCACGGCCGCGAGTTCACGTCCAAGGCCACGCACCGAAAGTTGGTAACCGCGGTCGGGAGTCGGCTCGGTGACAAGCACGTCGTCGTGCAGTCCCAGCAGTTCCACCGCGTCGGCGCCGATCTCGGTTTCCGGCGGCAGCACCATAATCCCGGTGTGGTCGTCGCCCAGCCCGAGCTCGCGGGCCGAGCAGATCATCCCGTCCGAGGTCTTGCCGTACGTTTTCCGTGCGGTGATAGCGAAACCGCCGGGCAGCATCGATCCCGGCAGGGCCACCACGACGCGGTCCTGGGCGGCGAAGTTCTGCGCGCCACACACGATTCCGCGTACTGCGTCGTCACTGTCACTGTCCTTTGTGGATACCCGCAGCTGGGCCCACCGGATCGGCTTCTTGAAACCTTCCAGCACCTCGAAACTCAGCACCTCGCCGACCACCAGGCCGGCCACGTCCGCCGGGCCGGTGCTGACGATCTCGTCGACCTCAACACCGATCCGCTCGAGCAGGTCGACCACCTCGGTGGCCGGCCGGCCAGCCAGCGCCGGCACCGCTTCGACGAGCCACGACAACGGGACCCGCATTACGCCTCCACTCCGAAGTGCTGGGTGAACCGCAGGTCGCCCTCGGCGAACTCGCGCAGGTCCTCCACGCCGTGCCGGAACATGATCGTCCGGTCGATGCCCATGCCGAACGCGAAACCCGAATACTCGTCCGGGTCGATGCCGGCGGCCCGCAGGACATTGGGATGCACCATCCCGCAGCCGCCCCACTCGATCCACCGCGGGCCGCCCTTGGCCAGCGGGAACCACACGTCGACCTCCGCGCTGGGCTCGGTGAACGGGAAGAAGTGCGGCCGCAGCCGGGTCTTCGCGGCTGAGCCGAACAGCGCGCTGGCGAACCGGTCCAGCGTCCCGCGCAGGTGCGCCATCGACAGACCGCGGTCCACCGCCAGCCCCTCGACCTGCGCGAACACCGGCAGGTGGGTGGCGTCGTACTCGTCGTCTCGATAAGTGCGGCCGGGCACCACCACGTAGACCGGCAGCTCCCGGGACAGCAGCGAGCGCGCAGCTGTCCGGGTGAGGTGTGGGTCCGCAGGACGATGCCGTTTTCCGGCGGGTCAAGGAAAAGCGTGTCCTGCATGCTGCGGGCCGGGTGGTCCCGCTTGAAGTTCAGGCCGTCGAAGTTGAACCACTCCGTCTCGGCCTCCGGTCCCTCGGCGACCTCATACCCCATCGCCACGAACGTGTCCGCGATCAGCTCGGCGACGCTGGTGACCGGGTGCCGGGCACCGACCGGCCGGCGGCCGCCGGGCAACGTCACGTCCACTGTTTCTTCTCGCAGTACGTGGGCCTCGCGCTCGGCAGTCAACTGCGCACGGCGGCTGTCGTACGCGGCTTGGACGGCTTGCCGGGCCACATTCACTCGCTGGCCGGCATCTTTCTTGGCCTGCGGCGGCAATGCGCCGATCTCTCGACGGGCCAGCGACACCGGCGATCGGTCGCCGAAATGCGCGGGGCGCAGGGCCGTCAGCTCGTCAAGGTCCGCGGCGGCCGCAAAGGCCTTCTCGGCCGCCTCGGCGGCCGCGGTCAGGGCGTCCGGGCTGAGCGCGGCGACCTGTTTGGGATCGTAGGGATCGTTGGCACCTGACATCACATGATCGCTTCCGTGGGCGGACTCTCAGCAGCAGAGTCTATGGACGACGTCCGCACGGCTTGGCCGCGGCCCGCGAGGCCGGCGAGGACTGCTCAGACAGTCGCCGAGCAGGCGTCGATCGCGGCCCCAGCGGGCCGCGGAAATCGACGATCACGCACCATGGTGACGATTTTACCATCGCGGCCGCTGGGCAGCGGGACGCGGTCAGCACCGGACACCCCGAAACCCATCGGGTTTAGCGCCAAAAAAAAAGATCTCGAACCAATAACCCATCGACCGAACCGCCATAGAAGCCCCTCGACCACCTGCTATAACGTTGTAAATGTATGATCGCCCGCTATTTACTATCCGTCACCTACCGAACACAAAAAAATGACTTTTGTCATTTCTCCTTAACAATGCAACCAGCCAAGGCAAACCGTGAGTCTGTTAAACAAAAACGAGGTAGCTAAATGACGATGTCCAGGCGCGCCTTTGCCGTAGTGGCGGCCGGTGCGCTGCTGCTCGGTGGGGCCACCGCCCCTGCGCAGGCCGCCCCCAGCGGTGGCGCCGGGTTGGACGGCTGGCGCAGCGCACGGCTCGCGGTGGAACTACAGCACGCGATAGCGCAGCAGAATTTCAAGAACGTGCTCGACACCGAGCCGCCGGGCAGCGCGGCCGCCAGCCGGCTGGCCGCGATGTCCGACCAGGGGTACGAGCCGACGACGCCGACCCAACAGCGACTGCAGGCTCGTACGCTGAAGGCCGCCGCGACCACCCCCCGCAGCCGATCCACCAGACCCCCAACGTGGACGCCACGGTGATCGAGCTCGCCGCCGACGGCCACGCGCTCTCGGCCGCGAACGTGTTGCAGAGCCCGCAGTATCCGAACGGCCGGATCGTGCCGCTGGACGCGAACCTGTCCACCGACCAGGTCCGCTGGCGGTTCTGGGACGACACCCAGTGGGACGCCAACGGCGGCAGGGGCACCGACGACGTCATCGCCGGGGAGAACCAGCACGCTCCGATCGACTTCATGTCCCCCTATCCGGCGTCGGTGCTCAAGCTGATGGTCGGCTTCGGCGTGATGCAGCTGGTCGACAAGGGTGAGATCAAGCTGGACGACCCGTATTCGTACGTCCGTGCCGGCACCACTGGCTCGGCCTGCGGCACGAACGTCACCAAGCCGATCCGGCAGTTCTTCGACGAGATGATCACCGTCTCCAAGAACGAGTCGACCTGCGCGCTGATCAAGCTGCTGTGGGACCACAACGCGGTCAGCGGCCTCAACCAGCAGTTCGTCGACCTCGGCCTGCCGTATTTGCGGCTGGTCGGCACGAACCCGCAGAACGGCGGCACCTGGGGCGGGTCGAACATGAACTCGCTGGACACCGCGAAACTGCTGATGATCCTCAACGGCGCGGCCGGCCGGCTCTGGACCGCCCCGAACGGCTCCCCGGTCACCAAGGCGCTGCTGACCGACAGCTCCCGGCAGTTCTTCCTGTCCGAGCTGGGGCAGAACGCGCTCAGCCAGGTCTTGTCGACCACGGTCTGGTGTGGACGTGCGTACCCGGCGCCGGGCATCCCGGCGAAGCTGGCCGATCGCTGGGTGAACCCGACAAACGGCACGGTGACCGCGGACGGACGCGTGTACGGACAGGACGTACGCCCATGCAACGCCGCCGCGCAGGTGACATATGCACACAAGACCGGCTTCGTGGACACGTCCGGCCAGGATGCCGGCATCGTGCAGAACCTTCCTGGCAAGGCCTCGCGTCATTTCATCGTGGTGGTGCACACGAACCTGGGCACCCGCTACATCGACGTGAACCGCCCGGCCGACCCGCCCGGTATCTACCCGGTCGTTTACACCGAGAAGTTCGGCCTGCTCGGCAAGGCCATCGATCAACTCGTGACCAACCACCACAACAGCTAAACCCTTTCTCAACGAGGAGAACACATGAAATCGCATCGACGCCGGCTGCCTTGGTATGCCGGTTTCGCGGTGGGTACGGCGGCGGTCGTCGCCGGCGCCCTCGTGGTCGTCGGCGTGGGAGGTCAGGCCTCGGCGGACTCGGACGGCGGCAACGGCTGGCGCAGCGCCCGCCTCGCCGTGGAGCTGAAGGCCGCCATCATCAAGCAGAACTTCGGCAACGTGCTGGACACCACCCCGCCGGGGTCGGCGGCGGCCAAGCGGTTCGCCCCCAGCGCGGCCGAAAAGGACGGCATGGAGCCGTCCGTCGCCCAGGTCGCACAGCGGCTGAAGGCTTTCGCGGCCGCCTCGCCGGCCGCGCCGCCGCAGATCCACCAGACCCCGAACGTGGACGCGGCGGTCATCGAGCTGGACCACCAAGGCCACGCGGTCTCGGCCGCCAACGTGCTGCTGAGCCCGCAGTACCCGACCGGCAAGGTCGTCCCGCTGGACAAGAACATGGCCACTGACCAGGTCCGTTACCGTACGTGGGACGACGACACCTGGGACAACAACGGCGGCTTGGGCACCACCGACGCCATTCCCGGCCGGGAGAACGCCCCGATCGACTTCATGTCGCCGTATCCGGCATCGGTCTTCAAGCTGATGGTCGGCTTCGGGATCATGCAGCTGGTCGACAAGGGCCAGCTCAACCTGGACGACGATTACGCGTACGACCGGACCGGCGCGCCGAACACCGCGTGCGGCCTGAATGTCACCAAGCCGATCCGGCAGTTCTTCGACGAGATGATCACCGTCTCCAAGAACGAGTCGGCTTGCGCGATGACCAAGCTGCTCATCCAGAAGAACTACCTGACCACGCTGAACCAGGAGTTCGTCGACCTCGGCCTGCCGATGCTGCAGATCAACGGCGTCCGGGCGGTTGACGGCGGGCACTGGGGCGCCAACGTGATGAGTTCGCTGGACACCGCGAAGCTGCTGATGATCATCAACGGCGCCGGTGGCAAGCTGTGGACCGCACCGAACGGCACCGCGGTCACCAAGGCGCTGCTGACCGACAGTTCTCGGGCGTTCTATCTGAAGGAACTCGGTGACCAGGGGCTCAACCAGCTGCTGTCGACCACCAACTGGTGCGGCCGGGCGTACCCGGCGCAGGGCCTGCCGCAGAAGGTGGCGGACCGCTGGATCAACCCGGCCGACGGCACCATGACCGTCGACGGCCGCGTGTACGGCCAGGACGTACGCCCGTGCCAGGCGACCGCCCAGGTGACCTTCGCGCACAAGACCGGGGGCTGGACACCACCGCCGGGAACGACGCCGGCATCGTCACCTCGCTGCCCGGCAAGGCCGGCCGGCACTTCATCGTGGTCGTTAACAGCAACCTCGGCGACCGCTACATCGACACCAACCGGACCGCCGACCCGCCGGGCATCTACCCGGTGCAGTACACCGAGAAGTACGGCCTGCTCGGCAAGGCGATCGACCAGTTCGTCACCAGGCACCACAACGGCTGACAAAGTTCCTGACCCCGGAGATGCCGACCTGGCGTCTCCGGGGTCTTTTTAGCCAGTAATTCCCTTCAGGAGGACAGATGAAGTCACACCGACGCCCCAAGCGTTGGTACGCCGGTGCCGCGGCGGTCGCGGTCGCCGGCATCGCGGCCGGTGCGGTGATCGTCGCCGCCACCGGCTCGGCCTCGGCGGACACCGACGGCGGCAACGGCTGGCGCAGCGCCCGCCTCGCCGGCCAGTTGCAGGCAGCGATCAACCAGCAGGACTTCGCGAACGTGCTGGACACCATCCCGCCCGGCTCGACCGCGGCGAAGCGGTTCGCGCCGAACGCGGCGGAAAAAGACGGCATGGAGCCGCCGGTCGCGCAGATCGCGAAGCGGCTGAAGTCGCTCGCCGCCACCACGACGCCCACCCCCGATCCACCAGAACCCCAATCTGGACGCGGCGGTGATCGAGCTCGACGCCAGCGGGCACGCGATCTCGGCGGCCGACGTGGTGATGAGCCCGCAGTATCCGAAGGGCAAGATCGTTCCGCTGGACGGCAACCTCTCCACCGACCAGGTGCGCTACCGGGCCTGGGACGACGACACCTGGGACAGCAACGGCGGCCAGGGCACGATCGACGCGATCCCCGGCCGGGAGAACGCGCCGATCGACTTCATGGCGCCCTATCCGGCCTCGGTTTTCAAGCTGATGGTTGGTTTCGGCGTCATGCAGCTGGTCGACAAGGGCCAGCTCAATCTGGACGACACGTACGCGTACGACCCGACCGGAGAGCCCGGCGGCAGCGCATGCGGCGGGAAGGCCACCAAGCCGATCCGGCAGTTCTTCGACGAGATGATCACCGTCTCCAAGAACGAGTCCGCGTGTGCGCTCACCAAGCTGCTCATGCAGAAGGACGCGGTGACTCCGCTCGACCAGCAGTTCGTCGACATGGGTCTGCCGATGCTGCAGATCAAGGGCGAGCGGCCGGCCGACGGCGGCCGCTGGGTCGACAACATCATGAGCTCGCTGGACACCGCCAAACTGCTGATGATCCTGAACAGCAGCCCCGGCCCGCTCTGGACCGCGCCGAACGGCAAACCGGTCACCAAGGACGTGCTCAGTGACGCGTCTCGTGCGTACTTCCACCAGGAGATCGCCGACCAGGGCCTCAACCAGGTGCTGTCGACCACCAACTGGTGCGGCCGGGCGTACCCGGCGCCAGGCATCGCGCAGAAGATCGCGGACCGCTGGGTCAACCCGACCGACGGCACGGTGACCGCCGATGGCCGCGTTTACGGCCAGGACGTACGCCCCTGCCAGACCAACGCCCAGGTGAGTTTCGCCCACAAGACCGGGCTCGCCGACACCTCCGGCAACGACGCTGGCATCGTCCAGTCACTGCCCGGCAAGAACGGCCACAACTACATCGTCGTGGTCAACTGCAACCTCGGCTACCGGTACGTGGACCCGAACCGGCCGGCCGACCCGACCGGCATCTATCCGGTGCAGTACTCGCAGAAGTACGGCCTGCTGGGTAAGGCGATCGACGGCATCGTGGCCGGCCACCACAACAGCTGAACCGGCTACCGGCGGCACCCGAGCGGGGTGCCGCCGGTTCGCTTTCAGGTGGAAACGAGATGACATTCGCCAACCGGTAGCGTTCTGCGCGAAGACGACTTCCGGGAGGACTTTTTAGTGAAATATCAACGGATTGCCGGCGTTGTGGCCGGAATCGTGGCTTTCGCCGGTATTACCGGGACGGCGTTGGCGGCGACCACCCCGGCGCATGACTTGGTCGCCAAGCCGCACGCCGACACCACGTTGAAGGCCGACCTGGACAAGATCCTGTCCGACCCGCGGCTGGCCAAGGCGACCAGCGATGTGGACGTACGCACCGCCGCCGGCGCGAGCCTCTACGCGAGCTCCGCGGTGGACTCCCCGGTCCGGCCGGCCTCCAACGCGAAGCTGTTCACCACCACCACCGCGCTGGACCTGCTAGGCACTTCGTACCGGTTCAGCACGACCGTCGGCTCGGTGGCGCCGGTCAGCGGCTCGACTCTGCGCGGTGACCTGGTCCTGCGTGGCACCGGCGACCCGACCGTGAGCGCCGCCGACTACGACACGCTGGCGGCCGGCATCGCGAGCCGCGGGATCAAGACGATCAGCGGCAAGCTGCTCGCTGACGACACGTATTTCGACAGCCAGCGGTGGAACCCGCACTGGGATGACAGCGACAAGCCTTTCGCGTACGCGTCGGAGATCTCCGCGCTGACGGTGGCCACCGACTCGGTCGATGACACCGGGGCCGTCCAGGTCACCATCTCGCCGGCCGCGCAGGGCAAGCCGGCGGCGATCGCGCTCAGCTCGGACACCGGCTACGTGAAGGTGTCCAACAAGGCCACCACCGGCGCGGCGGGCTCGGCCAACACCATCGCGGTGGACCGCCCGGCCGGCGCGAACACCGTCGTCGTCACCGGTTCGATCCCGGCCGGCGGCGCCGCGGTGGTCAAGCTCCGCACGGTCGAGGACCCGGCGCTGTATGTGGCCAGCATCTTCCGCGCCGCGCTGGCCAAGCACGGCGTCAGCGTGACCGGCCAGACCGCCCACGGCACCGCGGCGGCCGGCTCGAAGGTGCTCGCCACCAAGCAGTCCGCGCCGCTGAGCGACATCCTCACGCCGTACCTGAAGCTCAGCAACAACGGCATCGCCGACATCCTCACCAAGACGATCGGCAAACGGGTCTCCGGCACCGGCAGCTGGGCCGCCGGCACCGCGGCCATCAAGCAGCACATCACCGCGCTGGGCGTGAACACCACCGCGCTCAGTCTGTACGACGGTTCGGGCCTGTCCGACGACGACCGGGCGTCCGCGCACGGGGTCGCCGACCTGCTGGTCAAGGTGCGCTCCAAGAGCTGGTTCCCGACCTTCTACGCGGCGCTGCCGATCGCCGGCCAGCCCGACCCGCTGGTGGGCGGCACGCTCGCGGCCCGGATGGCCGGCACCAAGGCGGCCGGCAACGTACACGCGAAGACCGGCACGCTGACCGGCGCGACCTCGCTGTCCGGCTATGTCACCGGCCCGGACGGGCAGGTGGACGTTTTCTCGATCCTGCTGAACAACTACGTCACCCCGACGCCGACCGACCTACAGGACCGGATCGCGGTTCGGCTGGCCACCGGCTCGGCGGCGACCAGCAGCCTGCTGCACGCCCCGGCACCGACCAAGCGTTCGGGCAGCGGTAAGGAAATCGAGCCTTCCTGGGCCAAGGCCGCCTGATCACACCACCACGGTCTGAGTCACCCTTTGTCGGGTGGCTCAGACCGTTGTTTTGGTGACCAGCAAAGAAAGCAGAATGTACGCGAGGGGCAGAACGGCGACCGGGATGCTGACCAGGAAGTGCGCGAAAACCAGCGTCGCGATCCGCCGCTGCAGGTGCGAGATCACCCCGGCGACGATCCCCCAGACCAGATAACCAGCCACAAAGACCGGCACCGAGCCCCAGGCCCACGCGTACGCGGCATATTGCAGGCCGAAGAAGATGCTGGTGAAGCCGATGGCGATCCAGGCGTGCTTGGTCCGGGCGGCGATCCTGGGCTGCACATAGCCGCGGTAGTGGATCTCCTCCAGCAGCGGGTTGATCAACGGGAACAACACCGCGATCAGAATCCCGTACCAGAGCGGGAAACTCCGGCCCGCGCTCAGCCCGAGCGGACCGATGAAAAGCTTCTGCACGGCCAGGATGAGCGTGTTGAGGTCCTTCGGGTGACCAAGCGCCACCGCCACCCCTGCCACCGCGAGGTCGAAGGGCAGCATCAACGCGGGCACCCAGAGCAGGCTCCAGCCGGCGTCCTTGAGCAGCGACTTCCAGCCGGTCCGAAAACCCATCAGGTCGCGCAGCCGAAAAACCCTCGCGGTGGCCGCGCCAGACCAGGATCTCCAGGCTCACCAGGTTGGCCACCAGCGTCATCGGCAGTGCCGCCGTCAGCGCGAGAAGCAGCGCCTGCGAGCTGTGGAGCAGGACGGCGACGCCAAAGACGATGCCGACGCCGGCGGCGATGATCCCCAGCCGGATGGCGATCATCGCGATCGGCCACCCCCAGCCGACCGTGCCGGCCCTGACGGCGACCGCGCCGACTCGTACCGCATCGGGCGTTTTGGTGGGCTTGGGAGGCACGGTCGTGTCAACCATCAGCATTCGTACGCACCATCACGGCACCCGACGTAGTCGTGCGCCCGCTTTCCGTCGTGGTCTACCCCGTCGCCGATCATCGCCTTCAACCCTATCCACGGTTGCCAACCACCACGGCCGTTTCAGGGCATTGATGCCCGGAAAGGCCGTGATGCCTATCGCTGTGCGGCGGCGGTCGTGTAGAGGCAGACAGCCGCGGCGGCGGCCAGGTTGAGGCTTTCGGCGCGGCCGAAGATCGGCACCCGTACCCGTGCGTCCGCGAGCGCCGCGATCTCGTCCGGCAGCCCGCGGGCCTCGTTGCCGAACAGCCAGGCGGTCGGTCCGGCCAGCCGGCCGGCGGCGGCCTCGCCGAACAGGTCGGCCTCCCCGTCGCCGGCGGTGGCCAACACCCGCAGCCCCGCCGCGCGGACCTGCGCGACGGTCTCGGCCGCGTCACCGCCGCGGACCACCGGGAGGTGGAAGAGGCTGCCGGCCGAGGCGCGTACGCACTTGCCGTTATAGAGGTCGACGCTGCCGTCGGTGAGGACAACGGCACCGGCACCGGCCGCGTCAGCAGTACGCAGGACCGTACCGGCGTTCCCGGGGTCGTTGGCCTCGACCATGACAGCGACCAGCGCCGGCAGGCCCGTCAGCGCGGTCGCGAGCGGCACGTCGAGGAAGCCGCAGACGGCGACCAGGCCCTGCGGGGTGACCGTCTCGGACAGGCCGGCGACCGCGCTGTCCGTGGCAACGCTCACCCGTACGCCCCGGCGCTCAGCGGCTTCCAGCAGCTCCGGATAGCGGCCGGCGGCTTCTTCGGTGGCGTACACATCCGTCGCCGCGCCCGGCGAGTCGGCGGCCCGTGCCACCGCTTCGGCCACCGCTTGCGGGCCTTCAGCCAGAAACTGGCCGGCCTTGTCCCGATGGGAGCGCCGCATCAGCTTGCGGGCAGCGAAAACCCGGGGAGTCCGCTCGGTGTGCAGCGGAATGTCCCCGGGTTGCATGAAAAGTCGAGTGACGCTCAGGCAGCCGAGTCGGCGGCGCCGGTGTGCCCGACAACCGCGCTCTTGGCGACCTTCACCAGTGCCGCGAACGCGGGCGCGTCGGTGACGGCGATGTCGGCGAGAACCTTGCGGTCCACCTCGACGCCGGCCAGCTTCAGGCCCTGCACCAGGCGGTTGTAGGTCATGCCGTTCTCGCGCGCGGCGGCGTTGATCCGGGTGATCCACAGCTGCCGGAAGTCGCCCTTGCGCTGCTTGCGGTCACGATACGCGTAAGTCGCGGAATGGAGCAGCTGCTCCTTCGCCTTGCGGTAAAGCCGGGAACGCTGGCCGCGGTAGCCGCTGGCCGCCTCAAGCGTGGTCCGTCGTTTCTTATGGGCGTTTACCGCCCGCTTCACGCGCGCCACTTGTCCACCTATCTCGTCGCTATCCCACTTTGCGGCGGGATTTTCATCTCGGTCCGCCGTCGCCGGCGGTCACTGTCTTTTGGTGCTGGTGCTGGTATTTCTAGCGACCGAGCATCCGCTTGATCGTCTTGGTGTCCGCCGGAGCGATGTCCACGATGGCGGCCAACTTGCGGGAGCGCTTGCTGGACTTGACCTCAAGCCGGTGCTTGCGGTTGGTCTGCTCACGCTGCAGCTTGCCCGAACCGGTGATGCGTACCCGCTTTTTCGTCCCGCTGTGGGTCTTCATCTTCGGCATTGGTCGTTGTCTCCTCGTTCAGATGGCGGCGGCTGGCATCCCTCCGCGCCGGCGTACGCCGGGCGGAGAGCGAGTCAACTGCCGTTATTTCGCGGTCTTCAGTGCACGGTGCGGGGCCATCACCATGATCATGTTTCGACCGTCCTGCTTGGGCTGAGACTCGACGTAGCCGAGCTCCTCCACATCCTCGGCGAGCTTGCGCAACAGCCGGAACCCGAGTTCCGGACGGCTCTGCTCGCGACCACGGAACATGATCGTGATCTTGACCTTGTCGCCGGCCTTGAGGAACCGCTCGACGTGACCCTTTTTGGTGTCGTAGTCGTGTGGGTCGATCTTCGGCCGAAGCTTCATTTCCTTGATGACCGTGAGGGTCTGGTTGCGGCGGGCTTCCCGGGCCTTCTGCGCGCTCTCGTACTTGAACTTGCCGTAGTCCATGAGCTTGCATACGGGTGGGCGTGCGGTCGCCGCGACCTCCACGAGGTCAAGGTCGGTGTCAGATGCCAGTGCTAGCGCTTTGTCGATCGGCACGATGCCGATCTGCTCACCCTCCGGACCGACTAGACGCACCTCGCGGGCGCGGATCTGGTCGTTCACACGCAGGTCGACGCTGATGGGGCCTCCTTGGACGTAACTGTTTCTGCTTCGTGCAGCCCCGAACACAACAAACAGGGCCCCGGGCATATGCCCAGGGCCCTCGCTCAACCGGTCCGCCACGCTGGAAAAGCCATAGCCGGCGACGGGGTGAACCGCCACCAGGACCGGAACCCGGACGCCTGGGTCGTACGCAACGGCGACTCGGGTGGGAGCGGGGCTCCACTTGACGCCACCTGACAATCCAGGAGGCTGGTCAACAAGCGATGCTAGCAGGTCAGCGGTGCGCTGTCCTAATCGGTGCCCTCGGCACCAGTCTGCGAGTCGGCGAGCAGGGCCCGCAACCCTCGTACGGCCGCGACCGCGCGGTCCTTGTCCTGCCGCTGGATCGCCATCACCGCCACCTGATCGTCGTCGGCGAGGTCCAGCGCCGCCCACGGCGACCCCTCGTCGAACCGTACGGCCGTGACCACCTGCCAGGGCAGGTTGTACGACCCGAACATGTTCCGGATCCGGACGCCCTTGGTGTCCGCGTACACACGGGGCCGGGTGAACCAGAGCACTCCCGCCGCCAGCAGGATCCCGAGACCCACCATCGCGTACTGGTCACCGGTGCTGAACATCCCGCCGCCCTCGGTCCGTCCGGTCAACCCGAACGACAGCGCGATGAACATCAGCACGATGAACGGCGCGACCACCCAACACACTTGCGACAACCGGCGCGGCAGAGCCCTCACGTCCGGCGGATGCTGTTCACTCACGCCCCCAGTCTGCTCCCCCGCCAGACCGGCCCTTCACCGTGCCCTCGCGAACTGCGCCATCTCTCCTTGATCAACAACTCCATCCAGCGACAGGTCCAGCGTCGAGTGCGGGACAAAACCCCACACTCGACGTCGACTGTGGGGTTTTATCCCGCACTCGACGAAAATCCAACCCAACCTCAAGTTCACGACGTCCGGCCTCAGGGCTGGTCCGTCACCTTCCAGGTGCGCGGCAACCCTGGCCCGGCCTGATAGAAGCACTCCGTGCCGGTCACGACTGCTCCGCGCAGCCGTGATCCCAGCTCCTGGTCGGCGGCGGCGACGGCGTCCACGGCACGACGTAGGGCCTTCTGCACAGCCGTACGCGCGCGCTCACGGCTGTCAGTGAAGGCGCGCGACCGTCCGCCGAGGCCGGTGTGGCGGGCGATTTCGTCCAACAGGGCGGCTCGTTCGGTCCGAGCGAGGTCGGCGCGGCCCAGGTCGGCGCAGGCCTCGGCATCGGCCAGGGTCTCGTCCAGGTCAGCGAGCCGGCGGCGGTACGAGCGGCGGGCGGCCGGGTCGAGCACGGCCTGCGCGGACGCGGCGGCGGTCCAGCCGGCGAGGTCCTCGGCGGCAACTGGTTGGCCGGGGTGACCGAGCAGGACCGCGAGGTGGGCCATCCCCCGGGAATGCGGCACGTCGACCGCTTGGCCGCCGATTTCCAGGCGCCAGCCGGCGGACATTCGCCGCAACGTCCCGACGGTCGCCTCGGCGGCGTCGTTGGCGGTGGTGTCCGCGCGCTCGAGCCACTGGCGGGCCCGCTCGTCCAACCCCATCGCGGCGGCCGCCGCGGCGGCTTCCCGCCATCGTACGATCGCTTCCGCCGCGTCGCCGCGGGCCGCCAGCGCGTCGCCGAGCTCGCCCCGGGACAGGCACGCGAACGGCAGGTTGCCGAGCTTTTTTGTTTGCTCGTACGGCAGCGTCGAAGTGCTCCACGGCAGCGTCCAGATCGCCGGTGGTCATCGCGCACACGCCCAGGGTCCGCTCGACCGAACCCAAACACACCACCGCGCGAAGACGTGTGGACGGCCAGGTCCGCGTACGGGCGCAGTTTCGTGGCCCACTCCGCCGCGAGCGCCCGGTCTCCCAGCAACCGCGCGCGTCTCGCTGATCACCACGCCCATCGCCAGCCACGTCGAGGCCAGCCGCTCGTCATCGTCCCCACGCGGTCGGACCGTGTCCAGGCACCGCCGCGCGCCGGCCAGGTCGCCGCCGGCGGCGAGCACCAACGACGCCATCGCCGTGTACGCCGAATCCGGGCCCAGCGAAGCCGAGTGCAGCTTCCCGACCAGCTCGGTGAGCTCGCCGGCGCGGCCCTGCATCCACCGGATCGCCAGCAACTGCGTGCCGTACCACCCGAGCGCGTCCGGGTCCCCGGCGGCGAGCCCGGACTCCAGGCAGGTCGGCGCCTGTTCCTCGACCTCGACGATCCGGCCCTCCCGCAGCATCAACATGAGATCGAGTACGTCCACCACGTAGCCGATGCCCCGATGCCCCAGCGCTCCGGACCGAATCCGCAGGGTCGAGCGCTCGCTCAGCGTCCGGATCAGTAACCAGGAAGGCGTCGATCGTCGCCCAGCACCGGCCGTACAGGACCAGTACGTCGTTGCCGGCCGCGGTCGCCACCTCGACGAGCTCACGCGCCACCGCCACCCGCTCGACCGCCGCGGCCGGACCCATCAGGGTGTGGTGTCGCATCGAAAGCGCCTCGCCGAGCGCGTCCCGGTCGCCGATCTCACGGGCCCGGGCAAGCGCCAGCCGGACCGGCTCGTCCGGCCCGCCGGCATAGCATTCGACCGCCGCGATCCGGGACTGCAGCCGGACCCGCAGTGCCGCCTCCCGCGCCGGCAGCCGTTCCAGCGCCGACCGCTGCAACGCGAGGATCCGCTCGCCGTCCAGCGCCGTCACCGTCTCGTTGATCCACACACCGCCGAGCCCGAGCGCGGCCCTGCCGAGCATCACCGCGTCCCGCTCGTCCTGCGCGGCGGCGCCGGCCAGTTCGAAGGCGGCTCGCGCGGCGGACAGCTGGCCGGCGGCCCGCAATGCCTCAGCGCGTGCGGTCAGCAACGGCGCCCGCGGGTCTGTCATGCCCGTACGGTCGAGCACCTCCAGCGCCTGTCCCAGCCAGGTGGCGGCCCGCTCGTACCCGCTGGCGTAGTCAGCGTCCGCGGCGGCCCGCAAACACGAATCGACTGCGAGCCGGGCATCGGCTCGGCCGCGGGCGGCCGCTCGTACGGCGTGATGCGCGCACCTCGCGAGCCGCTCCGGTCCGCTGCCGGCGGCGAACAACGCGGCCGCTTTCGCATGTGTTTCCAACAAATCACCGGCCGGCAGGCTGTTCGCCAGCGCCTCCCGGACGAGGTCGTGGGCGAACCGCAGCCGGTCGGCGGCCGCTGGCTCGGCAAGCTCGGCATGCACCGCTTCGGCGACCACGGACAGGACGGCCCGAGCCGACACCCCGGCGATCGCGGCGATCTCCTCGACCGTACTTTCGGTGCCCAGCACCGCGGCCCGGGTCAGCACCGACACCGTCGACAACGCCAGCGGCCGCAGCCGGGCGGTGATCGCCTGCCGGATCGTGAGCGGCAGCGGCCGCCGGCCGTGCGCGACGCATTTCCTTCAGGAACAACGGATTCCCGCCAGTGGCCGTACGCAACCGAGGGGCGTCGGCGGCCGACAGGCCGACCGCGGTGAGATAGCCACCCACGTCCTGGACGCTCAGTCCCTTCAGGGCCAGCGTCGCGCCTTCCCTTGCCAGCTCAGCCAAACCCGCCGCCGACCGGGCCTCGGTCGACCGCCAGCTGGCCAGCAGCAGGAGCCGGGACCGAGCCGCCTCAACTGCCAGCATCCGAGCCACCATCAGCGCGTCCGGGTCGGCCTGATGCAGATCCTCCAGCACGAGCAACCGTGGCCGTTCCACGCAAGCTGCCCGTACTGCTTCGACTATGCCCAGGAAACGACCAAAACGCGGCAATGGATCGGCACTGTTCTCCGGCTGACCCAACTCCGCGATGACCTTCGGCCACGGCCACAACGCCGGCGCGTCGCCGCCCGCCCAACACCGCCCCCAATGTACGACAAAGCCGGCGTTTTCCGCGGAAAGCGCGCATTCCTCCAGCAGTCGCGTCTTGCCCATGCCCGGTTCGCCGGTCACCATGACCAGCCGGGACTCACCGTTGTCGGCGGCCGCGAGCGACTCCCGGAGCAGACGTGTCTCTGCCCGGCGCCCGACAAACGGCCTGCCCATCCCCGCCACGGCCCAACCGTATCGTCCCACCGCATTCCCGATAGGGCAGTTGGCACACCGATGTCACACCGTGAGATGGAGGTCATCGGGAGGTCACACATGCTCATCGGGGGCACCACACAGCTCGACCACACCAGAATCCTGCTCGGCATCTGGACCGCGGCCGACCAGGAAGTAGCCGCGGCCACCGCGGCTGGCTATGTCATTCCGGTGGAACTACGCAGAATAGGGCGGCATGCCCAAAATCAACTGAAACGCGCAAGACACCGTTGGGCCGCCCATCTTCCCGACCACGAACAGCAGATGAGCCCGGCCGAAGAACACCGCCTCGCCGACTTCCAGCGAAACGCCCTGGATCTCATCACCGACATGCGCGTTCGCCGTACGGCCGACATGCGCCGGACCGCGACCGCCGAGATCCGGGCACTGGAAGAACTCGCACACGGCCGCCTTCTCTCGCTGCGCGTCGGCGGTCGCGGACCAGCGCCGGCACGCTTTCGCGACGAACCAGCAGGCCGGGATCGGCCCCCTGCACAACGCACTCGTCGAGATCACCCTTGCCATCGAGGAAGTGCTGGCCACCGCGCAAATCATCACCACTGAGCTGGCATCCGTCGCGGCCGGAATCGACCGGCCACTGGTCATTCCGATGGACCAGATCAAGCACATCCACGACCGCATCCGCTGCGCTTTGCGACTGCTGGACAAAAGTGACACGGCCGTGACGGAGCTGGACCGCGGCTCGCATTACCTGCGACAGCCCGGCTACGCGATCAAACGCTTCGCCGGCGCCGACGCGTGCCCCTTCGTGCAGACGTACGTCAGCCAGTTCCTGGTCCCCGCGCTTGACCGCTGCCTCGCGTCCCTGCCGGAGCTACCGTGAGAACTCGCCCCACCGGCGCCGAACACCGGCTGCCACCCGGACCGCCGACCGCTCGCGCGACCAGTGCGGATACTCGAAAACTGGCGCCTGCCGCGATGATCGCCCTGCAGCGTGCGGCCGGCAATCGAGCGGTCGCCGGCGCCGTACGGCAGCGGGCAGTCACCGTCCAACGACACAATTCGTACGAACATGCCCTCATGGCGGACACCCCGCGCAAGGACATCGAGTCAGTGGTCTCGGGGCTGCCCGGTCGCGCGCACGCGGCCGAAGAGGAACGCCTGCGGCTGCAGTTTTTCGCGACGGACCCGGCACGCGAGAAACCACAGCTGCAGTTTCCTGACGTCCACTGGATAAAGCTCGATGGGAGCGGCCTCTGGGTGAGCGCCGGCGAGATCACCGCGCTGGCCGATATCCTGCCCAACCCGCCGTGATCATGTCCTCCTCGAAGAAATTCCTGGCACCGGTCTTGCAGAAACTCCGACAGGACATGGTCGACGCGATCACCGGCCTCACGTACGTCGGGGACACCAAGGTCACCTCCTTCGCTGGCGCCGCCGGGCTGCCTGCGTACGTGAAAGTCGGCAAGAAGGTGGTGGATATTCCGGACAGCGCGGCACAGATCGCGACCTTTGACGAGGCCACCGCCACCCTCGGCCCCGACCGGCATCGTGGAGTGCTGGCCCGAAACGCCTGTCATTTCGCACCATTCTCCTGGCAACGCTGGGCGAACTATCACAATGAGGCGCGTCGGGAAGCCACCGCGCACCATGCCAAGACCGGCGGAAAGCTTGGTGCACCGGGAAAGCTGGAGCACCACGAACAGCTGGCCAGGGTGAACAATTATTATGCCAACCATTTCCTGCAGGACAGCTTCGCGGCTGGCCACCTGATCAACAAAACCCTGGTCATGCAGTGGTTTCTGGAATATGCGAGTAAATGGGCCGGCATGCCCAAACTCAATGCCGCCAAGGCAATGACCACCAAGGCACAGCCGGGAATCGCCGGGCGACATCTCTATGGCGGACCTGACACCAGGACATCGGCCAGCCAGGACAGCAACAGCGGAACCATCGCGGCCGACCCACAAACGACCAGAGAGCGCACCGACGGTGGCCGAAAGCTGAGCGGCAGCGGCCTGAACGCCGGTGCGCATGGGAGGGCCTTCGCGTACGCGCAATACAACGCTTTCCTCAACTCTTCCTACATCAGCCTCGCCGCCAACGCGGCCCACGATCATTTCAACGACATTGGCTTGACTGTTGTCAACGGCCGCGGCGACCGATACACGATTGGCGGCGACGGCACGCTGCTGGACCTGAACGACGCAGCCGCCATGACCAACGTACTGGAGGCGAACGTCAACGCCGATCAGGCGATCGAGGAACTGCTCACGCTCACGGTCGGCAAAACCAGTGTGGACCTGGACTCGATCTTCGCGCGGTTCCCGAGGGCCGTGGTGGTCAAAGGCGTCAGCGCACCGGTCCCGCTGGAAAGCTGGAACGATGGAGTGTTGCGCGAGATCTGCTTCAAGACAATCTTTCCCAAGGAAATGGAAAGTTTTCTCGTACTCCGGGCCCAGTTCCCGGAATTGGTGGAAGGCACCGGCCCAGTGCCCCTCTCGAGTGACTGAACCCTCTGACAAGGCCGCCATCTCGCAGAATCGGCACTTTCCCGAAGATTGCCCACGGCCCGAAAGTCAGGGGGCGAGGCGGCGGATGGCGATGCCCAGGACGCGATCAGTGCGGAAATAGCCGGCGGTCCGCGAATCGTAGCTGGCCGCCGGATTGTCGCCAACCAGAACGATCTTTCCTGCTGGTACACGATCTTCTGGCACATCGGCTAGCGCGTCGGCCCGGTCGCGCGGCACTGGATCGCCGGCCACCGCGACCACTCGCTTGATCATCCAGCCGCCGGTTCCCACCGGTGAGCCGGTGGGTATCTCCACCACGACAACCTGTCCGACCACGGGTGAATGGCCGCGTCGTGCCAGCACCCGATCGCCGTCGCGGTAAGTCGGCTCCATGCTCACGCCCCGCACAATCACCGCGATCAACTTGCGGCTCATTACCCCAAGAACCACCTGCCACCAGGTCATCAACGCCCGCTCGCCAGGATCGGCTCATCGGCTTGGTAGCCGGCCGCCTGCAAGGTGAAGAGCCGCGCGTATCCACCACCGGCGGCCAAAAGTGTGGCGTGGTCGCCCTGCTCCGCGACTGCGCCGCCGGCCAGTACGACGATGTGGTCGGCGTCCCGCACCGCGCCCAGCCGATGCGAGATCAGGAGGCTGGTTTTCCCGGCGCGGTGGGCGCCGAGGGAGGCATGGATTTCGTGTTCCGCCTCAGCGTCGAGCCCCGCGGCCGGTTCATCGAGGATCATCAGGTCGCAGCGATCACGCACGATGGCGCGGGCCAGCGCGAGCCGCTGCTGCTGGCCGCCGGAGAGTACGACGCCGGACTCCGGATCGTCTTTGTCGGACTCGGTAAAGAACATCCGCGACAGCATCGTGTCGTATCCGTGTGGCAGCTCGGAAAGTTTCTGGTGAATGCCGGCCTTGCGAGCGGCGGCCTCCAGCCGGGGACGATCCTGAAGAGCACCCAGGTCGCCAAGGGCGATGTTCTCCGCGGCGGTGAGGTCGTAGTGCATGTAGTCCTGGAAAACCGCGCCAATCCGCCGGCGCAGCT
Organism: Fodinicola feengrottensis; assembly: GCF_010993775.1. Lineage (GTDB taxonomy): Bacteria > Actinomycetota > Actinomycetes > Mycobacteriales > HKI-0501 > Fodinicola > Fodinicola feengrottensis. The sequence goes on along the minus strand of NZ_WOTO01000044.1, from coordinate 23,076 downwards.
CAGCCGGGTCGACTTCACGAATATCCACGCCGTCCCAGCGAATCTCGCCCTCCACCGGGTCATAGAACCGGCACAACAGTTTGACCAGGGTGGATTTCCCGGCGCCGTTCAACCCGACCAGAGCCAGCGAATTCCCACGTGGGATGAACAAGTTTACCCCGCGCAGGATCCACGGGTGGTCGTCAGAATACCGGAACCAGACGTCCCGCAGCTCAATCGTCGCGCAGCGCCGGGAGCGCGTGGGGAGCCGCGACGACCGGCAGATCCGGTGCTGCCGCGATCACCGCCGCATAGTGTTCGAATGTCAGCAAAGCCTGGTGCGTACCGGCAACCTCGCCGGCCAATGACGCGAGCGCGCCCTGTACGCCGACCGCCGCCGCGGTGAAAACCGCGATATCACCAACCGAAAGAGTACCGGCCCGCGCGGCGATCACCGCCCACAGCAGCCCCCCCCCGCCGGAAACCAGCGCGGTCAGCAGGCCAAGGCCACCCTGCACGACAACCTCGGTGCGCTCGGTAACCCGCTTTCCCTCATTGGCCTTTCGCCGCTCGGTCCGCATCCTGGTCCGCAGGAACCCACCAATCCCAAACAGGCGAACCTCTTTTGCCGCGTTCACGCTGGACAACAGCTCCGCATAGAAGAACTCGCGGCGCTGGGCGGGCTCGATTTTCCAGAGCATGTGCGCTTTGCGCCGAGAAAGCGCGACCTGCGCGCGAGCAGCCCGGGAGCCCCGGAAGCGAGCACCACCGCGGTCATCACCGGGCTGATCACCCAGAGCGAGGCGGCGAAGCCGCCGACCGTGATCACCGCCCGACCCACTCCAAGCATGCCGTCCACAGCCTGTTGTACGGTCCGCATACTGGCCTGCTGCGCGAGCCGCAGCCGGTCCAGAAAATGCGGATCCTCGAACCGGGCCAGTCCGACGAAGCCTTCCAGCGCGACGAAAAGCCGGTCGGTCGCCAACAAGGCCACCTGTCGCTCCAGCTCGGACCGCAAAAACTGGATGAGCTGCGGAGTGACCCTCGCGAGGACGCCGGCGACCGCCAACCCCAGCCCCAACCAGACCAAAATGATCAGCGGCGCCGAACCCACCACGCCATCGAGCACCAGTTTTGTCAGCCAGGCGACCACGACCGGCAGAGCACCGGTGGTCAGGGTCAACAAACAGTAGACGGCTAGCCGGCCCGGCGAGGTTTTCGCGCGCGAGCGCACAGACCTGCCCCAGCTGCCGAGCGAGCGCTCTCACCCGACGAGAGCCGGTTGACCCAAAGGCACGTCGTTGGCGCGTACGACCAGACGGCCGGCCTCGTCCGGGGCGACTGTCAGCAGCGTCGGGAACGACTGAGTCTGGAACGCTGACACCAACGAACTTTCCATGCTCTCGACGACAACTCGCGCGACTGGGCGCAATGCGGCGACAAACTCCGCGGCCGCCTCGGGCTCGCCGACAATGGTCGCCAGCACTCGCTCCCGGCCGCCGGGCATCGCCTTCGCGTATTCCACGAAGCTCGGCATCTTCGCCCGGCAGGGCTTGCATTCCGGCGAGAAGAACGCGACCACGGTTTCCCCGTCCAGCCGCGCCGGACTCAGCACCTCACCGTCCACAGTGGACGCGGAGAACGTGCCGATCTCGGTGCCGACCGCGACCACCGGCTGGCTGCTCCTGCTGTTGGCGAGCTGCTCGGTGTGCTCTCGCAACCTCCTGATCACGCCCACCATGAGAACGAGATTCACTGCGCCCAGCACGCCAACCAGCAGCACCGACGCGACCAAGACTGCCATCACAAAACTCCCTCTATTTTCCGCTATCCGCATACGAACAGCTGGGAAGGAAGGCCGCCGGACCTCCCCTCCCAGCTCAGCAAACTAGTTGTAGCAGCTGGTGACCCAGCAGTCCTCGCGGACAATGCAGCCGGCACCCGGCCAGCAGTGGTTGGAAAACGGCAATGGGCAATGACCCGGGGCATAGCAGAACGGGGTGCACTGCGCCGCCGACGCCTGGACCTTGGGCACGAACCGGGCCAGCATCCGGTCCGCGACTGCCTGGAACTTCTTCTGCACGCTGAGACTCCTCACATGTCTTTTTGACCTTCCGATGGGTACGATGCGCGAGACCCACCCATTGGTTGCGGCGAACCCCAAATATCTCAGCAAACACCGCGAACAAATGGCATTTCGGCCGAATTTTCCTTCAGTTCCTGACAAATGTCATCACGAGTCAATGGGTCGACAGAGCCGTTCGTTGACCCGCTGCACGGCACCAGTCGGTTCGCGCCGGCGACGGCACATCCACGTACGAAAACCCGGTCACGTCCGCGATGAGCTGTCCGAGAATCGCGTACCCGCCATTGCTGGGCAGGAACTCGCTGCGCCGATTGTGGCCCGGCACCGCCATTCCCCACAGGGCCACCCGGATCGGGGACACTGTTCGCGAATTCCCGCCGATCGCGGGTCGCTTTCGCCAGGTATTAGTTGGGGCGGCGTCCCGAGGTGGAGAAGAGCGGGTACGAGCTGACGGCCAACTCCGGATCGTCCAGCAGATTCAGGAAAGTTTCCACCTCGGCCTCGGCGGCGAGGCCTTTCGCGACCAGTTCGGCGCGGACCTGCACGGTGTTGGCGCTGTGCAGGCCAATCGCCGCCGACCCGCCCTGCCACGACTCCGAAAAACTGGTCATCGAGAGATCGACGAACCCGGCCTCGCGCATCGCCCGGTAAAGCGTGGATGCCCCATTTCTGGTCACCACCACGGTCGTCGACGAGCTGATGAACACCGCCGCTGATCTTCGCGAAGAGCTCCGCGCTCGGCTGGTCCGGGGCCGCCAGCACTGGGAGGTACGAGCAGTCAAACTCGTCCAGCAGCGCCAGCCCGGCGCGATGTCCAGATCGGTCAGCCGAGCGGTGGTCACCGGGTCATAGCGGTGCTCCAGCGCGGCGAACCGGTTCGCCGTCGGCACCCGTCTGGCTGTTGTCGAAGACGTAGCCGGACACCGGAAACCTCCCCCTTGGATCCTCCCGAATGTAACGTCGTCGTCGGCGTCGGCTACCCGTAGTAAGGACCGATGTCCTCATCGGGCACCGCGGAGCGCGCGTGTACGCGGCAAACTGTCCGCCCGATGCTGGATGATCGGTTTCGGGGGCAGCTCAGCGCGAAGACGATCAAGGAGTTCTGGCCGATGGCAGCTGCGGGACCGCCGCCTTCGGTGCGGATGCTGCCGGCCGAGCCCGGTGTCTACCGGTTCCGTACGGCTGCTGGGCGCGCGCTCTACATCGGACGCGCGATCGATCTCCGCCGCCGCGTCGGGTCGTACTGGCGGGATCTGCGCGACCGGCCGCACCTGTCCCGGATGGTCGCCCAGGTCGGCCGTATCGAGGCGGTGGCCTGCGACTCCGGGCACGAGGCCGCGTGGCTGGAGCGCAATCTGCTGGAGCGCGAAATGCCGTATTGGAACCGCACGCCCGGCGGCGCGGAGGTCCCCGTCTACATCCGGCTGGACCAGCGGGTCGGGCTGCGGGCCGTCCGCTCCCCCGACACGGTCGCCGGCTCCCGTCTTTTTGGACCGTATTTGGGCGGTCTCAAGGTCCGGCTCGCGCTGTCGGCGCTGGAACGACTGATCCCGATCGCGTACGCGGCCAGCAAGCTCAGCGGCTCGGAGCGGGACCTCGCTCGTGTACGGGGTGTTGAACAGTCTGATCGCGCCGCACTTATGGACGCGGCGATGGCCGTGTTGGAGCGTGACCCGGCGGCGGTCGCGGCAGTGCGGACCGAGCTCGTACGTCGGCGGGACTGCGCGTCCGCCGACCTTGGCTTCGAGCTCGCCGGCCAGCTGCAGGCCGAGCTGGAGGCGATCGAGTGGATCGTCTCCGAACAGAAGGCGACCCGCACCGACACCCGTGATCTTGTCGTGCACGGCTGGGCGGACGGTCTGCTCGTACGCTTCGAGATGCGCGCTGGCCGGCTGTCGACCTGGACCCAGCGCCGCTGCAGCGAACCCACCGCCCGCGACCGGGTCGCCGCGACGGCGCCGGAATGGCAGTCCTTCGCGACCCGCAATGCCGCCCTCGCGGCCCGGTTGCATCACGTTCAACGATAGAAAGCCGCTCGGCGTACGACCTGAGGATGAATGCCGCACGCTGGACATAATCCGCTGAGCAACGCTTCACGCGACCGGTTGCGGACGCGGTCGGGCGTTGTTCGCGTGCACAGTTGCATAAGGCCGATCAAGGCAAAAGAAAGTTTCATCCTTCGACCAACCTGATGCCGCCCACAGCCGTTTATTCCTGTGAAGGACCTTCGAGGCATCACCGGGAGAAGGGGTGTGGACATCACCCGGCTGTTTTGGGTGATCTGCACGACACATCACAAAAGAGGGAAACGCGAAACATGACTATTGACGACGACGTCAGAGCTGTCTCCAGCACTGGGTACGAACGCATCAGCAAAAGTGAGCGCGAGCAATTCCAGGAACAGGGCTGGCTGTTGATTCCGAACGCGTTGGAATCGACGATGCAAAAGCGGCTCGTACGCGCCGTCGACAAGGTCTATCAGGAGGAGGCCAACGCGGGCGGATTGCGCGCCGACAAATCCCTGCACCTACTGGGATTCTTCGCCCGCGATCCGATGTTCGCCGAGCTGCTCGACTATCCGAGCACTTTCCGCTACGTGTGGAGTCTGCTGGGCTGGAACATCTACAGCCACCACAACCACATCGATGTCAATCCGCCGATCACCGAGCCGGTGGCACCGTTCTGGAACTGGCACCAGGACGGTTACCGGCAGAATTCCGACATCGACGCCGCGGTACGTCCAATGCTGTCGCTGAAGGTCTGTTTTGTGTTGTCAGACCTCGGGAAAGGCAGCGGCGCGACCCAGATCATTCCGGGCAGCCACCTCAACAACGAGCTGGCCGGCCGGCCAGCCAAGCCCGGCGATCCGGTCATCACGCCACCCGGCGCGGTGAGCATCGAAGCCAAAGCCGGCGACGCGTTCATTTTCGACCGCCGACTGTGGCACTCCCGCTCGGTCAATGTTTCTTCCGTCACCCGAAAACTCGTCTTCGTCGGCTACACCCATCGCTGGATCCGGCCATTGGACGAGGAGCGCTATCACCCGGATCCACACTGGCAGCGCATTCTCACGCCCGTCCAGCAGCAGCTGCTGGGTAACGGCCCGGACCACGCGAATTTCTGGGGCGTACGCCAGGATGGCTGGATCGACAACGACATTCCGCTGCGCGCCGAACTCCGGGCCCGCGGCCTCCTCGACGGCAGCGAGCCCTACCTCCGCTAGCGGTGGTTTACAAGCGGCACGCGTGAATGTCGGTGACGAGAATCGCGCGCGCCCCCACCTCGTAAAAAGTGCATCCATGATCGGGTGGATATCGGACCGCAGGATCATCGCCTGCACCGCCACCCATCCTTCGCGCTGCAGCTGCGAAACGGTCGGCGACTCGATGCCCGGAGTGTGCGCGGTCGCCTCGGTCAGCAGCGCGGTCGGCACGTCGTACGCGAGCATCACGTACTGCCGGGCGACCAGCACGCCCTGCAGCCGGCGCAGCAGCAGGTCCACGGCGTGCTGGACGCTGTCGTGGCCACCACCGGGCCGGCGGACCAGCACCGCCTCGGACTCCAGGATCGGGTCGCAGACGATCTCCAGACCGGCCGCGCGCAACGTGCTGCCGGTCTCCACCACATCCGCGATGGCGTCCGCGACACCGAGCCTGATGGCACTCTCCACCGCGCCCTCCAGCTGGATGATCGTGGCCGCGTGGCCGTGCTCGCGTAGGTGCGCGGCGACCAACCCGGGGAACGAGGTGGCGATCCGCAGCCCGTCCAGGTCAGCCAGTTCCTTGACCGCGCCGGGACGTGCCGCATAGCGGAACGTGGAACCGCCAAAGCCCAGCTTGAGCAGCGTCTCGGCCTCGATTCCGGCGTCCAACAGCAGGTCCCAGCCGGTGACGCCGAGGTCGATCTCGCCGGAGCCGATGTAGGTGGCGATGTCCCGTGGCCGTAGGTAGAAGAACTCGACCTGGTTGGGCGCGTCGAGGATGGCCAGCTCGCGATGGCTCCCGCGCTGCGCGTACCCCGCCTCCCGAAGCATGGTCGCCGCCGGGTCGGCGAGCGAACCCTTGTTGGGCAGGGCGATGCGCAGCGTACGGGTGGATTCCATGACAGCCAGCGGTCTCCTTTAGAGGTGTGCGTAAACGTCGTCGAGCGTGATGCCGCGGGCCAGCATCACGACCTGCAGGTGATAGAGCAGTTGGGAGATCTCCTCGGCGGTGCGGTCGGTCGACTCGTACTCGGCCGCCATCCAGACCTCGGCCGCCTCCTCGACGATCTTCTTCCCGATCGAATGGACGCCGGCCTCCAGCGCCGCGACCGTGCCCGAACCCGGCTCGCCGGCGGCCGCCTTGGCCGACAGCTCGCCGAACAACTGCTCAAAAGTCTTCACATCGGTATCTTTCCAGGCCGGCCGGGCCGTACGACGGAGGGTCTCGGCGGTCATTCTCACCGACCGAAGAGCACATTCTCAGGAAACTGTCAGGTACCTCACGCAGACTCAGGTTTATGAGCACGTCCGGGGAACGTCGATCAGCACCTGAGATTAATAAGAACGCACTGGACCGGCGAGCCAAGTCCAGCCGCGAGCGCCGCCGGATGGCCGCCGTCACAGCGGCCACGGCTGGCGGATTGATCAGCCTCACGGTGGCCCTGCTGGGCCCGACGCCAGCACGGGTGCGGCCAGTACGGCAGCGCCGAGCGTGCAGCGACCAGCGCCGTCCTCGGTGACGGTCGCCGCGACCACCCAGCGGCGGTGACGCACGGATGAACGTCACGCACAGTGAGGTGCACCCGTCCGCGTCCCTGATCCGCCTGAAGACGTACGACGACGCCGACGCCGCGCCGATCTTTCGCAGTCATGTCTGCGACGACCGCGACGACGTCGAGCTGGTGGTGATCGGCGGCGACGCCGGGGTCATCGAGGATGCTCGCGACTCGCTGCATCGGCTGGCCCGGCGGTGGGATCTGGAGCGCCGCGGCAGCGAGCTTTGCAAGATCAACACCGCCGACGGTCCGGTCCCGGTGAGCCCGGAGACGCTGCTGCTGGCCGGCCTGCTGGAGGATCACGGCATCGCGCTGTCGGTGGATTTCACCACCGGGACGGTTCGCCGCGACAGCGCCGAGCCGATCGATCCGGCCGGCATTCCGGCCGCGCTGGCCACCGACCTGGTGGCCGCGGAGGCGCTGGAAGCCGGCGCGGACGGCGTCGCAGTGGCCGTCGGCAATATCGTACGCGTCGCTGGTGTCGGTCCTTATAGAGCCGGCTGGCAGGTGGAAGCGTGGTTGGGGTCGGACGGCTGGCGGCCGCTGACGCTGCGCGAGGGCGCGGTCGCGGCCGTGCGAGCCGGCGCCCGTACGGCCATCGCGGTGGACACTCAGGCGTGGCGAGCGCAGCGCGCGCTCACCGCGCTGCTCGCCGGCGACGAGCCGGAACCGCAGGTGGGAGCGCTGGTCGTGGGCGGCGAGCAGCCTGCTTGGCGGACGGCGGCATGGGACCAATACATCTCCGCTTGAGGCGTTTGTCCGTATTCTATCCCGATTCCATCTCGGCTTGGCACTGTGCGGGAGTCACAGTTCCACCGAGAGGAGACGATCGTGAAGCTCATCCCCGCCGTCGCGTTGGCTGGCCTGCTGGCCGCCGGCACGGTCGCTTTGACGGCCGCGCCGGCCGCCGCCGACGGCCCGCCCTCCCAGTGCGGGTTCTGGTCGGACACCGCGAACCACTCGCATTGGGGCAACTGCCGCCCGACCAACGTGAACATCGAGGTGCACACCTGGGTCGGCTCGAACTGGACCCGCTGCGTGCCGGGCTTCCAGACCACCGACCTCGGCAACGGCTTCAACATCCGAACCGCCAACGAAATCGGCGGTTGCTAGTGGTCTGTCCGCCGCGAGGGCGGAGATTTCCCACGCCACCCTCGCGGAATCGGCTCAGCTCTGCGGGTTGAACGCGCGCTTATCTCGCGCGCGCGTCAACTTACGTAATAAAAACCCGCCACCCACCCCCCCCCCTTCTGAAAGGGCGGGGGCTCAAAATTTCACAACGGTACGACAGTTTCGCGCCGCACCCTAGGTAGACCTGCACAATCGGAATCCGATTGTCACGAAGGCGGGCGCCTGGTGGGTCGGCTCAAACCGATGCACCAGCCGCCAGCCGGCGGAGCGTGACGGCCGTGTCGAGCGCCGCGACCGTCGCCTCATAGCCCTTGTCCTCCGCAGATCCGGGCAACCCCGCCCGGTCCTGCACCTGCTCGAGGGTGTCGCAGGTGAGTACGCCGTTCCCGACCGGTACGCCGGCGTCCAGCGCGACCCTGGTCAGGCCGGCCGTGACGGCGTCGCACACGTACTCGAAATGCGGTGTTCCGCCGCGTACGACCACGCCGAGCGCGACCACCGCGTCGACCTCCCGGGCCAGCGCCTGCGCCACCACCGGCAGCTCGATCGCGCCGGCTACCCGCACCTGGACAATGTCCGTCACGCCGGAGTTGGCGGCCGCGATGCGGGCCCGGTCAAGCAAAACTCCGGTCAGCTCGCCATGCCAGCGGGTCGAGACGATGCCAAGGCGCAGCCCACTCGCATCCACCGATTCCACGGCCGGCCGCCCGTCGCCGCTCACAACACACCCGCTTCCGGAAGATCGAAGATCTCGTGCCCCATCCGGTCCCGTTTCGTCCGCAGATAACGAATGTTCTCGGGATGGACGTGGGTCGGCAGCGGCACCTGCCCGTTGACGGACAGCCCGTAACCCTCCAAACCAGCGCGCTTGGCCGGATTGTTGGTCAGCAGCAACATGCTTCGTACGCCGAGATCGGCCAGGATCTGCGCGCCAATGCCGTAATCCCGTGCGTCGGCGGGCAACCCGAGCAGCGTGTTCGCGTCGACGGTGTCGGCGCCCTGGTCCTGCAGTTTGTACGCCTGCAGTTTCGCCATCAGCCCAATGCCACGGCCTTCATGCCCGCGGATATAGAGCACCACGCCCCTGCCCGCAGCCGCAACCGCGCCCATCGCCGCGTCCAACTGCGGACCGCAGTCACACCGCAGGGAGCCAAAAGCGTCACCGGTCAGGCATTCCGAATGCACTCGTACGAGCACGTTCTCGCCGTCGCCGAGGTCGCCACTGACCAGCGCGACATGTTCGCGCCCGTCCACAATGGACCGATAGCCGTATGCGGCGAAGTCACCGTATTTGGTGGGAATCCGAGTGTCGACCACCTGCTCCACCTGCTTTTCCGACCGCCGCCGGTAAGCGATCAGATCGGCGATGGTGATCAGGCAGAGGTCGTGTTCCTTGCAGAACTCGACAAGCTGCGGCAACCGCGCCATCGAACCGTCGTCGTTCACGACCTCACAGCAGGCCGCGGCTGGCCGCAGGCCGGCGAGCTGGCACAGATCCACCGAAGCCTCGGTGTGGCCGGGCCGACGCAGCACCCCACCATCCTTGGCTCGCAACGGAAAGATGTGTCCGGGCCGGGTGAGATCGGCGGCGACCGTCGCCGGAGCCGCGATCGTACGCAACGTGTGCGCCCGATCGGCGGCCGAAATGCCGGTGTCGACGCCGTTTCTTGCGTCGACCGACACCGTGTAAGCGGTGCCCTTCCGGTCCTGGTTTGTGTGGTACATCGGCGGAAGTTCGAGCCGGTCCGCCTCGTCACCAGTAAACCGGCGCGCAGATCACGCCGGATGAATAGCGAACGGTGAAACCGACCAGTTCCGGCGTCGCCATTTCGGCGGCGAAGATGATGTCGCCCTCGTTCTCGCGATCCTCGTCGTCGACCACCACGACGGCCTTGCCCGCCTTGATGTCCGCGATCGCGTCTTCGATGCTGTTAAAGGGCGTTGTCCCTGGCTCAATCATCGCGTACTCACCAACCGTTCCACGTATTTCGCGATCACGTCGACCTCGATGTTGACCAACTGGCCGGGTTCCTTCTTGCCGAGCGTGGTCAGGCCGAGGGTGGTCGGGATCAGGCTGACCTCGAACCAGTCGTCGCCGACCGCGGTCACTGTCAGCGAGACGCCGTCCACAGCCACTGAGCCTTTTTCGGCCAGATACCTGGCAGATCGGCGGGGTACGGAGAATCTGAGCACGTCCCAGTGCTCGTCCGACTGCCGGCTGAGCAGCTCGCCGGTGTCGTCGACGTGGCCTTGGACGATGTGCCCGCCGAGCCGGTCGCTGGCGCGTACGGCCCGTTCCAGGTTGACCTGGTCGCTGGGCTGGACGCCGCCCATGGACGAGCGGTCGAGGGTTTCGGCCATCACGTCGACGGTGAAATGCTCACCGTCCGTACGGATGACGGTCAGGCAGACGCCGTTGACGGCGATCGAGTCGCCGTGTTTCGCGTCCGCGGACACGGTCGGGCCATGCAGCGTCAGCTGCCCCGCCGTACCCAGGTTTTCCCAGCTCACGACGGAGCCGAGCTCTTCCACGATGCCAGTGAACATCCTGCCTCCCGGTCAGACGATGGTCACCGGGGTTGCGTCAGGCAGGTGCCTTGGAGCGACGCCCACAGGAGCACGTTTCCGTACGCCCATCGGCGGCGCGCGCATCCTCCCATCCGGACTTTAACCGTCGGTCCCGGAATTTCACCGAGTCAACCGGCCGCTGGCTGCGGACGGGTCGCGGACTTTAACCGCCGGTTCGGAATTACACCGACCCCGGAGCGCGTACTGCTGTTACGCCTGCGATTGTCGCACGTGATCGTCGAGTCCGTCGCCTAGGTGACCTGCCCCACATCCGCGATCACCGCGAAGGGGCAGGATCCGCGCACAGCGGACTGGGGGGCCTTCTGTTCGCCAAGACCGGCAACACGCCCGTCCTGCGCGCAAACGGCCTTCCGCCACGTTGGCCACATCAGCACCACCGGCCTCACGTCCGACGGCGAAGGCCTCCGAAGCAGAGGGAACGCACGTGTGTGGCGTTTTCGGCCGTGGCCGAAAACCGTTGGCCAGCGCTGACTCCTTCGTCATGCTCTGGAAGGTCCGCCGGTAGGACGCCGGTGTTTCCGGCCCAAAAAAAGGAAAGTTACATGAGTGAAAGTATACGGCCAGCTCTGCGTCGGTGGTCAGGCGCGCTGATCGCGACCACGACTTTGCTGGCGAGCTTCGGCTTCGCCGGTGCTGCGACACCAGCCTTCGCGGCATCCGGAATTGGCGGGAATCACCAGGTCGGAGCTGATCGCCCGGGCCGACGACTGGATGCGCCGGGCGCCGGCGTACGACCCCAACGGATCGGTCTTCGACGCGGGTCAGACGCGCAAGTATCGTACGGACTGCTCAGGATTCGTCGACATGGCCTGGCACCTGAATTCCGACGACAACACAACCGATTTCGCCGCTGACCCGTCGCGATTCGTCGAGGTCAGCGGCCGGGGCGCGGACAAGAGCGGACTGCGGCCAGGCGACCTGCTGAACGACACCATCGACGGACACGCGTTCCTCTTTGAGGCGTGGGAATCCGACCACGTGCATTTCTCCTATTTCAACTTCGGCGGACTCGACGGGTCCGCTCCGCCAGAACACCACACGCACGAAACATTCAGCCAGGCCAAGGTGGGATTCGAGCCGACCGGGAACTACGTGGCCTATCGGTATGTCAATGTCGTCGACGACCCTGGGGTGTCCGCCGTCTATGACGCCGCTGGCGCGTACCACGTTTTCTCGATCAACAAGGACGGAACGCTCTATCAGCGGATTCACACCGCCGATGGGTGGGGCGCTTTCCAGAACCTTGGCGGCACAGTGCACGGCACGCCAGGCGTGACCTACCACGACGGCCGGTACGACGTCTTCGCCATTGGCGGCGGTGGCGCCCTTTACCAGCAAATCTACGACGGAACCTGGCACGGCTGGACGAAAATCGGCGGATCCAATCTAGTGGGCGGCGTCCAGGCCCTCTACGTCAACGGCGTCTACCACATTTTCGCGATCAACAATGACGGCACGCTTTACCAGCTCATCCACAACGCCGACGGCTGGGGCGACTGGCAAAACCTGGGCAGCGGCGTCAGCGGCGTGCCCGGCGTGACGTACCACGACGGCCGGTACGACGTTTTCGCGGCCGGCGGGGAGGGTGTTCTTTACCAGAAAACGTACGACGGCACCTGGCATGACTGGAACAGGATCGGCGGCTCGAACCTGACCAATGTCGAGGCGTGTACGTCGATGGCGCGTACCACGTCTTCGCGATCAATAACGACGGCACCCTTTACCAGATCATTCACAACTCCGACGGCTGGGGAAGCTGGCAGAACCTGGACGGGACCGTGCACGGTACGCCCGGCATCACATATCACGGCGGACGTTACGACGTCTTCGCGGTCGGCGGCACCGGAGCCATTTACCAGCAGACGTACGACGGCACCTGGCACGGCTGGGGCGCCACCGTTGGCGGCAGCGACTTCTACTGATCCGGAAAGGGTCGAGATGACGAAATACTCCTACCACAGACTGAGACGCGCCGCAGCGCTGATTGCCGTCGCGGTCTTGACGATCGCGGGTCTCGTGGCCACCTCGCCCGCGGCGTCGGCGGCGGTAGGCTCGGATTTATGCGCCCAGGTCGGCTATAACGCCGGGTTTCGCGACGACTCTCTGGTCACCGCGGTCGCGGTCGCACTGGCCGAGTCCGGATGCGATCCCAGTGCGGTCTCGCCGCGGAACTCCGACGGCTCGGTCGACCGGGGACTCTGGCAGATCAACAGCGTCCACATTCCACCGTACACAGTGGACTGCTTGCTCGATGCGCAGTGCAACGCCGGCGCCGCTTGGGACATTTCCGGGCAGGGCAGCACTTGGCAGCCGTGGACGACATACAACAATGGTGCCTACCGGCAGTTTCTCGACGAGGCGCGAGCGGCGGTGGGTCGGCTGCAATCGACTGCTCCCGGATACCTTCCCGGTATCTCCGCGGTCTATGACGCGGCGGGCGCGTATCACGTTTTCGCGATCAACAAGGACGGCACCCTCTATCAGCGGATTCACACCGATGATGGTTGGGGTGCCTTCCAAAACCTCGGTGGCACGGTGCATGGCACACCGGGCGTGACCTATCACGATGGCCGTTATGACGTGTTCGCCATTGGCGGCGGAGGTGCTCTGTACCAGCAGATTTATGACGGCAGCTGGCACGGCTGGACGAAGATCGGTGGATCCAATCTGACCGGCGGAGTGGAAGCGCTGTATGTCAACGGCGCATACCACGTTTTCGCGATTAACAACGATGGCACGCTCTACCAACTCATCCATACCGCGGACGGCTGGGGAGATTGGCAGAACCTCGGCGGCAATCTCAAAGGCGTGCCTGGAATTACCTATCACGACAACCGCTATGACGTGTTCGCCGCTGGCTCGGATGGCGTACTTCAGCAGCGTACCGCGGAAGACGGGACGTGGAGTGGATGGCACTCTGTCAGCGGGTCCAATTTGACCGGTGGCGTGAACGCACTATACATCGACGGCAACTATCACATTTTCGCCATCAACAACGACGGCACGCTCTACCAACTCATCCATAACACCGACGGCTGGGGAAGCTGGCAGAACCTCAACGGGGTCGTGCACGGCACGCTGGGCATCACCTATCACGGTGGCCGCTACGACGTATTTGCCGTAGGCGGGACCGGCGGCATCTACCAGCAGACGTACGACGGCACCTGGCACGGCTGGAGCGCCACCGTCGGCGGCAGCAACTTCCTTTACTGATCCACGGGACACGTGTCGAGGCCTGAGCGTTGACGGCGCCGACCTCGGGCCTCGGGCCTCGGGCCTCGACAGAGAGACGGAAGTTTTGGAGTTGACATTCCAAAAATAGGTGGCTAGCTTGTGGAGCATTCACTCCATACTTCGTCGAGAGGTTCTCTCGTGACCAGCATCGCTGAGCAGGTAACCCGTCTCCAGGAGGGCATGGCCGGCCAGGCGCCCGCCGAAATCCTGGCCGTCTTCGGGGCCGAGCAGGCCGTGCTCGACACGGCCGGTGTCCCGTCCGGGGTGCCCGCTTCCGGGGCGGCCATGCCCGACGGCGACCTCCTGGACGCCCACGGCACGGCCACCACGCTGGAGAAGGCGCGCGGCGGGAAGCCCGCGGTCGTCGTCTTCTACCGCGGTGCCTGGTGTCCGTACTGCAACATCGCCCTCCGCGCGTACGAGCAGCAACTCGTCCCGGAGTTGTCCGCGCGCGGCGTCGAACTGGTCGCCATCAGCCCGCAGAAGCCAGACGGCTCGTTGTCCATGCAGGAGACCAACGAGCTGACCTTCACGGTGCTGTCCGACCCGGGAAACCAGCTCGCCGGCCCGCTCGGCATCCTCACCGCGCCGTCCGAGGAGGCCCGTGGCGCGCAAGGCGCCCTCGGCCTCGACGTGACGGCCGTCAACGCGGACGGCACCGCTGGCATCCCGATGCCGACCACGGTTTTCGTGGACGCCTCGGGAGTCATCCGCTGGATCGACGTGCACCCGAACTACACCACCCGCAGCGAGCCGGCCGCCATCCTCGCCGCGGTCGACGCGGGCTGACTTTCGGCCGGGACGCTCAGAAGCCTTGCGGTCGGCGCGAGGACGGGACACGATGCCTGCCATGAAGGTGCGTGCTCTGCTTGCCGCTTCGCTTCTGATCCTGCTCGCCGCGGCCCAACCGGCCGCGGCCGCGCGCCGCCGCCTACAGCGGGCCGCGAGCCGGGATCGTGCAGCTGTTTCAGTGGCCCTGGAACGATGTCGGCAAGGAATGCACGAATTTCCTCGGCCCGAAGGGCGTCTGGGCCGTGCAGGTGACGCCGCCGCAGGAACACGCCCGGGTCGCCGGCGATCCGTGGTGGGAGGTCTACCAGCCGGTCAGCTACCGGCTGGACAGCCGCAGCGGGAATCGCGCGCAGTTCGCCGCGATGGTCAGCACCTGCAAAGCCGCCGGCGTCACGGTGATCGTGGACGTGGTCCTGAATCACATGACCGGCACCGACGGCACCAGCATCGACGGCACCGCGTACACGAAATACCACTACCCGTTCTACGGCCCGCAGGACTTTCATCAGCCGACCTGTCAGGTGACCAACTACCAGGACCGGTCGAACGTGCAGAACTGCGAGCTGGTCGAGCTCGCGGACCTGAACACCGGGTCTGATTACGTACGACAGACCGAGGGCGCTTATCTCAACGACCTGCTTTCGTTGGGAGTTGGTGGATTCCGCGTCGACGCGGCCAAGCACATGGCCGCCACCGACTTGGCCGCGATCATCGGCCGGGTCGACTCGAAATACCACCCGTACATTTACCAGGAGGTCATCGACTACGGCGGCGAGGCTATTTCCCGCGACGAATACACCGGCATCGGCAATGTGACGGAATTCAGGTACGGCCAGGACATCACCGGAGTTTTCCGGTCCGGCCGGCTTTCCACCCTGATGCATCCGGAGCAGAGCTGGAACAACTGGGGTCTGCTCGGCAGCTCCGACGCCGTGCCGTTCGTCGACGACCATGACACCGAACGCGACGGCAGCGCACTCAACTACAAGGACGGCTCGCTCTACAACCTCGCCCAGGTGCTCACTTTGGCGTGGCCGTACGGAAACCCGCTGATCACTTCGGACTTCAACTGGTCCAACCGAGACGCTGGCCCACCGACCGCCAGCAACGGCATGACCATCGGCCCGTACGGGCGGCCGCGACACCAGTTATCCGAGCGGCTGTACGAATATCCAGCCCTGGGTCTGCGACCACCGGTGGGGCAACATCGCCAACATGTTCGGCTTCCGGGCCGCCACCACTGGCGCCTGGTCGGTGGACAACAAATGGGACAACGGCAACCAGCAGATCGCCTTCAGCCGCGGTTCCCTCGGATTTGTGGCCGTCAACCGCGAATCCGGCGGCCTGGACCAAACCCTGCACACCGGCCTCGCCGCCGGCACGTACTGCGACGTGCTTTCGGGCGACTTCAACCTGACCACCCATGCGTGCACCGGCCGTACGATTTCGGTCGCCAGCGACGGAACCGCGCACATCACGCTTTCGGGAATGACAGCTGCCGCCCTCTACACGACCTCAAAGCTGTCCTGACTTTGACAAACGTGTTCAGTGTGATCTGACAAAAGTCATCGTTCCGCGCATTCCCGCCGTCGCGGATGTAAGACATCCGCTTTCATTCGCTACTTCGCAATGACGACTTCTTCCAGTTCAGTCCTATCTTCGACGTCATCTCTTGACCGCTCCGGCACGATCGCGTACTAATCCACACACCAGGTCTCATTCGTACGTGGATTCGCGTGCTCGATAGGAGCGATCACATGATTGACAAGAGGAATCGTCCCCTGTGGACAGTCGTCGGCATCTTCGTCGCCATTGCCGGCGTGCTTCTGATGGCTTCTCCCGCGAATGCGAATGTCGCGCGTCCGATGGGGTCGGCGAGTAACGCCCACATCGGCATCTCGAATTTCTGGGATGGCCACTACTACTACACGAAGGCTCGCCCCAACAGCTCCCCCAGCGGTAGTTCGCTCTATGGTCACTGGCAGTTCTGGGACCACGACCACCCCAACAGCCAGTTCAACACGCAGGAGATGTCGTTTCCGGTCGGCGTCGACCTCACCCAGAACGCCACGTGGGGCTACACCTGCGCGGTTTTCTGGATCCACAACAGCAACGGCAGCTACAGCCAATGGGGTCCGGCGATCTGCGCCACGGCATAATTCGACGACCGGCTGTGCGGTGGTCAGTTGTCGAGATAGACCTCTAGTTCGGCAATGGACGTGAAGGTGCTGGCGCCACCGGGCTGGCCGACGACGCGTACGCCGTCGCCCCAGGTCGTCTCGAAGCTGATCGTGTACGGGACGTTGGCGCCAGCGCTGGAAGAATGCGGATAGTCCGGGGTGATTCGCAGGTGTCGGACGTCCACCCAGTCGAAATTCTGCCGTACTTGTACGCGTGGGCCGCTCGCGAACCAGCCACCGTCCGGGAACATCGTGCCGGTCGTGTAGACCAGGCGATTCATCCGGTAGGAGCGGGAAAAAGCGTAGCCCCAGAAATCGAGCGACTTCACCGCGCCGTCGTAACTGTCCTCACTTCTCGTACGGTCGCCGTCGTTGTAGTAGCTACTGTGCGCGTAATGCGCCGACACCTGGATCGGCGTCACGTCGGCACCGCTGCGGGCAAGGTTGTCGTGCGAGTTCGGATGGTTTACCGGGATCGTCGGCCGGTACGGGGTGACGCGCAGCCGACGGAGGTTGAAATTGTAGTTGGCTTCCGGAGTGGGCACCGGCGCCTTCCACCAGTTGCTCTGCACCCACATCAACTGGCCATCATGACTCACGTACTTCGACGGGATAGTGGTCGCATACCCGCCATTTTTCGGCGTGTGGGTCCTGTCCCCCATCTCGTACCACTCGACCAACCCGAAATCGTGCGAGAGGAAGCGTTTCCACGGTCCCCACGGTGTGGGCGACTCATAGAACTCGAAAGTCGGATCGGTCCACGAGGTGTAGATATAGCGATCGAGCGGCCGGTTGTAGAGCACCCCACCCTGTGAGATCACCGTCAGATCACCGGATTTTCCCGGCAAAGGCTGGGTGAAGCGGCGGGTCGGGTCGTGCAGCACCGCGACCTTGTCCTGGATTTTCCGGCTCCAGGTCGGCCGGTGGTTTCTGGTGCCAGTGAAGAACTCCCATTGCGACCGCTGCTGGACCGCGTGCCGCGGCACCCGGGCGAGATACACGTCGACCGGGTCCGGCACCGTGTTGGTGTTCGAGTCCCGCCAGTTCCAGTCCAGCCCGTACGCGTAGACGAATCCAGCGTCCAGCGGCCCGAGGGCATAACCGGCGTTCCGGGAATCCTTGCCAAAGTCCAGAAAGAAGATGGTGGTGAACCGGTGGTCGGTAAACATCGGCTGGCTGGTCTTCTGCCACGTACGCCCATGATCGTCGGACCGGGAAATGCTGGCATTCGGTACGTCGTCGAATGCGTTCGCGCCGGATTTGAGATCCTGTACGGCGACGTAAAGAACTCCGTCGACACAGACCATGCCGGTCGGCTTGCGATTGTACTGGGTGGGATCGCCCCAGACAGTGCCGATCTGGTCGGCCTCGGCCAGTTTCACGCCGGACAGTCCGGATTCCGGAGTGCCGTCGATCCGGTTCATCACAATGTCTTTGAACGGCTGGTCACTGAATCCGCGGCCGTCGCCATTCGCCGCGTACGTACTGTCATCGTCGGCCCAGCAGTTGGCCCATAGATCACCATCGCTGCCCGGTGCCGCGTATGTGCCGGATTCCTCAATGGAAACCGTCGAGAAGAACGTGCTGGGAGTGTCTTGGGGAACCGCGGCGGCCGCGGCCACCGGCAGCGACGCGCCCAGGCCCACTGTCACCACCGCTCCCGCGACAGCCGTACGCCGCAGGAACTGCCGACGCGACAGCTCGGCACCGCTTTCCTGGTCCTCGCTCATGCCCAGCCTCCCGACGGAAATCGATTTCCGCAAGCTATGTCGGGGTCAGGAGGAGTGTCAAGGGCGAGCCAGCCGATGTCCCCATCCGGCTCCTTAAGGAGCTACTTCTGGCCGATGGCCAGGGCGCGGAGGCGGCGGACGGCTTCGGCGGGATCGGCGGCGCCGAACACGGCGGACCCGGCCACGAAGGTGTCCGCACCGGCCTCGGCAGCGGCTTGGATGATGTGTCCGCGTTGATACCACCGTCCACCTCCAACCGGATCGACAGGTCGTCCAGGTCGATGGCCTGCCGGATCGTACGCACCTTGGCCAGCAGCTCCGGCATGAACGCCTGGCCACCGAAACCGGCCTTGATCGTCATGATCAGCACGGTGTCGAAATACGACAGGAGCGACAGGTACGGCTCGACCGCCGTGTCGCGGTCGATGGCGAGGCCAGCCATGCTGCCGGCGGCCCGCAGGTCCTTCGCGATGGCGATCGGGTCGTCGGTGGTCTCGGCGTGGAAGGACACGTTGACCGCACCGGCCTCGGCGTACCCGACCGCCCACCGCTGCGGATTCTCGATCATCAGATGACAGTCGAGCGGAATGCCGGTGGCCGCCTTCAGGCTCTTCACCACCGGCAGGCCAAGGGTCAGGTTGGGCACGTAGTGGTTGTCCATCACGTCCACGTGCAGCCAGTCCGAGCCGGCCACCGCGGCCGCCTCGTCGGCGAGGTGGGCGAAGTCCGCGGACAGGATGCTGGGCGCCACGAAGGCCTGCTGAATAGCCATGATGGAGGCAGCTTACGACCAGCCGCCGGACCGGCACGCTACGCGGTCGACACACGTGATTTCGTCGATTCAGGCGACCAGCACCACGGAATCACTTGTCGATCATGTCTGATTCTGTCAAAGTCGCACTTATCCTGGCCCCTCCCCGCGGAGGTCACATGTCCGAATCGGCTCCGGAGCAGTTGCGGCGGGTGCTCGGCATCGCCGACGGGATCGGCATCTCGGTCTCCAGCATGGCGCCGACCTTCACCATCGGCGTCGGGCTCGGGGTGACCGCGGCGATCGTCGGGCCGGCGATGCCGGGGATCTGGATTCTCGCGATCCTGCCGATGCTCGGCATCGCTGCTGGCCTGGCCAGGCTGAACGTACGGGAGGCGAACCTCGGCAGCGTCTACCACTGGGCCGGCGTCCACCTGAACCCGTGGCTCGGGTTCGTGTCGGCGTGGATCACCGTCGCGGGCGCCGTTTTGCTGCTGTCGTACACGATCCAGGTCACCGGCCAGACCACGCTGCAAACCCTCGCGTCCGCCGGCGCGCTGTCCGACCACGTTGTCAGCAGCGTCCCAGCGGCGGTGATCATCGGGGCGGTATGGCTCGCCGGGCTGTGTTTTCTGGCCGTACGCGGAGTGGATCTGGCCGCTCGCTTCCAGACGGTTCTCATCGTGGTGGACGTGATAGCGGTGATCGGCATTTGCGGGCTGGCGCTGCTGCACGGCGGCGGCGAGCCATTTTCCTTAGCCTGGTTCAATCCGTTCGCGGCCGGCTCCATCGGCGCGGTGGTGCACGGCGTCGTCGTCACGATTTATCTTTACTGGGGCTGGGACAACTCGCTCCGGTTGAACGAGGAGAGCCTCCGGGCATCGTCGGCCGGCCGGGCCGCTATCTGGTCTTTGACGCTGATCCTGGTGGTTTTCCTGCTCGCCCAGGTCGGGTTCCAGCGGGCGGGCCACACGATCGGTGAACTGGTGGAGCATGGCGCCGCCGGGCTGACTTTCGTCGCTGGCCGGGTCGGCGGCCGCCCGGGCGAGCTGATCGCGGCGCTAGCGCTGCTTGTGTCGGTGCTGGCCCATCGCCCAGGCGGTGGTGCTCGCGGTCAGCCGACAGACGCTCGGGATGGCCCGGGACGGCGTGCTCGGCCAGGTGTGGGGACGGATCCATCCGCGCTGGAACACGCCGGCCGCTGGCACTGTTCTGATCGGCGGCGTCATCGCCACCGCCATCTGCGTGGCGAGCGCCGCGCTGGGCAGCCTCAGCCAGATCATCGCCGCCTTCGTCACCGCGATCGGCATGCCGATCTGCCTTTATTACGCCATCGCCGGGCTGGCCGTCGCGGCCGCTTTTCGGCGCGACAGCGGCAACTTCGGCGACCGGCTGGTGGTGTGGTGGCTGCCGATCGGGTCGGCGGTGGCGCTTTTCGCGATGGCCGTTTACCTGTTCGTGCTGAACTGGATCACCGCCGATGGATTTGCCTTCACCGCGACCAATACCCGCTTCCAGGACGTGGTCGCTCTGGTGGTGCTGATCGGTGGCGTACCGATCGCGCTGGCCCGCCGGAACAGCCCGTACTTTCACCGACTGGCGAGGACCGATGGCTGACATTGTTATCACCGGCGCGAAAATTTCATGGCATCGACGCCGCGGCGATGGCCGTACGGGACGGCCGCATTGTCGGCGTCGGCGACGAGGCGAAAGTGCTGTCGGTGGCCGCACCGCAGGCCCAGCGGCTGCACCTGCCCGGTCGGATGGTGGTGCCCGGATTCCAGGACGCGCACGTCCACGCGCCCTTCGCCGGCCGCGACCTGCTCCGCGTACATTTGAACGACCTGGCCGGCAAGGAGGCCTACCTGGCCGCCATTTCGACGTACGCGCGGGAAAATCCGGACGAGGAATGGATCGCCGGGGGCGGCTGGGCGATGGAGTATTTCCCCGGCGGCTCACCGTCCAAAGAGGACCTCGACCGGATCGTGCCGGACCGGCCGGTGTTCCTGTTCAACCGAGACGTGCACGGCGCCTGGGTGAATTCGGCGGCGCTGCGGATCGGTGGGATCACCGCGCACACTCCCGATCCCGCCGACGGCCGGATCGAGCGGACCGCTGACGGCGAGCCCAGCGGGATGCTCCAGGAAGGCGCCGCCTACACATACCGGGACCGTTTCCTGCCCGTACTGACCAGGCAGGACTGGGAAGCCGCGATCCTGCACGCGCAGGAATATCTGCACAGCCTGGGCATCACCGGCTGGCAGGACGCCTGGGTCACCCCGGACACCCTCGCGGCCTACCGCTCGCTGGCCGACGACGGCCGGCTGACCGCTCGGGTCGCGGCCGCGCTCTGGTGGGAACGGCATCAGGGCCTGGAGCAGATCCGGTCCTTCACGGAGCAGGCGTCCTGGGGATCGGGAGGCAATATTTCGGTGCGTACGGTCAAAATCATGACCGACGGAGTGCTGGAAAACTACACCGGCTCGCTGCTTGAGCCCTACCACGACGGTTGTGGCGGCGACAACGTTGGGCTGTCCTATTTGGACTCCGACGAGCTGGCGGCCGCGGTCACCGAGCTGGATCGAGTCGGTTTCGGCGTACACATGCATGCGATTGGCGACCGGGCCTGCCGAGACAGTCTGGACGCGGTGGCGGCCGCCCAGGCCGCGAACGGCGTTTCCGACAACCGCCACCACATCGCGCACATCCAGCTGATCGACCCAGCCGACCTGCCGCGGTTCAGTCACCTTGGTGTCACCGCGAACATGCAGGCGTACTGGGCACAACGCGATGGACAGCTGGAAAAATTGACCCGCCCGTTCCTCGGCGACGAGCGTACGGACCGGATGTATCCCTTCGCCGACCTACGCTCGGCCGGAGCCCGGATCGCCGCCGGCAGCGACTGGCCGGTGTCCACTCCGGACCCGCTCGCGCAGATCGCGATCTTCGAGCGCCGACCTCTTCGAATCGGCGTGGAACTGCGGCACCATCGTCTTACGCGCGAGGACCAGGGCGGGAGACCAAACGCCCACGAGGAGGACACGGTGCGTATCCCGATCAAGACCCGGCCTGAGCACACCACCTGGGCGATCCGGGATGTCTGGATCCGGCCGACGACTCATTCGCGGTATCTTCGAATCGGCGTGGAACTGGGGACCATTTCTCATCCCCGGTCGGGCGATCCGGCCGGCTCTAACCTGGAAGCGTGGAGCATGCTCGCGGCGCTCGCCCAGGCGACCCGGCGGATCCGGATTGGCTGCCAGGTGAGCGGCATGATTTACCGGCATCCGGCGCTGCTGGCCAATATCGCCGCCAGTGTCGACATTATTTCCGCCGGCCGCCTGGAACTCGGCGTCGGTGCCGGCTGGAACCAGCAGGAATGTGATGCGTACGGCATCGAGCTGCCGCCGTTGAAGGAGCGTTTCGACCGCTTCGACGAGGGTGTCCAGGCCATCATTGGCCTGCTCACCCAAGAGCAGACGACTTTCCAAGGTCAGTACGTGAAACTCACCGAAGCCTTTTGCGAACCAAAGCCGGTACAGCGCCCGCACCCGCCCATCGTGATCGGCGGCAAAGGCCCGAACCGAACGCTGCGAGCGGTCGCGAAGTGGGCGCAGCAGTGGAACGCGATCACCGAAAGCCCGGAACAATGGCGTGAGCTCAAGGAAGTTCTGGTCACCCGGTGCGCCGAGGTGGGTCGCGACCCGGCCGAGATCACCTGCTCGGTGAACGTCCGCATCGACCCCGCCGAGCCGCTGGAGCGGGCCGCTGAAACGGCTGCCGCGTACGGAATCCGCGTGATCTGATTGGTGATAACCTGCCGACTGGACGCCGGTCCGGAGTTTT
>NZ_WOTO01000043.1 GCF_010993775.1 Fodinicola feengrottensis | reverse complement strand
AGCAGTTCGGCCTCGCTCGGGCGCCGCGAACGCTGCCTTGCGAGATAGGCCAACTTCTCCGGATGGGCAATGGTCCGCACGCCAGCCACCCGACCGCCCACCAACTCCAGGACCGTGGCCGCCACGACATATTCGCCGTACGTGATCACCAGTCCCGGTTGCCCATTCAGCTCCACGGGCGTCGTTTCCAGCACCACGTCCCGCACCTCGCCCAACCGGCCCAACCAGGCGAAAAGGTAGCGGGCCACCTTCGCCGGGCCGATGATCGGGCGCCTGGCCACCGGGATCCGGCCGCCGCCGTCCGCCCAGGCGGTCACGTCCTCGGCGAGCAGCCGCTCCAGCCGGGAACGGTCGCCGCCGCCAGGAACTCCGCCACCAGCTCCCGCCATTTGTCCTGGGTGGCGTCAAACCGACGGCTCTCGCCGGCCAACCGTCCACGTGCGCGTACGAGCAACTGCTGCGAGTTGGCCTCGGAGATGTCCAGCACTTCGGCGATCTCCCGGTGCCCGTACGAAAACGCTTCCCGCAGCACGAAAACTGCCCGCTCCGCCGGGGTCAGCTGCTCCAGCAGGACGAGCATGCCGATCGAAAGCGATTCGCGCTGTTCAACGGTGACCAGCGGATCCGACGAGGACAGGTCGGTCCGGATCGGCTCTGGCAAAAACATCCCGACATACCGCTCACGACGGGCCCGCGCCGAGGTGAGCCGGGTGAGGCAGAGGTTGGTCACCACCTTCGTCAACCAGGCAACCGGTGCCGCGATCGCCTCCCGATCGGCCTTCGCCCACCGGAGATAGCTGTCCTGCACCGCATCCTCGGCCTCGCTCGCCGAACCGAGCAGCCGGTATGCGATGGCGAACAACCGGGGCCGGGCGGCCTCGAACTCGGCCACTCCCGCGCCCTCGCCAGGGCCGCCGGAAACCTCGGCTCGCATCCGGTCTCCTTCGTCGCCCGCACTCCTACCTCAGTCTGTCAGGCCTTCAGACCCGGACCGGTTCGGGTCTGCTCCGCGCCAGCTGTGCCGCCCGCAGCTTCCGACACCGCCAGACCGGGTAACCCATCGCGGTCAGGGTGCTGTCAAAGTCCGGGTCCGTAACACGAACGGTGTTACGGACCCGGATAAAAAGACCGTTCGTGATACAGCCCCGCTAAGGACGGAATGAGGGTCTGCTCATGGATTGCCGTTTCGGAAGAAGTTCAGGATGAGTGTTCCCGGGCCGGTGGTGTCGGATGTGCCTTTTCCTGGTTTGGGCGTCGGCCTGTCCTTGCTGAGTTTGGCGGTCTTGTGCGGCGTGCCTTTGTGATGTGGTGTGCAAGGCTGCGTGGAAACGCCCTGATAGGTGGTGGGGTGTTCCAGGTTTCCGCTAATGATCGTGTTGCCGCCCTGCAGTGACCAGACGATCATGCCGAGGTGTTTGGACCGCAGGTAGGTCATCTCCTGCGGTAGGAGGGGGCAGGGGCAGGGGCGTTCGTGTTGCAGTCGTTGGAGCCTGGCCAACCTTTCCATGCCTGCATCATGATGGGTACGGAGGCGGAGAGGTTTCCCCAGTCAGCCGCCCATCTGGCTGGTGTGTCGTCGAGGCCAGGGCGCAAGCCCGATTCCATGCCGTAGGCGATGTTTGCTCCGGTCAGGGCATATCGGGGGATGCCGGACAGGTCGTGGTCGGTCTGGTTGCCTTCGGCGATGATTACGTTGTCGGCGCCGGCCGCGCGGATGTCGTTGGCGACGGTCTGCATTCCCACGAAGGTGTCATGAATGGCGGGTGGTCCGGGTTCGTCAACGGTGCCGCCGTTGCGCCAGATGTTCCACAGCCAGTCTGACCCGTGGTAGGCCTTGAGGTGAGGTTCGTTGTACAGATCGAACATCACCATGGGGCTGTTCTTGTAGTGGTCGGCCATGAACTGCCAGAATCGGGCGGCGGAGGCAGTGGGCAGCGGCGGTCCTGCCGTCTTGAACGGCTCCTCCTGCAGGGTGACGATGGCGACCATGCCGAGGCTGTTCGCTTCGGCGACTTCGGCATCCAACCGGGCGAGATAGCCGGAGTCATAAGGGGCCTTGTCGAACAGGTCTTCCTGGGCGGCTTGGATCCGATCGGCGGTCGCGTGCCAGAACGTCCCCGCAGCACGTATCCGGGCCAGGTCAGGATCCGCGCCACCAGAGCTTGTCGGCGTGCATCCGGTCTCGGAAAGGTGCGCCAGACAGTAGGTGACGAATCCGTACTCAACGAACTGCTTATTGTTCGCGCCGACAATTTCGTTGCCGCGTACGCGGAATGGTCCCGTTGCTCGGTTGCTTGTCGCGTTCTCCATCGCCGATGCGGCAGAACTGGCGGCCGGCTCGCGGCCTGGGCAACCAGCCAGACCGATCGCCGCAACGAGCATTGCCGGCAACATCACCCCGTACACCAGGGGTCGCCAAACCCGAGACGAGCATTCTTTCAAGGTACGCACTGCTCCTCCAGAATGTGATTCGAAAATGTATCTTTCCTGTCGGTCGCCTTGCTGCCTCAGCCTAGGTATCTATTGTTCGGGGACTGTAATGATCGTGTACGAACGAGACCTACCGGGCCACGATTTGAGTGTCGACCCACAGATGCGTCGAGAGGTAATCACCTGGACAGGCAAGCAGAACGTGAACAATTTCCTGGATAGGCAACGAGCGTATGGCGAAGGGGACGATCGGGGGAAGCCTCTTGCACCCTTGCCAGCGTCCGGGACCGCGGAATTGACCTCATCACACGTAGCGGACGAGATGCGTCTACGGAAACTAGACGCTGACTTATGGAGTTGAGTGTCGCGGACATGGTCGAAGTCACCGATGCGAGTGATCCTGATTCACATGGCAGATACCACTAATGACCAGCGCCCAGTCCTGGTTTTATGCGGCACCGGAACTACCGGAAGCCGGGTCGCGAAAATTCTTGACGATCGTGGCGTTTCGCTGCGGATCGGCTCTCGTTCGGGTACGCCGCCCTTTGACTGGCAGGATCAGTCCACCTGGGCGCCGGCGCTGGACAATGTCAAGTCCGTGTATGTGGTCTACTACCCCGACCTGGT
Source organism: Fodinicola feengrottensis (assembly GCF_010993775.1). Classification (GTDB taxonomy): domain Bacteria; phylum Actinomycetota; class Actinomycetes; order Mycobacteriales; family HKI-0501; genus Fodinicola; species Fodinicola feengrottensis. The sequence continues at coordinate 72,728 of NZ_WOTO01000043.1, read as the reverse complement.
GTTCGCGGGCGCCGTAGAGGCGGTCCGAAGTTTCGCCGATTTGGCCGTAGCCTGTGGAGTACGTCGGCTGGTCTTGCTGTCCGGGCGCGGTGAGGAGCAGGCGGAGCGAGCCGAGCGAGAACTCCGTGCATCTGGTGCTGAGTGGACGATCGTACGGTCCAGTTTCTTCTCGCAGAACTTCAGCGAGAAGTTCTTCCTCGCCTCGATACGTGGCGGAACCTTCGCCTTCACCGCCACAGATGTCCCGGAACCGTTCGTTGACGCCGACGACATCGCTGAGGTCGTGGTGGCGGCGCTCACTGACGACAAGCACATCGGCCGGCTCTACGAAGTCACCGGCCCCCGGCTGCTCACCTTCCCCGACGCGATTGCCGCAATCGAGCGGGCCTCCGGGCAGGCGATTACCTATCAGCCCGTGTCGTTGGAGCAATTTGCCGCGGCACTAGACGGCGAAGGCGTTCCGGGTGACTACGTGGCAGCGTTGAGCGAGGTCGCCAGTGTTGTCCTTGACGGCCGCAACGCGTACGTGACCGATGGAGTGCGGCAGGCGCTCGGGCGGGGAGCCGCGAGACTTCCAGGAATTCGCGCGCGATACGGCGGCGACAGGTGTGTGGGCGAGGTGATCGACCTCATCTCCACGCATCCGCTCGCTGAGGAGATTCTTCAGGTCCATCAAGATCACGCCCTCGGCGATGAACGCGGCTGGGCGGGCTACCGCGGTCACCTCTATCGGGTATTCAACCTGGCTAGGGCGCTTGTGGTCAATGATCCCGATCGCGATGACAAGCTTGCCATCGCCGCGGCGTTCCACGACATCGACTCATTTGCCTCGCTCAACTACCTCGGCCGGTCGATCCGCACCATGGACGCTTGGCTGCTCCGCACCGGCCGCGGCGCCTGGGCGGCCGAGCTCGCGGTGGTCGTCGCCCATCACCATCGCCTTACGTCCTACCAAGGCCCATTCTCAGAACTCACCGAGGCATTCAGGCAAGCCGACCTTGCCGAGGTGTCCCAGGGCCTGATCCGCTCACAGCTTCCCCGAGAACTCGTACACGCGGTCCGCCAGAACATCGACGTCGGCAGCTATTTCACCCGCACCGTCCCGGCCGCTATCGGAAGACACGTACTACGTCACCCCATCGACCCGATCCCCATCCTGCGAGCACGCCGAGCGCTAGCGCTACGAGAGGCCGGAAAAACACCTACCTGACCTGCACGCTGGCAGCCATCCCAGCCTGCGGTCGACCGGCGCGTCTTTCCACTGGGGCATCGACAATCCGGCCGACCTGGAGATCTCGTCCCGGGCCTGCGGTTGGTCTCGGAATGGTTTCTCACCGACGATCCGGAGCTGGTTTCTCGGCCAGGCCTTCGGCCGTTCTTTTTCCTGATGCGCCAGGTCCGTGCGTTTGGCCGCGCGATGCGGATTCTGGAATACCGCTTCTAGCCAGCGCGTCGCCCAGCGGCGTACGCCGATAGAGCACCGATCGGCCAGCGCGAGCCCGGTCGAGCAGGCCGGCGCGGCGCAACACGGTGAGGTGGTCACCCACCGCACCGGTCGCGAATCCCAGACTGCGGGCCAATTGGGTGGTGCTGGCCGGCGCTTCCAGGGCCACCAGCAGGTGCGCGCGGGAGCGACCAAGGAGATCGTCCAGCGCGCCGATTTCCGCGTCTGGCGAGGCTTCCCACAAGGCGGCCGCGCCACGAGCCGGATAGATCAGTGCCCGCGGCCATGGATCGTCGGAGACCACGCCGACACCCGGCCAGATGTAAACCGATGGGATCAGCAGCAGGCCAGCGCCTTCCAGCGAAACCGTCTTTAGGCTGGACGTACGCATCATCTCGATAGCGCCATCCCGCCACCGGATGCGTTCGTGCAGCCCGTCGAGCGCGGCCGCCCACCCACGCTGGCCGAGCAGACCAGCTCGATGCACCACGTCCCGCTCACAAATCGCTCTCAACTGCGGCCAGTCCGCGGCGACCAACTCGCGCCAAGCCACCTCCAACGCGTCCGCGATCCGGCCGACCACATCCTTGCGGCGCAACACTTTCGCGGCTCGCTCGCTGGCTGGCCGGAGCGTGCCGCTGTACGCGATCTCTCGACGCGCCTGCGCGAGCGGAGTCGCTCGTACGGCCAGCAGCTCCGCCTCCACCGTCTGCGCGACGCCGGTCGGCGGTGGGGACACGAAATCCGCGCCGTACCCGGGTGCTAACAGAGCGAGCACCGCGTCGAGGTCGGTTTCGGCTCTGAGCCGGCGAAAAGTCGGCATCAACCGACCAGACCAGGCGGCCGGCAGCCGGGTCCGCTCGAAACCAGAGAGCGTTTTGAGCAGGCAGACCAATTCGAACAAGGGGGACAGCGCGAACCGGCTGCGCATCACGTCCTCGGCGCCAGCCAGCAGCCTGATCATCGCTTAACCTTACGTCAGTAGACGTATCATTCGCGTGCCGTACGACGTCTCGGCAAAGCTGACCGCATGACAGTGCTCGACCGCCCCGCCACCTATCGCGAGGTTCTCAGCAGCTCCACCTTCCGCGTCCTGTTCGGCAGTCGCTCCCTCGCGATCGCCGCCGACACGCTCCGGATCGTGGCACTTTCGGTGCTGGTGTACGGAATCACCGGCTCGCCGCTGCTCGGCGCGATCACCTTCGGCATCGGTTTCCTCCCGCAGGTGATCGGCTCCAGCCTGATCGGCTCGCTCGCGGACCGGCTGCCGCCGCGCGGCCTGATCGTCGCCGGCTACGCGGTCGAGTGCGGGTCGGCGCTGGCGCTGGCTTTGGCCGGGCTCCCGGTCTGGGCGAGCCTGCTGCTGGTCGGCGTGATCGCGTGCCTCACCCCGGTTTTCGGCTCCGCGTCCAGCCGGCGGCCGGCTCATCGCCGACGTACTGACCGGTGACACGTACGTGCTTTCCCGCTCACTGAACAGCATGATGGGCTCGGCCGCACAACTGGCCGGACTCGGCATCGGCGGCATCGCGGTCGGCGCCCTCGGGCCGCGCGCACGCACTGCTGATTTGCGCTGGCTGCCACCTGGTCGCCGGCCTGATTGTCTACATAGGACTGCCCACGTTCGGCAGCGCCGGCACCGGCTACCGGATCGGTGTTCCGGCAAAGCTGGCAGGGAAATCTCCGACTGCTGAGCGACCGGTCGATCCGCCGCCTGTTGTTCGCGCAGTGGTTGCCGGCGATGTTCGTGACCGGCGCCGAAGCACTGGTCATCCCGTACGCTGCAGAGCGCGGCTTTCCCGCCGGCACCACCGGTTTCCTGCTCGCATGCGTACCGGTCGGGATGCTCTCCGGCAACCTCGCGGTCGGCCGGCTGGCTCGGCCGTCGACCAGGGAACGACTGGTCGCGCCCCTGATCGCGTTGTGCGGCGCGCCACTGCTCGCGATGTCCCTCGGCCTGCCACTGCTCGCGGTCGGTGCCCTGTTAGCCGTCACTGGCTGCGGTTTCGCATACTCCCTCGGACTCCAGCGACGGTTCCGCGACGCCGTGGACGAGTCCATGCGCGGTCAGGCCTTCGGCCTTCTCTCCACCGGACTGATGACATTGCAGGGCACGGTCCAGGACTTTTCGGTACGGTCGCCCAGTTTCTGCAGTCCGGGATCGCGATGGCCTGCGCCGGCGCGGCGACGCTGGCGACCGCCCTTTGGAGTTGGTACGCCCTGCGCCGAATGTAACGGTACGGTTCAGTTTTGTGAACCCTACCGCTACATTTGCGGTGGCTAAAGGGAAAGCAAGCGGGTGAGGTTAGCGCCGAAGACGGCCGCGCGGGCGGTTTCGTCAATGTTCCAGTCGCGGATGCGTTTTACTTCGGCTTCGGCGACGGTGTAGGGGAGATCGGTCGAGAACCACCCGGTCGGTGCCGATCGCGGGATCGGCGGCGAAGCCGGTGAGGACGGTGTCCCAGGGCGCGTAGGACGTGTCCGCGAACAGGTTCGGCGCGTGCCGCAGCGCCGGGACCGCGTCGATCCAGAAATCGGTGGCGCCGCTGCGGCCCATCAGAAAACGCTGCTCCGGATGGCGGCGAGCCAGCGTCGCGAGCGGCAACGGCAACGCGCGGTGGGCGGGGTGCCGGTACGAACATAGACCAGCCAGTCCTGCTCAGCCGCGAACGCCAGCAACGGTTCGATCAGGCCGTCAAGCAGGTCAAACCCCTGCAGCACCGGATCGACGGCGAGCGCGACCGCGCCGGCGTCGGCCGCGACCCGCACCACCTCCACCGCATCCTCTCGCCACGGATTCGCTACCGCATAAGGCAAAAGTCGACCGCTGGACTCCCGCGCCGCCGCCGCGGTGACCGCGTTTCCGGACACATTGTCGTATGCGATCTCCCGCTCCGAAGGAGCCACCAGCGCTCGATCGATGCCGACAGAGTCCATTGTGGACAGCAGTTCGGCGACGGACAGGGCGGCTTCTCGGCTCGCGCCGATCCGTACGTGCGCGTCGATGATCACCGCTGTTCCTTCCGATCGAAAAGCGCGAGAACCTCGTCCGCGAGCCGGACGCCGAGGCCAGCCGCGTCCGGCAGGCGTATGAAAGCTCCGTCGCTGTCCAACGTTCGGCCAGAATGTCCTCGGCGTAGTAATGCGCGCCGATGATGTCGGACGGGAATTCGGTTGTCAGCTCTGGCAACGCGCAAGCCACCTGCAGCTGGGCCGCGGCTCCGACTCCCAGCTCACCGTTGGATCCCAGCAACGAGCCCAAACCGAAGGCCGCGGCCGTACGACCAAGCTGCACCGCCCGGCCTGGGCCGCCGGATTTTCCGATGTAGACACTGATTACGTCAGCGGCTTTCGCTCGGATGACCCGGACCAGGTCGTCCATGCCGAACACCGACTCGTCCGCTATCACCGGGAAGCCTTCAGAACGTAACTCCGCCATCCCCTCCAGATCGCCGGGTTGCGTTGGCTGCTCAATGAAAGCCGGACCATACGGCGCGAGCAGCCGGATCGCCCGCCGAGCCTGCGCGCGACTCCACCCGCCGTTGGCGTCCACTCCCAGAAAACCGCGCTCCCCCACCAATTTCCGGGCCAACGCCATCCGGGCCACATCATCACCCTCGACGCCCAAGCCGACCTTGACTTTGAAGGCCCGGAACCCAGCGGCCGACGCGGACTCGTAGACTTTCGTGAGGTGAGCGTCGTCGCCGGAAAGCGACAGCTTGATCGGGATTTCGGTGCGGTACGGGCCACCCAGCGCCTGCGCCAACGGCACGTCCAACAGTCGCGCGTACACGTCCCAGAGTGCGGTCCCCACCCCCGCCTTGGTGAACGGATTACCAGCCAGCAGCCTGTCCATTGTGGACTCCGTGGCGCCGACCGGTGCCAGTGGTTTGCCTATCAGCGCCGGCGCGCGAGCACCGTTTGGATGAGGTGGTCCGCGGTCGTACCGTCCTCGCCACTCCACAACGGCGTCGCACTGACCTCGCCGTAGCCAGTCAGCCCGTTGCTGGCGGTCACCCGTACGAGCAGAAAGTCGGACTGGTCGTGAGCCCCTTTCGCGCCCTGGACAACCAGATCCGGATGGGCCCGCATCCGTACGTGCGCGGTGTCGATCGATCGCGCTCACCAGCACCGGGCCTTTCATTGCCGCAGACCCAACAACCGGGCCGGATTGTCGATCAGCATCGCCTGCCGGGCCCGATCGCTGATCCGCCAGCCATCGATCTCGGCCACCCGCGCGACCGCATAATCCTGACTGGCCTTTTCGCTCAGCCCCGCGTCCGTACCGAACAGGATCCGGTCCAGCGGGCCGTTTTCCAGAATGTGGCGGGCCGCGTACGGCGGTGTGCCGCAAATGCACAAATACAGGTTCTCGGTTTCCTGTACGGCCGCAAGCGACTCTCGCCAGGTGTCATGCAGGCCGCCGTGGCCGAGCACCACCGGCAGGTTCGGATGCCGGCGGGCCAGCGCGGCGATCTGCAGGCCAGTCGAGTAGGGCGGAGTTCCGTCGTGGGACAAAAAAATCCCACCGGCCGCCTGCACCACTTCACAAATCGGGTCCAGGCTCGGCTCATGCATGCTGAAGCCCTGCAACCACGGATGCAGCTTCAGCCCGCGCGTGCCGAGCTTTCCAAAGCATCGCTCCAACTCCGCGACCGCGGTCGGCTGCCGCGGGCTGACCGTACAAAAGCCAAACATCCGATCTGGGTATTTGCCAACGAAATCAGCGACTTCGTCGTTGGCTTGCGGGGTGGGGTGGAAAAGGCCATCGTGGCTCAACACTACCGCGGCGGAGATCCCAGCGGAGTCCATGAAAGCGGCGAAGTCGTCGGCGCCGAAAGCGGCACCGGCCAGCCAGCTGGCGGTGTGCCACGCTGGCGTGTGGGTATGGAAGTCGATCACAGTTGCCTCGCACATTCGACCAGGCGGAGCGCCATCTCGGACACCAACAAATCCAGCCGCGCTTTACCATCCACGGCCGTCGCCTGAGCCGGATCGTCGGTGTAGCCGTCGATGTCGTCCCAGACCGCCGCGGAGTGGACCCCGGCGTTCGCGACTTTCGGCCCGGACGGGAGGTTTTCCCGCGGATGGCGATCTCGTACCAAATCCGGCCGTACGCCCAAAACCAAGGATGTCTCGAAAACACCGGCATGCCCGGGCGCGGTCGGCGGCTCGGGTGGCAGCACGGACCAGTAGTCCAGGTGGGCGACCGCCACCGCATAGCGCGTCGAAATCGCCGAGCCGGCCGCGTGACAAACCCCCTGGTTGCCACCGTGGCCGTTGACGATCACCAGCCGGCGACCACCACCAGCCGCTACCGACCGGCCAATGTCCACCAGCACAGACAGAAGTGTCTCGACAGACAGCGAAAGCGTGCCGCCAAAAGGCAAATGATGGTCGGATGCTCCGTACGACAGTGTTGGTGCGATCACCAGCGCGCGCTCGGCCCGCGCGCGCGCGCGCGCGACCGGCACCGCACGGTCCACGATTTCAGTCGCCAGCAACGCATCCGTACCAGTGGCGAGGTGCGGGCCATGCTGTTCAGTGGCACCTATCGGTAGGACCACCAGCGCTTCTTCCGGGAGCGCCGCTGACAACTCTCCTCGGGTGCACTCGCTCCAGCGCAGCACGCTCATGCCTCCCCCTCCGCACAGGCCCGCGCGACCTGTTCACTGGTCCGCAGCGCCGCCAACCCGTCGGCGAGGCTCGGTGACGGCCTACTTCCGTTGACCAGAGCCACAAATCTTTCCACCTGCCGGTCGAAGCACCGCTGCGTACGCTCGCCGGGAAACTCCACCACCCGGTCACCGTCCTCAGTGGACAGTCGCAGCGCGAACGTGTGACAGTCCAGGACCGCATAGCCGCGATCACCCAGAAGGCTCACCTCACACGGCGGTAGCCCGGCGGTCAGCCAACCGCATTCGACCACTGCGATGTGGCCAGTCGGATAGGTCAGTCGCGCGCCGGTCAGGTTGGGCACTTCAGCCCTGCGATCGGTCCGCATCGACCAGGCGTCGTCGATCCGCATGGGCTCGCCACCGAGCAAATATGCCAGCCAGTCGAAGAAATGTGAGCCCTCGTGCAGCACCGGCAACCCGTGCCGCAACGTGTTTCGTAGCCGTTCGGCATGCGCCGGATCGGCAGGGTCGAGCCGCTCGTCATAGATATGCGCGCGTACGACCAATCGCTCGCCCAGCACGCCGTCGGCGATCCACTCTCGCAACTGGACCATCGCCGGATCGTGCCGGTAAGTCAGCCCAACCTGCACGTGATCGCTGATATTCGGGGAAAGTTCGAGCAGCGGCGCGGCGGCCGCGACACTGGTCGCCACCGGTTTCTCGGCCAGCACGAACTTTCCCGCGGTGGCGACCCGTACGATCGCGCCGGTGGTCACCCACGGCGGCGTCGCCAGCACGACCGCGTCGATGTCGTCATCGGCCAGCACTTCGTCGATGTCCGGGTAGGCCGGCGCGAGGTCGCCAGCGAGCTTGCGACGCAACGGGTCAGGGTCGACCAGCGCGGCGACCCGTACGCCCGCCGCCCGTACGAGAGCCGGCAAATGCGCGGTCAGGCCAATGTCCCCCAGCCCCACCAACGCCACCCGTACGGCCATCATCACACTTCCAAATCCCGAAGACTCACCCGGCTATTCGAAGACTAATCGCCGCTGTCTTCTCCCACCACCCCCAACTTTCAGGCAGGTGAGTGACCGAGGTGGCGGGACAGCTCGGCGGCCTGGGCGCGGACAGCCTCGACGACGGCCGTGAGCCGGTCGCCGGTCACCTCGCGAGAGAAGCCGGTGACGCCGACCGAGCCGGCGACCAGGCCTTCCGCGTCGAAGAAGGGCGCGGCGACGCAGGCGATCTCGGCCGTCTCCTCCTCGTCCTCGACCGCGAAGCCCTGCGCTCGTACGACTTCCAGCTCGGTCCGCAGCGCCTTCGCGGTGGGCGGCGGCGCTTTCGGGCCGGTGCCGACGGCGAGCTGAGTAAGCAACGGGACGAGGTCCACATCCGGCAGATACGCCGCGATCGCGCGGCCGAGCGCGGTCAGATTGAAGGGCGCGACCTTGCCGGGATACGTGTCGAACTGAATGAAACCGGGCGGCGCGGCCTTCGCCACGTACACGACAGTGCGGCCGTTAAGGACCCCGACGTGCGCCGGCATGCCGAGCGTGTCGGCGAGCGCGCGCAGATGCGGCTGGGCGAGATCGGACAGGTCGATCTTGCGTACGAGCTGCGTCGCGAGTCCATAAAGACGCAGCGTGGGGCGCCAGAAGTGGCTGCGACCGACAATCCGGCGGCTCGCGTACCCACGCTCCTCCAGCGTGTAGACGATCGCCGCGCAGGTGGCCAGCGGGATCCGGGTCTGCTTGGCCAGCGAGGTCAAGGTGAGCGGCTCACTGGCGCTGACCAGGGTTTCCAGCACGGTCAGCGCGCGATCCACGGCCGGCGACGGAGGCCGCCGGTCTCGTCCGCCGGAAGCCTGCTCATCTGCCATCTCGCACCGACCTGTCTCTCGCCCTCGTGCCGCCAGCCCACCGTAGCGAGTCGGACCGCCCGTACCCGCGGATCGACGCCCGTCCAGGCGGGTGGATACTCGGCCTATCTTCACATAAGGGATCTCATCTTCAGCATTTCGTGGATGGTCGGGGGAGTCGTCGTACGCCCCGCTGCTTGCGTCCGGCGCACGCAAACGGGGCGTCGCGGACCTCCCGCCCGGGCCAGAGGCGACAGAGGGTCAGGCGGCGCGGCGGTGGGCGGCCGGCGAGTGGTGCTGGTCGGGCGGGTTGGTGGCGGCCCGGAGGGCGACCTGGTCGCCGGCGGTTGTGGACAGCGGCCCAGCCGCGACCGCGCGGCCGCTCGGGCCCAGCGACGGCCACCCGTACCTGCGCAAAAGCGCCGTAAAGAGCAAGCCCACGACGACCGGCACGTGGGTGGTCAGCCGCGCCCACCCGACCTCCCCGTCCAGCAGGTCGACGGCGACCGCGAAGGTGAGGACGGCGACGAAGCTGAGCAGTACGGGCAGTTGGGTGCTCGCCTGCGCCGGTCGCAGCGCGACCCAGACGAGCACGACCGCGAGAGCGATGTTGAAGGCGCCCGTTTCATGTGACATGTGCCCGCCGGTCATCACGGTGACGCTCGCCGCGACCGAGCCGGCCGGCGCCAACAGCTGGCTCGCGCCGACCGCGAACTGACCGGCCGCGATCAGCCCGAGCCCCCACCGCAACCGCCCTGGCCAGCGGCTCGGCCGGAGCAGCGGGACCCGCGAGAGCACGGTGGCGGTCACGTCCGGGGTAGCCACCGCCGGTTCCAGCCGGGTCATCCGGGTGATCGCCGCGGCCGACTCCCGCCACGCCATGCAGCTAACGCACCCGGTGACATGTTCTTCGACAGCGACTGGCGAGACGCCGGGGGGTCCTCGTCGTCCAGGAGGGCCGAGATCGCCTCCCGCGCCTGCTCGCAGTGCATGTCCACACCCTTGAAGTCGGTACGGCCGGCGGCAAAGTTCCCGACTGGCGGCGAGAGTTGGCAGGCCCGTGGCAACCGTCCGGAAACGGTCGCGCCGTAGGGTGAGCGCTGGTCACGCTCTGACGCCGATTCGACTGCCGGATGGAGGGCCAGTGTCCTAGTGGACGACCTGGAGATCACCCAGTACGCGCTGGCCGCCGGCCAGGGTGACCGGTTGGCTGCCGAGCGGTTCGTCGCGGCCACCCAGCGCCAGCTGCATCGGCTGCTGAGCTACTTGTCGTCGCCGGCCGACGCCGAGGACCTCGTACAAGAGACGTATTTGCGTGCTTTCTCGTCGCTGCCCAAGTTCGCGGCCCGCGCGCCGGCCCGGATCTGGCTCCTGACGATCGCCCGCCGGGGTCGCCGCGGATCACCTCCGGCTGCGCAAGCGACGACCGCAGCAGAGCCAGCTCGACGACTGGGTCGACGCGGCCGACCGGGCCGGCGCGCACACCGCCGACCACCAGCACGAAGTCCTGCTTCGGCAGGTCATCGACGCCCTCCAGGACGACCGCCGAGACGCCTTCGTGCTGACTCAGGTCCTGGGCATGCCGTACGCGGAAGCCGCCGAGATCTGCGGCTGCCCGGTCGGCACCATCCGGTCCCGGGTGGCCCGCGCCCGCGAAGACCTGGTCCGCGCCATCGGCCTGGACACGACCGGCTCGTCGCACGACGCCACCGGCTCCGGGAACTAACGCGGCATCGCGTACGACATTGTCGGTGTGCTCATCGACAATGATGTCGAGGTTGGCAGCCAGCGAGTCGGCGACGTGGTGCTGATCTGCGGCCGTTGCCGCCCGGGGGATGGCGAGGCCTAGGCCCGGCAGATCCGCCAGCGCCTCTACGCGCGCCTCGGGCCGCAGGCGGTCACGGTCACTGTGTCCGGATGCGTACGCACCTGCCCCGCTGGTCAGGTCGCGGTCGTCCTCGCCGGCCGCGAAGGCTGCCGGGAGTGGGCCGTCGAGCCGGCCCGGCAGGAGCAGACCGAGCGGCTGATCGAAGGGCTCGTCTCGCTTTCGCGCGGTAAAGGCGATCGGCGCGGGTTGTCGGTGATCACCTGACAGTCTGTCTTGTCTCGGCAGCCGGAACCGACACTCTGTCTCTTGCCAGCGGGCGCCCTGCCGGCAAGGGTGGTGGGTGGGCGTGTGTGCCCTTCCCGGTGTGACGAGAGGACGGACCATGGCCGACGATCTGCTGGCTCGCCATCGCGCGGTGTTGCCGAGCTGGATGGCGCTCTACTACGAGCAGCCGATCGAGATCGCCAGCGGTGCCGGCGTACGGGTCAAGGACGGCGACGGCAACTCCTACCTGGACTTCTTCGCCGGCATCCTGACCAACATGCTCGGCTACGGCGTCCCGGAGATCAACGACGCGGTCGCGAAACAGCTGGCCAGCGGGGTCGTACACTCCTCGACGCTCTACCTGATCCGGCACCAGGTCGAGCTGGCCGAGCGGATCGCCGAGCTGTCCGGCATCCCGGACGCGAAGGTGTTCTTCACCTGCTCCGGCACCGAGGCCAACGAGGCCGCTCTGCTGCTGGCCACCCAGTTCCGCCGCAGCAACCAGGTTTTGGCTCTGCGCAACAGTTATCATGGCCGCTCGTACGCGGCGATGGGCATTACCGGCAACCGCGGGTGGTCCGCGTCCTCGCTGACGCCGGTGAACGTTTCGTACGTACACAACGGATACCGCTATCGCAGCCCCTTCGGTCAGCTGCCTGACGAGCAGTTCAACGCGGCCATCGCCGACGACCTGCGGGACATCATCGCGACCACCACGTCCGGCGACGTGGCCTGCATGATCGCCGAGCCGATCCAGGGTGTCGGTGGTTTCGCCACTCCGCCGGACGGCTTTTTCGGTGCGCTCGAAGAGGTTCTCGACGAGTACGAGATCCCATTTATTTCTGACGAGGTGCAGACTGGCTGGGGCCGTACCGGCGAGCATTTCTGGGGTTACCAGTCGCACGGCATCACCCCGGACATCCTGACTTTCGCCAAGGGGCTCGGAAACGGCCTCGCGATCGGTGGCGTGGTGGCTCGCGGCGACCTGATGGACTCGCTGTCCGCCAACTCGATCTCCACCTTCGGCGGCAACCCGGTGTCGGTGTCGACGGCCGCCGCGCTGGCCACCTTGGACTACGTACGCGACCACGATCTTCAGGCGAACGCACTGAAAATCGGCAACCAGCTGATGACCGGGCTGCGGCCGCTGGCCAGCGAAGACTCGATTGTTGGGGACGTACGCGGCAAGGGCCTCATGATCGGCGTGGAACTGGTGCGCCCCGGTGGGAAAACCCCAAATGCGGCCGCCGCTGGCGCGATACTGGAGGAAACCCGCCGCCGCGGCCTGCTGATCGGCAAGGGTGGCCTGCACGGAAACGTTCTGCGGATCGCGCCGCCCCTTACGCTGTCCGAGGAGGATGCCGACGAAGGCCTGGCCATCCTCACCGAGTCGATCGCCGCCGTGGAGGGAACCGAGTGAGCAGCAATATCACCCATTGGATCAACGGAAAACTCTGGGACGGCACGGCCGAGCGGACCGGCGATGTCTACAACCCGGCCACCGGCGAGGTCAGCCGGCAGGTCGACTTCGCGTCGGTGTCCGATGTGGACACCGCGGTCGCCGCCGCGAAAGCAGCCTTCGTCGAATGGGGCTCGACCTCGCTGGCCAAGCGGACGGAGGTGCTTTTCGCCTTCCGCGAGCTGCTGCACCGCAACCGCGACGAGATCGCCGCACTGATCACTTCCGAGCATGGCAAAGTGGCGTCCGATGCGGCCGGCGAGGTGCAGCGCGGCCTCGAGGTCGTGGAATTTGCCTGCGGGATCCCGCACCTGCTCAAGGGCGCGTTTTCGGAGAACGTCTCGCGTACGGTCGACTCGTACTCGATCCGGCAGCCGCTCGGCGTGGTGGTCGCCGGCATCACTCCCTTCAATTTTCCCGCCATGGTCCCGATGTGGATGTTCCCGATCGCGATCGCCTGCGGTAACACGTTTGTGTTGAAGCCCAGCGAAAAAGACCCGTCCGCCGCGGTTCGGATTGGCCAGTTGCTGACTGCGGCCGGGCTGCCCGACGGCGTTTTCAACGTCGTCCACGGTGACAAAGTCGCGGTCGACCGGCTGCTGACCCATCCGGACGTACGAGCGGTGTCTTTTGTCGGTTCGACGCCGATCGCCCGCTATGTCTACGAAACCGGGACTGGCGCTGGCAAGCGCGTACAAGCGTTGGGTGGCGCGAAAAACCACATGGTGGTGCTGCCGGACGCCGACCTGGACCTGGCCGCGGACGCCGCGATCAACGCCGGTTTCGGCTCGGCCGGCGAGCGCTGCATGGCGATTTCCGTCGTGGTGGCGGTGGAACCGGTCGCCGACGAACTGGTGGACCGCATCCGTACCCGGATCGCCGACCTCACGGTGGGCGACGGAATGCGGCCGGACTCGCAAATGGGACCGCTGGTCACCAAACCCCACCTGGAAAAGGTGTCGTCCTATTTGGACGCTGGCACGGCCGCCGGCGCCAAACTGGTGGTGGACGGCCGCGGCCACCCGATCTCCGGCGACGAGGGCGGTTTCTGGCTCGGTCCCACACTTTTCGACCAGGTGACGCCGCAGATGAGCATCTACACCGACGAGATTTTCGGCCCGGTGCTGTCGATCGTACGCGCGCAGTCTTATGCTGAGGCGCTGGATTTGGTTAACAGCAACCAATACGGCAACGGAACCGCGATCTTCACCAACGACGGCGGCGCGGCCCGCCGCTTCCAGCACGAGGTGGAGGTCGGCATGGTCGGCATCAACGTGCCGATCCCCGTACCGATGGCATATTTCTCCTTCGGTGGCTGGAAAAACTCGCTGTTCGGCGACACGCACGTACATGGGGCTGAGGGCGTACATTTCTACACCCGCGGAAAGTCGTCACGCAGCGCTGGCTCGATCCGTCACACGGCGGGATCAACCTCGGCTTCCCGACCAGTTCCTGATGACGCTGGACATTCGGCGGGCCCGCCGCGAGGACGTGCCCGCCATCGTCACGCTGCTGGCCGACGACGCCGTTTCGGTTGCCCGCGGCATCACCGCCGAAGTCGTCGACGGACATTTCGAGGCCTTCGACGCGCTCGACGCCGACCCGAACCAGTTGCTCTGGGTGCTCACCGAGAACGACGAGATCATCGGCACCCAGCAACTCACCTTCATCCCCGGGATTTCCCGCCACGGGGCTTGGCGCGCCCAGATCGAGGCGGTCCGGATCAGCTCCATGCGCCGCGGTGCCGGCCTCGGCGCCTTCTTCATCGAAGCCGCCGTCGAGGAGGCCCGCAAACGCGGCTGCGCGCTCGTCCAACTGACCAGCGACACCCGCCGCACCGACGCGCACCGCTTCTACGAACGCCTCGGCTTCACCAAGAGTCACGCTGGCTTCAAACTCGCGCTCTAGCTGCTTGCTCTTGTGACCAATCTCTACCCCGGGTGCGGCGCGAAATTGTCGTACGTGTCTGTTTTTTTTCTTTCCCCCTCCCTTTGAACGGGCGGGGGGTGGGTCGAGAGGTAGACCTTAATTTTTAGTTGAACATTGGTCCTCAAACCCGCCCCCCACCCGTCACTGGGTGGGGGCAAATCTCGGAGGGGTACGACAGTTTCGCGCCGCACCCGGTGAGATGCCTGATGTGGTGGTGGTGATCTTGAGAAAGTTGACATACCCGGCGAGGCATTTGTCGGGGTGGGCCAACTGAACAAGGTCAACCAGCTAGCGTGACCGATGGTGACAGGTCGGACCACTTTCGTTGCTTAGCGTGAGATTGGCCGTTTGAGTGCCACACCCGGAGTCAGGGCCCCGGCAAAAGTCGGGTGTCGGCCTTGGTTCCGACGCCTTGGAACAGCAGGCCGGTCCAGGCCATCGGGACGAGTTTGACCGCGAGCCGGCGGCGCAGCAGGAAAAGCAGAAGGTCCAGGAGACGGGGGCGCAGACCGGTGAGGCGCATGGTGACGCCATGGCGGGCGCAGGTACGGATGAGGCGGCGGCGGTCGACGAAGAGCCGGTGGTCGTGGGTGCCGCGCGGTGGCGTGCCGGGACAGGGTGCGTTTTTTCAGCAGGGTGATGCCAAGAACGCGAGCGAGAACGGTGTTCGCGGCAGTGTCCACGATCAGCACACCGCCGGGTTTGAGGATCCGGCAACATTCGGCGACTACCTGGTACGGATCGGGGACGTGTTCGAGGCATTCGCCGGCGACCACCACCTCGGCGCATTCGTCGGCCAGCGGCAGCTGGTTCATGTCGGCGCGGATCGCCCGGACGCCATGCGAACGCGCCACCTGCAGCGATCGCGGGGACAGGTCGACTCCAATGTGGACATAGCCCTTGCCGGCCGCGTACGGCTGCAGGAGACCGCCACCGCACGCGATGTCCACCAACACCGACGAGCCGTTGGCGGCCGGCCGGATTTGCTCGGCCCGACTGGCCGCCAGCCAGCCCAGGCCGGCGAATGGGCCGCGCGGGTCCCACCATCGGTCGGCGAGATCGTCGTAAACCGCGAGATTGTTGCGGACCAGCCGGGGCATGTTTTTCCTATTCCCGGGCGTAGACGAGCGCGGCCGCGGCCAGATCCGCGAGGCCGGTGCCGACTGTCTTGAACAGCGTGATGTCCTGCTCGCCGCGCCGGCCGTCGACCTCGCCCGTACACAGCTGCGCCAACGTTCCGCGGATATCACCGCGGCTGATAGCACCGTTCGCGAGCGCGGTGACCAACTCACCGGCCTCTTCGAGCGCGATCTCGGTGTCGACGAAGACCTGCGCGCGAGCGAGTGCCTCATCGTCGGTTTCGCGCATGCTGGGACGAAAACTGCCGATCAGGTCAACGTGCGTGCCGGGTCGCAGCCAGGCGCCACGTACGACCGGCCGCTCAGCGAGAGGGTGGCGCAGCTGACAATGTCGGCCCGTTCGAGCGCGGCCGGCAGGTCGGTCACCACCTCAGCGTCGAATCCGGCCAGCCGACCCACCAGCCGCTGGGCGTTTTCGGTCGTACGACTGAAAACCAGCACAGTCTCGATATCTCTGACAGCCGCGTAAGCCTCGGCGACGATCGCGCCGATGTGGCCAGCGCCAACGATCACCAGGGTGCGCGCGTCCGCGCGGGCCAGCTTGTCCGCGGCGAGTGCGGCGACCGCGGCCGTACGCCGGCGGGTCAGCTCGTTGCCGTCGATGACCGCGAGATGCTCGCCGGTCGCGGCGCGCGCCAGCAAATACGCGGCGGACACCGACGGACCGGTGTTTTGTGGGAAAATATTGACCCATTTGACCCCGACGAAGCCGGCGTCGCTCCAGGCCGGCATCAGCAGCAGGGTGGCGTCGGCGGATTCGTCGAGCCGGTGCTGATGCCGCTCGGGCACCGTCGCCGGCCGGGTGAACGCCTCCGCCAGCGCTGGTACGAGGGCACCGAAGGGCAGCCGGCTGGCGCACTCACGGGCATCGATGACCTGCAAGGCATTCCCCTTCGTCGATGGGCCTTTCTATTCGTCGATCGGCCGTCTCCGGTCACGTTTGATGCTGGCCCGGTGGGTCTTCTCAGCCAGCCGCCGCTCCTTCGCGCCGCGGCTGGGCTTGGTGGCCCGGCGTGGCGCTGCTGGCGGCGGCGCTGCCCCCGACCGCAACAGCGCCGCCAACCGCTCCCGCGCCGCTTCCCGGTTCCGAAACTGCGAACGGAACTCCGACGCCGCGATAGTGATCACGCCATCGACCAGCCGGTGGTTCAACCGGGCCAGCATCCGCTCACGCAGGTGTTCGGGCACCGAGGGCGACCGGGCAAGGTCGAAAACCAGCTCGACCCGGCTGTCCGTGGTGTTGACTCCCTGCCCACCCGGGCCGGACGACCGGGAGAACCGCTCGGTCAGCTCCACCGCCGGGATCACCAGCCGCTGAGTGACCACCAGATCGTCCGCCATGCCTCAAGCATGCACAGGCTTGCGCGCGTACGCATCGCCGGTATTGGCCGTTCATCGCCGCGCGAGGGCCGGTAACGTCCGCCGGCATGAGACCTTTCCGCCTGCTGGTGGCCGCCGTGGCCGCCGCGTCCGTGCTCGCGCCGGCCCTGCCGGCCGCCGCCCAGACCGACCGGCTGCCGTCGTGGCAGCTGACGCCGACCGGGACCACCAACCAGTTCCGTGGCCTCGCCGCGCTCAGCCGTACGACGGCGTGGGTCGCCGGCGTCAAGGGAACGGTGCTCCGCACGACCGACGGTGGCCAACACTGGCTGAACGTCTCGCCTCCGGACGCGGCCGCGCTGGAGTTCCGGGACGTGGAGGCCTCGGACAGCCGGCACGCGACCGCGCTGGCGATCGGCGACGGCGATGCTTCCCGGATCTACTCCACGTCCGACGGCGGCGCCCATTGGACCCGTACTTTCACCAACGACGACCCCAAAGCCTTCTACGACTGCCTGACGTTTTTCGACACTCGACGCGGCCTCGCGTTGTCGGACCCGGTGGACGGGAAGTTCCGCATTCTCTCCACTGTGGACGGCGGACGGACCTGGAAGGTGCAGTCAACGGACGGGATGCCGGCCGCACAGACCGGCGAGTTCGCCTTCGCCGCGAGCGGCACGTGCCTGGTCAGCTCCGGCCCCTTCGACGCGTGGTTCGCGACCGGCGGCGGGACGGCGTCACGCGTCTTCCACTCCACCGACGGCGGCCGGCGCTGGCACGCGGTGGACACACCCATCCCGGTCGGCGCCACCGCCGGCATCTACTCGCTGGCGTTCCGTACGCCATGGCAAGGCATCGCCGTCGGCGGCGACTACAACACGCCAGCCAGCGCGCCGAACGCGGCCGCGGCGACGATCGACGGTGGGCGTACGTGGCACGGATTCACGGGACCAGGGGAATACCGGTCCGGCGCGGCGTGGGTGCCCTTCACACGGGCGACAGTGCTGGCCGTCGGCCCAACCGGCAGCGATGTCACCCGGGACGGCGGGCGCACCTGGCAACGCTTCGACACCGGCAGCTTCGACTCGGTCGAATGCGCGCCGGACGGCGGCTGCTGGGCCTCCGGCTCCGCCGGCCGCGCCGCCCGCCTCCGGTAAAAAGCCGTACCCCCACCGAAAAGTGCCGCCCCCGAATCGAGACTTCTCCGGGGTGCCGACAGTTTCGGGCCGTACTGTTTCGGGCCGTACACTGTGCCCGCTCGGCGCGTCACCACGAGAGTCACAGCTCCATCGACCACTCGCCCCACGCCCACCACCGGGCCGTCGAGGTCGTCCTCACCGAGGCGGGGCACGAACTCATCGAGCAGGTGGTGGACGACCTGCTGACCGACGAGCTACGGCTCATCTCCGGCCTTGCGGAAGGCGACCGCGACCAGCTCGCCGAGCTGCTGAAGGCACTGCTGGCGGCCGTCCACGAACGGGTCGACCCGGAGCCGAGCTCGCCGGTCGGCTATCAGAATCCCTGAGCGCAATCTGGCACCGATTCATCGTGGCTCTTGCCCAGAACGAGCAAGGTGGGACATATTCAGCCAGACCCATTGTCACGATCTGTCGAGGTGCCGATGACCGTACGTCGTATCGCCCGGATCTGTGCTGCTCTCGCCGCGTTCGTCCTGTGCGCGACTCTCGTCCCAGCCGCCAGCAACGCGGCTGCCAGCGCCCCCCCCCTACCAGCACTACGTGGCTCTGGGCGACTCGTACGCCGCCGGCCCGCTGATCCCGCTGCCGCGGCTCGATCCCCTGTTGTGCGTACGGTCCACGAACGACTACGCGGCCCTGCTCGCGTCCCACCTCGGGCTGTGGTCGTACACCGACAACACCTGCTCCGGTGCCGACACGAGCAACATGACGGGCTCGCAGTCGCTGGTGCTTGGCAGCCACGCGCCGCAGTTCGACGGCCTGACCGCGGCCACCGACCTGGTCAGCATCTCTATCGGCGGCAACGACTACAGCGTCTTCGGCTCGATCGTGGGCACCTGCCCCGGTCTTAAAGACAGCGACCCGACCGGCGCGCCCTGCAAGGCGCATTTCACCGTCAACGGCACCGACACCCTGCTCGCCGCGCTGGCCAACACCACCAGACCAACATCACCACCGTCCTTAACGGCATTCACCAGCGATCACCGCACGCGAAGGTGCTGGTCGTCGGCTACCCCGCGGTTGACACCGACCAGCGGTTACTGCGCCGATCTCCCGCTCGCCGACGGCGACTACGCGTGGGCGGACTCACTGGAGCGCGCGCTGAACGCGGCGGCTTCCAGCGCCGCCGCCGCGACCGGTTCGACCTTCGTCGACACGTACGGCCCGTCCCTCGGCCACGACGTCTGCGCGCGGCGACGTGGCGTGGGTGAACGGCAAGGACCTGAACCTGCTGGCCGCCGCGCCCTACCACCCGTTCTACGCCGGGATGGCGGCAGAAGCCTCGCTCGCGTACAACGTCCTCGCCGGCCAACCGGCCAGTGCCGGCACCGCCCAGCAGGCCTTCGCCGCCGCGCAGGCGACGCAGCGGCTGCAGCCCAAGGCCGTCGACCCCAACACTGCGAAGCTGGCCAAGCTTCTCGGCCTCCACAACGGCGCCCCGCTGAGCCCGACCGCCCAGCAGGCCCTGTTCCCCACCCACTAACCGTCGCCAAGGCCGGCGTTCGACCTGCGGACGCCGGCCGCTGGCGGGACTATCAGCGGCATGACAGATCACACGTACCGAGTCACCGAAATCGTCGGATCGTCCACCGAGAGCATTGACGCGGCCGTACGCGGCGCCATCAGCCGCGCCGGGCAGACGCTGCGCGGCCTCGACTGGTTCGAGGTCACCGAGATCCGCGGGCACATCACCGACGGCCAGGTCGAACATTTCCAGGTCGGGCTGAAGGTCGGCTTCCGGCTCGAGGACACCCCATAACCGGCGTCAACCACTGCTTCGAAACACCCAGTGCGGCGCGAAATTGTCGTAGGTGTCTGTTTTTTTTTCCCCCTCCCTTTGAACGGGCGGGGGGTGGGTTGAGAGGTGGACCTTAATTTTTAGTTGAACATTGGTCCTCGAACCCGCCCCCCACCCGTCACTGGGTGGGGGTGATTTTTGGGGGTGGGTACGACAGTTTCGCGCCGCACCGGCACTCGATGCCAACCCAGCCACACACTTCCGCGCCACTGCCACTGCACGTAACCGCTGACGCTGCTCGCTGCCGCTAACCCAACCTCGCCCGCGCGGCGGCCGAAGGCCGCCCAGGTTTGTGGCGGTGGGGTGCCCGCCCTTTGGGCGCCCCGGCGACACGAACCGGACGCGCCGCCGCAGGAACTGCGGCCATCGGCTCTGCCATCAACTGAGAGCGGTCTCGAGCTCGGTTGTCAGTCGAGACAGCGACCGGGCTCCGACCACCGAAAACACGACCTCGCCGTCGCGGTAGACGGACAGCGTCGGGTTGGCCAACACGCCGGCCTCGCGGGTGATGCCCGGATTGGTGTCGGTGTCGACCTTCGCGACCTTCAGTCGGCCCTCGTACGCCTGCGCGACCGAATCCAGCACCGGCACCATTCGCCGGCAGGGCGGGCACCAGGTGGCCCAGAACTCCACCAGGACGGGGATCGAGCTACGCCGGACCTCCGCGTCGAAAGTGTCGTCGGTTACGTTCACAACGCTCACCGCAACTGCTCCTCAGCTTGTCAGGGATGCCTCGCACGCGGGCGCGCGCGCACTGGACCTGGGCGGCCGCGGCCAACCGGGCGGCGAGATCGGCACGGGTGCGCTGCAGCCGGTCGATGCCGTCGTCCAGGTCTGCGAGCTTGCGCACATACGCCTCCTGTGATGCGGCGCACACGTCAGCGGACGCGTACCCGGCCCGCAGGCAGTCCACGAAAGGACGGGTCTCCTCCAGCGCGAACCCGTTCTCCACCAGCGTCCGGATCTGCCGTACGGCCCGCAGGTCCGTCTCGTCGTCGTAGCGGCGGTAGCCGTTCGACGACCGCTGGCTGGCCAGCAGTCCCTGTTGGTCGTAATAGCGCAGCATGCGCGTACTCACCCCGGCCAGCGCGGCCAGCTCACCGATCAGCACCGGCACCCCTCCCACGAGACGAACACGGATCCTCGACCCGCGCCCCGACGCTAAACTCTGACAAGCACGTCAACGCTAGACCGCGTGCTCGGGCGTCGCTATGAGGACGACCAATCCGGGACGTACCCCGCAGCCGGCGATCAACCGGTCAACTGCTACAAGTGATTCCGGTGAACCCTCACCCAACCATCGGCCCTGGTGCGGCGTCTGAGTAGCTGTGACAACCGTGACCGCCACCATGGACCTACCGCTAGGAGGGCACTTGGTGCGCGCGGACGAGACTGCCGTGCGCGAGCTCTACGAGGCGGAATACGGCCGGTTGGCAGGGTGGTCCAACAAGCTGGTGAACGACACGGAGCTGGCGCACGACATCACCACCGAGTGTTTCGTACGCCTGATGGCTCGTTGGACGAAGGTGACCCAGCCGCGGCCGTGGCTCTACATGACCGCGACCAACCTGATCCGCGACCACTGGCGCCGGCAGCAGCGTGAGCGCAAGGCGCTGGTACGGCTGGCCGAGGCGCCGCAGAACGTGCCAGCGCCGGACCCGACCCTGCGTGACCTGGTCGAGAAACTGCCGGACCGGATGAAGACGGTGGTGCTGTTGCACTACTACGCGGACCTACCCGTACATGAGATCGCCACCGTCCTGGGCAAGGCCGACGGCACGGTGAAGAGGGCGCTCTTCGACGCCAGGCAGAAGCTTTCCGAAGCGCTGAAGGCCGACGAGACGCCGCACAGCCAGGAGCACAGCCGATGACAGACCCGTTGGATCGCATCTTCGCCCAGCCGGAGCCGCTAGCCCCGCCGCAGGGCCATTTCGGCGCGATCGCCGCCCGGGCCAAGCGCCGCAAGATGCGCCGGGCCGGCGTGGTGTCCGCGGTGTTGGTGCTGGTGGTCGGCGTCGGTACGGCCGGCGGCGCGGTGCTGCACCAGCGCGGCGAACAGCCGCCGACAATCGCCGCGGACGGGTCGCAGTCACCTCCGCCGCAGGTCTACAAGGATGCCCCGGATGCCGCCTCGTCCAACCCGACGCCGGCGAACCCGGCGAGCGGGATCCCCAAAGGCGCCCTCCCACTACCTACACACTTCCAACCGTTCTCAGTGAGTACGATCGTGGCGACCACGTATGTGATGGGCAACAGCACCGGCTGCGGTCGGTCGAAATGCACATCCGTGGTACGCAGCACCGACAACCGGCAGAGCTGGCGGACGCTGCCGGGACCCAAAGCAGCCACTCCCGGCCAGTTCGACACTGCCGAGACCAGCCCGGTCGACGACGTAAGGGAAGTGCGGTTCGCCACCCAGATGCACGGCTGGGCGTACGGCGGCGGGCTTTACTCCACGCACGACGGCGGCGCCAGCTGGCACCAGCAGTCGGTGGGCGGCACCGTCCTGGACCTGGCGATCAAGAACAGCACCGCGTACGCGCTCGTCGGCCAGTGCGGCGGCACGTCCTGCGACACGGTCACGCTGATGTCCACCGACATCCACTCGGACGGCTGGAAGGCGGTCAGCGGGGTCAAGCCCGGCGCCGGCAGCGGCCAACTGTCCTTCGGGCAGGGCGGGGTCGCGATCATCGGCAGCCAGGTCTACGTGTTCCAAGACGCGCGGTGGCGGGCCGCCGCCGCGGCGCCCTGCTCGGTGCGGCCGCGGTCAGTGACCGCCAGCGCCGGCAGCGGCCGGATCTTCGCGCTCTGCCCCGCTGGGGACTCCGGCGCCGGCTCCTCGTCCTTCACCACCGTCTACTCCGACGACCAGGGGCAGAGTTGGCACGGCAGCGGCACCCCCGTAAGACTGTCCAACGCGGCGCAGACCACCTTCACCGCGGCGAGTTCGCGGACGGTCCTCATCGGGGACTCCGACTCCTCGATCGGCACTCCCAACCTGCAGGTCAGCCGGGATGCCGGCAACACCTTTGCGACAGTGTCGTCGCTACCCAAGAAGACCGGCGGCTGGCGGTACGTCGGTGCGACCAGCGCGTCCAGCCTGGTGGCGCTGCCGGCGACCCCGGACGGCAGCCTCTACGTGAGCGTTGACACCGCTTCGGACTGGGATTCGCTGCCGCTGTCCGGCTGAGGTTTGTCGACCCCTTCGCGAACGAACTCGACGTTTTCGCTGCCGACACGCCGGTGGCCGCTACCAGAACGTCGAGTTCGCGGTGTCAACGACGCGAGACCTCAGACCGCGAGGACGCGGGCGTGGATCGACGTACGCTGCTGCAGTGCTGCCCGCAACGCGCGATGCAGGCCGTCCTCCAGGTAGAGCACGCCCTGGAAGTCGACCACGTGCGGGAAAAGGTCGCCGTAGAAGGTGGAGTCCTCGGCCAGCAGCCGATCCAACGCGAGCTCCCGCTTGGTGGTGACCAGTTGGTCCAACCGGACCGGCCGGGGAGGGATGTCTGCCCACTGCCGCGCGGTCAGACCGTGCTCAGCGTAGGGGCGTCCCTCGCTCACCGCCTTGAAAATCACGACCGCTCCCTTCATCGCGCCCACCCGACGCGACCCCACCACCCTAGTCGAGCCAGCCGGCCGCTGAGTTGTTGGCCGCAGTTCCTGCGGCGGCGCATCCGGCTCGCGTCGCCGGGGCGCCCAAAAAAACGGGCACCCCACCACCACGAACCTGGGCGGCTGAGTTGATGGCCGCAGTTCCTGCGGCGGCGCATCCGGCTCGCGTCGCCGGGGCGCCCAAAAACCGGGCACCCCACCGCCACGAACCTGGGCGGCCTCCGGCCGCCGCGCGGGCGGGTGGGGATTCGTGTGGCTGGGATAGCGTGGGCTGGGTGGTGTCAGGGGCGCTTGACGGCGCGAAATTGTCGTACGTGTCTGTTTTTTCTTTCCCCCTCCCTTTGAACGGGCGGGGGGGTGGGTCGAGAGGCAGACCTTAATTTTTAGTTGAACATCGGTCCTCAAACCCACCCCCCACCCGTTCACTGGGTGGGGGCAAATCTGCCGGAGGGGTACGACAGTTTCGCGCCGCACCCGGTTTTCAGGTGCAGCTGGGTGGCTCGGCGCGGGCCGGTTCTGGGGGTGTTGGGAGGGCGGCCGGGGACGCTTCTGCCGAGGTGTAGTTGCGGATCGCGGGTACAAACAGGGCGACCATAAGGACGACGATCACGCACACGATGCCGCCGCCGACCCAGGAGGCGGAGGCGCCGAGGCTGGCGGCGACGACGCCGGCGCGTACGTCGCCCAGGCGTGGTCCGCCGGCGACCACGACGGTGAAGACGCCCTGCATTCGGCCGCGCATCTCGTCTGGGGCGTAGACCTGCAGGATCGTCTGCCGGTAGACGCCGGAAACGAGGTCGGCCATGCCGGCGAAGGCGAGCAGGACCACCGCCAGCCAGAGGTGACCGGCGAGGCCGGACAGGGTGACCGCGACGCCCCAGCCGGTCACCGCGACCAGCAGCGCGACGCCCTGCCGGCGGACTCGCCCGATCCAGCCGGACGCGAGGCCCCCAACCACCGAGCCGATCGAGATTGCCGCGAACAGCCAGCCGACCGCCTCGCCGCCGCCGAACCGATCCGCGCCGATCTCCGGGAACAGCGACCGCGGCATCGCCAGCACCATCGCGACGATGTCGACCGCGAAGGAGGCGAGCAGCACCGGTCGGGTCGCGATGAAGGCCAGACCCTCCACGATGGACCGTAGGCCCGGCGGCGACTTCGGGCCGGACGGCGGCATCGCGGGCAGCCGGATCGCCGCGTAGAGCGCGAAAGTGAACAGCACGGCATCAAGTCCGTAGGCGATCGCGTACGAGCCGTGCGCGACCAGGACGCCGGCGAGCAACGGTCCAGCGATGGTGCCCACATTGGACGCGGTGAAGTTGAGAGTGTTGGCCGACGGCACCAAATCCACCGGCAGCAACCGCGGGATGATCGCCGACCGGGTCGGCGAGGTGACGGCGAAACCGGCCGACTGCAAGGCCACCAAGGCGAAAATCAGCGCGATGCTGCGCATTCCCAGCAGGGCTTGGAAAAACAGCCCCCCCACGTCGACATCCAGGTGACCACCGACGAGACCAGCAGCACCACCCGCCGGTCGAAGGCATCAGAGATCGCCCCACCGGCCAGCCCGAAAAGAACCAGTGGCACCAAAGCCGCGGCGCCCAGCGCGCCCACCCACAGGGATGAGCCGCTAACCGCGAAAACCTGCACGGACACAGCCACCGCGGTGAGCTGAAACCCGACGAAAGACACCGCGTTTCCAGCCCACAACCGACGAAAGTCGGTGTGCTTCAACGGTTTCGTGTCGATCGCCGCGGTGCGCAGCCAGCGCAGCAAGGTCACGGAGAAAGCCGCTCGACGACCCAGTTCTGGCCGGTACGCCGGAACCGCAGCCGGTCGTGCAGCCGGCTCGGCCGGCCCTGCCAGAACTCCACAGTGGACGGTACGACCCGGAGCCCGCCCCAGTGCGGCGGCCGCGGCACCTCGTCCCGATAGCGCTCGGACAGCCGGGCGCTCGCCTCCTCCAGCACCTCACGCGAGGAGACCACGCTGGACTGTTCGCTCGCCCAAGCACCGATCCGCGATCCGTACGGCCGGCTGGCAAAGTACGCGTCCGACTCCGAATCATCCACCCTGACAACCGATCCGGTCACCACGACTTGGCGTTGTAGCGCATACCAGGGAAACAACAGGCTGGCGTGTGGATTCACCAGCGCTTCCCGGCCTTTGCGTGACCGGTAGTTGGTGAACAGCACGAGTCCGCGCTCGTCGACGCCTTTGCACAGCACGGTACGGCTGCTCGGCTGGCCGTCGGCGGCCGTGCTGAAGACCATCGCGTTCGGCTCGACCACACCAGCCGCGTACGCCTGGTCGTACCAGCGGCGGAACTGCTCAAGCCAACTGCCGGCGAGGTCGGCTTCGGCGAGCCCGGCGAGTGCGTAGTTGAGCCGCGTCCCGGCCAACTGGGCGGCCGGGTCGTCCGGCGGTGGTTCGGTCACCGTCCTATCCTCACCCCGCCCGTCCCGCCTGCGCATGACCACCCCAGGCCGACGGTCCTATCGACGATCCTCAGAGGATGTCGACCGAAGGTGGCCGCCAGCTGCCTTGGAGTGCTTCGGGTTTCGGCGCGTACAGGCGCATGGTGAGCGAGAACTCGCCGGTGGCCGGGATCGGGAGCCAGTTATTCCGTGGCACCGCCACGCCCGGATCGGCGTTCTGGACGGTGATGTCGACTGAGCCGTCGGCGTTCTTGGTGAGTGGGAGCTGGTCGCCCAAGGAGAAGATGCCGGTGGGATTGGCGACCAGGAAACCGTCGGCGTCATATGCGGTGAGCGACCAGAACGCGTTCACCGGTGGCAGTTGACCGGCCCGAAAGTGCAGCCGGAATCGCCGCGGAATGCCTTTGTCGTCGGCCTTTGCGGTGAAAGCCGGGTACAGCGCGTCCTCAGCCAGGTTGGCGCCCAGTCCGAATCGGGAGATGTATCCGCGCAGTGGGTAGTTGGTGCTGTACGTCCCCCAGTCGAGGCTGTAGACCCAGCCGTCGACGGTACGAGCCCGTGGATCCCGATAGGCCGCGATCCGCTGCTTGGCCGCCTTCACCGCGTTGTCCAGGACCGCGGCCTCGGTCGTGGGCTTGCCGCCCGGGGTGATGCCGAGACTCGCGAAACGTCGTACGGCTGGCTGGTCGGCGGCAGCTGGCGGATTGGCGGCCATCAACGTACAAAGCCTGGTGAAAAACGTCGACCCGTCCATCGCCGCGACGGTGGAAATCGGGTTGGCTTTGCGGCCAGCCTGGCTCAACGTGATCCCGGGCCGGGAAAGGGCGGGGTTCTCCTGCCAGGCGCTCAGTGGCGCCAGCTCGATCTCGCGCTCAATCGCGCCGACCGCGGCGACATCGCCGGGTCCGTCGACCTGGACGCGGACGATGACCCACACCGTACGGGTGGGCAGTCCAGCCGGGTCATGCCGGCCGGGACGCTGCCGGTCCAGCCTGGGCCGGTAATCAGGTAGGTGAACGCCGCGGCCGGCTGCCCCGCCCGGGTCTGCGGTTTTACGCTGCTGGGGTTGTGCACGGTGTTGGTCCAGGCGTCGAGTAGCTGGATCAGCCAGTAGCGACCCGGTTCCATCTTGGGCACCTGGAGCACCAGCGGCTCGGCCTTGAGGTCCAGCCACGCCTGGGAATAAAGGGTGTCCCGGTTCATCCGCACGATCAGCCGATCGGCCGCGGTCGGGAACGAATCGTTGTGGACGAACTGATTCGCCGGACCGCTCGCCGCGCGAGTGGCGTCCATCAGCACCAGCGGATAGCCGAAGACGTACGCATCCGTGGCAACCGCGGCCGGCTCGTTGCTCTCTGTGCCGCTGCCACTCTTGTTCGCGCCGCAGGCGGACACCACCGCGCCGGCCGCCGCCACTAGCCCCACCCGAAGGGCCATTCGCCGGCTGACGTCATGCACCATCTGGGCTCCCTCACCATCAACGGGCTACGGCAAAGCATTTCTGTGCAAACAGGCGTGGTTTCTTGCGAACAAACATCGTTGCGAACCGCGGTCGCGCGTATTTAACGTCCTGGAGCAGGATTTGTCCAACCTTATTCGAGTATCGAATCAGTTACTTTCGATGACCTCGCGACTCGCACCGGTGGTCGGATGGGAGACGATGGGCGGATGACGCCAGCCCTCACACTCGACCACATCGCCGACGCGGCGACTGTCATCGATCCAATTTTTCTTGGCACGCCTCAGTTTTTCGACGCTGGGCTGGCCGAGAAGTACGGTCGCCAGGTGTTGCTGAAGGTCGAGACACTCAATCCACTCCGGTGTTTCAAGGGCCGCGGCGCGGACTACTTCATGCGTACGGTCGGCCCCGGCCGGGAGGTCGTCTGCGGATCAGCCGGCAACTTCGGCCAGGCGATCGCGTTCACGGCCACTCGACGCGGCATCTCCGCGACGGTTTTCGCCGCCGAGAAAGCAAATCCAGCCAAGGTGGCGAGAATGCGCGCGCTCGGCGCCGAGGTCGTCCTTCGCGGCGCGGACTTCGATGAGGCCAAGTCCGCCGGTCGCGCGTACGCGCGAGAGCACGGCCACCTTTTCGTTGAGGACGGCCACGAGCCGCTGATCAGCGAAGGCGCCGGCACGATCGGCCTGGAGCTGGCCGCCGAACGGCTGGACACGCTGCTCGTACCCGTCGGCAACGGCGCGTTGATCAGCGGCGTCGCGCGCTGGATGAAGGCGCATTCGGCGGGCACCAGGATCGTCGGCGTGTGTCCGGCCGGCGCGCCGTCGATGGAGCGGAGTTGGCGGGCCGGAAAGGCGATATCCACCGAACGAGCGGACACGTTCGCGGACGGTCTGCAGGTACGCGTACCGATACCGGCGGCGATCGACTGGATGCGGACGGTTGTCGACGATGTGGTGCTGGTTGATGACGACGCGATCTTCGCCGCGCTGCTGACTCTGCGGGACCACTGCGGTCTGTTGCTGGAACCGTCGGCCGCGACTGGGCTCGCGGCGCTGGACGTACATGAGATCCCCGGTGGCCGGGTCGGCACGATCCTCACCGGCGCCAACTACAGCCCGGAGCTGCTGAGGCGTTTGACCGGCGATCACCGCGGATAGGAAGTAGGACGACCGGCATGCACGGCGGTCTGCCGCGCTGCATGATGTATCGGCTGACTCATCCTCTGCCCGCGGGAGCTCGTACCAATGCCGAAAGACTTCAAGCCAGGGTTGGAAGGCGTCGTCGCCTTCGAGACGCAGATCGCCGAACCGGACCGTGACGGCGGCGCACTTCGCTACCGGGGCGTGGACATCGAGGACCTGGCCGGCCAGGTCTCCTTCGGCAACGTGTGGGCGTTGCTGGTGGACGGCCGGTTCGGGCCCGGGCTGCCGCCGGCCGAGCCGTTCCCGATCCCGGTGCACTCCGGCGACATCCGGGTGGACGTGCAGTCCGCGGTCGCGATGCTCGCGCCGTACTGGGGCCTCGGGCAGCTGCTGGACATCAGCGACGAGCAGGCCCGCGACGACCTGGCCCGGATTTCGGTGACAACGCTGTCTTTCGTGGCGCAGTCGGCGCGCGGGATCGGGCTGCCGGCGGTGCCGCAGAAGGAGATCGACAAGGCTCGTACGATCGTCGAGCGGTTCATGATCCGCTGGCGCGGCGAACCGGATCCAGCGCACATCAAGGCCGTCGACGCGTATTTCACCTCCGCCGCCGAACACGGCATGAACGCGTCCACCTTCACCGCCCGGGTGGTCGCCGCCACCGGCGCCGACACCGCGGCCTCGATCTCGTCGGCGATCGGCGCGCTGTCCGGCCCCTTGCATGGCGGTGCACCCTCACGCGTACTCAAAATGCTGGACGAGGTCGAAAAAACCGGCGACGCAGAGGCGTGGGTCAAGAAGGCGCTCGACGAGGGCCAGCGGCTGATGGGCTTCGGCCACCGGGTCTACCGCGCCGAGGATCCACGAGCGCGGGTGCTCCGGCGTACGGCCAAGGAACTGGGTTCGCCACGGTACGAGGTCGCGCAGGCGCTGGAAAAAGCCGCGATCGCCGAGCTCACCGCCCGCCGGCCGGACCGGGCGCTGCGTACGAACGTGGAGTTCTGGTCGGCCGTCGTGCTGGACTTCGCGGCCGTACCGGCGCACATGTTCACCTCGATGTTCACCTGCGCCCGTACGGCCGGCTGGAGTGCTCACATCATGGAGCAGAAGCGGCTCGGCAAGCTGATCCGCCCGTCCGCCGAATACCAGGGCCCCGGCCCGCGCAAACCCTGCGAGGTCGAGGGCTGGGACGCCATCTCCCCGATCTGATCTGACCCGTCCGCTCCGCTGGCTGAAAGCCCAGAGATGCAGGTCACGCTCCCCGCGCATCGAGGCGAGTGGCCTGCGGTGGGAGGATCGGGGGGCAAATCGCACCCGATCCTGAGAGGTCCCGATCGTGAGCAGCGCCAGCCCACCAGCCATCCAGATCCCCGTTGACCTGCTGCCCGCCGACGGCCGGTTCGGCTGTGGGCCGTCCAAGGTACGTCCGGAGGCGGTGGAGGCGCTGGCCAAGGTCGCGTCCAGTTACCTGGGCACCTCGCACCGGCAGCCGGCGGTAAAAGACCAGGTCAAGCGGGTACGGGACGGCATCAAGCAGCTGTTCTCGGTGCCTGCCGCTACGAGGTGGTGCTCGGCAACGGCGGCACCACGGCGTTCTGGGACGCGGCCACCTTCGGCCTGATCCGGGCCAACTCGCAGTTCCTGTCGTTCGGCGAGTTCGGCGGCAAGTTCGCCACCGCCGCGAAAAAAACCGCGCCGCACCTGGGCGAGGCGACCGTGATCAAGGCCGAGCCCGGCGACGCCCCCAGCTTCCAGCTGACTGACGGCGCGTCGACGTGTACGCGACTCCGCAGAACGAGACCTCCACCGGCGTCGCTATTCCGGTCCAGCGAGTCGCCGGTACAGACGCGTTGATGCTGCATGACGCCACTTCGGCGGCCGGTGGCCTGCCCGTCGACATCACCCAGTCCGACGCGTACTACTTCGCCCCGCAGAAGAACTTCGCCTCCGACGGCGGCCTGTGGATCGCGATCCTGAGCCCGGCCGCGCTGGCCCGGATCGCCGAGATCAAGGAATCCGGCCGCTGGCAGCCGGCTTTCCTGGATCTCGCGACCGCGCTGGACAACTCGGTCAAGGAACAGACGTACAACACGCCGTCGCTGGCCACCCTGTTCCTAATGGCCGAGCAGACCGAGTGGATCCTCGGCAACGGCGGCCTGACCTGGGCGGTCTCGCGTACGGCCGAGTCGTCGGACGTGCTTTATGACTGGGCCGAGCAGTCCAGCTTCGCCCACCCGTACGTGACCGATCCGGTGAAGCGGTCCGCGGTGGTCGGCACCATCGACTTCGACGACGCGGTCGACGCCAGCAAGGTCGCAAAGACATTGCGGGCAAATGGGATTCTGGACACCGAGCCGTACCGCAAACTGGGTCGCAACCAGCTCCGAATCGCCATGTTCCCGGCAGTCGACCCGGCCGATATTCGGGCGCTGACGGCCAGCATCGATTACGTGGTCGAAAAACTCTCCTGACGCGTGGCGCCGTTGCGGCGTGGCAAGGCCGGCGATCCGGTCCCCACGTCGTACGGTGGAGGGTGCCTGCCATCGACGATTCCCGGAGGTTTGCCGATGCGACCCGTCCGGTTCGTCGCCCTTGCGGAGGACGGCCGGTCACTCGTACTCAAAGACGAGTCGGGCCGGATGCTGTCGCTGGCGATCGACGAGCGAGTGGCAGCCGCGATTAAGACGGACCGCGCCGGCGTCGCCGGGCAGCTGGCGATGGAGATGGAGAGTGCCTTGACACCTCGCGACATTCAGGCACGCATCCGCTCCGGCCAGTCCGCGGAGGAGGTCGCGAAAGCGGCCAACACCCCGCTGGAGAAGATCCTCCGGTTCGCCGGCCCGGTGCTGCAGGAACGCGCGATGATCGCCGACCACGCCCGGCGCACCCGGTTGCGTACGTCCGAGTCCGGCTCGTCGCTGTCCGCCGTGGTGGACGTACGGCTCGCCGGCCACGGCGTCGATCCGGACGCGGTGGAGTGGGACGCGTACCGGCGCGAGACCGGCACTTGGCGAGTGGTGGCCAGCTGGCCGTCCGGCAAGGCGACCGCGTATGCCGGCCTGGGACATGGACGCGGCCCGCAGCGTGGTCAGCCCGACCGACCAGATGGCGTCGTACCTGTCGGTGGAGAAGCCGCCGGAGATCCTGGTGCACGACGAGATCGCCGCCGAGCTGGACCTCGGCGACGTGGACACCCAGGAGCTGCCGCGGATGTCGCCGATCTCGGTGCTGCGCCCGCGCCAGCCCACCCCCCCCGAGCCGGAGCCCGAGCCCGTGCCGGTCGCTCAGCCGACCCCGCCGCCCGCGCCTCGACAGGCCGCGCCGACCCCGCCGCCGCCGTGCGTACGCAGCCGGCCGCCAAAGCCAAGCCGGAGCACCTCCCGCACACCGAGCCCGAACCCGAGCCCGAACCGGTGCAGCCCGAGCCGCAGCGCGCCGAGGCGGCTTCCGGCAGTGGTTCGCGCCGCGGTAAGCCCGAGCTGCCCGGCTGGGACGACATCCTCTTCGGCGCCCGCCCGCACCGAAACTAGTCCTTTCTCGCGTTTTTCGCGGCAACCACTTGCCCTGTTTCCGCCTTTTGTATCTAATGGCCCTCGTTTTCCGGTGGATGGGGCCCGCGGACAAACAGCGGAAGGGAACCATGGGCAAAGATGTCGAAATTCGGGTGCTCGGGCCACTGCAAGTCACCGTCGCCGGACGTTGTGTGCAAGTCCCGGACGGAAAACCACGGACACTGCTCGGCGCGCTGATCGCCCGCGCCGGGCACCTGGTCAGCTTCGACCGGCTGGCCGACCTGATCTGGGACCAACGGCCACCCGAGCGTACGGCCGCGGCACTGCAAACCTGCGCGTGGCGGTTGCGACGCAGCCTCGGGGTGGACGTGATCAGCACGCACCCGCACGGCTATCGGCTCAACGACAGCGAAACGCGGGTTGACCTGATCCGGTTCCACCAGCTGCTGACCAGCGCCGCAGCGGCCCGCTCGGCCCGGTCGCCGGCCGAACGGGATCACCTCACCGAGGCGCTCGCGTTGTGGCGCGGGCCGGCTTTCGTGGATATTCCGTCGTCACCGCTGCGAGACGAGATTGTCCCGCCGCTGACCGACGAAGAACGCCTCGCCGCGTACGAGCGGCGGATCGATCTCGATCTGAACCGCGGCCTCGCGGACCGGGCGATCGCCGAGCTGCGCACGCTGATCGGCGAGCATCCGCTGCGCGAGTCGCTCTGGAGCCGGTTGCTGAAAGCGCTCGCGCTGGCCGGCCGGCCAGCCGAGGCATTGGCCGCTTACCATGATTTTCGCGGAAAACTGGTCGACCAGCTCGGGGTCGAGCCGGGCGGCCAGCTCTCCTCGGCCTATTTGCGGCTGCTCACGCCATTGCCGCGAGCCGCCGAACCGGCGATCACGCGCCCTCGCCGGCATAACCAACGGCCGTACGCCTGAGACGTTTTCGGGAGCCGGATTTTCTTGCCGGCTCCCGACATTCGGCTACCACCAACCGGTGCAGGCGACCTCCGGGCGGTTGCCGGCCTTGCCGCAGGCCCGCATCAGGTGTCCCTGGTCGTTGTAGGCGGCGGTAAAGGTCGTGCGGCTGTTGGTGGGAATCGTGGTGATGCTGAGCTGCTCCCAGTGCGCGCCGCCGTCATAGCTGCGGTCCACCCAGACCAGGTCGCCGGGATCGCCGTTGGAAATCCGTCCCCAGCCACAGACATTGTTGGTATTGGCCCGCAATTCGATCGTACGCGACCACACCGAGGTCGAACGCGCGGTTTTGGCGGTGTTCTGGTTGCAGCCGTCCGCCGCGTTGGCGGCCGACGGCGCGGCCGCCACCAGGCCGCCGGCCAGCCAGCAGTCCGGTCACGGCCAGGCTGACGAGTGTTCTGCGCTGAAATCCCATGCCTTGCTCCCTCTTCAAGACTGGCGCGCATCCGTTTCGTACGCGCCTGGCCCTGACGTTAGGGAGCGGCCCTCACCGTTGGCTCACAGTCATCTCACCGCCAGCGAGAATGCACTTTCTCGTCGCGACCGCCGATCGCCGTTGACCGGTGCCACAAATGTGCGTACGTCAGCAGAAATCGCTCCACCGATGCGAGCTGATCTGGTCGTTGGCGAAAGAGCCGTCACTGAAACGTTCGATGCCGAGGTTGAGGTCGCCCCAGCTGTCTCCACGGCTCAGGCACATGAACGGACCGCCGTAATTGATGTCCTTGAACATCAGCACCCCGTCCAGGTTGGCGGCATACCCGTTGTTCCAGACCGAAGAAGCGGTGTCGTTGAAATTCCCGCAGCCGCCGGAAAAAAAAACCAGTTCGCCGAGTCACCCGACCAGTAGCAGCCATTCACGTAGTTGCTCTCGCGATAGGCATGGAAATTCCCGTCCGCCAACGGCCGAATCCCGGTCGGCTTCAGGTTGCTGGGATGCGGATTTCCCATCGCCTGCTGGCCGGCCGACGGCACCGGCGCCGCCGCTGCGCCGGTGCTGACGACTGCCGGAACACCCAAGGCGACCGACACCGCGACCGCGGTGAGCACTGCCTGCACACTTGTCCTCATCGTTCTTCTTCCTCTCTTGCCTGCGTGCGTACGCAGGCAAAACCGGGGCGCCGGCTCAGGACGAGACAACGGCGCGGGGCGCGTACGACAGCGGCGGTTTCCAGCCGGTGCCGGTTGTCGACCTCGGTCCGGTATTGCTGCTCGACCGCCGTCGCGTACTGCGCGTCAAGCCGGTGAGCAGTGGCGGCGAGGTCCGTCCGGTTGGCGCAGGTCGCCTCGGCGACCGCTGTGCGGATTTCCGTCGCCCGCGCGGCCGGCGTGTCAGAAAACGACACCGAAGCGCGCATTTGGTCGGGCGTACCGAAAGCGAAGCCCATCGCTCGTACGCATGTGCTCCAGTGGCCCACTGCGGCGAGATAGGCAGGGTCTGCCAGCACCCGCTGCGCGCGTAGCCCGGCCAGCGTGTCGGTGACCTTCTTAGCCTGATACCAGGCCGAAAGATCGAGGTAGAGGGTCCGCTCAGCAGCCGACACGCACCCTTGTGCACTGTGCTGAACAACTCCACCACCGGGCACCACGGCTTTAAGACCGGTCGGCGTCGGGCCATTCAGAGCGGTGACGGCGGCCTGCTGCCGCTGTGGTGACAAGGTGGCCAGATAGCGGCTGTTCGGATCCGCCGCGCGCAATTGATCAACCTGCCGATACAGGTCACTCCCATAGCCGTGCCGGCTCGCCCACGCCACATCGTCAACGACGTAAGGGAAAGTCTTCTGGTCGGGGATCTGGTTCGGTGTGGTGACCCAATACTGGAAGCCATCTTCCCGCATGCACCGCTGAATCAACAGCTCTTCGGCGCGTCCGAGCAGCGCGGAATCGGCGACTGGTGCCGATGTCGCCGCCGGGCGTACGGGCGGCTTCGAGGTGCTGTCCGTGGCTCGCGCCACAACCACTGCACCGACCCCAACAGTTAATACAACCAGTGCGACTAGGAGAAAAACTCGACCGCGCGGCATGAGGTCCCCCGTCGACGCCGGATACCGTGACGGTAGCCGGGGAATTCTCACCCACCCATCGCTCACCGACGACTCACCAATGTCGTCGTGACAAAGCGATAATCGGTGATTGACATTTATCATTGTTGCCAGACATGGAAAACCCGGGCGAAGGAGCTCGCCCGGGTTTCGGAGTGGGGTGAAAGGATCAAAGAGCCGCTGTCATCGCATCCAGCGCGCTGTGCTGGCGGGCCGCGTCGATCGAGTCGAGAGGTCCGGCCCACGACAAGCCGTAGCGGTCCATCCCATCGCGGTCATGTGCGTACGCTGAATCGGCTTGCCTGCCAAGGAAAGTCGCGTACGCATTGCCAGTCGCGCGACTGAGCTCGCCGAGGTTGCGGACGAAGACTCCCTTGAAGGAGGGTCCGTCGCCGCCGCAACTGGACGGCTCGCAGGGCTCCCGCAGAATGCCATTCGGCGCGATCACCGAACTCGTGGTGGCCGCGTCCGCGATCTGCCGGGCCGTGGTCAGATAGCCAGCGTTGCCGGTGGCCTTGTTCAGCTCGACCAGGCCGCCCAACACAATGCCCTGGTTATAGGTCCAGGTGGTCTGGCCGTTGTTCTTGCAGGTGGAGTTGTCCAGGCCGTCATTGATCAAGTGGCTGCCGTTGATCATCCCGCTGGCCGCGAACCAGTTCCAGATCTCGGTGGCCTTGGCCAGATATCCGGTGTCACCGGAGATCCTGTTGTGCAGGGCCGCGGCGAGTTTGATGTAAAGCTCGTTGGTGACGGCGTTCTTGTA
This sequence comes from Fodinicola feengrottensis, assembly GCF_010993775.1. Taxonomy (GTDB): domain Bacteria; phylum Actinomycetota; class Actinomycetes; order Mycobacteriales; family HKI-0501; genus Fodinicola; species Fodinicola feengrottensis. The sequence goes on along the minus strand of NZ_WOTO01000043.1, from coordinate 36,927 downwards.
GTCTTTCTGCGTCCGCCAGTAGATTCCGCCGCCGCATGTGCCGTCCTTGAAAGAATAGATGTAGTCGGCGTCTGTCCTGGCCATATCCAGGTAACGGCTGTCGCCGGTCAGGTCGTACGCGCGAACCCACGCGAGCCCCCACCAGCCGGTGTCGTCCATGTAGTCGTTGGTGAAGTTGCCGCCTTTGTTCTTGTCAAAGGTGTTCGCGATGGCATAGCGATAGGCGGTCGAGCCGGAGCGCTGACTGTAGTCGATCAACGCGGTCAGGTCGTTGGCCGAATTCCACCAGCCGGTGGTGTTCCACAGGCCGGTTCCGTTGTTGTAGAACTGCATCAGCGCGGTCGCCGCCGCGTCCGCGTGGGTGCCCGCGTTGACCGTCGAGCGGGCCCACGGCGTACAAGCGATGTCCGAGCGGTTGCCGGCCTTCCCGCAGGCACGCAGCGCGCCGACGCCGTGGTTCGCCGGGTCGTCGACGTTGTACATCAGCGTCCGCCAGCCACGCTGGCCGGTCGGAATCGTGGTGTCGCCGAGCTTGCTGCCGCTCGACCAACTGTTGCCGCCATCGAACGAGCGGTCCAGCCACACCTCGTCGGTGGGGTCGCCGTTGTCGATGCTCGCCCAGCCCATGTTGTCGCCGTCGGAGATGTGCAGCACGATCTGCCGGCCGAAGACAGTTGCGTTAACGGGCGTCCGGTCGCCGGCCGCCACCGCCGGATCACGCTGGTCACAGTATTTGTTGCAGACCGCGGCCGCCGGCGCCGCGGTTTGCCGGCACCGCCGGCGCCAACAGGAACGTGGCGGCGGCCGCGATCGCGAGCAGACGAGTGGATTTTGGCACGGATAACCGCCTCCTGGCACGGATCGGGCAGCATGGCTGCGGCCAGCCAACCGGCACCTGGGAACGTTGTCAACCGCTATCGAACGAAAGGCGAGTGTTCGCCCAGATTTCGACCCCTGACCGCGCCCGCCATCTCACCACCCAGCCCTCGCGCCCCACTCGCGCCGCACCTACCCAATTGCAAAATTTTCTCGCGCGCGCGTCCTCAAACCCACCCCCCACCCGATCACTGGGTGGGGGCAAGAAAACAGTATGGATACGACATTTTCACGCCGTAGCAAGTACTTCACACCCATCCGAGCGGCACCGGCCTTCAACCCAGCCCCGCCCGCGCGGCGGCCGAAGGCCGCCCAGGATCGCGGCGGTGGGGCGCCCGCCCTTTGGGCACCCCGGCGACACGATCCGGACGCGCCGCCGCAGGAACTGCGGCCAGAGGCACAGCCTTCAACCCAACCCCGCCCGCGCGGCGGCCGAAGGCCGCCCAGGATCGCGGCGGTGGGGCGCCCGCCCTTTGGGCACCCCGGCGACACGATCCGGACGCGCCGCCGCAGGAACTGCGGCCAGAGGCACAGCCTTCAACCCAACCCCGCCCGCGCGGCGGCCGAAGGCCGCCCAGGATCGCGGCGGTGGGGCGCCCGCCCTTTGGGCACCCCGGCGACACGATCCGGACGCGCCGCCGCAGGAACTGCGGCCATTAGCGAGGCACCCTGGCGAGTTGCCGGGACTGGGCGACCAGCTGGCCGTTCTCGTCGTAGACCGTGCACTCTTCGTCGAACCAGCCGTCGGAGACGAAGTCCCCGTGCATGTACGCGCGCAGCCATCCAGGGGCCGGCACGGCCCGCAGGTAGGTGGACAGCTGGACGGTCGGCGCCCAACCCCAGCGGCCGATGGTTCGGGTGACTGGCGGCAGAGCGTCCACGGCCAGCAGCGCCAAATAAGGGTCGGTCGGCGAGCCGTCGGCCGCTCGTACCCACCCGGACACCGCCAACGACCCGTCCGACTGGGTCATCGCGGCCTCCGACTCCGGTGTCATCCGCAGGTCGACATGCCGCATCAGGCCGTACTCCAGCCCGCCGGGGATCTCCACCGGCACCCGCCGGCAGTCCTCCGGGCGTACGAGCGGCAGCGGCACCTCGCGGGCGTACGTGTCCGCCGGCTCGTCGGAGAGCCGGCTGGTGATCACTGACGACGACAGCGTCACCACGTCGTTCTGGACGAGCGTCGTCCGGTGATAGGCCACCGTCTTGCCGGTCTTCAGCGTGTCCACCCGCACCTCGGCCTCGCCCGCGGCCGGCGCAGACAGGTAGTCGGTGGTGATGGCGACGACGTGCGGATGCGGCGACGCGTACGCGGCCGCGCGGGCCATCGGGAGGTTCAGGTAGCCGCCGTTGAGCATCCCCACGACCGACCAGTCGGGGTCCAGCTGGACCCGGTATCGGCCGTCGCCGGTCTCTTCGACCGCTGTCGCACGCTCCAGCGCGCCTTCTATCTGCGTCACGCTCCCAGTCTCACCCGGGGGTGCCCGAGCTGCGCATGATTGATGTCCCGTGTCACAGTTCGAAGCATGGATGAGCAGCCAGCGCCGGAGTCTCCGGGCCTGTACGCGCCCGGAGCCGCCGTTCTGGAGCCCAGCCCGGAGCAACCCAGCCGACCCTGGTGGTGGCAGCAGCCGCACCGCGTACTCACGTCCGCGATGGACCTGTGGTTCGAGCCGAGATCGCCGGTGCCGTACGCCGGCCCGACCCGACACTGGAAAGTGGGCCTCGCGCTTGCGCTTGCGCTGCTCTTCGGTCCGTTGCTGTGGGTGACGACGGCGACCCTCGCTCTGCAACGCGGCGGCCCGACCAGCCCGGTCGCCGGCATCGACCTCCGTAACGGTTTCGGGGACACGCTGGTCGGCGTACTTCTTCAAGCGGTGCTGCTTTTTTCGCCGCTGTTGGTGTCGCTTTCCTGGTCCTACGGATGTCTGGCGATCGGCTGCTTAATCTCGGCCTACGGCCCGGCTCGCTGCCAATGCTGGCTTCGGACACCGGTCTCACGCTGAGTGGTCTTTACCTCCCCGCGCTGCTGCTGGGCGGCTTGGTCGGCGTGCTGCTGCGGCAGGTGTTCGGCGGCTTCGCCACCAGCCCGGAGATCACCGGCGGTGACGCCGGTCAGCTCATTCGGGCCATCGTGATCGCGCTGCTGCTGGCAATCCCGACCGCGGTGGCCGAGGAAGTGGTGGCGCTCGGGCTCGCCTACCGGCTACTGGAGCGGCTCGGCTGGCCGGTCTGGCTGATCACCCTCGCGTTGGTCGTGCTGCGTGGCAGCTACCACATCTACTACGGCATCAGCGTCGTGTCGCTGCTCGGCTGGGCGTACTTGTCGGTCCTCTTCTACCGCCGCTACCGCCGGCTCTGGCCGCTCATCCTGGCCCACGCCGCGTACGACACGGCCTCCATTACCACCGCCCTCGCCGCCTCCACGCAGATCGCCGTGATGGTCATCCTGGGCTACCTGCTGCTGCCGATGGTCGCGCTCGGCACCCTGATCAACCAGCTGCGGGCTCGGTGGGGCCAGCCGCACCCGTCCACCGACATCATCCGGCCGGCCGCCAGCTGGAAGTCGCGCCTACTTGCGTCCAAACCGTTGCTTTAGCACCCCGAACACCCCCGTCCGACTGAGCACCGCCCAGCCGCCCAGGACGACGAACCAGCACGCATAGGTCGCGATCGGGCTGATGTACGCCAGCGCCGCCGAGCAGATGAACACCAGCCCGAACACCACCGCGTTGATGGCGTCCTTACGCCACGCTTTGGGATCCACGCCAGCTTTCAGCAGGTTGTTGCTCAGCGCGTACCACTGCAGCCGCGCCCGCATCAGCCCACCGAGCCCGATGCTGATCGCGTAGATAGCCACCGCGATCGGTTGGCCGCCATAGTTGGCCAGCAAGTACGACGGGAACGGCATGACCGCGATGACCAGCAGATACTGCAGGTTGAACAGCGACATCCGACGGTCGGCGTACCCGATGTCGTGGAACATCTCGTGATGCGCCATCCACTGCGAACCGATCACGTAGAACGACAGGATGAAGGTCGCGAATGCCGGCAACGCCGTTTTGTTCAGCGCCTCCACCATTGCCTGCGAGCTCAGGTTCTGCGGGATCTTGATGTCCAACACGAGCAACGTCATCGCGATCGAGAACACCCCGTCGGACAGCCCGTGATGCCGCCCCAGCGGAAACCGCCGATCCCGCCCCTTTTCCTCCTCCTCACGAACGGCCCCTGCACTTCTCTCCTGATCAGTCACGCCGGTACTGTACTTCCCGCTCAATCCCAGTGGCGGCCGGAGCCAGCTCATCGAGAAGGGCCGTCGCGACCCGCTCCCCGAAGACCGCTGTGCCAAGTTCGCGCATGGCGTCGGCCAGCGCTGGATCCCACGGCGCGTCCGTGACGCGGCCGACGCCAGGGCCGGAGACGATTCCGCGTATGCCGGCCACTTAGTCCAAAATGGACATCCGCCAAGGCACGGCGCCGGTTTGGTCCATCAGGTACACGGCAATCCGAATGCCCTCGCCGTCCGAAGTCGCCGTGGTAGTTGACCCGGCATTGGAGGCTGCGCAGCAGCAGACCGCCGACGGTGCTCGGCCAACCGGACAGGCTCACCAGCGGCGGGCGGCGCGGGCCGAAGCTGGACAGTGCCAGGGCCAGTACGCCGGATTCTCGACCCCCAGATTTCGCTGCCGGAAAAGAAAGAATGACGCTCGCCCAAAGATGGGCCAGGGCAAGACGGCAGCCTGGCCGGCGTTCGCGCAGACGGTGAAGTAAGCCGCGGCCAATGAGTTTGTCGTCTGGGTGGATGCCGGCGGTCAGTACGAGTGTGGACAGCTCATCGGCGGAGACGCCCGCGTTCTCCCGGAGCAGCCGGCGATGCTGCGCCGTGACCAGCGGCTCGTTTCCGAAAATCGTGCCCACCGCCCGTAAGACAGGACCGGACGGGCGGCTCTGGTCGTCCAGCGCGTGCTGGTCGCCTATCACGTCGACCCCGAATGCCGGCAGCAGAACACCGTTTGCAGGAGCGCCATCTCCAGCCGCTCGTTGGCCTCACCGAACTCGTGCGGGATCGCTACGTACGACTCAGCGTTGTCGCCAATGGCGAACCGGAACATCTCCGGCGGCACCCGGCGGATCGCCATCATCGCCTCTCCATGCTTGCACGCTCCCCAACCGTACGGGTGCTGGCCTCCACCGTGCACCTGCCCCAGACCGAGTCGAACCGCACCTGGCCAATAGGTGACGGTGACTCAGCGGTTGCGGAAGATTCACACGGAGATCGACTACGCGACGGCCGAGGCGTATGGGTGGGGTGATCTGGACCTCGGCATGGGTTTCATCAGACGCGGCAGGGGCGACGGTCCACGATTGCGCCGGATGTGCAGGTTGAGATTCTTGATTGACTTCTGGAGCTGAATCACGAGCGTTATCGTGAGGAAGTAGCACAGGGTTTGCACGACAAGAAGAGAGTAAAGCCGGCCGCCAAGCGCAAAACTGCGCCTGACCAGGCGGACGAGTCGATGCTGTTCTAAACAATGCCGCAGGTGAATCACAGACAGGGGAAATGAGATGGTCACAGCAGCTACCACCGTAGGTCTCTTCTGGTTGTACACATTAAGCATAACGATAATTCTGCAACCGGTACTCTCTGCCTCATTGATCTGGCGGCCAGTGGCGCGAAAAAAGCGTCCAGAAAGTCGCACTCGAGCCGGATTCAGGACTGCAAACTTCACGCCGATCCGAGAATGCAGGAGCAGCGCTGGACAAAGGTAGAGAACTACTGCGTCAAAGACGACGAGCGCACTCTGGCCACAAGAGTCAATGCGCTACTGATGATCTTCCTGCCGCCGCTCGTGGTTCTGGCGATTTTCTCCGTACTGACGGCCATGTTCGGCAATGCGGTGCCGCAGTGGATATTCGGAGACGAGCGGTTGCCGAGGATCGTCTTTATTGTTGCCATCTCCATCCTCCTTGCCCTCGCATGGTTCTTTGTCGAACGGCACAGACTGGCGAAGGAGATATACACGCTGGTGGGCTCCACGACCAGAGCAGTCCAGCTGACTACCAGCAACCAACCAGAGGACGCCAGGCAACAGCTCCAGTCGGAGTTAAGTCTCGTCTCGTCTCAGCTGGCGAGGCACACTGCTCATTCGCTTGTGCTGGGTCAAGGCGACAATCGTACGACATTGGCCGCCCACGGCCGGGCCATCGCGGACAAAATCCAGGGACTGCAGCTGAGGCTGCCGACCGAAACCTCCGCCGTTATCGAGGCTCAAACGCTTCTGGGCAAGCTCCTCTACGTGATCGTAACCGACGAGTGGAGAACGATCTCGGTCGATCCAGCCGAGGTCGAGCGATACAAGCTCGAAATCCGGCGCGAGCAGGCGACTCGACGGCGCGTTATCCGGCGAGCCATCGTAGCTGCCTTCGGCATTGTCGTTGCGGCCATAACGTCCCTGTTCAAATAGATACGAGGCCAGGAACCAGTCTATGAAGGTCGCCACCACGACGCCCGAGGATATTTTCGGCACTCATATTCACTATATCATTCCTCCCTTCCAGCGCCCGCATGTATGGGATGAAGAGGAACAGTGGCAACCGTTCTGGGAGGATGCGACGCGAGCAGCCGAACGGGTTCTTCACGTATTTGATGACAAGGGCGCGGCGCTGCTCCTCGATTTCTTTGGTACGGAACCCCCTGTCCTCGGCCAAGAAAGATATCCCGGAAGACCAGATGCGTCCGCCGGTATGGGCCCTCAAGGTCATCAGGCGACTTACACTCGACGAGTTCGACGTGCAGTTCGCCGCGACACGGTGTCGACTCGACATCGCATTTGTGAAGCTCGTGACCAGTGGCGACGAGGTGGAAGATTTTCTTCACTGCCACGGTCGACGTGGCCTTCCATGCCTCAGCTCTTCCAACGCACCCGTAACCCGCGGCTGCATTTGGGTTCAGCCGCCGCGCACCTGACCGTCCCCGTAAAGGGCGTCGATATCGATCAGCAACAAATCCTGGCGCCTGCCAGCGGCCTGCACCAAGTCGGGATAGAAGCCGTGCAAGGAGTACAGCGCAAGAACCGCATCGCGGCTATGGTGGCCTTGGTCCTCGAGCAGGTCACGGAGACGTTCGAGACGTTCTACGTCCTTCATGCCGCGCGGCTGTTGGGTGGCCTTGGCCTCGCCCAAGAGCACGACCTGCGCGTGCGAGGACTGCGGTCGCTCCCCCGGCGCAAGAGCCAGAACGTCGATCTCATGCTTGGTACGAGCAGCAGGGTCCGCGATCTCGGCCGACCCAACCGCGCCTACGCGTACGGGAGTCTCGTCGAAGGCAAATGCGCGGGTCCACTCCCGAGCAGTCTCCTCAAAGTGCGGGCCGAGAATCTTCGAGTGAAAGGTTGGCTTTGAGTCCTGCCATGCCACCTGCGCTCGGCCATGTTCGATGAGGTCGACCATAGGCAAGGTGATGAGCTGGTTGAACCGAATGACCGGATCGGCGACGGTGATCACGGGACTGCGCCCTTTGAGCAGATCCTGCTCCTTGCGCAGGTAGCCGGTGGATTCCAGCACATCGAGGGGCGCGGCCACCGCCGAGCGCTGTTTTTCCAGCATCGCTCCGATCTTCGAGGGAGTGGACGCACCTTGCGCCACTGCGGAAAGTAGATCGTAGTACAAAGTGCGATGAGTGATCCGCGGATCTTCGCGGAGCAGGAACTCCGCCTCCACCCGCGAGTAGAGTGCGCGACCCGGATCTAACAACGTATGTACGACCCAGTCGTCGAACTCTTGGGGATTGCGCGGAGGCTTTCCCGAGGTCAACGGCTGATAACCAGGAGCGCCGCCAAGGACCGGGGCGTGTCATGCCAAGTGTGTAAGCCGGAGGTGTACCCAATCGACTGGCCTGTTGGTTGGTCGGAAGGGACACCGTATGACTCGGAACATTTCGTCTCGTCGTGATGATGAGACGGCGGCTGCGCGGCTGACGGGGGCGCTCTCGACCGCGACGATCGATGCTCTACTAGCGGACGCGAAGGCCACTGGGACGCCGGTAGACGGGGCGAACGGTCTGCTGAACCAGATGACCAAGGCGGTGCTGGATCGGACGTTGCAGGTCGAGATGAGCGACCACCTGGGCTATGAGCACGGCGCGCCGGAGGGACGCGGGTCCGGCAACTCCCGGAACGGGCTAACCCGCAAGACCGTGTCCACGCTCAGCGGCCCGGTCCAGATCGAGGTGCCGCGGGACCGGAACGGGACGTTCGAGCCCACGATCGTACCCAAACGTGCCCGTCGTTTGGGGAATATCGATGACATGATCCTGTCTTTGTACTCGCGAGGAATGACAACTCGTGACATCGAGGCGCATTTACTTGAAATATATGGAGTAAACGCGTCCCGGGAGTTGATCTCGAACATCACCGACGTGGTCGTCGACGAGATCAAGCTGTGGCAGTCACGGCCGCTGGACGAGGTCTACCCGATCCTCTACATCGACGGGATCCGGGTCCGAATCAAGGACAACGGCGTGGTCACCACCAAGGTCGCGTACCTGGCCATCGGAGTGGACGTGGACGGCCGCAAACACTCCCTCGGATGCTGGATCCAGGACACCGAGGGAGCCAAGTTCTGGGCCAAGGTCCTGACGGACTTGCGCAACCGCGGCGTGCGGGACATCCTCATCGCGTGCTGCGACGGGCTGACCGGGCTCCCGGACGCGATCCGCTCAATCTTCCCTGACACCGTAGTGCAAACCTGCGTCGTGCACGTCATCCGCAACGCCATGCGGTTCGTGTCCTACAAGGACCGCAAACCACTGGCCGCGTCGATGCGCGAGATCTATACCGCGCCCACCCTGGAGGCCGCCGAGCTCGCCCGCGACGCGTCGCCAAGACCCACGGCAAACAATACCCCGGAGCCGTCGACGTGTGGAACAACGCCTGGAACGACTTCACCCCCTTCCTGGACTACCCCGCAGAACTCCGGAAAATTGTCTACACCACCAACCAAATCGAATCCATCAACTTCCAACTCCGCAAAATCACCAAAAACCGCGGACACTTCCCCGACAAAGACGCAGCCATGAAACTCATCTACCTCGGACTACGCAACATCTCCACCCAACGCGGCGGAGCCTCAGGAACAGGCACCTGGGGCTGGAAAATAGCACTCAACACCCTCACCCCACTATTCCCCGGCCGCCTAACATTCTGATATAATAAGACAAGTAAGCCAATCACCTCCGGCTTACACAGAAATCGTGACAGGCTCAAGGACCGAGTCAACCAGTAGCGCCGTAGCTGGATCCTCCACACCCCAATGGATACGAGCCGTACGGAAGTCGAACGCCGGCAGCCGTAGGTCAAGCACGGCTCTCCCGCGCAGCGGCTTCGTGCCCGACAGCAGCTCACTCATGATGCTCATCGCGGACCCGCACAGCACGATTCGCCCACCAGGCGCCTTGCCGAACTGTGACTGGTCGTACAGCAACTGCAAGAACCCCGGCACCTCCGGCGAGTGCTGCAACAAGTACGGCAGCTCGTCGATCACAAGCAGCGATGCGCCTGGTGCCCGATTGACGACGTCGAGAGCGGTGGGACAGTACGTCCTGCCATCCGTCGAGGCGGAGCGCTCCAGGGCGCACTCCGGCGTGGGCAGCGATCAACTCGCTGAATCGCTGAAGCGCGAGGACCCTGCCTTCCTCTTGTATCGCCGTCAAGTAGAGCCCCCCTGCGGCTTCAGTCAGTGCCTCCAGCAGGAACGACTTCCCGTTGCGCCGCCGGCCGGACACGATCGCCTGCCGCAGCTGCACCGCTGGGTCCAACAGGAACTCACGCAACAGGGACCACTCACGGTCTCGGTCCAGGAGACGCTTCGGCTTTGCAATTAGTTCAGCCACGACGACTCCCAAAACTGACTATGTACAGCAGGACGAATTCCGTAGACTTGAACCTTAACAGCTTTGGGTGCCCGGTTCTCGTCGCGGGACACCTCTGACCGCGCTCGTGCGCTGGAACCTTCCTGGAGAAGATAGGAGGCGGCGACCTTGACGACCAGGCATAGCGTCGGCGGCTGGCGATGGCATGCCGATTCCATCCTGAGTTCGCCTTTGGTAGCGGGTCGGCAACACACGCCGAGTCGACGCCGAGCAATCCCATGCGCGCAATACGTGTAGCAACGCGTTCAGTCCCCTTTTACGAAATTCCCGCGACCGACGCGTCAAGCGCTGAAGCAGACCCCGATCTCCCTGAACTCGGCGATCTGGAACTGGACATGCACAAGTTGGCCGACCTCGCTGATCAGTCAACTGACTCACTTACGACAGTTCTGTATCCACTCGTACGCGCTTACCGCTCCTGGATTTCCCGCCGTCAGGCGGGAAATCGGTCAACCAGGCGAACACCTCCAGGATTTCACCAGCGAGGCGCACGAAAATCTTGCGGCAGCGGCCCGAGCCGCAGACCGTATCGAGGCCGGCATCGACTTGATCCGCGATGACCCAGTGTCACTGGCCAAGTGGTTTCGGGCATCCAGGGATTGCCCATGGCGAGTTGGGTGAGTGCGTCGAAGAAAAAATGCCTTCCGTGTTTTGCGGCGGTGGCGAGGTAGCTGCGGATCGCGCAGAACTGGCGGGCGCCGGTCATGGTTCGTAGGCAGCCGGACACTTTCTGCCGGATTTTGATCATCCGAATCTCTCGCTCCGCAGCGTTGCTATCAAAATCTACGGCCGGATTGGTGGTGAAGCGGAGGTAGCAACCTCAAGAATGCCTCGCCGAAGTCCCTTGATGCTTGTTCGGATCCAACGCCCTGCTTCCCACTCGACAGTCAACGAGTCCATCCTCTTCGAGTTGCCTCGCGGCTACACAGCGCTCCTGTTCGTTGCCTGCTACCTATCTGCCGGCCACGCGAGGCTCTCTACATGAGCGCAGGCTGTTGACTGTTCGTCCGGAGTGCTGGTTACTGCTGGACGCCGACGTTGAGGAGGCTGATGTCGCTGTATTGGGAGTGCAGGCGGGCACCGGTCACCTTGGAGCCGACGAGGTAGACGGCCTTGCTGTAGCGCAGGGGAATGGTGGCCGCCTGCTGTTGCACCTGCAGGTCGAGCGCGGCCCAGGCGGCCTGCGCGGCGGCCGGGTCGGTGATCTTGGCGGCCGCGTCCATTGCCGAAATGATGGCCGGGTCGTTGAGTTGCGCCAAGTTCTGGTTGCCGTTCTGGACAATCTGCCGACCATCGAAAAGCGGCGGAATCACCGTCGAGGCGGACGGCCAGTCGGCGGACCAACTGGCATAGACCAGCTCGTCCTCGGTCGAGGGCTTGCCGACCGTCGTGTAGAACTGGTTGCGGGCAATGGGATTCGGTGTGACGGTGATTCCCGCGGTGTGGCGAAGGCCGCCTTGATCGCGGCCGCCGTACGGCCACCGGAAGCATTGTTGATGAAATCGAGTTTGATGTTTTTCGGGCAGCTCGGCGACTGGGCGATCAACTGCTTCGCGTGGGCCGGGTCGCCCTGCGGCTTGTTCGCCAGTCCGTACGGGTCGATTTTGCGGTAAGCGGAAAGCGATGGCGTGATCATGGTGGTCGCGTACGTACCAAACTGGGTGCCACCCAGGGCCGTCAGATAGGTCTGCTTGTTCATCGCATATTCGTACGCCTGCCGGCATTTGAGGTCCTTGACCTTGGCCGTGTTGACCGCGAGATACCAGACAAAGCCATCAAATCCGCTGACCACCCGCTTGCTCAGGCCACTGTCGTTGAACACCTGCTGCGCCTGCTGCACGGTCACCTGGGTGTTGCCGAACGGAATGGCCTGCTGGTCGGTGCCCTTGTCGTGGATCAGCCGGTCGGTGATCACCGACGCGTCCAGGCCGACGGTGAAGACAATGCTGTCCGGCAGATTTCGCCGAATATGGTCCATGCTCTGATCCCAGTGTGGGTTGCGGACGAACACCACCCGCTGGTCCTTCACGTGCTCGGAGAACATGTACGGCCCGTACGAGAAAGGCATGTTGTCGTATTTGACGCCGGTGTCTTTGTCCTTGCGTACGGCCGCGAAAATGCCGAGGGTAACCGCGTAGTTGAATTCCGGCACGGGCTGGCGGAGTTGGTACGAGATGGTGTCACCGGTGCAGGTCACCGACGGCAGGCCCTGCGGTTGGGTGTAAATCCCCTGATAGGTGTCGCCGCCCTTCAGATACTGCCGCTGGTAGAGCGGGCCATCGGTGAGAAGCGACGAAAAGGAGCGTTCCACACCGTATTTGAAATCAGCGCAGGTGACGTCTTTGCCATCCTGCCATCTCAGGTTCTTTCGTACGGTGAAACTCCACTGGGTGAAGTCGCTGTTGTGCTGGCCGGTGTCGGTGGCCGCGTCCGCGCCGATCTTGGTGCCGGCGAGACCGGCCGCGTTCACATATGAGGTCAGCGTCGGCGCATAAAGGACGGCGAGATGTTCTTCCGGGGTCACATAAAGCCGCGCGGGATCGTAATGTTCGAAATCGGACTGGCCGAGCAGCTGGAGCGTGCCGCCACGAGCGCCCGGCGCGTCGATGGCACTGCCGGAATCCGGCGTGCTGCAGCCGCCCACCAACAGGGCCGCGGCCATCGCAGCCGCCACCGTCCGCCCCGTTTTCCGACCGACCGACATCGCCGCTGTCCCCTCTCCTTTTCCCCGACCGTAACGAAACCTTAAACAGCTTAAGGTGCGAGTCTGGGCACTGTCTCCCAACTGTGATCTTTGGCCAGTCCAGTCGACGACCGCGCGCTGGAAATCAACTCGAGTTAACCCACTGTCCACGATGGACCACTGTTCACTAGAGCCGCAGCGCGCTGGAGCCGAGCATAGTGGCCACCACCGCACGGGTGAGTTCAGCGACCTCGTCCGGCCCGTTGGGGGTGAGTTTACCGTTCAACAGCAGCGAACCGAGGCCGTGCACGAGCGCCCAGCAGCCGATCATGAAGGCCGGCCGTTGCGCTGCCGGCACGGCGGCCGCCACTCGCGCGGCGAGCACCTCGGTGACCGCGGCGGACGCGGCGGTCGTCTCCGGATGCGATCGTGTGCACGCGTGGTCGAACATCAGCCGGAACAGCGCCGGATGGGCCACCGCATACGCCACGTAAGCCTGCGCCATCGCCACGTACTCGTCTCCCTCGGCGGCCGCCGAGTCCGCGGCCAGCAACTCGGCCCGCAACTCCCGGTAGCCGTGAATGGCCAACGCGGCGAGCAGCGCGTCTTTGTCCGGATAATGCCGGTACGGCGCGGTCGGCGAGACTCCGGCGCGGCGGGCCACCGCGCGCAGCGACAGGTCGCCCTCGTCGCCCTCCTCGAGCAGACTGAGCGCCGCCGCCAGGCAGGCGGCCCGCAGGTCACCATGGTGATAGCCGGCACGCAATGTTGACACTGCTTACTTCCTCTCCGTATGTTAGCAGTGTACACATCGACAGGAGGCATTCTCATGACAACGCTGGCCACTGAGGTCCGGCTCGCGTCCCGCCCGCACGGCTGGCCGACCGCGGCGAACTTCGAGATCGCGCAGGCGACCCTGCCGGACCCCGCGCCCGGTCAGGTCCTCGTCCGCAACCTGGTCATGACGGTCGACCCGTACATGCGCGGCCGAATGAACGACACGCGTTCGTACGTGCCGCCGTTCGCGATCGGCGAGGCGCTGGACGGCGGTGCGGTCGGCGAGATCGTGTCGTCCACTGTGGACAGTCTGCGGCCGGGCGATGTGGTGCTGCACGGGCTGGGCTGGCGGAGCCACGCGCTGCTGGATGCCAAGAACGCCACCAAGGTCGACCCGACGGTCGCGCCGGTAAACGCATATCTGGGCGTCCTCGGAATGCCCGGTCTCACCGCGTACGCGGGACTGCTGAAACAGCGGAATTCCAGCAGGGCGATGCCGTCTTCGTCTCCAGCGCGGCCGGCGCGGTCGGCCAGGTGGTGGGGCAGCTGGCCCGGATTCGCGGCGCCTCCAGGGTTGTCGGCAGCGCCGGCAGCGCGGACAAGGTCGCGTACCTGACCGACGAACTCGGATTCGACGCGGCCTTCAACTACAAAGACGGCCCAGTGGCCGACCAACTGGCCGCGGCGGCGCCCGACGGCATCGACGTCTATTTCGACAACGTGGGCGGTGACCACCTGGAGGCCGCGCTCAGCCGCCTCAACGTCCACGGCCGGATCACCTCCTGCGGCATGATTTCGGTCTACAACAACACCGAAGCCAGCGCCGCGCCGCGAAATCTGGCGCTGATGATCGGCAAGCGGATCACCATGCGTGGCATGCTGGTCAACGACCACGCGAGCCTCAAGGACACCTTCATCGCCGAGGTCGCGCCGCTGATCGCCAGCGGCGAGCTGCGCTACCGGGAAAACGTCGTCGACGGCCTCGCCCAGGCCCCCGAAGCCTTCCTGGCCATGCTCCGCGGCGAAAACACCGGCAAAATGCTGGTCAGTATCTGATCTGAGGGTTCCTACTTCGTTTTTGATCATGGGAAAATCCCGCACTTTCCTCGGAAAGTGCGGGATTTTCCCATGATCAAAAACCGTGTCAGTGGCGCCCATGGTATTTGTCCTTCGTCAGCGGGTGCGGTGCAGGCGCCGGGCTTTGCGTGCCTCGGACCGTACGTGCCGGCGATTGTTCTCGGCGATCAGATCGTTACGCCGCTCGGTGGCCAGTGCGGTCAGCATTTGTGGATGCATGAACATGGTGTTTCCTCCTTTCTCAATGAGCCTTGCGTTGGTGGCGGTCGGCCCGGCGGATCCGGCGGGCGGCGGTCAGAACGTGCCGACGGTCGTTCTCGGCGACCAGTTCGTGCTGACGTTCGGTGGCGAGTGCGGACAGCATCTCCGGGTGCAGGAACATCTCGATCTCCTCGGCTTGGTGGTTCGTGCTCTGGTGAGATCAATATTGGTCCGTACAGGCCTCAGTGGCATCCGGAGCGGATGCGTATCTTCCCTGTTCAGGGCATACCTAGATGGCTCGGGGCGGGCCCTAGCCTGAGTTTCCTCGCTAGTTTGATCTTGGGTGGTGTTTTGCCTGGTCAGGTGGGTTCTGGATGGTGGCTGGGTGTATTACCTAAGTCGTGTCAGCGGGTGGGTGCGTAGTGGTGGATGTTGAACAGGTCGGCGAGTTTTTGTTGGGTCCAGGTCATGTCTGTGAGCATGCGTTTGGCGCGAGGGCGTCCTTTGTTGCCGTCGTGGTAGAGCAGGACGGTTTCCTGGATTCCTGATAGTTCGTTTAGCAGTTCGCGGACGGACATGTGTATATCGGCGTGTTCGGCTTCGCGGCGCATGAGGTGGGCGATGGTTAGGGCCAGGACGCAGTAGAACACGTGGACGCGGATTTTCTGGTCGGTCCAGTGGTGCATGGGGCTGAAGGAGACCACGTGAGTGTCTTTGAGTTGACGGAATCCGGCTTCTACGTCGGATTGGGAGCGGTAGCCGGCGACAATGTCGGTGACGGGCCAGTCGTCGTGGCCGGTGAACAGGATCCGTTTGCCGAAGATCCGGTTCTCCAGGCGGGTGCGGGCACGCCGGTCGGTGCGCCAGGTCAGCCGCAGCTCAGCCGGTTTGTCGCCGGTCAGCGTGGTGGTGATGATGTCGCTGACCCAGCGGTGTCGGCAGATCGTGGCGATCTCGGTCTGGACTGCGGCACGGGATTTGCGGGTGCGCCCGCGCGCCAGGCGGCCCTGCAAAGCGGTGAGCTTGCCAGTCACGGTGGCGAGCGTCTGGTCCAGGCCACGAACCTGTTTGGCGTGCAGCGTCGTCGAATGCGTGAGCACGGCGCGGCGTGTCACGCCCAGCGCGGTGACGGTGGTGTCGACATGGGTCAGGCCGCGATAGCGGCCGGCGTCACCGTCGGCGTCGACCGGCCGGTACCGGGATTTCGGTATCGCCAGCAACGCCGGATGGTCGCTCGGTGGCAGTGAGCCGATGAACCCGATCCCGGTATCCTCCACCAGTTCGTGGTTGTCGGCGGAATTCTGCCCGGCGTCGTAGACGATCGTCAGCGACTCCACGGAGGTAGTCAGCTGCCGGTACCGGGCGACCAGTTCGTCGATCATCGCGCTGAACTGGGTGACATCCGGCCGGTCTCCCGGATAGGTATGGGACAGCACCGGAACCCCGCCGTCGCGGGTGACCACCAGGCCCAGCCCAACCAGCCGCAGGTCCACCCGCTTCTGCTTCGCCCTGCCCCGCTGCGCGATCGGCGCCTTCTCGTTGCCGGAGTCGATGAAGGTGGCGAAGTTGGTCATGTCCAGCACCAAACCGGTCAGGTCCAGCCCGAACTCGGTGACGATCCGCCGCCCTAACTTGGTTTCGATCGCTCGCAGGTCGGCTACCGACAACCGATCCATCGCGTTCCAGAACCGGCGATGGTCGGTCGCGCCGCGCGGTAGCCGCAGCCACCGCGCGCCGGCCGTGGAGGCCCACCAATCGGCGAACGCCAGCTTTGAGCACGGCGCCACGATCCGGTTCGCCGTCGCCAACGCGATATACGTGCCCACCGAGGCCAGCGCGTCCGCCCGGCGCGACACCACACCATCGACCGTCCCCACCACGTCCAGTCGCTCCAGCATCGACCACACCGCGGCCAGATCCCCGAACGCCTTGTGTTCGCTACGCACCGGTTCACCGGCCGCCGCGTCGGTCAGCTTGGCCACCACCTCCTCCGCGCTGCCCAGATACTGCTGCGACACGATCCGCGGCTTGCCCTGCACCCGCGCGGACTCGACCAGGTAGTAGTACGTCTTCCCCGCCTGGCGCTTCCCTACGATCGACGGCATATATAGGTAATACACCATCGACGCCTACAACCCAAACACCACAACACACAAAACACGCCGAACGATCAGCTAGCAGGGGAAACTCAGGCTAGACATACCTAGGAAAAGCCGCCGGGAGCCGCCGCGGCTGGTGATACGAGGATCGGTGAAGCCGCTAAGCCACTGTGCTCAACACGGGTGGTGGTTCTGGGTGGGGTTGGCGAACGAGAATCCGGCGTGTTCTAGTTCGGCTTCGATGCGGACGCGTTCTATGGAGTGGGCGAAGCCGCAGGTGCTGCAGAGGTCCTCGGCGATGCCCAGCGCGGCGCAGGCGTCTGACAGCGTCCGGTCGTACGCCAGCTGGATGCCGTGATAGCGGGTGGCGGACAGGTGCTGCGGGGAGTCGATCATGGTCCGCAGCCGGCGCAGGGTCGCGGCCGTACGCTCCAGTGGCGGCCCCGCCGGGGCCGGGCCGCATCGCCAGTCATGCCAGTGCTCACTGAGCCAGGAGGCAGCGCGGCCGGCGTTGAGGAACATCCGCACCAACAACGCGGGCACCGTGCACATCACCAACAACAGGGCCACGTCCGCCGCCACCAGGAGGCCGTTCATGTGTTCTCACGGTATTCCTGTCCGCCGACCCGAACAAGGTAATTAGCGGACCAACCGTGGCTTACGAACGATCGGCCCGGCGGGCGGACACCGGCTCGCTGCGGTGGCTGTCGTCCAGGTGATCTTCGGTGGACCTGGCCAGCAGCCGCGACTGCGCCGGCGGCGGCGCAGGGGCGGGCGCGGGTTTGATGCCTGGCACGGCTTCCAGTGGTCCTTCGACCTCGGTAGCGGTAACCAGATCCTCGGTGCTGCGACCGGGCGCGGTGCTGACCGCGCCGGCGGCGACCAGCCGGATGCGGGGCAGTCGGCCGCTTTCCCACCGCATCCGGGTGCCGTGCCGGTACGCGCGTACGGCCGCGAGCACACCCACGGCCAGCAGCACCGAGACACCGCCGATGACGAATCCGGCCCGTACCCCGAAAACCTGGCAGATCATGCTCACGAAGATGGCCCCGATCGGGGTGCCACCGAAGAACACCACCATGTAGAGCGCCATCACCCGGCCGCGCAGCTGTGGCGAGGCGCCGAGCTGGACCCGGGCGTTGGCGGCCGTGTTGCAGGCGATCAGGAAACCGCCGGTGGGGACGAGCACGACGCCCGCCAACCAGAACCACGGCGTCGCCGCGACCGCGATCTCCAGCGCCGCGAAAACCGCCGCGTACGCGAGCAACGCGGTGGCCGGTGGCCGGGTCCGTCGGCGGCTGCCGACCAACGCTCCACCCAGTGCGCCGACCGCGAAACATGTCGACAGCAGGCCAAAACTCGCCGCACCGACGCCGAAATCGGCACGGGCCAGCAGCGGAATGGTGAAGTTGAAGTTCATCCCAAGGGTGCCGACCACCATCATCAGCGCGAAAACCATCATCAGGTCCGGCCGGGACCGTACGTATTGCACCACTTCTCGCAGTTGGCCGCTGGCCCGGGCCACTCGCTCGGTCCGGAACAGCTCGGTCGGGCGCACCTGGAAAAAGGCCCACAGGACCGCGATATACGTCAGCGAGTTGAGCAGGAAAGCCGGGCCGACTCCGACCGCGGCGATCACCAGGCCGCCGACCGCCGGGCCGAGAATGCGCGCGCTGTTGAAGGTCGCCGAATTCAGCGACACCGCGTTGGGCAGCAGCAACTCACCGCCGACCAGCTCGGACACGAACGCCTGCCGGGCCGGGTTGTCGAATGCCTGCGCCATTCCCAACGCGGCCGCGAAAAGGAACACGTGCCACACCCCCACACCTGCCCGGAAACCACCAAAATTCCCATACCGGCGGCCAAAAACCCGAGAACAGTCTGGGTGATCATCAGCATCCGGCGCTTGTCGAACCGGTCAGCGATCAGGCCGCCGTACAGGGTCAGCACCATGATGGGCGCGAACTGCAGCGCGGTGACGATCCCGATCGCGGTGGCCGAGTTGTGGGTGAGCTGCAGGACCAGCCAGTCCTGGGCGGTGCTCTGCATCCACGAGCCGGTCAGCGAAATAATCTGACCGGAGGCGAACAACCGATAGTTGCGTACCCGTAGTGACCGGGTCATGTCCCGGATGGCGTTTAGTCGGCCCGGGCTCACAGCATCTGGGTGGTTGTCGGCATGATAGTTAGCTTAGCTCAACAATCCGCCCTGTGACTTTTCGGACATGCGTGAGCTAGGACACGGTGGCCCGTTTGGGCCACATTGTTGAAAAATTCGCAGCATCGGGAAATCAGCCGAGGCCGAGCAGTTTCTCAATAGGTGAGATGGCGAAATAGATGACGAACAGCGCGGCGATTCCCCACAGCAGCGGATGCACTTCGCGGCCACGGCCCTGCGCGCCGCGGATCACCGCGTACGACACCAGCCCGGCACCAATGCCCACCGTGATGCTGTACGTGAAAGGCATCAGGACCACGGTGAGAAAAGCCGGGATAGCCACCCCGTAGTCGGACCAGTTGATGTCCCGGATCTGCGTCATCATCAGGAATCCGACCACCACCAGCGCCGGGGTGGCCGCTTCGAAAGGCACCACCGCGACCAGCGGGGTGAGGAACATCGCGACCAGGAAAAGCAGGCCGGTGACCACACTGGCGAAGCCGGTACGCGCGCCTTCGCCCACTCCGGCGGCGGATTCCACGTAAACGGTCGTACTGGAAACACTGCCGACGCCACCGGCCGCGGCGGCGGCGCGCGTCGACCAGCAGCACCCGGTCGAAGCCGGGCAGGTCACCCTTCGCGTCCAGCAGGTTGCCTTCCTTGCTGATCCCGACAATGGTGCCCATCGAGTCGAAGAAATCGCTCAGCGCCAAGGTGAAGACAAACAGCAGCGCGGTTACCACGCCGACCCGCGACCACGAACCGAGCAGGTTGAACTGGCCGATCAACGACAAGTTCGGCACCTGCAGAAACTGCTCCGGGAGTTTTGGTACGACCAAATGCCAACCGATCGGGTTCACCGTCTTCCCGCTGACCGTCGGCCCCACCTTGGCGACCGCCTCAATGACGATCGCGAGGACCGTGCTCGTGACGATGCCAATCAGGATGCCGCCCTTGACCTTGCGGACCACCAGGATCGCGGTGAGTATCAGGCCCACCACGAAAACCAGCGTCGGCCAGCCGCTCAGGTTGCCGGCGACACCCAGCTCGATCGGCGTGCCGCCGGCGGACTTGCGAACGAAACCAGCGTCGACGAACCCGATCAAAGCGATGAACAGGCCGATGCCGACGGCGATGGCGGTCTTCAAATCCCCTGGTAAGGCGTTGAAAATCGCCCTTCGGAGCCCGACCAGCACCAGGATGACGATGACAATTCCTTCGATGACCACCAAACCCCATCGCGTCGGCCCAGGTCATCTTCGCGGCGATCCCGAAAGCGACAAAGGCGTTCAGGCCGAGCCCGGTGGCGAGAGCGAACGGATATTTCCCGATCACTCCCATCGCGATGGTGACGATCCCGGCGATCAGCGCGGTCGCGGCGGCGACCAGCGGGATCGCGTCGGCCGCCGAAGCGACACCGCCGATGAACTTCTTGTCCGCATCCATCGCGGTACCGATGATCAGCGGGTTCAGCACGACTATGTAGGACATGGTGAAAAAGGTGACGAAACCGCCGCGTACTTCCTGCCACCAGCTCGAACCGCGGGCGGAGATCGCGAAATAGCGGTCCAGGCCGCCCATCGCACCCTTTGCCGTTTTTGTCGAGCTGGCCTTGGATGTCATCGCGGCTTCCTCCGGTCGGGCTGCTGAGGTCGTCGACGAGCAGCCTGCCAGATGGGGCCGTCGATGCGTACGGCCAGATCGCGACACGCCCAACGCGCGGCGCGCCGATCTGGATCGAACCCGAGACCGCTCAAGTGGCAGGCGTGGGCGGGGGCACATAACGTCCGCCATGACCGACACCAACTGGAGGGGGTACGACGTGTCGTACAACGACGAGCGTGACGGCGGATCCGGCGGCTACGGCGGCGGAGACGACAACAGCGGTGGTTATGGCGGCGGCGGGGACTCTGGCGGCGGCGACCGTCGCGGGTCCGATTCCGGCGGCGGGTACGGCAACGACTCGAACGACTCCGGCAACTCCGGCCGCGACTCAGGTGGCTCCGGCGGCTCTTACGGCAATGACTCCGGCGGCTCCAGCGGCGGCGGCTACGGCAACGACTCCGGCGGCTCTTACGGCAACGACTCCGGCGGTTCCAGCGGTGGCGGGTACGGCAACGACTCCGGTGGTAATGACTCGGGCAGCTCCGGCGGCTCGTACGGCAACGATTCCGGCGGCTCCGGCGGCGGGTTCGGCGGCGGGGACGACAGTCGCGGCGGATCAGGCGGCGGCTACGGCGACAGTGACCGCGGAAATGACCGCGGCGGCGACTCTGGCGGCGGTGGCCGGCAGGGTGACTCCGGCGGCGGCCGCGATGACGACCGCGGTGGCGACTCCGGTGGATTCGGTGGCAACAACGACAGCGGCGGCTACCGCGACAACGACCGCTGATCTGCGCGCTTAGAACCGGGCCGCTCTCCCCGCACACGGGAGGGCGGCCCGCTTTTTTTCGCGATCGAGCGTACGAGCTGGGTGACGATCCGCCGACTGACCACGTCGGGGTAGCCTGCAAAGTATGCCGCCGGTCCCTGCTGAGCGGGCCAAGTATCCGGCTCGCCCCACCCCCGAGCCGCTCGCCGTCGACGCGGTGAAAGTGGTCGCGATCGGCATCGGCCTGTGGTTCGTCGCGACCGCCGGCGTGCTGGTGTCACTGCCATGGCTGACCGCCAACGGGCACGGCTCGTGGCTGTGGACCTGTGTCTCCGGCATCGTGGTCGGCTTCCTCGGCCTCGCCCTCTGCTGGCGCCGCCGCTCCCGATTGGGCGTACGCATCGCCGCCCGAGACGATGGCGGGGAGATGATGCCGCGGCTGCCTCGCGAGGATCTCGAGGCACCCGACCGCGCCGAACCCATGCCGTGAGTTCCTCGCGGGGGCGCACGTACCCGCGGCCCTGACAGGCCGGCGCCCAACGGGGTCAGGTTGGGGCTGGTTGTGCCGCATGCGGCCGTGCGGGTCGGCGGTGGGCATGGCAGCATCAGGGCGCATGAGAATCATCGCCAAGATCGTGGTCACAGCCCTCGCGCTGTGGGCCACCACGTTCCTGCCGGGGATCACCCTCGGCGGGAGTTCGATCTGGGTCAAGGTCGGCACTTTGCTGGTCGTCGCGATCATCTTCGGAGTGATCAACGCGATCATCAAGCCGGTGATCAAGACCCTTGGATGCGCCTTCTACGTGCTCACCCTCGGGCTGATCGCGCTGGTCGTGAACGCGCTGCTGTTCCTGCTGACCGGCTGGCTCGCAGGCCTGCTGCACCTGCCATTCACAGTGACCGGCTTCTGGCCCGCCCTCTGGGGCGCCATCGTGGTGGCCATCGTCAGCTTCATCCTGCACCTGATCATCCCCGACAGCATCGACGAGGGCGCCAAGAGCTAGTCCCAAAAGGGTCCTGCCGCTGAGCGGCAGGACCCCTTTGACCACCGCTGAACCGGTGTGGCAAGGATCGCCTCGCGGCGAGTGGCGCAACGCGGCTCCAGCCGAACGGTAGTCCGCGAAGGCTTTTTTAAATGCGGCCCGGGGATACCGAGCCACACCGGCTGTTCCATAGTAACTCGCCGTCGGCCGAGATCATTCCGGCTGGAGGCCTCGATCGCAGAACCTCCGCGAGGGTGACGTTCTGAGGGGTCAAATCCCTACAAACTCCCTCCAGAACGTCACCCTCGCGAGGGTCAGAGTTCTGAAGCCAGCGGGATGTCCAGGAGTTCGGCGACGGTTTCCGGGTCGGCGCCGCCGAGGATGGGGTGCCGGCCGGGGAACTCCGCGAGCCGCCACGGCTGGTCGAGGACGACGGCCTGCTCCGCTGGCACGACAACGTCCGGCGCGACGCGTACGTGATCCGGTGGCGGCACGTCGACACCGGCGAGGGCCTCGGCCAGGCGGGCGTAGAGCAGCGGGAGAACGGCCGCGTGTACGGACCGGGTGGGTCGCCCAGGCGCCGCAACAGATCGGTGGCCGACGCCGTGTCCTCCAAGACGTCAAGCAGGCCCGTACGACAGCCGAGAGCGGCCAGCAGCTCGTCATCAAGTACGCCACCGACCGAGTCGTCCACATCGAAGAGGCTCGGCGGGCCACCGCTGGGCCGAAGCTCCGGGACCGGGTCATAAAGACCGACCAGCTCGGCAGCGGAGGGCAGCCTGAGCTCGGCTGGGCAACGGCCGGCCAGGACTGGGCGGTGGGCGAACCACCAGCGCAAGTACGGCGTCACCGGGACGATCCGGCCGTCCATAAGCTCGCCCGTACAACTGGCCATAAGAGCGTCCCGGGCAGGCGGCGCGGCAAGCAGCCGGAGAGCTTGCGGCCAGGCGTCCGGGCGGATCAGCTCCAAGTCGCGTACGGCCGCGAAGCGAGTCAGTTGGACCGGCTCACCGTCCAGGGCGTCAGCGACCTCGTCGGCCCAGTCGGACGCCCCGTCCAGCGCCAGTCGTCCACGTCGGACAGATCCAGGTCCGGCTGGTCGACCACCGCGAAAGTGGCGAGAGTGCCGACGGCGGCCAACACGTCCGCGCCGTAGTCCTCGACCAACTGCCGGTCGGCGGTCCCGAAAGGCACGTCCGCGCCGATCAGCCAGGCCAGCGGCGCGCCCGGCAGCAGCAGCTCACCAGCGGGTCGCCAGTCGCCCTCGGCGTCCGGCAGGGCCAGATCGGCCAGCCACGGCAGCTCCCCCGGGCCGATGCCGGTGGCCGCGACCAGCGCCAACACCGCTTCGGCGACCGGCGCCGGGTCATCCAGCTCGTACGACTGCTCGACCTCTGCTCGGACCCGATCATCGGCCAGCACGGACGCTGGCGACGCCTCTCGCGCGCCCAGCCGAGCCAACAGCGGGTGGGCGGCGTCCGGGTGCGCGATGCGCAGGCCCAGCGCGGCGACCGCCTCCGCCGGCAGGTCGTCCACCGGCAACAACACCTCGCGGGCGCCGGTGACCGTACGCCCGTCGACCAGCGGCACCCGGATGGCGGCCACCTCGCCGATCTCAGTGCTCGGATCGTGCCGCAACGCGATGTCAATCGCGTCGTAGAAGTCGTGCCACCAGGAGGGTTCGCCATCGGCACCGGCGAATGCCTCGACCACCTCGGCGAGGCCCAACCGCCGGACGCCCAGCGCCCGCAATGCTGGCGCGGTCGCCGAGGTCCACCAGCCAGCCGGGAGGATGCCGTCGAGTACGTCCGCGGCGATCTCCACCAACGGGTCGTCAACAACCAAAGCGCGACTCGGCGGCAGCCACTGGCCATGCGTGTCAGGCAACCAAACGGCCGTACGCAACTGGGCGTCGACGGCCGCTCGTACCAATGAGTCCACAGTGGACAGTGGGAGGTCCGGCCCAGGCAACAGCCGGAGCACCGCCGGGTGCTCGGAGCAGCCCGCGATCAGATCGGCGACCGCCTCGGCGGCCTGCTCGGCAAGGAACCGGGTGACCGCCGCCGAATCCGGCACCCGGCGCCGGTCCGGCGAAGTCGGGAAAGTGCCGATCAGCCGTACGGGCAACGAAATCCGCTCATCGGTGGGCGTCGGCGCGTAAAGCACCTGCGCCGCGTCCAGCGCTGCCGGCTCCCCGGCCTCGGTGAGTGGCACGGCCGCGGTGACCCGCCATGCCTGCCGGATCCGCTCTTCCACCGGCCGGTCGGCGAGCAACTCCACCGGCAGGTCACCGGCCGTCGTCACATATCGCCAGTGCCGGGTTTTCTCGCCGTCCGCAAGGGCAACCGTCTGCTCGTCGACCTCGGTCCGGCGCAGCACCCGGCCGTTGACGTCCACTGTGGACAGTGTCGGCAATGCCAGCAAGAGGCTCGCGGGCACGCTGTCTAGCGCTGCTCTTACGGCTGCCAGGGCGGCATCGTCGCGCAGCGGGAGCCGAACTTCGGTGGCATAGCCGTCCATCGGCGCTCCCGGTGCCGGCCAGGCCAGCCGCAGCACCGGCGCGCGGCCATCCCGACGGTCCAGCTCAGCCGCCGCGGCACCGCCCAGCTCTCGCACGGCTTTGTCCGTGTCGGCAAGGGAAAACCTGATCCCACCGGTGGTGGACCGGATCTCCGGTTCGTCGCTGACCGCGAGAGTGGCCGCGAAACCAATGCCAAACCGACCCGTACTGCTCTGCTCGTCGCGTTTTCCGGACGCCCGCAGCGAAGTAAGGCCATCGACGCCCTCGGCGTCCAGCGCGGCGCCGGTGTTGGCCGCGGACAGCACCCGGTCGACCAGCGTCAGCCGCAGCTCGCCGGCGATGCCGGCACGGACCGCCGCGTCACTCGCGTTCTGCGCGAGCTCGACGATCAGCCGGTCCGCGTACCCACCCAGGACCAGGTCTTCCTCGGCGTTAGCGTCCTCTCGGAACCGGGTCGGCGACGACCGCCAGGCCGCCAGCACGGCCTCCCGGCGTGCCGCGGTGTCGTACCGGTCGCTCACCCGTGGCCGAACGGCTCTGCGTCGTCGCCCACCGAGCCATCGCCGGCAGGGGTCTTGACCAGATCGACGGCATTGTCATCGAACGCGATCGGCGGTGCGCTGATCGGCGTGGTCGCCTGCACCAGCGCCTCCGAGTGCGCGCCGCAGCCGTGGTCGATCGCCACCGCCCGGCCGTCGTCGGGCGCGAACATGTTGCCGCAGACGCCGAACATCGACCGCAGCGAGCCGGCCAGCGGCAGAAAGAAACCGCAGGTCCCGCAGCTCGCCGGCGCGTGCTCGGCGAGCGGAGTGTGCGGTCCGGTCTCGCCGGAGTGCCAGCGGTCGGCGGCCTCGTCACGGCCCAGCCGGGACATCACTCGTACCCGACCGACGCCCAGCTCGAAAGCATTCGGCTCGTCGACGAAGTCCTCGACCTCTGGCTCATAGCCGGCGTAGGTCGGGACCAACCGGTCGTCATCGGGATCGGTCGGCACGATGTCGCCGACACCCAGGTCGCCCGGCCGGATCCGCTCACTCCCAGGGCAGCCATTCCGGCGCCAGCACGGAGGCGTCGCCGGGCACCAGGACGACCTCGCACACGGTGGCCACCCGGGCCCGCGGCGGGCGGGCGACCGTCACCGACCACTCCCACCCGACATAGCCGCGCTCCAGCGCGGCGAACCGGTGCGACACCAACCGCTCGCCGTCGGCCCGCACACCCAGATGTTCGCCGACCTTGCCACCCTGCGCGGCATCGGCGGCGGCGGCCCGCGCGGCGTCCACCGCGTCCGCGCACACCTTGTCGACTTTCTTGTCGACCTTCTTCGGAACCAGCCGCAAAGTAGCCATCGTGGTCCCATTCAACACCACCGCCGGCCACCCCGGGACCGGCAAGGGTTTCCTTTCCCGCCGGCCTCTGGGGGTCCCTGCGGTCGTACAGCGGAGGCGGTGGGTAGCGTGACGGCCGTGCGTACGATCCGGGTTTTGGCGCTGGTGGTGGTCCTCGCCGCGGTGGCGCTGGTGGCCGGCTGCGCGAAGCCGCTGCCGCTGGCCCGGTTGGTCAGTGGCGGGCAGTTCGCGAGCAGCCCAGCAAACGCCTTCTGTTTCGACCTGAACACCACCAAAACGGCGTGTCGTACGACTGATGCCCTGCCCGGCCGGCTGACCGTCAAGGCCGGCGCGCCGGTCGGCATCGAGGTGCCGGGTGAGCTGTCCGGGGTGCCGTGGCTGGTCCGGGTGGTGGCGGCGACCGGCACGGGAAAGACGCAGGCCCAGACCACCCCACCGCAGCTCGGCGCGTCCTACCTGTCGCTGACGCCCGACTTCGGGGACAACCAGGCACTGCTGCTGGAGGTCATCGGCCTCTCCGCCGCCGGCAACCAAACCGTCGTCGTCAGCCGCTGGTCCTTCCTCCTCATCCGCAGCTAACACGTACCTGCTCGTACGCAGCTAGCACGTACCTGCTCGTACGCGGCCAGGACGCCATCAGCCCCCTGCCCAGCCAACCGCAACCCGCCGAACCCCAACCCCGCCACCCCAGCCCCGCCCCCCCCACGCGCCAGGGGCGCACCGTTCGCGGCGGTAGGCCCACCCCACGCTTTTTCGGGGCGGGCCTACCGCCGCGAACGGTGCGTGGCCAGCGGCAGGAACTGCCGCCAGAAACTCAGCCGCCGGAAACTCAGACCTCTAGTTCGCGGGCGACGGCGTGCACCATTTCGGCGACGGTTTTGGCGGCCTTGCGGTCCGGGTATCGGCCGCGCCGCAGGTCCGGCTGCACCTTCATCTCCAGCAGCTTGATCATGTCCTCGACCATGCCGTGCAGCTCTTCCGCCGGACGGCGGCTGGCTGCGGCCAGTGACGGCGCCTGGGCGAGGATGCGTACGGACAGCGCCTGC
Source organism: Fodinicola feengrottensis (assembly GCF_010993775.1). GTDB lineage: Bacteria > Actinomycetota > Actinomycetes > Mycobacteriales > HKI-0501 > Fodinicola > Fodinicola feengrottensis. The sequence continues at coordinate 9,858 of NZ_WOTO01000043.1, read as the reverse complement.
TCACCGCGGCGTCCCTCGGCGACCCCGAACTCCACTCGGGTGCCGGGTTTCAGGTCGGTCGTCCCGGCTGGCAGCGCACCCTTGTGCACGAAGACGTCGCCGCCATCGTCACGGGACAGGAAACCGAATCCCTTTTCGACGTCAAACCACTTCACCCTGCCGGTGGGCACCGCTTACCTCGCTGACCTCGGGCCGCGTTCGGCCCCGACTCATCGCACTGTTGGACGGTTGCATCGCCTCGGTTTCGCCGCACTGGCGGCGATCCCAGGAGCGGGCGCCCGAATGGGCGCCCGGCCTATCAGGCTAGCGGTGCGGGCCGACAGAGCAAGCGGGTAACCGTCCGACTCTTTCCGACAAAAGGGCAGGATTAACAAAACTCCCCCGAAAAACTGCCCGCTTTGCGGCAATTATGGCGATCAACTGGCCGGCGAGATCGCCGCCGCTCCGGTGCCGGTGACGACCCGTACCGGCGCTACGGCTGGCCGGGCTGAGTGGCTCGGCGCTGCTGGACGCGCACCGGACCTGGGGGGCAGCTATGTGCTGGGCTACATCGTGGTCGAGCAACAGGACCGCAGCCCCGCCGCCGAGCGGGCCTGGCGACCGCCGGTGCGTACGGACTTCCCCCTCACCGCCGAGATCGACCCGTACCAAGGCGCCCGCGGCTGGGACGAACAGTTCGACATCGGCCTGGAAATGATCTTCGACGGCATCGCCGCCCTCGCCGCCCACTCCCGAGTGCGGGACGGGGCGGCAACTGACGGTTAGGCGTGGCGGGTGGTTGCGGCTGACTCCAGGCCCAGCTCCTGGATGGAGACCTCGCGCATCTCGACCTTGCGGACCTTGCCGCTGACCGTCATCGGAAAATCTTCGACGACACGTACATAACGCGGGATCTTGTAGTGGGCGAGCTTGCCGGTGCAGTACGAGCGCACCTGCTCGGCGGTGAGGTCCGAAACGCCGGGGCGCAGCTTCACCCAGGCCATCAGCTCCTCGCCGTACTTCTCGTCCGGCAGCCCGATGACCTGCACGTCGACGATGTCCGGGTGGCTGTAGAGGAACTCCTCGATCTCCCGCGGATAGATGTTCTCGCCGCCGCGGATCACCATGTCCTTGATCCGGCCGACGATGTTCAGGTAGCCGTTGCCGTCCATCACCGCGAGGTCGCCGGTGTGCATCCAGCGGGCCGCGTCAATCGATTCGGCGGTCTTCTCCGGTTCGTTCCAATAGCCCAGCATCACCGAATATCCGCGCGTACACAGCTCACCGGCGGTGCCCTGCGGCACGGTCAGGCCGGTCGCCGGGTCGACGACCTTGACCTCGACATGCGGATGTACGGACCCCACCGTCGACACCCGCGTCTCGATGTCGTCGTTCGCGCCGGTCTGGGTCGACACCGGCGAGGTCTCGGTCATCCCATAGCAGATGGTGACCTCGTTCATGCCCATGTCGCTGATGACCCGTTTCATCACCTCGACCGGGCACGGCGAGCCGGCCATGATTCCGGTGCGCAGACTCGAAAGGTCATAGTCGGCGAAATCCGGCAGCGCCAGCTCGGCGATGAACATCGTTGGCACGCCGTACAAAGACGTGCACTTCTCATCCTGCACGGCCTTGAGCGTGGCGGCCGGATCGAAGCCCGGCGGGCAACACCATGCAGGCGCCGTGACTGGTGGCCGCGAGATTTCCCATCGTCATGCCGAAACAGTGATAGTACGGGACCGGAATGCAGATCCGGTCCTCCTCGGTGTAGCGGCAGCCTTCTCCGACGAAATAGCCGTTGTTGAGGATGTTGTGATGCGAAAGCGTGGCACCTTTGGGAAACCCGGTCGTACCGGAGGTGTACTGGATATTAATCGCATCGTCACACGAAAGATTTGCCTGCGCGGCGGCCAAATCCGCTGGATCGCCGTGACTGCCCCGCGCCAGCAGCGAATCCCATTCGGCCGAGCCGAGCAGGACGACCTGCCGCAGATCCGCACAGTCGCCCCGAACTTCCTCGATCATCGCCGCGTAATCGCTCGTCTTGAACTTCGGCGCGGCGACCAGCATCGTGATGCCGGCCTGCTTCAGCACGTACGCGAGCTCATGCGTGCGGTACGCCGGGTTGATGTTGACCATGATCGCGCCGATTTTCGCGGTCGCGTACTGCACGAAGGCCCACTCGGCACAGTTCGGCGCCCAGATCCCGACCCGGTCGCCCTTGCCCATGTCGGCGTCCAGCAAGCCCAGCGCCAGCTGGTTGACGACCTCGACGAACTGCCCGTACGTCCATCTCTTCCCGGCCGCTCGATCCACCAGCGCCTCGCGCTCGGCGAACCGCGCGGCGGTGCGGTCGAGGTTGTCGCCAATGGTGTCGCCCAGCAGCGGGATCGTCGAGATCCCGGACGAATACGACGGCTGGCTGGTCACAGGCCACCCCCACGGATCGGGTACGCGATCACTGCATCATGTCGCGCCCCGCGCCGCCGCGAAACCCGACAACCGAGCAGGTCCACCACCAGCTGGTTGCCGACTCAGTCCGTCGGCGGGAGTTCCAGAGCGGGGTGTTTGTAAGGCAGCTGATCGAGCGGCAGCGGGAACACCGTGTCCTCACCGAACGGCGAGGCTGGGCCTTGCCGCTCGAAGAGCAGCTCGTTCACCGGGAGGTGGCCGGGCTTGGGCACATTGCGCGGCGCGGCGGCTGTGGCGCCCTCAGCCGGCACGGGCTCGCCCTCCTCGGCCGACGAATTAGTCTCGTCCACGGTCATCGCGGGATCAGCCTCCGGAAAGCTCGGAACCCCCCAGGCAGGGCGGTCGCGGTCACCAGCAGGCTAGCGTTGATCCAATGGGCGACGAAAGCCAGCACCCGAGCCGACAGCGCGGGCTCGCCGACCACCTGCGTGCGCTCGACGACAGCGCACTGGTGGAGTTGCTGCGTGCCCGCCCGGATCTGGCCACTCCGCTGCCGCCGGATCTGTCCGTGCTGGCCAGCCGGGTGCACTCGCGAATGTCGGTGGCCCGCGCCTTGGAGCAGCTGGACCGCTTCAGCATCGAGGTGCTGGACGCGGTGCGGCTCTGCGAGCCGCCAGCGACGACCGCGGACGTGCGAGCGCTAGTCGGCGAAGTCGTGCCGGTGGCCCGGGTGACGGCGGCCATCGAGCGGCTCCGGACGATCGGCCTGGTATGGGGTTCGGACGAGTCGGTACGAGTGGTGGCCGGCGTCGCCGAGGCCGCCGGCGGCTATCCGGCCGGCCTCGGCCGACCGGCCACCGAACTGACCGGCGGCGCGAAGGTGCCCAGCCGGGCCGAGCTGGCCGCCCAGGTGGCGGCCGCCCCGATCCCAGCCACCGAGGTGCTGCAACGGCTCGCCGCCGGCCCGCCGGTCGGCACGATCCGGGGCGCCCGCCGGCCAGCCGCGCCAGGCGACGAGTCACCGGTCCGCTGGCTGCTCGCGCACGGCCTGCTGATCCCGACCGGCGACGACACGGTCGAACTGCCCCGCGAGGTCGCCCTGCTGCTGCGCGGGTCCAGCCCCCGCTGGGCGACCTGCATCCGGACCCGCCGGAGCCGGCGTCCCGCAAGTACGCGCCGGACGCCATCGACGAGGCCGGCGCCGGCCAGGCCGCGGAAGCGATCCGGGTGGCCGAGGCGGTCCTGGACACCTGCGCGGTCGAGCCACCGGCCGTCTTGCGTGGTGGAGGCGTCGGCGTACGGGAGCTCCGCCGAATCGCGCGTACGGTCGGCGTCACCGACGAGATCGCCGGCATGCTCCTGGAGAGAGACGTGTCACGCCGCTGGCCTGCTGGACGCCACCTCGGACGCGGACCCGCAGTGGCTGCCAACCGCTGAGTACGACGTATGGCTCGGCCGGTCGGCGGCCCAGCGCTGGCAACGCCTCGCCGCCGCCTGGCTGACGATGACCCGGCTGCCGATGCTGATCGGCCAGCGGGACGACCGCGATCGGCTGATCAACGCGCTCTCCACCGAGGTGGTCCGATCCAGCGCGCCGGTGGCCCGGATGGACGCCCTGCAGGCGATCGCCGCGCAACCGCCAGGGAGCGCACCCGAGCCGGCCGGCATCGTCGCGTACGTCGACTGGACCCACCCTCGCCGCGGCGCCAACGGCCGCGACGACGCCGTGGTGGCCGCGCTGGCTGGCGGAGGCGGCGGCGCTCGGCATCACCGGCCGCGGCGCGCTCACCCGCTTCGGCCGCGCGCTGCTGGCCGACAAGCCGGTGACGGACCTGCTCGGCGACCTGCTGCCGACCCCCCTCGACCACGTACTCGTCCAGCCCGACCTGAGCGTGGTGGCGCCCGGCCCGCTGGAGCCGGACCTGGCCGGCGCGATGGGCATGGTCGCCGAAGTCGAGTCGGCCGGCGCCGCGACCGTCTACCGGGTGACCGCCGGCAGCCTGCGACACGCCCTGGACGCCGGCTGGTCGGCGGACCGGATCCACCACCTGTTCGCCGACCGTTCTCGTACGCCGATCCCGCAAGCTCTGACGTACCTGATCGACGACACCGCCCGCCGGCATGGCGGCCTGCGCGCCGGCTCCGCCGGTTGCTACCTGCGCAGCGACGACGCGGCCCTGCTCGCCGGCATCCTCGCGGACCGCGCCAACACACCGCTGCGGCTGCGCCGCATCGCGCCGACCGTCCTGGTCAGTCCACTCTCTCGTGAGCGCGTCCTGGACGGCTTACGAGCCGGCGGATACGCGCCGGTGCCGGAGGACACCGACGGCGCGGTGGTGATCAGCAAGCCCCAGTCGCGCCGGTCGACGCTGCGCATGCGGTCCATCCGGCCCGGCGCCGACCTGCCGGTCCTGGACGACGAACGCCTCGCCGGCATGGTCCGGGCGTTGCGAGTCGCCGACGCGGACGCCCGACGGTCCCGGCGTACGACCACCACGATCGACATGACCGAACTGCCCGGCATGACCACCGCGACCACCCTGTCCGTCCTCCAGCGCGCCGCACGACAACGCAGCCGCGTACAACTCGGCTATGTCGACGCACACGGCGGCACCGTCCAACGGACCATTCGCCCGGTCTCTATCGGCGCCGGCTATTTACGCGCCGAAGACGACCGTACGGACGTGCTACACACTTTTGCCCTGCACCGCATCACCGCCGCCACCCCATTGGACCCCCACCCAGAAGAATCCTGACCACCCCGAATGCGGTAAATTCCTCGCGAGAGTTCGACATCGTGGATGTCGAGCGAGTCGTTGGGCCAGGTGGACTGGGGCAGACCGGGAACCTGGCCCTGCGCGTTTTCTGTTCAACATCTGGTTGATACAAATGTCTCGCTGATGTGGCCGTCGAGGATTCGTCGGTATTCCGGGCGCCCCAGGTGCGCCGCTCGAACTGCTCCGGCGACGATGTCAGCGAACCAGAACATCGGCTCGTCCAGGCCATTCCTATGATACACAACGAAAGTCCAGTTTTTGGCATGGAGAAGCGCACGCCCATCACGGTCTGCACATCGCGGCGGTCAAGCACCGGAGTCCGCGACTGGAGATAAAGAGTTTCAATTCCTCGAGACCGCAATTCGAAAGCCACCGCCTCAAGGCAGGCAACTCTCGCGCGCTCCTGTCTTTCGCGCAGGGGCGGCGAACCGATGCTCACAACATACGGAACATCGACATCGCAGCAGATCTCACGGGACTATGTGCGGTCGACTCGATAATGCGCGTACGCGCCGGTCGGGGCAGCACCCTGGACCCTGACAGTCTCTCAGACAGGGCAGACATGTTCATACTGGAGCCGAAACGTGGTTGCGGCGCGCGCGTTCAACTGCCTGGGTATCGCTTTATGGAATCGATTACGGCGGCCACTTCCGAGGCATTCGAGAAGCCCGGTTGTACGGTCGGTTGGCGGCGGACAGTGTTAGCCGGAAGCCGAGTTTGTGGCGCTGCGGTCGAAATACCGCCTTCGCGGACCGCTGGGCGCTCAGGCGTCGACCTTTTTGCCCCAGACGTGTACGGGGGTGCCGATCTTGGTGATGCCGAAGAGCGACTGCGCGTCTCGGAGCAGCATGTTCACGCAGCCGTGCGAGCCGCGTACGTTCGTCGCGTACAACGGGCTGTCCACGTCGGCGGCGTGCAGGCCGAAGTCCTTGTAGAACTGGGTCCAGAACGGCAGCGGCACGTTGTATTCGGTGGAGATCGTGTACGCCTTCTTCTGCCCGACCTCGAACGAACCGATCGGAGTGGCGTCCTCGGCCTTGCCGGTCCGTACTGGCACCGGCCCGAAGGTCACCTTCCCAGCAGTGGCCACCCAGAGGATCTGGTGGGTGAGATCGACGCAGACCGTCGGAGCGTCGGTGGCCTTGCAGGAGCTCAGGTCGGTGGCGGCCAGATCGCGGGCCACTTTCGCGGTGACCGCGTCGGCGACGCCGTTCGTGGTGGGCACCTGGGCCCACTGCTGGAACTTGGTGATCGCCTGGCAGATCGCCGGCTGCGGCGAGCTCGCGGTGACTGGGCCGAACTGCTGCCCGTACGAAGTCGTCAAATATGCCACCACGTCGCTCTGCAACGGCGCCGGGCGGGCACATGGGCCGGTCGGCAGGCCGCGGCTGGAGCGGTCCTGAATGACCCGACTGGCGGCCGGCTGGGCCTGCGTGGTGGACGCGTTCGCGTCGGCGCTCGCAGCCGGCCTGAGCAGCGACGCGATGCCCGCGATGCCGGAGACCGCCAGCACCAGAGCGGCCAGCACGCGGATGTAGCGAGGGGTGGGAGCGGGCCGATGGGCACCCCGGCGCGGGCGCCGGTGTGAGCTCTTCCCATCTCTAGGCATCGAGATCCACTGTAGCCGAGGGTTACCGGCAAACCGGACCAGGGTAAATGACGCCGTTGTGAGTCATCCAACCACTCCCTGCTGTAACGATTCCGACGGCCTGCCCGAACAGGCAGCGCGCTCACAGCTTCATCGCCGTACGCCCGTCCGCTGTTTCACCGCAGCCTCTTCCGGTCAGCGGTAGCGGGACGGCTGCTGACATTCACGGCGTACCGGAGTGCCGTCACGGCTGGCGGCGAGGCACACTTAACGGCTGTGACTGATGGCCCGCTGATCGTCCAATCTGACAAGACACTGCTGCTCGAGATCGACCATCCTGCCGCGCAGGAGTGCCGGCTGGCGGTGGCGCCGTTCGCGGAGCCTGGAACGCGCTCCAGAGCACGTCCACACGTACCGCATCACGCCCTTAGGGCTGTGGAACGCGCGCGCAGCGGGCCACGACGCCGAGTCGGTGATCGACGCGCTGGTCCGGTTCTCGCGCTTCCCGGTGCCGCACGCGCTGCTGGTCGACGTGGCCGAGACCATGGACCGGTACGGCCGGTTGCAGCTGTCCGCCGATCCGGTGCACGGCCTCATCCTGCGGGCCACCGACCGGGCCGTGCTGACGAGAGATCAGCAGAAACAAGAAGATCGCGCCGATGCTCGGCGCGAGGCTGGACGACGACACGGTGCTGGTGCATCCGTCCGAGCGCGGCCGGTTGAAACAGGCGCTGCTGAAGGTCGGGTGGCCGGCCGAGGACCTGGCCGGCTACGTCGACGGCGAGGCACACGCGATCGCACTGGCCGAGGACGGCTGGGTGCTGCGCGACTATCAGAAACAGGCAGTCGACTCGTTCTGGGCCGGTGGCTCCGGTGTCGTGGTGCTGCCGTGCGGTGCCGGCAAGACGCTGGTCGGTGCGGCCGCGATGGCCCGCGCGTCGGCGACCACCCTGATCCTGGTCACCAACACGGTCGCCGGCCGGCAGTGGAAGCGCGAGCTGGTCGCCCGTACGTCCCTGACCGAGGATGAGATCGGCGAGTATTCCGGCGAGCGTAAGGAAATCCGGCCGGTCACCATCGCCACGTACCAGGTGATGACCACTCGCCGAAAGGGCGAGTATCGGCACCTGGATCTTTTCGACTCCCGTGACTGGGGTCTGGTCGTGTACGACGAGGTGCACCTGCTGCCGGCACCGATCTTCCGGCTGACCGCCGACCTGCAGTCCCGCCGGCGGCTCGGGCTGACCGCCACACTGGTACGTGAAGACGGCCGCGAAGGTGACGTTTTCTCTTTGATCGGCCCGAAACGCTATGACGCGCCATGGAAGGACATCGAGGCACAGGGCTGGATCGCGCCGGCCGAGTGCACCGAGGTGCGGTGACGCTGACCGAGGCCGAGCGGATGGCGTACGTACGCCGTCGCCGAGCCGGAGGAGCGCTACCGGATGTGCGCCACCGCGCGTACGAAAATACCGGTCGTCAAGAAACTCCTGGAAAAGCACGTCGGCGAGCCGGTGCTCGTGATCGGCGCGTATCTGGACCAGCTCGACCAGCTGTCCGCGGAGCTGGAAGCTCCAGTCATCGAAGGGAAAACGACCAACAAGGAACGCGAACGCCTCTTCGACGCCTTCCGCCGCGGCGAGGTGCCGACGCTGGTCGTCTCCAAGGTCGCGAACTTCTCCATCGACCTGCCCGAAGCGGCGGTAGCGATCCAGGTGTCCGGGACTTTTGGCTCCCGGCAAGAAGAAGCGCAACGACTCGGTCGCGTCCTGCGACCCAAGGCCGACCACCGGCAGGCGCATTTCTACACGGTCGTCTCACGTGACACCCTCGACGCTGATTACCGCGCACCGGCAGCGTTTCCTCGCTGAACAGGGTTACGCGTACACCATCGTCGACGCCGACGACCTCCTCGGCCCAGCGATCCCGGACGTCGGCTGAGTCTCTGGCCGCAGTGCTGTGTTGATGGCCGCAGTGCCTGCGGCGGCGCATCCGGATCGCGTCGCCGGGGGCCCCAAAAAACCGGGCTGCGCCTCTGGCCGCAGTGCCTGCGGCGGCGCATCCGGATCGCGTCGCCGGGCACCCAAAAAAACCGGGCTGCGCCTCTGGCCGCAGTGCCTGCGGCGGCGCATCCGGATCGCGTCGCCGGGGCACCCAAAGCGTCTTGCCGGCACCGCACGGCAGCACCACGACACCGAGCCCACCGGCCCAGAACGAGTCGACTGCCTGTTTCTGATAGTCGCGCAGCACCCAGCCGTCCTCGGCCAGTGCGATCGCGTGTGCCTCGCCGTCGACGTAGCCGGCCAGGTCCTCGGCCGGCCACCCGACCTTCAGCGCGCCTGTTTAAACCGGACGCGCTCGGACGGATGCACCAGCACCGTGTCGTCGTCCAGCCTCGCGCCGAGCATCGGCGCGATATCTTCTTGTTTCTGCTGATCTCGTCGCCAGCACGGCCCGGTCGTGTGGCCCGAGCTGTGAGTTCATAGGTGTTCGATCGGCCTGACAGCTGTCAACCCCGTGCCGCTACGCGGTCCATGGTCCGGCCACGTCGACCAGCAGCGCGTGCGGCGCCGCGAAGACGATGAGTCGGCGGCCGCGTGCGGTGGTTCCATGTCCGTGACGTTTTCTGCCGCTGACGTCATGCGCGGCTACCTGCTCGCGACTGCCAGCCGGGACCGTTCACCGACCCGAACTGACATGGTCGCGCGAGCAGGGTATGCAGTTGCCGGAGGTCGGCCGAGGGACGGCGATGTGACTCAATGACCCTCGACCGGAGGGCTGTGGAGCACGATTCACGGCTCGTCGTCACAGCACCCGCAGCCAGCACGCCGTCCGGCGGAAGAGCGGACGAGACATGTCAGTGGTCGAGGACACATCGATCCAAGCTAGCGGGAGCAGGATGGAAGGTGCAGCCGGACCTGCGGCGCGGCGCGATACCCGGACCGCAAGGACGCCAAAACCGTGCGCCGGAATGGTGCACGCACGTCGCCGCGAACAGAGGTCTCGAGTTTTCGGCGCTGAAGTTATCTGGCGGCAGTTCTGACGGTGGCAACGCTCCCGTTGCGCGCGGTAGGCCACGCCCACGAAAAAAGCGTGGGGTGG
>NZ_WOTO01000042.1 GCF_010993775.1 Fodinicola feengrottensis | reverse complement strand
CGGCCGGCCCGGATAATTCTGACCGCTGTACGCAAAGCAGTCTCCACTGCGGACAGGTATGTTGCCTTGGACAGGCAGCACCGGCCCGGTCCCGACTTGCGCTCTTCTTCCGATGCACTGGGTTGAACTACCGCCTCCCATCAAGGGTCCAGCCGCGGAGGTCGCGGCTCGGTCCATGTATTCGACGTACTCTCGAAGTTGTTCCTTGGAGCCGAAGTGGTGCTGCACCAGGGCCGGCGAGACGCCCGCTGCCTCGGCTACTCCACGAATCGTGGTGCCCTTGACTCCCTTGTCGGCGAACTGCCGCAGGGCCGCGTTGCGGATCCGGGCCCGCGCTGTCAGGTCATCCTCATTCATTGAACGCACGAACAGCAGACTATACGACCGTACAGCGGCTTGTACGGATGTATAGCTATGAATGTGTTAAGGTGGTGGTCGACCACCAGTTGATGGTTGACCAACATCATGGAGGTTCGACATGCGGACCATCGCGCTCGAAGAGCACTACGTCACGCCGGAATACATGGCCAGCGAGGGCCGCTGGCTGGAGCCATACCAGCAGGTGGTCAGGCCATTGCTGGACTCGGAGCGGGCCGGATCGCGGCGATGGACGCCGGCGGTGTCGACCTCGCCGTGCTGTCCCTGACCGCCCCCGGCGTCGAGCAGCTCGCCTCCGAAGAGGCCATCACGCTGGCCAGGAGCGGCAACGACACGCTCGCCGCGGCGGTACGAGCGAACCCGACCCGGCTGGCCGGCTTCGCCACCATCGCGACCGCGGCGCCGGCTCAGGCCGCCGACGAGCTGTCCCGGGCCGTCGGCGAGCTGGGGTTCGCCGGCGCGATCATCAACGGCCACAGCCGTGGCCGCTACCTGGACGACCCGTACTTCCGGCCCATCCTGGAACGCGCGGTCAGCCTGAGCGTGCCGATCTACCTGCACCCGACTCCGCCACCGACGGCCGTCACGGAGGCAACATCGCGCACGGGCGTCCCGTCGGCGACGGTGCAGCGTTTCGGTGGGCTTTGCAGCGATAGAAAAGTCTTTCAGACGAGACGCTCGAGCTCGCCCATCGCGTCGTCCAGGAGAGTAAGGATGTCGGCGGACGGATCTCGTTCGGCGGCGAAGAGCGCGGACAGCGAGACGCCGATGACAGCGCCGACGAGCGTACGGGTCGGCAGATCGTCCGGTTCGGCCCCGGTGCGTTCGGCGATCAGCTCGCGCATCAGTTGGGCCGGTCCGTGCAGTTCGTCCAGCAGCAGGGATCGCAGCAGCGGTGGCGCCGAAAGCAGCAATGCGACCCGGGCTCGTACGTCCGCTCGCTGGGTCTGCGTGATCGCCGCGCCGAACACCTGGTGGAAGGTGGCCCGCAAGGCGCTCACCGGACGTAGATCGGTGGGCTGCGCCCGGAAAACCGCGGCGATGCCAGTGCCGAAGTCGTCCCACAGAACCAAGCTCTGTTTGGTGGGGAAATATCGCAGGAGGGTCGTCTCCGACACGTCGGCGGCCTCCGCGATCTCGGCGAGCGTGGTCGCGTCGTACCCGCGCTCGGTGAAAAGCCGCAGCGCGTGTTGTTGGATCGCGTCGCGGGTTTGCGCCTTCTTTCGCTCTCTGCGGCCGATCGGTTGCCCAGTCACAGTTTCATGAGCTTTTCGGCGTTGCCAAAGGCGATGCTTTCCCGGCTGGCCTCGTCCAGTGGCAAACCGGCGAGGAATTCGGTGGCGGTGGCCATTGACCCGTACGGGTAGTCGGTGGAGAACATGATGCGGTCGACGCCCATTTGGGCCAGCAGGATGTCAAAAGTCGGCCGCTCGTTGAAACCGGAGAACGTGTAGCTGATATTCCTGCGCAGATAACCGCTGACCGGCAGCTCCAGGCGGCTCATTCGCTGCGCGAAAGCCACGTCGAAACGCGGCAACATGAAGGGCAGTGTCTCGCCCATGTGGCCAACGATGACCTGAAGAGTCGGATACCGGTCGAAAACTCCGCTGACGATCAACCGCAAGACGTGCAATGCGGTGTCGATATGCCATCCCCAGCCCGTGGTGGACAGCGAGAACGAGATATCGGCGGAGAAGCCGCCGTAAATGGCCTCCGTGACGGCCGTCGGTGGCGGAGTCGGGTGCAGGTAGATCGGCACGCTCAGGCTGACCGCGCGTTCCAGGATGGGCCGGAAGTACGGGTCGTCCAGGTAGCGGCCACGGCTGTGGCCGTTGATGATCGCGCCGGCGAACCCCAGCTCGCCGACGGCCCGGGACAGCTCGTCGGCGGCCTGAGCCGGCGCCGCGGTCGCGATGGTGGCGAAGCCGGCCCAGCCGGGTCGGGTTCGCTCGTACCGCCGCGGCGAGCGTGTCGTTGCCGCTCCTGGCCAGCGTGATGGCCTCTTCGGAGGCGAGCTGCTCGACGCCGGGGGCGGTCAGGGACAGCACGGCGAGGTCGACACCGCCGGCGTCCATCGCCGCGATCCGGCCCGCTCCGAGGTCCAGCAATGGCCTGACCACCTGCTGGTATGGCTCCAGCCAGCGGCCCTCGCTGGCCATGTATTCCGGCGTGACGTAGTGCTCTTCGAGCGCGATGGTCCGCATGTCGAACCTCCATGATGTTGGTCAACCATCAACTGGTGGTCGACCACCACCTTAACACATTCATAGCTATACATCCGTACAAGCCGCTGTACGGTCGTATAGTCTGCTGTTCGTGCGTTCAATGAATGAGGATGACCTGACAGCGCGGGCCCGGATCCGCAACGCGGCCCTGCGGCAGTTCGGCAGTTCGCCGACAAGGGAGTCAAGGGCACCACGATTCGTGGAGTAGTAGCCGAGGCAGCGGGCGTCTCGCCGGCCCTGGTGCAGCACCACTTCGGCTCCAAGGAACAACTTCGAGAGGCGTGCGATGCGTACGTCATGGAATACATCCGCGGCGCGGCCACCGAAGCGGTCGACGAGCGCGGCCTGGACGACCCGCGGTTCCTCGCGTCCACTTACGCGACCGCGCCGCCAGTGATGACCTACCTGGGGCGGGCGCTGGTCGAGGGATCGCCGGCCGCGGCCGCGATGTTCGACGAGATGGTCGACATGACCGAGCAATACCTGAAGACGTACGGGCAACTGCCGCCCGGCGACCTTCGTGCGCAAGCGGTGGTTTTCACCGCCATGAAACTCGGCATCACCGTCCTGCACGGGCATGTCGCGCGGGCGCTCGGCGACGAGGCCTTCGGTCCGGCCACCACCGCCCGGGTCGGCCAGGCCAGCCTCGATGTGGTGTCGCCGGCCTTGGTCGGACCGGAGATGGCCGACCTGGCGCGTGCCGGAATAGACCGCTATCAACAGGAAAACGGGACCAAGGAGCAAGACGATGAATGAGGCTGTCAGCATCAGCGGCCTTGTCAAGACATTCGGCCGTACCCGCGCGCTGGATGGCTTGGATCTGTCCGTACGCACCGGGGAAGTGCACGGTTTCCTCGGCCCGAACGGCGCGGGAAAGACCACCACTATCCGCATTCTGCTCGGTCTTATGCGTGCCACCGCCGGGAAAGTCGAGCTGCTCGGTGGTGACCCGTGGCGGGACGCGACCGAACTCCACCGGCGGCTCGCTTATGTGCCGGGTGACGTGACATTGTGGCCGACGCTGTCCGGCGGTGAGGTGATCGACCTGCTCGGCCGGCTCCGCGGCGGCGTCGACCCGAGCCGGCGGGCCGCCCTGATCGAGCGGTTCGAACTCGACCCAGCCAAGAAATGTCGTACGTATTCCAAGGGAAACCGGCAGAAGGTGGCGCTGGTCGCGGCCCTCGCGTCCGATGTGGACCTGCTGATCCTGGACCGAGCCCGACCTCCGGGCTGGACCCGTTGATGGAGGCGGTTTTCAACCAGTGCATCGAAGAAGAGCGCCAGCGGGACCGGACGGTGGTGCTTTCCAGTCACATCCTGTCCGAGGTGGAGACGCTTTGCGACCGGGTCAGCATTATCCGGGCCGGCCGTACGGTCGAGACCGGCACGCTGGCCGAGCTGCGGCATCTGACCCGTACGTCGGTCACCGCGGAGCTGGCCGGACCGGTGCCGGCGCTCGGGGATGTGGTTGGCGTGCATGACATCCACGTGGACGGCACCCGGCTGCGGTGCCATGTGGACACCGCCGCGCTGGACGAACTGCTCGTACGGCTGACCGCGGTCGGTGTTCGCGGCCTGACCAGCCAGCCACCGACGCTGGAGGAACTTTTCCTGCGGCACTACCAAACCAGCTCGCCGGCTGGCGAAAAGGCGGCGGTCCGATGAACGCGCTCGCCGGCACCGGCACGTTGGTACGACTGATCATGCGCCGGGACCGGATCCTGCTGCCGGTCTGGATCGTGCTTTCCGCGTTGCTGTGTATGGGAATAGCGGTCAGTACCGCGGACGTCTACAAAACCGCGGCGGACCGGATGACTTTCGCGGCCGGTGCGATGGCCAGCCCAGCGCAGCTGTTTTCCCGCGGCACGATCTATTCCGCGAGCGTCGGCGGTCTCACCGCGTGGACGCTCGGCTCCTCCACGATGATTCTCGGTGGCCTGATCAGCATCCTGCTCGTCATCCGGCACACCCGGGTCGAGGAGGAAGCCGGTCGGCGTGAGCTGGTGGGGGCCGCGGCGGTGGGCCGGCACGCCGCGCTGACCGCGGCCTTGACCGTGGTGCTGGCCGCCAACCTGGCCCTCGGGCTGCTGTCCGCGCTCGCGCTGATCGCGGTCGGGCTGCCAGTTGGCGGGTCTCTCGTTTTCGGCCTGTCGATGGCCGGCGGCGGCTGGGTGCTGGCGGCCCTGGCCGGCATCGCCGGCCAGGTCTCCGAAAGCGCCGGCACCGCCCGTGCCCTCGCGCTCGCGGTGATGGGCGGGTTGTACGTCCTGCGTGGACTGGCGGACATCGGTGGCTCGGCGCTGTCCTGGCTGGCCTGGGTGACCCCGATCGGGTGGGCACGGCTGACCAGGGCCTATGCCGGCGACGAGTGGTGGGTGCTGAGCCTGCTGGGGATCGGTACGGCCGTGCTGGCGGTTTGCGCGTACGCACTCTCGGTCCGCCGGGATGTGGCCGGCGGGCTGCTGCCGACCCGGCCCGGCCGGCCAGCCGCGTCCCGCTGGCTGACTGGATCGGCCGCGTTGGCGTGGCGGCTGCACCGGCCGCAGCTGATCGGCTGGACCGTCAGTTTCGTGGTGGTCGGGCTGTTGTTGGGGGGTTCGCCGCGGACGGCCTGAACGCGCAGCTCGACACTCCGCAGATCCGGGCGTACGCGATCGCCGTCGGCGGCCCGGGCGCCCAGATCTCGGACGTTTTCTTCGGAGTTCTGCTTTACGTGATCAGCCAAATCGTCACCGCGGTGGCGATCGTGGCCGCGCTCCGGCCGCGCTCGGAGGAGGTCGCCGGCCGCGCCGAGCCGCTGCTGGCCGGACCGGTCAGCCGGCTGCGGTGGGCGACCGGGCACCTGGTCGTCGCGCTCGCCAGCCCAGTGATCGCGCTGCTCGCACTCGGGGGGGTCGGCGCCGGGCTCGGCTCCGGCCTGACCGGCGGCGACCTCGGGCACCAGCTGCCGCGGGTGATCCTGTCGACGTTGGCGTACGTGCCGGCCACCTGGGTGCTGGTCGGGCTCGCGGTGGCCCTGTTCGGCCTGCTCCCGCGGCTCGCCGCGACCCTCACCTGGACGGTGCTCGGCCTGTTCCTGCTGGTCGACCTGCTCGCTGAATTCAAGGTGATCGACAACCCGTCGTACCTGTCCCCGTACGCGGCCACCCCCGACGTGCTGATCTCCAGCGGCCTCGCGCCGCTGAACCTGCTCTGGCTGACCCTGATCGCCGCCGTACGTACTCGTCGCCATCGGCCTCACCGGCTGGCGCCGCCGCGACCTCCTCACTTAACAAGGACGGCGTCCGTGGTGGGAGACGGGCGAGATGCGGTCAGTGCGGGCGGCGGCGGAGGATGCGGCCGCGGAAGGCGTAGGTGATGGCCGTGCCGCCGCCGTCGTCGGAAGCGACAGGGGATCGGCCGATGCCCAGGGCCGACCGGCGGTGCAGGTGGTGGTCGGCGGTCAGTCGCAGGCACGCTCGTACGTCGTCCCAGCTCGCCAGCGGCCAGTGCCGGCAGACCGCCGCTGCCAGCAGAACCGGTGCCAGCAAGACCGTCGTCGGCGAGGGCGGTGGCGAAGAGGTAGCCGTCGACCATCGAGCCCAGCGGCGGCCGGTCGGCGGCCCACTCGCCGAAGAGCCGCCGGTAGTCGGGGCCGAGACTGACCGCGAGCCGCGGCCAAGCGGCCCGTACTTCGCCGGCCCGCTTGGAAATCAGCGCCTTCGCGGTGGCTTGGACCGGGTCGCGTCGAAGCCGGCTGGTACCGGAGCGCCAGCCACCAGCGCTTGGACGAGATCCCGCTGACCGGCCGCGAGCCGGGCTCGCGCCTCCGCCTGCTGCCGGCCCTGCGGAGCGTCTGGTTGGGCGCTCACGTGATGCGGTCCCAGCCGGCCGCGTCGGCGATCGAGTCCAGCTCGGCGGTCAGCTCGACGGCGGGCGGGTAGTTGCCGTCCCGTTCCAGCATCATCGCCGGCGGCGACGCGCGGCGGGCCACCGTGGCGACCAACTCCAGCACCTCCGGCGGGGGGGGGGGTCGGTGTGCGTGTCGTGGTAGAGCCCAGCGCTCTCGGAGCCGCCGGCGACGTGGCAGTACGCGACTCGGTCCAGTGGCAGCTCAGCCAGCTCGGCGAGCGTGTCGCGACCGTGGTTTCGGGCGTTGGCATAGAGATTCGCGATGTCAAGCAGCAGATACGCGTTCGTACGATCGAGGAGCTCGGTGAGGAACTGCGGCTCGGTGAACTGCTGGTTCGGCCATTCCAGCAGGGCGGCGATCGGTTCCAGCGCGATCGGCACCGGCAGCTCAGCTTGCACTTGTTTCACATTGTCGACCAGCACGTCCAGCGCGTCCCGGCTGCGCGGGATCGGCAGCAGGTGCCCGGCTTCGGTGCCATCTGCTCGTACGTACGCGATGTGCTCGCTGACCAGCGGGGACCCGAGCAGTTCGGCGGCCTTCGCGAGCCCGGCGACGCGGCCGGGCTGGAGCGGCTCGGCGCCGCCCAGTGACAGCCGGGTGCCGTGCGCCACCACAGCCACTCCACGCGCGATGAGGCTGTCCAGCCCGGCCGGCACCGAGTGCTGCGCCGACTCGGCGATCACCTCGCACCATCGCAGTCCCGGCAGGCCCGCCACGTACGAATGGATTTCCGGGCGCCAGCCGATGCCCAGCCCTCGCCCCGCCAACAGCGTCATAGCCGAAATCCTGTCACTTGGGCCGTCGCTCGGGCAGCGTCTGCCGTCGCTCAAATCGTCAGTCATAAGAGCCTCAAGGCCCAAACGGTCGTTAACCGCCGCAGCCGCCGCCTCCACCACAGCCGCCTCCGCCGCCACACGATGAACTGCTTCCGCCGCAGCTGGAGCCGGACGAGGAGTCGCCGCTCCAGAAACTGCCTCCACCAGACGTGCCCGGTGCCATCACGGCGGCAGCGGCCGCCAGTTCTGGGTCGGCGGCCCAGAAGGCGACCGCGCCGAGCACCGCTACGGTCATCGCCGCGGAGACTCCGCCGACCATCGCCCACGACGAGTCGCCGCGCTGCTGGCGTACCTGGTCGGCCAACTGTTTCCGGGCGGCCCGCGCCGCCGGCGTCTGGCGTGGATGTTTCATCGACAGCATGGTCGCGAACAGCGCGAAGACCCCGCTGATCGCGAGCATGGCGATCAGGAAACCGGTCGGCTTGCCGCCGATCGAGCCAACCACCAACCGGATCACCCCGAGCCCGATGACCGGGACGAACCAGAGAACCGTGAGCGTACGCACGGCGACCCGCGACGGCCGATAGCGGAACCCGCGCTCGGTGAGGTCGGCGATCATCGACCTGAGCACGTCGGCGACGCCGCGGTCCCACCGTACGACTACCAGCGACCTGTTCGCACCGGCCCAAATCGCCCGGTAGACGGCGACTTCCAGCGGCCCGCTGCCAGCCGGTTGCGGGCCGGTGATCTTCAGGCCGCGCCGGTCGTCCGCCGCGCTGAGGGCTCCCTCGGCGCGCAGGAACGCCACTGCGGCCATCACCGCGAGGTTCACGTCGCCGAACACCAGAGCGGCCTCGGCGGGGTGCAGGGCAGGCATGTCGAACCTGCTCCGGCGGCCCCTCATCGCCGCCCAACTAATCAGCCACAGCACTGTCGCCGCGGCCATAAGAGCCAGATAGATGCCGAGGAACGCCGGCCCGGAGATGCCCCAGGTGTCGCCGCTCTCGGCGATGGTCGTCGGTTCCATGTGTCACCGCCCCCGCAGTGTCAGCCAATGGTCAGGCCAGTGTGGCGTACGAACGCCAGCCCGGAGGTCGATGTCTTTGATGTCCGATCCGCCGCCTTACCCGCGAGTCGCCGAAAATGTCGTTGCCTGAGCGGATCCTCGAATTCGGGGGCGGCAAAATTCCGGAGCCGCCGAAAATGCCGCCCCCGAAATCCAGCCTGCCAGGTGGCACTGACTGAATCGGCGAGCACCGGCTGATCGGAAAATGTCGCCCCCGAACTCGAGGATTCCAGTTGGCACTGACAAAACGGACGGTCATCCCGGGACCGAAACGTCAGTTGCTGCTACCGCATGAAGAGCCGCCAGCCGAAGAGCTGCCGCAGGAGGCGCCACCACACGAAGGCCCCGCCACCACACGAGAAAGAGGACGAATCGCCGCCGCCAGAATCGGAGCTGGAGTTGCCGCTGGACGGTACGGGTACGCCGGCGGCCGCGGCGAAGTCCGGATCGGACTTCCAGATGGCGTCACCGCCGTAGAGCGCGACGATCAGGCCCGCGGCTGGCGCGCCGATGGTGGGCCAGGCGGTGGCTTTCATGCGGGGTGGAATGCCCTTACGTAACTGTTTCAGCGCCGCCTCCGCGCGGATTGACAGCTGCTTGTCCTGGATAGTGCGGCCGACCAGTACGTAGGTGCACACGCCGACGCCCACCAGCAGGAAGGCCGACAGCTCGCCGCCGGGGGACCGGCCGGACATGCTGAAAAGGCCCAGAGACAGCCCGCAGACGCCGATCGCCACCGCGACCAGCTGGCCAGAAATCCGGACCAGGCGGGTGACTCCGGACGGGAAGGCGCCTTCGACCCGCAGCCGTTCGCGTACGGCCTCGGCGGCTGCTCGTACGCTCGGAGCGCCCGCGAGCTCGCCGTAGCGCAGGCCCGGCCGCCGGCTCAGCTCGGCGCATACGGCGGCGTCCAGCTGGGTGGACCGGGCCGGCATCGGTCCGACCACGACCAGGCCGTCGGCTGTTCTGGGCTGGGTGGGCAGCACGCGTCTGGTGAAGGCCGCCAGCCGCCCGATCACCCCGGCCGGCGACCCCGAGCCGCTCGGGACCGGCTGCGGGTTTCGCCCGGAGGTGACGGTTCCAGTGACGTAGAGATACGTCATCGATGTGAGCACCGCGGCCGGCACCCCGCCCCCCGCAGGTACGCGGTGGCATCCAGGGGCAGCCGCGCGGGCACCCGACTGGTCTTGTTCACCCGCATCCATCGACCGATCCGCCACCCGATCGACGCTGTGACCAACCCCACCGCCGTGACCAGACCCAGGACGGTGATCACGCCGGACAGCATGCCGACGGTCGCGGTCAACTCGGGTGCAAGCTCCATTACGCCGAGTCTGCAAGCGATACGTCCGAAAAGCCGGCGATCGGGCCGAGCCGGGCCGGACGCCTGGCAGGGCGTCCCCTTCGGGCACCGGTGATTACTTGCGGTGATTTGTCGAGCGCGCACCGGTCCGGTTACACGATCGAAACATTGCGGAACATCAACGAAATGGCAATGTTCCGGCGCCGAAACAGCCACCCGCCACCCTGCTGGACAGAGGAGGATGCCCGTGAAGATTGACTCTGGCGACACCGCCTGGCTGCTGGCCAGCTCTGCACTGGTGCTGTTGATGACGCCCGGATTGGCGTTTTTCTACGGCGGAATGGTACGCGTCAAAAGCGTACTGAACATGCTGCTGATGAACTTCGCGACGATTGGACTAGTCAGCGTTCTGTGGGTTCTGTACGGGTTCTCGTTGAGCTTCGGCCCGGACGCGTTCGGGGGGCTGATCGGGAACCTGAAGTACGTCGGGTTGAACAACCTGACGCTGACCGCCACGTCCGGAACGATCCCGCTGCTGGTGTTCTCGGCGTTCCAGCTGATGTTCGCCATCATCACCCCGGCCCTGATCTCCGGCGCCATCGCCGACCGGGCCAAGTTCGGCGCCTGGATGCTGTTCGTCGGCGGCGGCATCTGGGTCACGGTGGTCTATTTTCCCATCGCCCACTGGGTTTTCATGTTCGACAACGGGCATGGCGGCTGGATCGGTGACCGGCTCGGCGCGCTGGACTTCGCCGGTGGCACGGCCGTCCACATCGACGCCGGTGCCGCTGGCCTCGCTTTGGCCCTGGTGCTCGGAAAACGCCACGGCTGGCCGAAGGAGAAGTTCAAACCGCACAACTTGCCGCTGGTGCTGCTGGGCGCTGGCCTGTTGTGGTTTGGCTGGTTCGGTTTCAACGCCGGCTCCGCGGTGGCGGCCAACGGCCAGGCCGCGGTGGCCTTCGTCAACACCCAGGTGGCGACCGCCGCCGCGTTGCTGGCGTGGCTCGTGGTGGAGAAACTGCGGGACGGAAAGGCGACGACCCTCGGCGCCGCGTCCGGAGCGGTGGCCGGTCTGGTGGCCATCACCCCGGCGTGTGCCTCTGTCAGCCCGATCGGGGCCATCGTGGTCGGCATCGCGGCCGGCGCGATCTGCGCCTGGGCCGTCGGTCTCAAGTACAAGCTCGGCTTCGACGACTCGCTCGACGTGGTCGGCGTGCACCTGGTCGGCGGTATCGTCGGCTCGCTGATCATCGGTTTCCTGGCCACCTCCGCGGTGACCGGCATCCTGAAGAACGGGGACGGCCCCTCCGGCCTGTTCTACGGCGGCGGCCTCGCCCAGCTGGGTAAACAGACCATCGCCGTGGTCGCGGTGCTGGCGTATTCGTTCATACTGAGCTGGATCATCGGCAAGGTCATCGACAAGACGATCGGGTTCCGGATCAGCGAAGAGGATGAGCAGACCGGCATCGACACCACCTCGCATGCCGAGTCGGCGTACGAGTTCTTCGTGACCGGCGGTGGCCTCGCGGCGGGCCGGCTCAACTCCGCCCACGTGGCCGCGCCTGCCAAGGCCACGCCGGCCGAGCCGGTGGGAGCCGGGAAGGAGGAGTCGTGAGACTGGTGACCGCGGTCGTCAAGCCGTTCCGGCTGGACGACGTGAAGGACGCCCTGGCCGCGCTCGGGGTGAATGGCCTGACGGTGTCCGAGGTGCAGGGGTACGGGCGGCAGAAGGGCCACACCGAGATCTACCGCGGCGCCGAATACACCGTCGACTTCGTGCCCAAGGTACGGATCGAGGTGCTGGTCGAGGCCGACGAGTCGGACAAGGTGGTGGAGGCGATCGTGGCCGCCGCCCGGACCGGCAAGATCGGCGACGGCAAGGTGTGGGTCACCACCGTCGAGCAAGTGGTGCGCGTACGCACCGGAGAGCGGGATTTTGAAGCCCTCTGACCTGGAGGGCGAGGACATCAGTCCAGCCGGCCGGCGGGCGATCGCCGGCCGGCTGGACTGGTGGCTCGCCGGGCTGCTGCCGGACGTGCCCGGCCTCGCCCTGGTGGCGGTTGGCAGCCTCGGCCGGTACGAGTGCGTGCCGGGCAGTGATGTCGACTTGGTGCTGGTCCATGATGGACTGTCCACAGTGGCCACCATCGCCGACCAGCTTTGGTATCCCATCTGGGATTCGGGCATCAGCCTGGACCACTCCGTCCGTACGCTCAAACAAGCCACCAAGGTGGCCGGTGAGGACGTACGAGCCGCGTTGGGCATGCTGGACGCCCGGTACGTGGCCGGCGACCAGGCCCTCGCGGACGCCTTTGGCGGCCGGTTACGGGAGGCGTGGCGCGCCAACGCGGCCAAAAACCTGACCGCGTTGCGCGAATCGACGCTGCAGCGCTGGGAAAGTTTTGGTGAGCTCGCGTTTTTGCTTGAGGGAGACCTGAAAGAGGCGCGCGGCGGGCTGCGGGACCAGCTGGCGATCCGTGGCGCCGGCTACGCGCAGGTGGCGCAGGGCCCGTCGGTGGCCGCCCGCGACGCGTACCAGCGCATGCTCGACGTGCGCCAGGCGCTGCACGAGGCCACCGGCCGCGGCAAGGACACTTTGCGTTTGCAGGAACAGGAAACCGTCGCCGAGCGGCTGGGGTTGGACGGCACCGACGCGCGCTGTTGCGCAGGGTCGCCGACGACGCCCGGAGCATCGCGTACGCGGCGGACACCTGCTGGCTGGCGGTCGAGCGATGGACCGCCGGCCAGCGCCGCACCAGCGTGCTGCGCCGCCGCGGCCCAGATCGCCGGCCGCTGGCCGACGGCGTGGTCGAACAGGACGGCGAGGTGGTGCTGGCCCGGGAGGCGTCGCCGGACACCGACTCGCTGCTGCCGCTGCGGGTCGCCGCGGCCGCCGCCACCGCGCGGCTGCCGATCAGCTCCCACACGCTGGCCCGGCTGGCCCGTTCGCCGGCCACCTTGGCGGTGCCGTGGCCATCGGCGGCGCGGCAGACTTTGGTGACATTGCTGGGAACCGGGGACGCGGCTGTCCCGGTGTGGGAGGCCTGCGACCGGTACGGGCTGGTCGAGCGGTGGCTGCCGGAGTGGAGCCGGGTCCGGTCACTGCCGCAGCGCAACCCGATCCACCGATTCACCGTGGATCGGCACCTGGTGGAAACCGCCGCCGAAGCGGCCCGGCACACCCGCCGAGTGTCCCGACCCGACCTGCTGTTGGTCGGCTCGCTGCTGCACGACATCGGCAAGGGTTTGGATGGCGACCACAGCGTGCTCGGCGCGCCCATCGCGGCCGACTGCGCCCACCGGATGGGTTTCGTCGACGAGGACGTCGAAGTTGTGCGTACGCTCGTGCTGCGGCACCTCACGCTGGCCCAAATCGCTACCCGGCGGGACCTCGACGACCCGGTGACCATCCAGACGGCCGCTTCCGCCGTCCGCGGCGACCGTTCGGTGCTGGACCTGCTGCACGCGCTGACCGAAGCGGACTCGGTGGCCACCGGTGCGGCCGTGTGGACGGACTGGCGCGCCGGCTTGGTGGCGACGCTGGTGGAGCGCGTACGCACGCGTTGATCGGCGCTGGTGAGCTGCCCGAAGCGCCGCCGCTGAACTCGTCCCTGATCGCGCTCGCCGACTCCGGCGAGCTGGCCGTGTGGGTCGACGACAGTGCGGTCACCGTCGTCGGACCGGACGCCCGTGGGCTGCTCGCCGCGGCCGCCGGCGTGCTGACCGTGCACCGGCTGCAGGTCCTGTCGGCCGATGCCCGTACGGTCGCCGGGATGGCCGTCGTCGTGCTGGTCGCGCAGCCCCGGTTCGGCTCGTGGCCGGACGCCACCCTGCTGTCCGGGGAGCTGCGCCGGGCGGTCCGCGGCGAGCTGGACGTGTCCGGCCGGATCGCCGCGATGCGCCGCTCGTACCGGCCGACGAATCCCGCCGCCCGGCAGCCTCCGCCGCCGCGAGTGGTGTGGGTGGCCGGCGCCGCGAGTGCCGGCTCGGTGCTGGAGCTGCGCGCCGCCGACTCGCCTGGCCTGCTTTACCGGGTCACCGCCGCGCTGGAAAGCGTCGGCGCGAAAGTCGAACGGGCCCGCGTGTCCACGCTGGGCGTGGACGCGGTGGACGCCTTCTACCTGGAGGGCCCGTACGCCGACGCGGCCAGCCGCGAACCGGTCGAAAAGGCCGTCCTCGCCGCCGCCGACCCGACCGCCTAACCAAACCCGAGATGCCGAAGCGTCCCCATCCGGCGAGTTGTCGCGCGAAGCGCAACGCGTCCTGCCGCAGCGCGAGCATGTCCAGGCCGCTGCCGCGTACGACCAGCCTGGCACCGCAGGGGCCCAGGAGTCACAACACTCACAGCCGGATCCTCGAGCGCAGAACAAATCCCGCACTCGACGCTGAGAGCGGGCCAAAGTCCCACAGTCAGCACCCCGACCCCATCGGCCAGTACTCCTCAAGCACCTACAAATCTGTCGCACACCCGGGTATTTTGGTGGATCCAGGTTGAGCGCACTCGACAGTTCGTCGACGGCGACCCACGGCTGGCGGACATCGGCGGGCGGGACTCGTTAGTCTGGTGGGGCTACCCCAAATCGCCACCTGAGGACTGCTGCCACGTGTTCGACACACTTTCCGACCGGCTCGCCAACGTCTTCTCCTCGCTGCGCGCTCCAAAGGCCGGCTCTCCGAAGCTGACATCGACCGTACGGCGCGGGAGATCCGGATCGCGCTGCTGGAGGCCGATGTCGCACTGCCGGTGGTCAAGGCCTTCATCGCGGCCATCAAGGAGCGCGCGACCGGTTCCGAGGTCGCCCAGGCGCTGAACCCGGCGCAGCAGGTCATCAAGATCGTCAACGAGGAGCTCATCGGCATCCTCGGCGGCGAGACCCGGCGGCTGCAGTTCGCCAAGAACCCGCCGACCGTGATCATGCTCGCCGGTCTGCAGGGCGCCGGCAAGACGACCCTCGCCGGCAAGTTGGGCCTGTGGCTGCGCAAAGCCGGCCACCAGCCGCTGCTGGTCGCCGCCGACCTGCAGCGCCCGAACGCCGTGCAGCAGCTGCAGGTGGTCGGTGAGCGGGCCGGCGTCGAGGTGTACGCACCACAGCCTGGCAGCGGCGTGGGCGACCCGATCCAGGTGGCCCGCGACTCGATCGAGCACGCCCGGCGCACCATGCGCGTGACATCGTCATCGTCGACACCGCCGGTCGCCTCGGCATCGACGAGGAGCTGATGGCGCAGGCCGCCGGCATCCGCGATGCCGTCTCGCCAGACGAGACGCTTTTCGTGGTGGACGCGATGATCGGTCAGGACGCGGTGCGTACGGCCGAGGCCTTCCGCGACGGCGTCGGCTTCAGCGGCGTCGTGCTGTCCAAGCTGGACGGTGACGCCCGCGGTGGTGCCGCGCTGTCCGTACGCCACGTCACCGGCCAGCCGATCATGTTCGCGTCCACCGGCGAAAAAACTGGAGGACTTCGACGTCTTCCACCCGGACCGGATGGCGTCCCGCATCCTGGGCATGGGTGACGTGCTCACCCTGATCGAGCAGGCCGAGACGGCGTTTGACGCCGATCAGCAGCAAAAGATGGCCGCCAAGCTGACTGGCGGCGACGAGTTCACCCTCGAGGACTTCCTGGAGCAGATGCTCGCGGTCCGCAAGCTCGGCCCACTGGGCAACCTGCTCGGCATGCTGCCCGGCGCCGGCCAGCTGAAGGACCAGCTGGCTGACCTGGACGAGAAGCACCTGGACCGAGTGCAGGCGATCATCCGCGGCATGACGCCGGCCGAGCGGGCCGATCCGAAGATGATCAACGGCTCCCGCCGGCTGCGCATCGCGAACGGCTCCGGTGTCACGGTGACCGACGTGAACCAGCTGGTGGACCGGTTTTTCGAGGCACGCAAGATGATGAAGCAGATGGGTGGCGCGATGGGCCTGCCCGGCATGGGACGGCGCAAGTCCGCCACCAAGTCGCAGAAGGGCAAGCGCAAAGGCAAGGGCGTCGGGCGTACGCCCACCCGTCGGGCCATCGGCGGTGGCGTCCCGAACCCGCCCGGCCAGGTCCCGCCCGGCACCGGCGGCCTGCCGTCGAACTTCCAGATGCCGCAGATCGACTTCACCCAACTCCAGAACCGCAAGAAGCCGTAATCCGGCGTTCCTGGTGAGCCAGCAGCGTCTGCTCATCCTGGTCTCCGGTCCACCCGCCGCCGGGAAAACCACGCTGGCCAGGGAATTAGCCGAGCGCCTGTCCTTGCCGTTAATCAGCAAGGACGACATCAAAGAGACGCTCTTCGACACTCTGGGCTGCTCGGCCGATGACCTGGCCGCCTCGCGTCAGGTCGGCGGCGCGGCGATGGAGGTGCTCTGGCGGGTCGCGGCGCGCTGCCCAGTGGCGATCCTGGAGGCCCCTTTCCGGCCGCGCGCGCGAGATGGAACATGCCCACCTCGCGCGGTTCGCGGCAAGGGTGATCGAGGTCTGCTGCCAGTGTCCCGACAACGAACTGCGCCGTCGGTTCGCCGTACGAGCCAGGACCGCCCATCCGGCGCACGTGCTCAAAGAGCTGCCGGACGAGGTGCTCGCCCAGTACGGCGGTTCGATGGGAGTGGGCGAGGTGATCGAGGTCGACACCTCGCGACCGGTTGACGTAGCGGCTTTGGTCGCCCGCCTGGAATGTCTGATCGGCTAGATTCTGTCGGGTTTCGCCACGGTCGCTTTCTTAATTTTGTGGCCGAAGACGGCCGGCGGCGGGCCATGGCCTTGTGTAGCGTGAAATATTCCCCTACGTTCCGGGCAACATTAAAAAGGACTTGACCACCATCACGTACGGGGGTGGGAGGTGCGCGACTGGGGGCTGATCGGGGCTGCCGCGCAGGCGATACTGGCCGCAGTGTTCACCTTGTCGGGTGTCTCGAAAACCGTGACTTTCCAGGCTTTCGGGGAAACTCTGGAGCATCTCGGGGTACAGGCAGAGTTTGCCCGCCGGGCGGCTTTTGGTGTTGTCGCGGTGGAATCGCTGACCGGGCTTGGCTTGGCGGTGTTCCCGACCTCGGCTTGGCCACGGCTGGTGGCGCTGTTGCTCGGCCTCGGATTCGCCGGCGCCGGCGTTCGCGCCTTACAAGCCAACGAAAAGATCGCCTGCAGTTGTTTCGGCGGGCTGTCGCAGAGCGCGCTTGGCTGGCGTCAGCTGCAGTTGCTGCCGGTCTGGCTCGTGCTGGCCGGCGCCGCGCAGTGGTGGTCGCCGTCGTGGGATCCGGCCCTTGGCCTGCTCGGGGTGGGTGTTTTCCTGTTGATCGTCACGATCGTACGACTTGCCCGGCATGTTCCAGGCTGGCGCCGGTTGCGTACTGAACGGCTGGTGATCGGCGACCTTCGGGCCGAGGCCGAACTCGCCGCCCGGCAGTAGGAAGTTTCGCTGGCTGCGGCCGGAGGGGAGATCGCGTGACCGTTGCCCTGATCATCGTTGTTTGTGTTCTTGCCGTGGTCATTTTCGTACTGGTAGGTGCGCTGGTCGAGCTTTTCGAACAGATCAAGCAGATCCGGTCGTATTTGGACCTGGAGGACAAGGTCGAGTCGATCGATCTGGGAGTCGTCCAGGGCATCGTGCCGTCCACCGTCGGTCTTCCTGCCGCGCTGGACCGCGCCGACGACGCCTTGGTGCTCTTTCTCTCCAACAAGTGCGAAACCTGCCACCACCTGGCCTCCACGATGCAGGGCGGTGCGGTGCCGCCGGCGGTGTGGGTGTGTCGTGGTGCCGGTCAGCGAGACGGCTGCCGACTTCGTCGATCTTTTCGAGCTGCGCGGAGAGCGGGTGCTGATCGACGACGAGGAACGGATCGTGAAGCGGATCGGGCTGGACCTGACCCCAGTCGCGATCATCGTGGAGAACGGCCGGGTGGCTCGCGCCCAGACCGTGCCGACCGTACGACAGTTCCGTGCCGCGCTACCAAAAGTCGACCGCTACAAGCTTCGCCCCAAGGCAGCCGCATTGCCGTCCTGACCAACCAGGTCCGCCGGGCCGCTGAGAAGAAGTGGGTGAGTTCATGACCGAACCCAAGGCCGAGGGCAACGAGAAATTCAGGTCCCTGCGCAGCAGCCGCCGGGGTTTTATGGGCTGGATGGGCAAGGTTGGCCTGACCGCGGTGGGTGGTGTGGCGGCCGTGCTGGCCACCGACAAGGCCGCTGAGGCCGACGTACGTCCGCAGGCGAACTGGAACTGCTGCAACCTCTACTACAGCCCACCGAACTGCCCGTTGGACGCGTACGGTCAACCGATCTGTCACAAAGGGTCGCTGCAGGTCTGGTACTGCTGCAGTGGAAGCGCGCCTTGGCAGCGAAAGTACGCCTGCGGCGAATGCACCGGTGGCAGCAGTTGTGGCCAGGGCCCGTTCTACTGCTCGTCCGGCTGGACCGTACGCGCCAACGGCTGCTGACAGATCTTTTCGATGCATGCGGTTGATGTCCTCACCGTCGCGTTGATGATGTTGCTCGCGATGGCTGGATTCGCGCAGCTTTTCAGTCTTTGAGGACTGTCGTTCGTCGGTTACCTGCGCCCGGTGGTTCAGGGCGTAGGTGCCGGCGGGACGGCCGTGCGCCGTCCGGTGGTGGCCCTCGCGGTCGGCTTCGGAGTCTCGGCTGTCGTTTTCTACGCGGCCGTACACTTTCTCGGCCGACTGGCTCTTGGGTGGGTTCCATCAGGCGCCGTGAGCCTGCTGGCGGCCGCTGGTTTCGCGGCGCTGTTCTTGGTGGTGGACAGCGGACTGTTTGGCCTGCGGACACCGATGTGGCAGCGCCAGACGCCACAGCAGCACTTCTTCCGGCGCGGACCGGTGGCTGGTGCTTTGTTGTGGGGCCTGGACACCGGGCTGGTGGTGACCACCTTCCGAGTGACGTCCATGACCTGGGTGGCGATCGCGGTGAGCCTGCTGGGACTGGTGCCGTGGTGGGCCGGCGTCTTTTACGCGGCCGGATTCGTCATTCCCAGCATCGTGATGATTGCCGTCGTGCCGTACCGGCCAGACCGCGCGGACCGGCTGGAGCCGATCTGGGTGATTGACCGGGTGTCGGCCTTCGAGCCGTTCGTACGCGGTGCGGCGAAAGTGGTGTTCGCCGCGATGGCGGTTGCCAGCATCGCCATTGCGGTCATCTGACCTGTCGCGGCACGGGTAGTGGCTGGCATCGGCCATCCGCGCGATCTTGACGCCCGGGCCTTTCGCGGACGAAGCTCTTCGCAATTCCTCTGGTCGTACCGACCGGGGTCGACATCCAGATATTTAGCGCTAAACGGATGATGCCGCCGAGCCGGTACGACCGCACGGGGATCGATGCGGAGGACAGATGCAGATGCCCCGGACCAGCCGGTTCCGACGTTGGGCGGCCGCGGTGGTGGCCGTACTCGTGGCGCAAACCGTGGTGCAGACCGTGGTGCCGACACCGACTACGGCCGCTCCTGCGCCGAAAGCGCCGCTGGCGGTGGCCAAACCCGCGGCGAGCGTCACGTCGGTCACCCTGATCACCGGTGACGTCGTCGGCTATCGCGGCCAACCCGGCGGCAAGGACAGCGTGATGGTCCTCAAAGGTCGCCCCGGCGTGCGGTATCAGTATCTGAACAGCCCGAACGGTTGGTACGTGTTGCCCAGCGACGC
This sequence comes from Fodinicola feengrottensis, assembly GCF_010993775.1. GTDB lineage: Bacteria > Actinomycetota > Actinomycetes > Mycobacteriales > HKI-0501 > Fodinicola > Fodinicola feengrottensis. The sequence continues at coordinate 59,518 of NZ_WOTO01000042.1, read as the reverse complement.
GCTGCCGCTGGTCAGCGCCCGTACCGTTGACCGGGAGCTGGTTCAACGTCAGCTACCTGGCCAAGAACGGGTATGCGGACCGCGGTCAGTCCACCGTGCCGGTGTTGATCGCCTACCCGGATGCGGCGGCTCGTACGCGGGCCGCCGCGGTGCCTGGTGCGACCACCGATCGCGCTCTTCCCAGCATCGGTGCGAATGCCGTACGAGTGGCCAAAACCCAGGCCGGCACCTTCTGGCGGACGATCGCGCCCGCCGCTGGGTCGAACCGTGTGCTGGCCGCTGGCGCGGCCAGGCTCCTGCTGGACCGGCGGGTCAGGGCGACTCTCGCGGACAGCGTCGCGCAAATTGGCGCGCCGCAGGCCTGGGCCGCCGGCTACGACGGTCATGGCGTCCGCGTCGCGGTACTGGACACCGGCGTCGACGCCACCCATCCGGACCTCGTCGGCAAGGTGGTCGACGGGAGGAGTTTCGTCGCGGACGAGCCGGATCTGGTCGATCGCAACGGTCACGGTACGCACGTCGCCTCCACGGTCGCGCCGGCACCGGCGCGGCTTCCGGCGGCAAGGAGAAGGGCGTCGCGCCGGGCGCCGAACTGGTGATTGGCAAGGTGCTTGACGGCGGTGGACTCGGCTACGACTCGGACATCATCGCCGGGATGGAATGGGCGGCGACCACCGAGCATGCCCGCGTTGTCAGCATGAGTCTTGGCGGGGCGGCCACCGACGGCGACGACCCGATGGCCGACGCGGTACAGAGCCTGACCGCCAGCACCGGAGCGCTTTTCGTTATCGCGGCCGGAAACAGTGGTCCGACCCGGGCCACCATCGGGTCGCCGGGCGACGCTGAGGACGCGCTGACCGTCGGCGCGGTCGACAGCCACGACCAGATTGCCGAGTTTTCCAGCCGTGGCCCCGGTCGCGGCGCCACGGTAAAGCCCGAGGTGGTCGCGCCAGGCGTCGACATCGTGGCGGCCCGAGCCGCCGGCACCTCGTTGGGCACCCCGGTCAACCAGTACTACACGACCCTCAGCGGCACCTCGATGGGCCACTCCGCACGTCGCCGGCTCGGCCGCCATCCTCGCGCAGCGCCACCCGGACTGGTCGGCCGGGCGGCTCAAGGCCGCTCTTGTCGCTGCCAGCAAGGACATCGGCCGGCCCGTCAACGAGCAGGGCGCCGGCCGGGTGGACGTGCCAGCGGCCCTGCGCCAGTCGGTCACCACCCAGCCGTCGACGCTCGGCTTCGGTGTCCTGCCGGCAAAATCCGGCACTCGTACGAGTGCGCTGACTTACCACAACGACGGTTCTTCAGCGGTGACCCTGAAGATCGCCGCGAAACTGACCGATCCCAACGGCAAAACGACTCCCGCCGGGACCCTGACCGTCGGCGCGTCCGAGCTGACCGTACCGGCCGGCGGCCAGGCGGACCTACCGGTGGCGTTGGCTCCGGGCAACGTCGGCACCGGCAGTTTCCAAGGCACCGTCAGCGCCGCGAGCGCGGACGGCTCGGTCCGGGTCACCACCCCGGTCGGCTTCTCCAACGGCGCTGTTTCGGTCAACGTCAACCTGAAAGTGATGGGCTTCGACGGCAAGATCCGACCCGGCACCGAGGAGACACTCTGGATTCTGCCTGTCGACGCTGACAAAACCGACTGGCTGGCCGCGGGCGTCGGCAGTGGGAACGTGAATTTCCAGCTGGCACAGGGGAAATACCTGATGGCTGTGAACGTCTTCGGTGGGGACGGACCCGGCGGCACGGAGGAGACCGGGCTGATCGTCAAGCCGGACGTGAACCTCTCCGCTGACACCTCGGTGACTTTTGATCTGAGGACCACGAAACAGGTCCAGGTCAGCTCGCCGGAGTCGACCTGGTCCCAGGCCGCGACGGCGTCTTTCCACCGGCGGACCCAGTCCGGGGCGACCTGGGACTTCGCTCAGCAGGTCGGCGTTTACGACCGGACCGGTTTCTATGTGAACCCGGTGCCGGCACTGCCTGACGGCGGCTTCACTTTTGACTACCAGACCGCGCTCACCCGCAGTCAGCGACCTGACCGTGGGATCGCTGACCGTCCATCCGCACTACATCACCGAAGATGGCGGGAACGACGTCAATATTCCAGTTCCGGTCAAGATGTTCGACGGTCGACGCCGTACGGACGTCGTCTACGTGGCCGGTGGTTCGGACGCCGACTTCGCCGGCAAAGACGTGCGCGGCCGGCTCGTCCTGGCTCAGGTGCAGACCGCGGCCGGGCTGACCAGTCCGATAGTCGACCGGGCCAACAAGGCCGGCGCGGCCGGCGTGGTTGTTTTCGACAGTGCCTCGATGACGCAGACGAGTACGGACGACCATCCGGAGCTGTTGCCGGTCACGTACCTGAGTCGACCGGACGGTCTCAAGTTGCTCGGCCAGCTGTCCGGCGGACGGGGATCGGCCCAGCTGCGGGGAACTCCGGTGAGTCCGTACGCGTACCATTTCGCCGCGACCGGAATGCAGGGCATTCCCGACGGGCTGAAACTGCGGGTCGATCCGGCGCGGATGGTGAAGGTCACCACGTCGTACCACTCGACCCGGGACCTGGTCATCAGCTCCGGCACTGTGGTCGACGACCTTCCGCCACTGCCCAGCGGTGACTTGCTGCGGGCACCGTCGCAGCGAGCGGATTACTACGGTCCGGTGAAAGCCGGCCCGGTGTGGGGGGGGTTCATGGAGGCTTTCGAAGACGGGAACCTGACTCTGCTCTCGTCCGCGCCTGAGCAGCTGACTCGGCCACTGACCAGGTCGGACGACTTCAACGCGGCGCCCAAACGTGCGGGCCAGGGCGCCGCTTACCGGCTGCTGCCGCTGGACGCGCAGCCACTTTCGTTGTCAAGGAACGCAAACACCCTCTACTACACACCCGAAGTGCTGGACGGGAACAACCATCTGGATCTGGCTGGTCCACTCGCCGGCGAGATGACGGTCAAGCTCAGCAAGGACGGAACAGTCCTGCCCGGTACGGTCGGCACCAGCAGTGTGGGCTGGCCCGTACCGGCCGGATCCGGTCGCTATCGGTTCGACGTTGGTTATGCGCCGGTCGCTTTCGCGCCGGCCGGATATCGATCCGACACGACCTGGGAGTTCACGTCGGCGCCTCCCGCGGCGCCCTGGACCAGGCCCGGATATGTGTGTGGTGACGCGGACAATCCGGCAACCGCCAGCCAGCCGTGCGCAGCGCAGCCGGCGATCATGCTCGACTACGACCTCGGCACCAGCCCGGGTCAGACGGTGACCGCGCCGGGGGGGGGAGCCCGCTCAAGTTGTGGGCATACCAGGTGCCCGGCGCCAGCGGTGCGGCGATCACCGGAGTCACCGCAGCGGTTTCGTACGACAGTGGGAAAACCTGGCGCACGGTCCCGCTTGCCGCGTTGCCGAACGGGCAGCGGCTCGGCCTGATCGTCCACCAGCGGCCGGGCCTGGCGGTGTCGCTGCGGCTGTCTGCCACCGACTCGGCCGGCAACAAGGTGACGCAAACGCTGCTGAACGCGTACAACGTCATATCTCGGTAGTTGGGTGAAAAGCTCGGGCATCGCGCCCGAGCTTTTCGCTGTCAGAGTTCGCGACCGGAAGCGCGCTGCTGCCGACCCTGTGGCCCGTACGGGTAGTCGCCAACGATCGGTTCGCTCGCGTCGTCCAGCAGTTTCGTTTCGTCGTCGGAAAGATGCAGCTCGGCGGCCGTCAGGTTGTCGTCGAGCTGCTCGATCGTACGAGCGCCGAGGATCACCGAGGTGACGGCCGGCCGGTCCGCTGTCCACGCCAGCGCGACCTGCGCCTCGCATCGACACGCCACGCGACTCGGCGATCTTTCCCACCGCGTCGATGACCTGCCAGGTCCGCTCCTGAGCGTTGCGCGGCGCGTACGCCTCCATGCCCCGCTGGGGATCGTCGCCCAGTCGGCTGGCGCCGGTCGGGGTCTGGTTGCGCTGGTATTTACCGGTCAGCCAGCCGCCGGCCAGCGGCGACCACGGCAGGATGCCGATGTTCTCGTTCTCGCACACGTCCACCAGCTCGAACTCGATTTCGCGTACCAGCAGGTTGTATTGCGGCTGCAGCGTCACGATCGGTGTCAGGCCAAGGTAACCGGTGAGCATGGCCGCTTTTTGCAGTTGCCAGCCGAGGAAATTGCTGACTCCGGCGTAGCGGATCTTCCCGGCCCGTACGGCGTCGTCGAAGAACCGGAGTGTCTCCTCGAGCGGGGTGAGCGCGTCCCAGGCATGCGCCTGGTAGAGGTCCACGGTGTCGACCTGCAGTCGCTTGAGGCTCGCGTCGAGTGCTTTCGTGAGGTTCGTACGGCTCAGGCCCACGTCATTATGGCCGTCGCCCATCGCAAACCGACCCTTTGTCGCGAGAACCACTTGGTCGCGTACGTCTGGGCGGTTGGCCAGCCAGCGCCCGATGATCTCCTCGGAGACGCCGCGGGAGTAGACGTTCGCGGTGTCGATAAACGTGCCGCCCTGCTCCAGAAACCGGTCGAGTTGGGCGTGTGACACCTCCTCGCTGCTCTCGTTGCCGAACGTCATCGTGCCCAGGCACAGCGACGACACGATCGTCCCGGTCCCACCAAGCGTGCGGTATTCCATTTCGGGTTTCCTCCAGTCGCGACCCTCTTGCCCGTCCCACCCTGCTCTCTGCCCAGGCCTCGCGTCCAACAGAGGATCCCGATCCCATTAATCACCCACCCTGCTCAGTCCTGTGGTTTGTCCGCAACGCCCGGTCCTCCTCGCGGGTGGGGCGAGATTTTCGTCGAGTGTGGGAGTTTGTTCCGCTCTCGACGTCGAGTGTGGGTTAAAGTCCCGCACTCGACGTCGGGGCTGTCGCCGGCGGGGCTGATGTGACAGTTACGCGCCGTAGCGGGTACTTCGGTGGATTCAGGCCGGGCGCGAGCAACGGGGCGTTGCGGACAAAGCTCTGGGAGTGCGGTGGGGCGGTGCGGGGGCGAGAATCGACACGTGTTTCATACGGGTATGGAGACTGGTGGTACGGGCCGATGACGGCTGCGGGGGTCGGCGGACGTGCCGCCGGAGGGGCAGGCGGTGCTGGGGCCGCTGACCAGGTCCGCGATCTTCCTGGTCGTCACCATCAACTCCGGCGCCGAAGGTGTGGTGCGCGAGCTGTTGGCGGACGTGCCGGGGCTGCAGCGGTCGGTGGGCTTTCGGTCACTGGACGGTGGCCTGTCGTGTGTGGTGGGGATCGGGGCGAGCGCCTGGGATCGGTTGTACGGCCAGCCCAAGCCCGCCGAGCTGCGCGAGCTGCCGGTGTTCGCCGGCGGCAGGCATCGATCGGTGACCACCCCGGGTGACCTGTTGTTCCACATCCGAGCCGAGCGGATGGATCTCTGTTTCGAGCTGGAAACGCAGATCATGGCCCGGTTGTACGGCTCGGTGGCGGTCGCCGACGAGGTGCACGGCTTTCGTTATTTCGATGCCCGGGACGTGCTCGGTTTCGTCGACGGTACGGAAAACCCGACCGCCAGCGGGGCCCGCGACGCGGTTGTCGTCGACGACGACCCGGGATTTGACGGCGGAAGTTACGTGATCGTACAGAAATACCTGCACGACATGCCGGCTTGGAACGCGCTCGCGGTCGAAGACCAGGAGCGGGTGATCGGTCGCCGCAAGCTGTCCGATGTGGAGTTGAGCGACGACGAGAAGCCGGACAACTCCCATGTCGCGCTCAACACGATCACCGACCCCGACGGCACCGAGCGCGAGATTCTCCGCGACAACATGCCTTTCGGGCGCCCGGCCAGTGCCGAGTTCGGAACGTATTTCATCGGGTACGCGAAAACTCCGTCGGTGACCGAGCGCATGTTGGAGAACATGTTCGTCGGCTCGCCGCCGGGCAACTACGACCGCATTCTGGATTTCTCCACCGCGGTCACCGGTGTGCTCTTTTACGTGCCTACCGCGGATTTTCTGGACAACCAGCCATCGGCGAGTGAAGACCCAGCGGGTTCGTCGCTGGGAATCGGCAGTCTCAAAAGGAGTCCTCGAGAATGAAACAACCTGCATCGCGAGCTCGCTCCCGTCTCGGCCGCCGCGTGGTCCGAGATCGAGGAGGAGGCGCGCCGTACCTTCGCGAAATACGCTGCCGCTCGCCGGATCGTGGACGTGACGGTGTCCGAGGACCCGGCGCTGTCGGCGGTCGGTACGGGCCACTTGAAAGACATCGCGGCGCCGGCCACCGGCGTGCTGGCGCGAGTACGGACGGTGCAGCCGATTGTCGAGCTGCAGGTGCCGTTCACGGTCTCCCGCGATGCCGTCGACGACGTTGAGCGGGGTGCCAAGGACTCGGACTGGCAGCCGGTCAAGGACGCTGCCCAGACGATCGCCTACACCGAGGACCAACTGGTTTTCGACGGTTTCGGTGAGGGCCACATCGCCGGCATCCGGCCGGCTTCTTCGTTGCGGGCGTTGACTTTGCCGGCCGAGGCCAAGGACTATCCGATCGCGGTCGGCGACGCGTTGGCCAAGCTCCGCGCGGCTGGCGTGGACGGCCCGTACTCGGTCCTGCTGAGTGCGAAAGCCTATGCCGCCGCCACCGAGGCGGCCGACCACGGCTATCCGGTGATCGATCACCTCACCCAGATCGTGGACGGTGAGCTGATCTGGACGCCGGCCATCGAAGGGGCCTGCGTGGTTTCCACCCGTGGCGGGGATTACGAGCTGACCTTTGGCCAGGATCTGTCGATTGGCTATCGCGGCCACGACGCGTCCACAGTGGACCTCTACTTCCGCGAGGCACTGACTTTTGTCGTGCACACACCGGAAGCTGGCGTCGCGCTCACTTCGGCATGATGGCTCTGCGGGTACGAGCGGTCGCGTTGCCAGCCGAGCGCGAGCGCGACCTGTACGTGGTGGGCGACCGGCTGACGTTCGAGCCGGTCGCGAGCGCCGAAACGGTCGTACGCTCCGGCTGGGCGGTGCCGGGTTTGGTCGATGCGCATTGCCACATCGGCCTGCTGCCGCAGGGTTTCGTGGACAGCGTCTCGGTCGCGAAGGAGGATTTGGCGATGGTCAACCGCGCGGCTGGCGCGTTGACGATCCGGGACGCCGGGTCCCCGTTTTCGTACGCGGAGCTGGACAACGACCCTGACATGCCCCGGCTTCTGCGCGCTGGCCGGCATATCGCGCCACCGAAGCGATACATTCCGCGGCTGGCGGTCGACACGACTGGGCTCCAGTTGGCGGCGACGGTGGCCGAACAGGCCCGGGCCGGCAACGGCTGGGTGAAGCTGGTCGGCGACTGGATCGACCGGGAAGCCGGCGACCTCGGCCCCACGTACGACCGGGAATCCCTTACCGCCGCGGTAAAAAGCCGCTCACGACGCGGGCGCGCGCATCACCGTGCACACCTTCAGCGAAGCCGCGCTGCCGGATCTGTTGGACGCCGGCCTGGACTGCATAGAGCACGGTACGGGCCTGTCGACGGATCTCCTGAACAAGATGGCCAGCGTTGGTACGGCACTCGTACCGACCATGATCAACATCGAGACTTTCGGCGACATCGCTGACAAAGCACAGCAGAAGTTCCCGGCGTACGCCGACCATATGCGGCGGCTGCGGGACGGGTTCCCGGCGGTGGTGGCCGCCGCGTACGAGGCGGGGGTGCAGATTTTCGCCGGCACCGACGCCGGTGGTGGCATCGCCCACGGACTGATCGGTCAGGAGATCCAGCGGCTGCACGCGGCTGGCATGTCAGCGGTGGACGCCTTGGCGGCCGGCTCATGGCGGGCTCGCGACTGGCTCGGCCTGCCGGGGCTGGTCGAGGGCGGCCTCGCTGACCTCGTCGTCTATGACACCGATCCGCGGCAGGACCTCGGCGTGCTCGCCACCCCATCCCGGATCATTCTCCGAGGCCGCGTCATCGCCTGACCGCGGCCACTACCGCGAAGTGTCATACGAAGGTCGTACCGTGGGGGAGTGACCCGCCCTGACGTGCAAGTGGTCAGTGCCGGTGAGCAGGGCTCCGAGCTGGTGACTCGGGTTCCGCCGCCGGCGCTGCTGCGGCCGTACGTGCGCCGGTATTCGGGCTGGACCTCACCGTCCAGTCAGATCCACCCGCGGGTGATGCCGAACACGGACATCGTGGTGGTGATCAACTTCGCCGCCCCGCTGGTGATCCACGATCCGCTGCAGCCCGGCGGGGACCGTCCTTACCGGGCCTTGCTCGCGGGTCTTCGCCGGACGTACGCGGGCACCAGATATGAGGGCTCCACCGGCGGTTTCCAGCTCGACCTGCGCCCGATCGGCGCTTATCTGCTGCTTGGCATCGCTATGCACGAGATCGCCGACCGGATGATCGACATCGAGGAGCTCGGCGACTGGGAGCTGGACGGACTGGTCGCCCGGCTGCCCGAGGAGCCGACCTGGCCGGCCCGGTTCGACCTGGTCGACGAGGTGATCGGGGCCCGGCTGGCCAGGGCTTTCGAGCGTGGTCCGGCCGAGGTCGGTGGGGTCCGGAGGGCCTGCCAGCTGCTGACCGCGTCGGCGGCGGGGGGGACATCGAGCGGGTGGTGTCCGAGTCCGACTACAGCCATCGGCACCTGATCTCGCTGTTCCGCGAGCAGGTCGGGGTGCCGCCCAAGCTGTACGGGCGGATCCTGCGGTTCCAGCGAGCCACCCGGATGCTGGGCAGCGGTTATCCGCATGGCCTGGCTGCCCTTGCCGCCGACTGCGGCTACTACGACCAGGCGCACATGGTTCGCGAATTCCGTTCGCTCGGCGGCTGCACGCCGGGGACATATCTGACCAGCGTCTGGCCCCAACTCGACCAGGAGCTGAACGCTCTGCATCTCTAGGATGCCTCGAACACTGGCGGTTCTCCGAAGGCGACGACCAGGTCAGGGTCGATGAAGAGGGTGATCCTGGCGATGTGGGTGCTGCTCAGCGTCAGGACGGCGACGCCGAAGGCGCGGTAGGCGCCGTCCGTGCCCCGCTGGTACGCGGCCGCTGCCGGTTGGCCGTTCGCGCTGGTCGGGACCATTCGCCAGTCGCCTGGAGCGCCGAGCGCGGAAGCGACGAAGAACGGCATGCAGGTCCTGAGCCCGGCGAACCAGGTCCGGGACGGGGTCATCTCCAGCGTCGAGTCCGCGCGCAGCAGCTTCTCCAGAGCGGCCGCGTCGGAGTTCTCAAAAGCCGCCATGTAAGCGTCCAGCAACGCGCGCGCCTGCGGTGCGGTCGGCTCGGCGACCGTGTCGGGCGCCGGAGCTACCTCGTCGAGGCGCGCCCGCGCGCGCTGCAACGTGCTCTTCACCGCCGTGGTGGTCGTGTCCAGCGCTTCGGCGACCTCGGCCGCCGACCAGGCCAGCACATCCCGCAGCAACAGCACCGCCCGCTGCCTGGGCGGCAGATACTGCAGGCTGGCGATCAGCGCGAGCCGAATGCTGTCGCGTGAGACGACGACGTCAGCGGGATCGGGGTTCAGCAGCGCGTCCGGGATCGGCTGCAGCCAGGACACTTGCGGCCCGGCCAGCTCGGTCGGCTCGTACGGGTCGTCCGACGGTGCGCCGAGGCCGGACGGCAAGGCTCGCCGGCCGCGGTTTCGCAACGCGGTCAGGCAGGTATTGGTCGCGATCCGGTAGAGCCACGTACGGATCGAGGAGCGGTCCTGGAACCGGTCGTACGACCGCCACGCCCGCAGATACGTCTCCTGCACCACGTCCTCGGCGTCCGACACCGAGCCGATCATCCGGTAGCAGTGCGCCAGCAACTCGCGCCGGAACGTCTCGGTACGGCGGACGAACTCCTCGTTGCCTGGTTGCGACACCGCGGCTCCATTCTGTTGGTACGCGTACTCGGGTGCAGACTCGCCGGCCAGCGCAAAGGAATCGTTCGCCCGTCAGATTTATGCAAGCGCGTCCGCTGGCTGGCGGTCCACACTCAGCGATGACACCTTCGTGCGATCGAGGAGAGAAACAGCATGAGCGCGGCAACCATCTTTCCGACCATGTCTTACCGGGATGCCACCAAGGCCGTCGGCTGGCTCTGCGAGGCCTTCGGCTTCGGAGGCCAAGGCGGTCTATAAGGCCGAGGACGGCACCATCGCACATGCCGAGCTGACCTACGGCAACGGCGCGGTGATGTTCGGCCAGCAGCGAGAGGGCGAGGCTTTCGCCAGCCCGCCCGGGACGGCGTCGGTCTACGTCGTGGTCGCTGATCCCGACGCGCACCACCAGCAGGCCAGGGCAGCGGGCAGCGGGCGCCGAGATCATCCGCGAGCTCACCGACCAGGACTACGGCTCCCGGGAGTACGTGGCCACGGATTTCGAAGGCAATATCTGGAGCTTTGGCACGTACAAGACCGTGCTCGTCGAGGGCTGACGAGGATCGAAAGCGCCGGCCGGCTACCCTGCCGGAGTGCTGATTCGGATGTCCACGCTGCTGGTGAAGACGTTGCGCGACGACCCGGCCGACGCCGAGGTGCCGAGCCACCGGCTGATGGTGCGCGCCGGCTACATCCGGCGCGCCGCGCCGGGGGTTTACAGCTGGCTGCCGCTGGGTTACCTGGTCTACCGCAACGTCGAGCGGGTGATTCGCGAGGAGATGAACGCGGCCGGCTGCCAGGAAGTGCATTTTCCGGCGCTGCTGCCTCGCGAGCCGTACGAGGTGACCGGCCGTTGGACCGAATACGGTGACCAACTTTTCCGTTTGAAGGACCGCAAAGGCTCGGACTACCTGCTTGGTCCGACACACGAGGAAATGTTCACCTTGATGGTGAAAGACCTGTGTTCCTCGTACAAGGACCTGCCGCTGTCGATCTACCAGATCCAGACCAAATACCGAGACGAGGCGCGGCCGCGGGCGGGTCTGTTGCGGTGTCGTGAGTTCGTCATGAAGGACTCGTATTCCTTCGACATCGACGACGCCGGGCTGGAGCGTTCGTACGAGAATCACCGCAACGCGTACATCCGCACTTTTGACCGCCTCGGCTTGGAATACGTGATCGTGTCGGCGATGTCCGGCGCGATGGGCGGTTCCCGCAGCGAGGAGTTCCTCTGCCCGGTGCCGGTCGGCGAGGACACCTTCGTACGCTCGCCGGGTGGCTATGCCGCGAACGTCGAGGCGGTGAGAACTCCAGTGCCAGCAGCGATTCCGTACGAAGACGCGCCGGCGGCGCACGTCGAAAACACCCCCGACACGCCGACGATCGACAGCCTGGTCACGTTCGCGAACGCCAAGTTTCCGCGCCGGGACAGCGAATGGACCGCGGCCGACACCCTGAAGAACGTCGTGCTGATGGTGACGAATGCGGACGGTACGCGCGAGCCGTTGGTGATTGGTCTTCCCGGCGACCGTGAAGTCGACATGAAAAGGCTCGAGGCGCAGCTGGAACCAGCCACCGTCGAGGTCTTCGGCGAGGCCGACTTCGCCGCGAATCCCGCGCTGGTCAAGGGATACATCGGCCCGCAGGCGCTGGGTGCGGAATCGGTCACCGGCATTCGTTACCTGGTGGATCCGCGAGTGGTCGACGGCACCCGTTGCTGACCGGCGCCAACCAGCACCGGCCGGCACGTGTTCGAGCTGACCTGCGGACGGGATTTCACGCCGGATGGCACGATGGAGGCCGCCGACATTCGCGATGGTGACCCGGCGCCGGACGGCTCCGGTCCGCTGAGCCTGCAGCGCGGGGTGGAGATCGGGCATATTTTCCAACTGGGTCGCAAATACGCCGAGGCGCTCGGGCTTTCGGTGTTGGACGAGAACGGAAAACGCGTCACCGTCACGATGGGCTCGTACGGCATCGGGGTTTCCCGCGCGGTCGCCGCAATCGCCGAGTCGAGCCACGACGGTGCTGGCTTGTGCTGGCCGCGGGAAATCGCGCCGGCCGACATCCACCTGGTCGCCACCGGCAAGGACGACGCCGTTTTCGCCGCCGCCGCGTCGCTCGCCGCGGACTTGGTGAGCGCCGGGATGCGGGTGCTTTTCGACGACCGGCGGCGGATCAGCCCGGGCGTGAAACTGAACGACGCGGAGCTGATCGGCGTACCGACCATCGTGGTCGTCGGCCGCGGCCTCGCGACCGGAACCGTCGAGGTCACGGACCGTGCCAGCGGTGCTCGTACGGACGTGGAGCTGACCGGTGCGGTCGAACACCTGAGTGCGGTGTGCGGACGGCCGGTGGCCATTCTCTAGAATTTCGGGTATGGCCAAACCCGGAGTGCTCACCCCGCAGGCCGAGGACTTTCCTCGGTGGTATCAGGACGTCGTTGCCAAGGCCGAGCTGGCCGACAACGGCCCGGTCCGCGGCACCATGGTGATCCGACCGACCGGGTATGCGCTGTGGGAGCGGATCCAGCGCGAGATGGACGACCGGATCAAGGCCGCCGGCGCACAGAACGCTTATTTCCCACTGTTCATCCCGCAGTCGTATCTGGCCCGCGAGGCCGAGCACGTCGAGGGTTTCGCGCCGGAGTTGGCGGTCGTCACGCACGCCGGCGGCAAGGAGCTGGAGGAGCCGATCGTCGTAAGGCCCACCTCCGAGACGGTCATTGGCGAGTTCATGGCCAAGTGGGTGCAGAGCTATCGCGACCTGCCGCTGCTGCTGAACCAGTGGGCGAATGTGGTGCGCTGGGAGCTGCGGCCTCGCGTTTTCCTGCGTACGACCGAATTCCTCTGGCAGGAAGGCCACACCGCGCACGCGTCGCGCGAGGATGCCAGTGCATATGCGCGGCGGATTCTGCATGAGGCATATCAGGACGTGATCGCCGGTGTGCTCGGCATTCCGGTGGTGGTCGGCTGCAAGACCGTCAAGGAGCGGTTCGCCGGCGCGATCAACACGATGACGCTCGAGTCGATGATGCGCGACGGCAAGGCGTTGCAGATGGGCACGAGCCACGAGCTCGGGCAGAATTTCGCCCGTGCTTTCGGGATCGAGTACACGTCCGACACGGGATCGCGCGAGCATGCCTGGACGACTTCCTGGGGCTCGACGACGCGGATGGTCGGCGCGCTGGTGATGGCGCACGGCGACGACAACGGCATGCGGGTGCCGCCGAAACCTTGCGCCGGTCCAGGTGCTGGTGATGGTGGTCAAGGCCGGCGACGGGGTGGCCGAGGCGGCCGAGCAGCTCGTCGATGATCTGCGTGCTGCCGGCGTAAGGGTCGCGCTCGACGACCGGGTGGACACCGCGTTCGGCCGACGCGCGGTCGACGCCGAGCTGAAGGGCGTACCGGTTCGGATCGAGGTCGGACCGCGCGACCTCGCCGACCAGAAGGTCACCCTGGTCCGGCGGATCGCCGGCAGCAAGACGCCGACCGAGCTGACCGCGGTGGTGACCGCCGCGAAGGCAGCGCTCGCCGAAGACCAGGATGTGCTCTACTCGGAGGCGCTGGAGCGTCGCGAGAAGTCCACTGTGGACGTTGCCACCGTCGCGGATGCGGCTGAGGCGGCCAAAAACTGGCTGGGCCCGGATCCCGTGGTCGACGTTGGGCGTGGAGGGCGAGGCGGAACTCGCGAAGGACGCGGTCAGCGTGAGGGTGCTGACCCGGCCCGATGGCGGTGTGCCGGACGGGCCGGACGAGGCCGACCTCACCGCGTGGGTCGCTCGGTCGTACTAGGGCGTGTCTCCTCATCCCAGGCGGCGAGGGCCGAGCCCAAACGCCCCCTGCCAGCACCGGGCGATCACCCCCATACAACAACGGTATGAAGGCGACCGCCCGGCACCGGCAGACGACGCTTGGATCTCGACCCTCATCCACCTGGAATTAGGAGACACGCCCTAATGGACTGGGAGAGCGGCTCACGCGTTGTCGTGCGCCATTTTCGGGGCCGTGAACCACATGCCGCGTTGCCGACCACGGTCGTCACCGAGGACTCCACCGGCTTGCTGCTCTGGCTGGCCGGCGGCACCCCGGTCGTGCGCGGGCTGCTCGCCGACGGCCGGACCGTACGCGATGTCGGTGTGGTCGCCTCGGCGCTGCTGCCGCGGCGGTCGCTGCGGCCACGGCAGTGGCGAGGCACCGGCATCCTGATGCTCATCCCGCCGGCCGAGGACTGGTCGCTGTGGTGGTTTTTTTTTTTTCGCGACGACGGCAGTTTTATGGGCTGGTACGGCAATCTGGAGGACCGTCAGGTCCGCCGGGTGGTCGACGGCGTGCAGTATGTGGACACTGCCGACAACGCGCTGGACGTGTGGTTCGAGCCGGACCGCAGCTGGTCATGGAAGGACGAGGACGAGTTCGCCGACCTCACCGGCCTGCCCGGCTACTGGACCGCGGCGCAGGCGCCACACATCCGCGCCGCCGGTGAGCGCCTGATCACCCTCGCCGAGTCCGGCGCGCCCCCTTTCGACGGCCGCTGGACCGACTTTCGCCCAGACCCGTCCTGGCCGCTGCCCACCCTCCCACCGCACTGGCACGCCGCCTAGGACACCGGATGGGAAGGGCGCGGAAATGTCGGAGCGCGGGAGAAGACTCGAATTCGGGGGCGGCATTTCTCGGGAAGCCGGACTTGGATGCGGGCTGTCTCACCAGGTGACGGGGAGCGCGTCGACGCCGCCGTAGACGGGCATGGTCGTACGAAAAGTCAGCTCGTCGACCGACGCGGCCAGCCGCAGGGTGGGGAAGCGGCGGAGCAGTGCCGGGTAAGCGATTTGGAGCTCCAGCCGGGCGAGCGGCTGGCCGAGGCACTGGTGGACGCCGAACCCGAAGGTGACGTGGTGGTTGGGCCGCCGGTGGATGTCGAGCGAGTCGGCGTTCTCGAAGACCGACGGGTCGCGGTTGGCCGCGTCCGCGGCGGCGATCACGCCTTCGCCGGCCCGGATCAGGACCTCCCCGACCCTGATGTCCTCGGTCGCGACTCGGCGGCGGCCCAGGTGCACGATGGTGAGCAGCCGGAGCAGTTCCTCGACCGCGGTGGCCGGGTCGGCGCCGTCCCGGAGCTCGGCCGCCTGCGAAGGATTCTGCAGCAGTGTCAGGGTGCCGAGCGCGATCATGTTCGCGGTGGTCTCGTGCCCGGCGATGAGCAGCAGCACCGACCGACATCGAGACCACGTCCCGACGGGGACAATGCGTCGTTGCCGACCAGTTTGCTGATCAGGTCGTCGGCCGGTTCCGCCTGCTTTTTCGTGACCAGGGCAGCGAGGTAGCCGACCAGCTCACGACGGGAGTCGCCGGAACCCGACAGCATTTCCCGGCTCGTACGCTGGAAGAACTCGTGGTCGGAGTAGGGCACGCCGAGCAGGTGGCAGATGACCAGCGACGGCAGCGGCAGCGCGTACGCCGTCACCAGATCGACCGGCCGCCGGTCCATGGCGTCCAGCAGACGGTTCACTGTCTCGACGATCAGTGGCCTCAGCGCCTCCACTCTGCGTACGGTGAAATCGCTGATCAGCGCCTTGCGTTGGCGGGCGTGATCGGCGCCGTCCATCCGGATGAACGACCGGGCCTTGCCTGCGTGTGGCCGGGAGGCGGGAAACCCGGGGCGGCTCGGGTCCGAGCTGAACCGGCGATCGGCGAGCACCGCTCGTACGTCCGCATAGGTGGTCACCAGCCATGGCGTGCTGCCGTCCCCACAGTCGTACGCGAGTGATGCCGGTTTCGCGGATCTGGCCGAGCTCCGCCGGCGGATCGAGCGGACAGCGGCGGGGCATCGGGAAGGCGGGCTCGGTCACGGCGCGTCCGCCAGCTGGTTCATCAGCGCCGCGCCGATCCGCAACATCTGCGTCTCGGTCTCCGTCAGGCCGCCAATGGCGGCCGCCAGCCAGCCGTCCCGGTCCGCCATGTCCCTGGTCAGCGCGTCCAGTCCGACCGCCGTCAGATCCAGCACCGACTCACGCCGGTCCCGCTCGCCCCGGCTGCGGGTCACCAGGCCGTCCGCCTCCAGGTCGGCGAAAACCCTGGTCAGCGACTGCGGCTGCTGGTGCTCGGCGGCGGTGATCTCGCCGGGCGTGCTCTTGCCATGCCGGTAGAGATGTCCCAGCACCGCCACTTTGTTCGTGCTCAGCGCCCCGGCCGGCCGCTCCGCCCGCAACCGCCGCGCCAGCCTGGTCGCCGCCCCGGCGGGCCTGCGCCGCGACCTCCAGCCGCTCGTCAACATCTCCCATAACTATTACGCTATCACGTACTATCTCGCGCCGCTTGGTTGTCCACATCGACGCGTTGCGTGCGCTGGACGCACGTTTCGCGTCGATACGGCCAACCAAGCGGTAAGGGGTAAGAACTATTGGGAGGTGCAGGGGGAGAGGGGAGTGGCGGACGGGGAGGTCGCCCAGGTCGCCTGGGTGGCGTCGGAGGTGACCTGGTAGCTGACCGACAGTGACGGCATGCCGGCCAGGGACAGGTACGTCTTCGGGTACGAGTGGCCGTTGACCTTGGCCGCGCTGATGTACTGCAGCTGGGTCGGGTCGGTGCCTGGTGCGCTGATCGTGACAGTGTGGCCGTTGCGCAGATGCACTGCCGCATAAGGGAAACGCGGCGCGTTGACCAGGAACTGACCGGTGCCGGGAGTGGCTGGATACATGCCCAGCGCCGAAAGCACGTACCAGGCGGACATCTCGCCGAGGTCGTCGTTGCCGGTCACCCCGTTGGGAGCGTTGACGAACAAGGTCTGCGCGGCCCGTACGGCGGCCGAGGTTTTCCAGGGCTGGCCCACCAGATCGTACATCCACGGCGTGTGTAGGTCGGGCTCGTTGTTCGGGTTGTAGCGGAACTGGTTGTAGTAGCTGTACGGGCCGACCACCCATTTGGTGTGCGCGGTGCCGGACGGGTCGGTGACCAGGTCTGGATAGTCGAAGAAAGTGTCCAATCGGGCCGCCGCGTTTTCCTTGCCACCCATCAAAGCCAGCAGTCCGGGCACGTCCTGCTGGTCCATCCACTGGTATTGCCACGCGGTGCCCTCGTGGAAACCGGACTGGCTGGTCGGGTCGTACGGGCCGGTGGCCGGCGTGTAGAACGTGCCATCGGCCGTACGGGGCCGGGGAAACCCGGTGAAGCCGCGGTCGGTCGTACCGGAGTCCCACAGCTTCTGGTAGTTCTGGCCGCGCTGGGCAAGCGTCGCGGCGTCGGCGGTCTTTCCCAGCCCAGCGGCCATAATCGAGAGTGAACAGTCGGCGAGCGAGTATTCGAAAGTCGCCGAGGCGCCGTGCTGCGGGTCCACGTCCTGGCCTTTGTGCGGAAACTTCTCGTCGTACTGGACGAATCCGCGGGACAGGTAACTGGCGTTTCCGGACCGGCCGGAGAAAGCCAGCGAGGCCGGTGGAGTCTCGGTGGCGTTTTGCTTCAACGCGGCGAAAGCCTTGCTCTCCATGCCATGAAGCGCGCCGAAGCGCCACAGGTCCACCAAATACGGCGTGACCGGGTCGCCGGTCATGGTGTTCGTCTCGTAGTCGGCGTACACCCAGCGTGGCAGCCAGCCGCCCTGGTCGTGGATAGCGAGGATCGTACGCGCGATGTCCCGGGCGCGGTCTGGCCGAAGCAACGCCAGTAGCTGGTTTTGGCCGCGATAGGTGTCCCACAGCGAGAAATACTGGTAATACGTCCAGCCGATCGCGCGATGGATTTGCTTGTCCAGTCCCCGATAACGGCCGTCGATGTCGGTGCCCGTCAGTGGCTGCAACAACACGTGGTAGAGCGCAGTGTAGAAAACCGTGGCGTCGGCCGGATTCGGCGCGGAGATGTCGATGCTGCGCAGCTCGTTCCGCCACGCTTTCGCGGTGGCCGTACGAATCTGGTCGAAACTCTGGTAGCCGCTGGTACGCAGGTTGGCCCGAGCGCCGGCGGGGGTCCACGTACGAGATGGACGTACGAGCGGTCACCGATCGGTTTTCGTTGGTGTCAAAGGACAACCACGCGCCACGCAATCCGCTGCCGCCGGACGACTCGGTCGAGCCAGCGGTGCCACCGGTCGGCGACCACGTGCCGTACGACGTGAAGGGTCGGTCGAAAGTGGTGGTGAAATACGTCGTGTAGTCGCCGCCACCACAGAAAGCCTGGGCGGTGACGGTGCCTTCCACGGTGTGGTTGTTGACGATCCGAATGGTGCTGCTCCGGACCGGTTCCTTCACGTTTGCCTGACCGGTGTTGATCAGCACGTGCGCGGGAGCGGCCGAGTCGAAGGTGTATCGCTCCAGCCCTACCTGGGTGGATGCGGTGGTCGCCACGTCAATGCCGCCGTAGCCGGTGAGTTTTACCTGGTAGTCACCGGGCTTTCCGACCTCGCCATCGTGAGTGTAAGGCGATTGGTAGTTGTCGTGATCGAAGCTGGACGGCTGGGTGGTGTCGAATTTCGCCGCACCAGGGCCGATATCGCCGGTCACCGGTAACGTGCCGACCAGACCGCCCTGTTCCCAGCAGCCGGCGCCGGACAGGAAGAAATGGCCGAAGCCCTTCAGCGCGGTGTCGGTGTATTCGTACCCGGCGTAATTCGTGCCGATCGGGCTGACCTGAGTCATCCCGAAAGGCGCCGAAGCGCCGGGAAACGTGTTGCCGGCGTCCTGGGTGCCGATGAAAGTGTTCACCGCCGCCAGCGGATCGGTGGAGGCCGGCACGGCCGCCGCTGGGCGAGAGCAGTGATCCGACCAGGGCAGCGGCCAGGAGCGCGGAGCGCAACATCGACAACCTCCATTATCCGGTTATGTCGTACCGTAATCAGCTTCGCCGCCATGCGCGCTGACCAGCAGCGGACACCGTCGGGGAACACACCGGCCTCGGTCGGTGTTTGACGGTTGTGGAGGCGCGCCTGAAAGCGGTGTTGGCGAGAGTCCGGATGGCACTGCGCGAGGACTCTTCGATCATGACGCTGGAGGATGCGCTCGACGCGCTCGGCCGCCAGGGGGTTGCGGACGCTGGCCGGTGTGAGATCCCGGTCGAGCAGGTGGTTGGTACGGTCAGCCGGAGCGCGGACTTCGACCGCGGTTTCCAGCTGGTGAATCCGGCGCTGGCCGATCGCTGGCAGCAAATCGCCCGGGCCGTCCGTGACGGTGCCGACTTCCCGCCGGTCGACGTGGTCCGGCTCGGCGACATGTATTTCGTACGGGACGGCCACCACCGGGTGTCCGTTGCCCGATCGCTTGGCCGCCCGACGATCGCCGCCCGCGTTCAGTCGATCTGCACGACCGCGTACGCGATGGCCTGCCTGACGATCGCCCACCTGCCGTCCAAGGCCGCCGAGCGGATGTTCCTGGAACGGGTGCCGCTGCCCGACGACGTACGCACCGACCTGTGGTTGGACGAGCCGGCGCAGTGGTTGCGGCTCGCCGACGCGGCCGAGGCCTGGGCGTACCGCTCGACGATGGCCGGCCGGCGGCTGACCGATCGCGACGCGATGGCGAGCCGAGCCAATGGTGGGACCGTGAGGTGCTGCCGGTGATCGAGCGGCTCCGCGCCGACGGCGCCGTGCTGCCGCTGCGGGATGTGCAGGCGTACGTCACCGCCCTGGCCACCCGCGACCGCCTCGGCAGCCTCGACTGGTCACCTGCCGTCACCGCCCACCTCCGCCCCTGACGTCCGGGTGAGGACGGGCCAAAAATGCCGCCCCCGAATTCGAGGATCCTGGGCAGGTACGACGGTCTTGAAGAGGGCGCGAGGGTTGGTGGGCATACTGCTGGATATGCCGATCTTGAGTGCGCCGTGGCCACGCGGCCAGGTTGTCCTGACGCGATATCACCGTCAGGGCGAGCTGCGTGGCGTCCGGCCGTCGACGGTGGTGGAGGACGGCGACGACTACACGCTGCTGTGGCTGGCGGCTGGTACGCCGGTGCGGTTTCCGCGGCATCTGGACGGCCGGCCGGTACGGGACGTGCCGCTGGCGGAGCGGTTTGGCGTGCCCTGGCACACGGCCGACGACACTTGGACGGGCACGAGCGTGTTGGTGTTGGTACGGCCGCGGCGGTGGCACACGGTGCAGTGGTTCTTCGCGCCCCCGGCACCTTTCGCAACTGGTACGTGAACGTCGAAACGCCGGCGGTGCGCTGGGCCGGCGGCTTGGACGCCGACGATCTGGAGGTCGACGTGGTCGCTGGCCCCGACCGCCGGTGCCAGCTGAAGGACGTCGACGAGGCGGAGGCCGCGAATGCCGCCGGCGAGGTCCGCGACGAGTGGGCGGCCAGGGCGCGAAGCGAGGCCGAGCAGGCGATCGCGGACATCACCAAGGGCGTCTGGCCGTACGACGGCACTTGGACGGACTTTCGCCCGGACCCGTCCTGGCCGGTCCCGGAGCTGCCGGCGAACTGGAACCAGCCGGTGCCCGGATACACCGGGGCCGGGCTGCTGTAGCCGCTGCTGGCGGGTCTGGCAGAATGGACTGCTGAACCTGGCTGTGCGGACCCTCTCAACCGTCACGGTCGGGTCCATCGGGTGCGCGCGCCATTCCCCACATGTGCTGGGCTCACCCACCAGAAAACGACTGTCGTAGGAGACACCACACTCGTGGCTACCAAGATCAAGTTGATGCGCCTGGGCAAGATGCGCGCGCCGCACTACCGCATTGTGGTCGCCGACGCGCGCACCAAGCGAGATGGCCGGGCGATTGAGTCGATCGGCCTGTATCACCCAAGGAGGACCCCTCCTTCATCGAGGTCAACTCGGACCGGGCGCTGTACTGGCTGGGTGTCGGCGCGCAGCCGACGGCCGCCGTCGAGGTGCTGCTCAAGCTCACCGGTGACTGGCAGAAGTTCAAGGGCGAGGATGCCCCGCCGCCGCTCAAGGTCAAGGAGCCCAAGGCGGCCCGGCCGGAGATCGGCACCGTTTTCGCCGAGTCCGACAAGGCCAACGAGGACGGTAAGGGCAGCGCGACCACCCCGAAGAAGCGGGCGCCCAAGAAGGACGACAAGGCTGCTGAGAAGGCCGCCGAGCCGGCCGCCCCGGCCGCGGAGGCCTAAGTGCTCGAGGAAGCGCTCGAGCACCTGGTACGCGGCATCGTCGACCACCCGGACGAGGTGAGCGTCGGCGAGGTCAGCGGACGCCGCGGCTCGACTCTTGAGCTGCGGGTGCACCCGGACGACCTGGGCAAGGTGATCGGCCGCGGCGGCCGCACCGCCCGGGCGCTGCGCCAGGTGATGACCGGTGTCGGCGGTCGGGGCGTACGCGTCGACGTCGTCGACACCGACCGGCACTGACGCTTCGATGCAGCTCGTCGTAGCCAGGCTGGGGCGTCCTCACGGCATTCGTGGGGACGTGACGGTCGAGGTGCGTACGGACGAGCCGGACGAACGGATGATGGCCGGGTCGGTGCTGGAAACCGACCCGGCCGACGCCGGTCCGCTGGCCATCGACAACGCCTTCTGGCACAGCGGCCGGCTGATTCTGCATTTCAAAGACGTGCCGGACAGATCAGCGGCTGAAGAGCTGCGTGGCATCTTCCTGGTCGTCAACTCCGAAGACCTACCCGACCTGGACGATCCGGACGAGTTCCGCGATCACGACCTGGTCGGCCTCGCCGCCGTTGACCCGGCCGGCGCCTCCATCGGCACGCTCACCGCGGTTGACCACGGCCCCGGCGGCGACATGCTCATCGTGACCGCCGGCGACGGGCGCAAACACCTGATCCCGTTCGTGAAGGCCATCGTCACCGCCATCGACGCCACCGCTCGTACGATCACCATCGACGCCCCCCCGAAGGCCTCTTCGATCTTTAGCGCCTGCTAACGCCGGGCCGGAACCTGGGGCGGCGTGAAATGCGGGCCATCCGTCGACGGCCGTCATTTGGTCCACTGAATCTCGGTTCCCGATGTCAAGATCCGTGAAGTTGCTTCGACTACCCGGTGAAGCGGCTGCCAGAGCCGCCCGGCAACAGGAGTGACGACCATGACGAACAGCCTGGTGACCAGCGACATGATGATGTCGGTCGATGGGTACGCCGCCGGCCTCAACCAGCGGGCCGACGACCCGTTCGGTGACGGGGTGCACAAGATCCTGCCCCGGTGGATGTTCGAGGCGGCGGACGAGAACGCCGAGGAGATCAAAAACATCTGCGTTGCCGGCGCCTACGTCATGGGCCGCAACATGTTCGGTCCCGACCGCGGCGACTGGGACCTGGACTGGACCGGACCGTTGGTGGGGCCCGAAACCGCCCTACCACGCGCCGGTCTTCGTGCTCGGCCACCGCGAGCGGGAGTCCGTGGAGATGGAGGGCGGCACGACTTTCCACTTCGTGACCGGCGGCATCATTGACGCGCTCGACCAGGCGCGGGCGGCGGCCAGCGACCGAACCGTCTCGATCGCCGGCGGCGCGGCCACCGTGAACCAGTATCTGGCCGCCGGCCTGATCGACGAGCTGCGCCTGCACGTGGCGCCGGTGTTCCTCGGGCGCGGAGAGCGGCTGCTTGCGGGAGCCGGGCGGGTGGATCTGCGGCAGGTGTCGGCCCGCCAGACGAGCGTGGTGACCCACCTGACCTACGCTCTCAAGTAGGTCAGTCAGGTTCGATGTCGGCGTGGCGGTGGCGAGCAACGCCAAGCCCAGCGGTGGCAACAGAGCCCACTCGTTCCGCACAGCTCAAGACGCTAGTCCGGCGTGCCGACCGTTTCAGCCCGGCCGGTACGGTCTTTCCTGCCATGCGCATCGACGTGATCACGATCTTCCCCCACTACCTGGCGCCGCTCCGGGAGTCGCTGCTCGGCCGTGCCCGCGACAAGGGCCTGCTGGAGGTGGCGGTCCATGACCTGAGGGACTGGACACACGACCGCCATCGCACCGTGGACGACACGCCGTACGGCGGGGGCGCCGGCATGGTGATGCGGCCGGAGCCGTGGGGCGAGGCGTTGGACACCGTCGTACCGGCGGGGGAGAAGGCCAGGCTGATCGTCCCCACACCGGCTGGTGAGGTCTTCACCCAGGCGATGGCGCACGAGTTGGCGGCCGAGCAACGGCTGGTGTTCGCCTGCGGCCGGTACGAGGGAATCGACGCGCGGGTCGTCGAGGAGGCCGCGACGCGGATGCCAGTGACGGAGATCTCTCTTGGCGACTACGTGCTCAACGGCGGCGAGGTCGCCGTGCTGGTCATCGTCGAGGCGGTCGGCCGACTGCTGCCCGGTGTGGTGGGCAACCCGGAGTCCGCTGGTTGAGGAGTCGCACGCGGACGGTCTGCTCGAATATCCGGTCTACACCAAGCCGGCCTCGTGGCGAGATCGGGACGTTCCGCCCATTCTGCTGTCCGGTGACCACGGCCGGATCGCACGGTGGCGGCGAGACCAGGCGTTGGCGCGTACGGCCGCTCGACGGCCCGACCTGCTGGCCGCGCTGGCGCCCGAAGCGCTGTCCACAGCAGACCGTACGGTTTTGGCCGAGGCCGGCATCGAGCCTGGCCAGGAAGACTGAGCGGCACCGGTTTTACCGCCGCGTACGCGCTGTGGCACCATAGACAGGTTGCCGCCCGCCCTTGCGGATGCGCAGAGTTACAGACCGTTAGCCCTTAAACGTCCGGTGCAGCCCCACGCGTGTGCCGCGCCAGTTGAACGACGAGGAAGCGATTTCACGATGAACACCCTGGATGCGGTCGACACCGCCTCGCTCCGGTCCGACATCCCGGCCTTCCGTCCCGGTGACACCCCAAGGTGCACGTACGGGTCGTCGAGGGCAACCGCTCCAGGATCCAGATCTTCCAGGGCGCGGTTATCCGCCGCCAGGGTTCGGGCGTGCGGGAGACCTTCACCGTCCGCAAGATCAGCTTCGGCGTCGGCGTCGAGCGGACCTTTCCGGTGCACACCCCGGTGATCGACAAGATCGAGGTGGTGACCCGCGGCGACGTGCGTCGCGCGAAGCTCTACTACCTGCGCGACCTGCGCGGCAAGGCCGCCAAGATCAAGGAGAAGCGCGAGGCGATCGCGCGCTGAGCGCGGTCCTTCGTCGCGTAGAACCTCGGTGCCCAGCCACGGTCACGCGCACCGTGGCGGGCGTCACCGGGCCATCCGGGAGCGCCGGCCGCTGGCCCTGTGGCAGGAAACCCTGCTGCTGACCGGTGTCGCGGTCGCGATCGCCATCCTGGTCAAGGCCTTCCTGGTGCAGCCCTTCACGGTCCCGTCCGGATCGATGGAGGAGACCCTCCGGATCGGCGACAAGATCCTGGTCAACAAGATCATCTACACCGTGCGCGATCCCAAGCGCGGCGAGGTGGTCGTCTTTCGTGGGGCCGACGACTGGAACGACGAGGGCGTGACCCCGCCGAGCGGTTTCGGCCCCGTCACGCTGGCCTGGATCGGCAGCCTCTTCGGCGCCACTCCACCGGGTGAGAAGGACCTGGTCAAGCGGGTGATCGGGGTCCAAGGGGACACTGTGCGCTGCTGTGACCGGCAGGGCCGGGTGACGGTCAACGGGCTCGGTCTGAACGAGCCGTACGTCTACGACAACACCCCCCTCTCGCAGCGCCCCTTCGGGCCGGTCAAGGTGGCACCCAACCGGCTGTTCGTGCTGGGCGACCATCGGGCCATCTCGGCCGACTCGCGCTACCACATCACCGACACGTGGCACGGCACGATCAGCATCGACGACGTCATCGGCCGTGCTTTCGTGATCGTGTGGCCGTTCTCGCATACCAGCTCGCTGGACGTCCCCGCCACCTTCGGCGGCCTGAACGCCTCAGCGCTGCTGGCCCTACCGGTCCGTACGAGACGCGTCCGTGGCCGCCGCGATCCCTAATGCCCAAGTAAAAAAGTCGTGGTCAAGCGGCAGATGCGGCACGAACTGGTCGTGTACCGGGCAACACCGACGGCGACCGGCATCGTAGGCTGCCTTGGTGCGAGCTGAGCAACCGAAAACGTAAGCGTCTCTCCTTCTGGATCGAACTGCCGATCCTCATCGTCTTCGCTCTCGTGTTGGCGCTGCTGGTCCGTACGTTCCTCGTGCAGACGTTCTACATCCCCTCCGGGTCGATGGAGCACACGCTCGAGATCAACGACAAGGTGCTGGTCAACAAGCTGATCTATGACTTCCGGGCGCCTGAGCGCGGCGAGATCATCGTCTTCCAGCCGCCGCCCAGCTGGGACGCCCCGCCGAACGAGCAGGAGTTCATCAAGCGGGTCATCGGGACGCCGGGCGACAAGGTCGTGTGCTGCAACGCGGCCGGAAAAGTGACCGTGAACGGGTACGTGCTGACCGAGCCCTACCTGTACGCCGGCAACGTCCCGTCGAGCATGCCGTTCAGCATCGAGGTTCCGGCCGGCCGGCTGTTCGTGCTCGGCGACCACCGCGAGGTGTCCGGTGACTCCCGCTACCACTTGACCGACCAGTCCGGCACGATTCCCATCAAGAGCGTCGAGGGTCGGGCGTTCGCGATTTACTGGCCGATATCCCGCTGGGCGCCACTGAGCGTGCCGGCCATCTTTGACGGCGTGCCCGCGGCACCGCGGTCCTGAGCCGAGAAAGACACAGGTTTCGCGGATGCAAGCAACCCAGGCCCGCCGTCGGCGGCTGCCCTTCTGGCTCGAGCTGCCGATTTTGGTCGTCATCGCCCTGGTGGTCGCGCTGGTGGTCCGCCAGTTCGCGCTGGCGCCGTTCTACATCCCGTCCGGCTCGATGCAGAACACCCTCGCGCTGGACGACAAGGTGCTGGTCAACAAGCTGATTTACGACTTCCGGGCGCCCGAACGGGGCGAGATCATCGTCTTTGCGCCGCCGGCCAACTGGAAAGCGCCGCCAGACGAGAAGGAGTTCATCAAGCGGGCGATCGGGGAGCCGGGGGACAAAGTCGTGTGCTGCGACGCGGCCGGCAAGGTCACCGTGAATGGGTACGCCCTCCAAGAGCCGTACCTGTTCCCCGGCAACCAGCCCTCCACGATCCGGTTCCAGATCACCGTCCCGGCCGGCCGGCTGTTCGTACTGGGCGATCACCGGGACATCTCCGGTGACTCCCGCTATCACCTGGGCGACTCGTCCGGCACCATCCCGATCAGCGCGGTCGAGGGCCGAGCCTTCGCGATTTACTGGCCGATCTCCCGATGGGCCCCGCTGAGCGTGCCAGCCACTTTCGACAACGTGCCCGCGGCCGCGCGGTCCTGAGCAGGGGGAGTCGATGTCAGAGTCACGTACCCGGCGCCGCCGGCTGCCGTTCTGGGTGGAACTGCCGATCCTGGTGGTCATCGCGCTGGTGGTGGCCCTGGTGGTCCGTCAGTTCGCGGTGCAGACGTTCTATATTCCGTCCGAGTCCATGGAGGACACGCTCCTGGTGAATGACCAGGTGCTGGTCAACAAGATCGTCTACGACTTCAGGGCGCCCGAGCGTGGCGAGATCATCGTCTTCCAGCCACCGGTCGGCTGGAACGCGCCACCGGACGAGAAGATCTTCATCAAGCGGGTCATCGGTACGCCCGGTGACCACGTGGTGTGCTGCAACGCGGCTGGTCAGGTCACCGTCAACGGATATGGGCTGACCGAGCCGTACGTGCGCCCTGGCGACCGGCCGTCGGACATCCGGTTCGACATCACCGTGCCGGCCGGCCGGATTTTCGTTATGGGTGACCATCGCGGCAATTCCGGGGATTCCCGGATCTACCTGGCGATGGACTCGGGCACTGTCCCGATCAGCAATGTCCAAGGCGAGGCTTTCGCCACGTACTGGCCCCTCAACCGGTGGACCGGACTGGGCGTCCCGGCGACCTTCGCGTCGGTCCCGGCGCCGAAGAAGTAAGGCGATGGCAGCCACCCGGCGCTGGGCGCTGGGCGTTCTGATCGTGGCTTGTGTGGTCATGCTCGTCGTCGTGGCCGCGGTCGTTGGCGGACTGGCCTCGTACCGTGCCTTCACCGTCTTGTCCGCCTCGATGGGGCCGACTCTTCAGCTCAACGACCGGATTCTGGTCCGCAAGCAAGCCGGAGCCGCACAGCGTGGTGAGATCGTGATCTTCACCGCGCCGCCGAGTTGGGGAGTCAGTGCGCAGGAGTCGACCTTTCCCAAGCGGGTCATCGGAATCGGTGGCGATCACGTGAAGTGCTGCGATGCGGCCGGCAAGGTGAGCGTCAACGGGTACGCGCTGACCGAGCTGTATCTGTATCCCGTCGATGTGCCGTCGATGGTCCCGTTCGACGTGCGAGTTCCCAAAGACCGGATCTTCCTGCTCGGCGACATCGGCCGATCTCGGGCGACTCGCGCTTTCATCTGGACGACAGCTCCGGCACCGTGCCGGTCGCCAGCGTCATCGGTCCGGTGTGGCGGATCTACTGGCCGCTGTCGCGCGCGTCCAGTCTGCCGGTGCCGGACGTTTTTTTTTTTTTCGCACGTACCCTCGCAGTAGGGTGTGGGGCAGGATGACCGCTGACGACGTGATCGAACGGGCCGGTGCCCGAGTGCTGCTCATCAATCCGGACGCGCGGCTGTTGATGATGCATGCTTTCGATCCGGGCGAACCGAACAAACCGCCGTATTGGATCACTGTTGGTGGCGGCATCGGCCGGGGAGAGGACACGCTGCGGGCCGCCGTCCGTGAGCTGGCCGAGGAGACCGGACTGCGGGCGTCGCCCGAGGAACTGACCGGCCCGGTTTTCCACGACGACGAGGCGCGCTTCACGTTCGAGGGCAGGTTCTATCGCCAGACCAATACGTTTTTCGTTCTGCGCTGCGGTTTCCTGGAGGTCGACAGCAGTGGCTGGGAGGATGTCGAGCGCCGGTCGTGCCACGGCTACCGCTGGTGGAGCGCGGACGAGCTGGCGGCGACCGACGAGCTGTTCTTTCCCACCGAGTTGCCCGACCTGATCCGAGAGGCGGTCTGATGTTGGCTCCACCCAGGACCGTCATCCGCCGCGAGGCCGGCATGTACGCCATGGAGCAGGCACTTCGCCGGCGTGGGTTCGACCGGATCGCCGGCGCCGACGAGGCTGGTCGCGGGGCCTGTGCGGGGCCGTTGGTGGTCGCCGCCTGTTCCCTGCCGCCGGGCCGGCGCGGAGAGGTGCCCGGGTTGGCCGACTCGAAGTTGCTCACCCCAGCCAGCCGCGACCGGGTCTATGACGAGGTCATCGCACGCGCTTCGGCGTACGCGGTGGTGGTCGTCGACACGCCCGATGTCGACCACCGTGGCGTGCACGCTGCCAATATTGACGGCATGCGCCGCGCTGTGGGGCTGCTGGATCAGAGAGCGCAGTACGTGCTGACCGACGGCTTCCGGGTGGACGGTTTCTGCGCTCCGGCGCTGGCAGTGCCCAAGGGGGACCGGGTGGTCGCGTGCATCGCGGCCGCCTCGGTGTTGGCCAAGGTGACCAGGGACCGGCTCATGGTGGAGCTGCACGAGGCCTGGCCGCAGTACGATTTCGCTCGGCACAAGGGCTACATCACCGCCGAACACACGGCCGCGCTCGCGCGAGCACGGCGCGTGTGAGATCCATCGGTCGTCGTTCATCAACGTTTCGACGTTGAAGGGGTCACAGCGTCACGTATCGATCGCGGTAAGCGATGATGTGCAGTTGGAGGGGGTGTTGGCTGAGTGAGTGCGGAAGATCTTGAGAAGTACGAGACCGAGATGGAGCTTCAGCTCTACCGGGAGTACAGGGACATCGTCCGGCAGTTCTCGTACGTGGTGGAGACCGAGCGGCGGTTCTATCTGGCCAACGCGGTTGACCTGCAGGTTCGCAACGCGCGGACGGCGAGGTCTACTTCGAGCTGGAGATGTCCGACGCGTGGGTCTGGGACATGTACAGGCCGGCCCGGTTCGTGAAGAACGTCCGGGTGGTGACGTTCAAGGACGTCAACGTCGAGGAACTCGACAAGCCGGACATCTCGCTGCCGTCCGACGGGTCGGCGCCGTTCGGCGAGTAACCGATTCGTCCTCCTCATCCGGGGTATCCCACCTGGGATGAGGAGGAGGATCGATGACTGACCAGCGATATGACAGCGCGGCGCAGCAGAACGGCGCCGCCCGTGCCACCCGACGCCGGACAGGGGCGTACGAGCCCGCAGGAGGCCTTCCCGGACCTGCACGCCGACCAGGGCCGCGGTGAGCAGCGGCCGGCGGATATGGACCCGGGCGGGGTGCATCGGGCCGAGGCGACCTCCGAGAGCGCGGAGCCGGTGCTGGGCACGTACACGCCCGATGTCGGTCCTGGCGGGTCGGACGTGGACACCTCTCGTACGGCGACGACGCCCGGTCGTTATCGGACCGAGAGTCCTGGGCGTGACGCGGTCGATCGGGTGAGTGACGATGCCGAGTAGCTGATCGGTGCGTTGGCGGTACACCTAGGCTGGTCGGCGAAGAACTTCGTCTGAGAGGACCCTTCGCAAGGTGTGGCAGCCGCCGACCGATCTGGAGCAGCAGCTCCACGCCGCGAAGAGCCGCGGCGACCTCGCCTCGTACCAGCGCATCGTCGGGCTCGGCGAGGTCTACCTGAAGGTCCCCAAGAGCGACGGCGACGCCCTCGTCGACGGTACGGGCGAGGCGTACTCGCTGCCGCTGCGTAAGGAGCTGGGCCGGCAGTTCCTGGACGTGTGCACGATTGGTGAGCTCGACGAGCTGGACGACGACTGGGTGATGTTCTGCGCCCAGTGGGAGAACCTGGCCAGCAACGACAGCCACCGCGCGCGCTGGTTCGTGGTCAACCGCGGCACCCCGATCGAGGCCGCGTTCAGCCACGACATGATCCAGGACTGGCTGAGCGAACCGGGCCGACCGCCGGGCCGGTTCGTGCACGACAAGCTGATCACCACTGGGCGCGGGCCGACCCGTGGGCCGCTCGCGCATGGGCTGGCCTGCGGCGCGCACCTGGCCGTGTCCAACGGTGTGGTGTGGAACAGTACGATCAACACGTACTGCGGCGACTACACCGCGGACATGCAGCGGCTGCGCGACGACTGGGGGATCGAGAGCGCCGACGCCTGGTCCCAGCAGCTCGGCTATCTGTTCGAGGCGGACAACAGCGACCCGGCGATCCAGGTGCTGCTGTCGATGCGGCGGCATCTCGGTGGGCCGGCGGCGGCTTCGCTGCCGGTCAAGGTCTGGCGGAACGAGTTCCTCACCTGGGCTCGCGGCAAGGAGATCCCGCAGGACGCGCTGGAGGAGACCATCGACCTGATGGGGATGATCCTGGAGTACGAGGCGGCCTTCCGGGACGCCGAGATGATGACCGGTGACGAGGTGGTCGACACCGTCGCCGGCTATGACTACGGGCGGGCCGTCAACGTGATCCGCTGGGGGTTGGCCGCCCGATACTGCGACCGCGCCGCCGCTGAGCGGCTGATCACCCAGGCCGGTGAGCTGAGCCAGGCGACCTACGGCTCCTGGCATGAGTATTCGCTCGGCTACGCGCTCGGACGGGTGCTGCGCTTCGACGAGGGCGCCTTCGGTTCCTGCTACCGGGACACGCGCTGAACTGACCCACGACATCCTCGCCACCGAGTCGGCGAGCCCGTGGAAGACGACCAAATGGCAGAGCCACGCGGACGTACGCCGTGCGCCGGTCGCGTCCCAGCCGGCCGGCCGGGTCGCGATGACCGACGAACAGGCCGAGGGCTTCTTCGCGCGACGCGCGGCGGGCCTGCCGGGCCAGTGACCGCTCGGTAGCACATCTTGGGGCCCTTACCGGGTTATCCCCAGCCCCGCCCGCCATCCACAGATCTCCCTCGTCCCCGTCCCACCACCCGTCCCCGCCGGCAGGATTTCCGGCGTACGCACCGGCGGCTGGTCGCTCGGCGCGGGGAGGGTGCGACGTGGTCGGCATGGGGATCAGTAACGCGGTGGGCAGGTTCGGGGAGGAGGTCGCGGTAAGGCACCTGCGCGAGTCTGGGATGGCGGTCGAGGACCGCAACTGGCGCTGCCGGGCGGGCGAGATCGACGTGGTCGCCAGGGACGGCGATGCGTTGGTCTTCTGCGAGGTGAAGACCAGGCGCGGCACCAGGTTCGGCCGGCCGGCGGAGGCGGTGTCGCCGGAGAAGGCGAATCGGCTGCGCAAGCTCGCCGGGATGTGGCTCGCCGACTCCGGCAAGCACGCTCCGACCCTGCGTTTCGACGTGGTCGAAGTGCTGCTCTCGACCACCTTGGGCACCCAGGTCGAGCACCTGCGAGGGGTGCTGTGAGCGTCGCGAGGGCCCGTTCGGTGGCGTTGTTGGGCATCGAGGGCTATCTGGTGGAGGTCGAGGCGGACCTCAGCCAGGGCCTGCCCAAGCTGGTGATCACCGGCCTGCCGGACACCGCGCTCGGCCAGGCCCGGGACCGGCTGCGGGCGGCCGTGACGAATTCCGGCGAGGGCTGGCCGACCAGCAGGATCACCGTCAACCTGTCGCCGGCCTCGGTGCGCAAACAGGGCAGTGGCTTCGACGTGGCGATGGCGGTCGCCATCCTGCAGGCCGCCGGGGTGTTGCCCGCCGGGGCGTTGCGGGACACCGTGCTGGTCGGCGAGCTGGCGTTGGACGGCCGGATTCGTACGGTCCGGGGCGTGCTGCCGGCGGTGCTGGCGGCCAGCCGGGCCGGGATCGGCCGGGTGGTCGTGCCGGCCGGCAACGCCGCCGAGGCGCGGCTGGTCAGCGCCGACCTGCGGGTCGTCGGGGTGGACAACCTCGCGGACCTGCTGGCCATGTTGCGCGGCACGCTGGAGATCCCGGACGAGCCGGCGCCGGAGGTCGACCCGGACCAGGACAGTGGGCTGGACCTGGCCGACGTGGTCGGCCAGCCGGACGGCCGGGCCGCGGTGGAGATCGCCGCCGCCGGTGGCCATCACCTCGCGATGGTGGGGCCGCCCGGGTCTGGCAAGACGATGCTCGCCGAACGGATGCCGGGCCTGCTGCCGCCGCTGTCCGAGCACGAGTCTCTGGAGGTGACCGCGGTGCACTCGATCGCCGGGGTGCTGCCGCCCGACTGCGCGCTGATCCGCCGCCCGCCATACCAGGCCCCGCATCACACCACCACGATGCCGGCGCTGGTCGGCGGTGGCGCTGGGCTGGCTCGCCCCGGTGCGCTCTCGCTGGCCCATCGAGGCGTGCTCTTCCTCGACGAAGCTCCCGAGTTCCCGAGAGGCGTGCTCGAGTCGCTGCGGCAACCGCTGGAGCGTGGCCAGGTGCAGATCTCCCGGGCCGCCGGCATCGTGACGTATCCCAGCCGCGTGCAGCTGGTCGTCGCGGCGAATCCGTGCCGTGCCCGTGCGCCCCAGTCCCAGAGGCGATGCTCTCTGCACCTGTCCGGCGGCTACCCGCCGGCGTTACCTGCGCAAGATCTCCGGGCCGCTGCTGGACCGGATCGACCTGCAGGTGAAGCTGTTGCCGGTCCGTCCGGGGGCATTGCTGGGGCCAACGGATCAACTGGAGAGCTCGGCGGCGGTCCGGGGAACGGGTGCGGCTCGCCCGCGAGGCGGCGGCGGACCGTTGGCGGCCGTACGGCTGGGCCACCAACGCCGACGTGCCCGGTCCGTCGCTGCGGCAGAACTTCAGACTCCCGCGGTCGGTCCGGCGGACGCTCGACATGGCATTCGAGAACGGTGCCCTGTCGGCCCGCGGCTATGACCGGGTGCTGCGCATCTCCTGGACGGTCTGCGATCTCGCCGGCCGCACCATGCCGGCCGGCGACGACGTCGACCAGGCCGTCGAACTCCGGACCGGAAAGGCCGCGTGAGCCAGCCATGACCAGCACCGAAACACTCGTCCTGGACGAGGAGCGGCGAGGCCGGGCCGCGCTCACCGCGCTGGTCGAACCGGGCGACGACCGGGTGCGGCTTGCCGCCGAGCGGGTCGGCGCGGCCGACCTGGTGCGGCGGATCGCTAGCCAGCGCGAGGACAGCCAGCGGATGGATCCGTTCGATCTCGCCGACCGGCTGCTGGAGAAGGCCGCCAAGGTGGGCGCACGGTTGGCCATCCCCGGTGACGCGGAGTGGCCGGAAGCGAGTCTGTTCGGGCTGGCCCGCCTCGCCGCCCGCCGGCAGGCCCTGGTCGCCAGCGGCAGCTCGGTCTCCACGATCGAGCGCTCGGTGGCGCCACCGGTGGCGCTGTGGCTGCGCGGCCCGCTGCGGTTGGCAGACACCGTCCGCCAGTCGGTGGCGGTGGTCGGGTCCAGGGCAGCCAGCGGGTACGGCTCACATGTCACCGCCGAGCTGTCGTACGGGTTGGCGATCCGCGACTGGACGGTGGTGTCCGGCGGCGCGCGTACGGGGATCGATCGACGGCTCGGCCCATCGCGGCGCGCTGGCCGCCGACGGCCAGACGGTCGCGGTGCTGGCCTGCGGCGTGGACGTGCCGTATCCACCGGGTCACGCCGGCCTGTTCGATCAGATCGCCCACAGCGGTCTGCTGGTGTCCGAGTGGCCGCCTGGCACCACCCCGCGGCGACCTCGGTTCCTGGTCCGCAACCGGGTGATCGCGGCGTTGACCGCGGGGACCGTGGTGGTCGAGGCCGGCGCTCGCAGCGGTGCTCGGGCGACCGCTCGGCGAGCCACCGAGCTTGGCCGGGTGGTGATGGCGGTGCCCGGCCCGGTCAATTCCGGCACCTCGGTCGGCTGTCACCAGCTGCTTCGATCCGGCCTCGCGATCCTGGTCACTCGCGCCGAGGAGGTGCTGGAGGAAGTCGGCAGGATCGGCGCAGACCTCGCCGACCTGCCCCGGGCGCCCGATGGCTGGCGAGATCGCCTCGACGAGGTCAGCGCCGCCGTGGTGGAGGCAATGCCGGCCATGGACTGGGTCTCGGCCAGCACTCTCTGCGAGGCCATCTCGTTCCCCGCTGACCAGGTGACCACCGCCCTCGCCGGCCTGGTCGAGGCGGCCCGCCTGCACCGTGACGCCGACCGCTATCGCCTCGCCGCCGGCGCCCGCACCACCCCCACCTCTCTGCTCGCCCTTCGATCCGGTGACCCTCGCGAACTCGACGTTTTTGCTCGCGACACGCCGGCGGAGACAACGAAAACGTCGAGTTCGCGGAGGGCTCTAGGCTGGGGATCGGAGGTGCGCATGGTCGTACGGATCGGGGTCGAGCAGCGGCGGGCGAGGCTGGCCTCGCGGCATCGGCTGGCGGCATCGGCTCGGGTCGACAGCACCCTGGAGGCCGCCTCCAGCGTGGTCTGCCTCCACGCCAGCGACCCGGCTTCGGTCTACTTGGCCGCGATCGCCCGGCTCCGCCAGCCCGACCCAGCCGAGATCGAGCGGACGCTTTATGAGGAGCGCACCGTCGTACGAATGCTCGGCATGCGCCGGACCCTGTTCGTGGTGCCGCTGGACCTGATGCCGGCCGTCCAGGAGGCGGCCGCCAGCGCGGTCGGCGCGCAGCAGCGCAAGCTGCTCGTCAAGATGCTCGAAACCGCTGGTCACGAGGGAGATGTGAAGAGTTGGCTTGCGGAGCTGGAGGAAGCCGCGTTCGAGGCCTTGCGGACTCGCGGTCCATCGACCGCGGCCGAAATTTCCGCCGAGGTGCCGCTGCTGCGGACGCCGATCGTGATGGCCGCCGGCAAGCCGTACGAGTCGACCCAGAACATCACCGGCCGGGTCCTGATCGTGCTCGCCGCGCACGGAAGGATCGTTCGCGGCCGGCCGCGCGGCTCGTGGATGTCGCGGCTCTACCAGTGGTCAGTGGCGCAGGACTGGCTGCCCGCCGAACCTGCTCAGTCATCGGCGGAAGAGGGCGCGGCAGAGCTGGCGCGGCGCTGGTTGAGCGCCTTCGGGCCGGCGCCGCTGTCCGACCTGAAATGGTGGACGGGCTGGAGTCTTGGTCAGACGAAGAAGGCATTGTCGCAGCTCAACGTGTCCGAGGTGGATCTTGATGGCACCCCGGGAATCGCCCTCGCCGATGACCTGAAGCCGGCTCCGGCCGTCAGGCCGTGGGCGGCTTTGCTGCCCGGTTTGGACCCGACCCCGATGGGCTGGCAGGACCGCGGCTGGTTCCTCGGTGAGCACGCGGCCGCGCTGTTCGACCGCAACGGCAACATCGGCCCGACGGTCTGGTTGGACGGCCGGATCGTCGGTGGATGGGCGCAGCGAGCCTCCGGGGAGATCGTCTACCGGTTGCTGGAGGACGTGGATGCCGACGCGACCACTCGCGTCCAAGTCGAGGTGGAGCGGTTGACGACGGTCCTGGGCGATCGCCGGGTCACCCCCAGTTTCCGTACGCCGCTGGAAAAAGAGCTGTCGGCGTGAGCACCAAGGCGATGCGTGCCGAGCTGCCGGTCGCGCATCGCGAGGCGGTGGACCGCTTCGAGCGACACCTGGCCGCTGAACGCGGGCGGTCGGAGCACACCGTACGAGCGTATGTCACCGACATCGTGTCGCTGCTCGACCATGCCGTCCGGCTGGGCCTGACCAGCCCCGCCGAGCTGGAGCTGGCCGCGTTGCGCAGCTGGCTGGCCAGGCTACGCAGCGGGGGAGCGGCTTCCACCTCGCTCGGCCGACGCGCGGCGGCAGCGCGGGTTTTCACCGCCTGGGCACACCGCACCGGCCTACTGCCCACCGACGTGGGCGCGCTGCTGGCCAGCCCGCGGCCGCATCGCGACCTGCCAGCGGTGTTGCGCCGCGAGCAAGCCGCTGGCGTCGTCGAGTCGCCGGCCGCGCCTGACGAACCGGTCGGGGCCCGCGACCGCGCGATCCTGGAGCTGCTCTACGGCACCGGGATCCGCGTCGGCGAACTCTGCGGCCTCGACCTGTCCGCGGTCGACGACGGACGACGGCTCGTGCGTGTCTTCGGTAAAGGCGGGCGCGAGCGTACGGTTCCCTACGGCATTCCCGCCGAGCGCACGCTCCAGGCGTATCTGTCCATCGGTCGCCCGGCCCTGCGCGTTTCAGACAGCGGGGCGGCTCTCTTCCTCGGGGTTCGCGGCCAGCGAATCAGCCCCGGCACGGTCCGCCGGATCGTGCACGCCGCCGCTCGCAGCGTCGACGGCTCGCCCGACATCGGTCCGCACGGCCTGCGCCACTCGGCCGCCACCCACCTGCTCGAAGGCGGCGCTGACCTGCGCACAGTGCAGGAGTTGCTCGGCCACGCTTCGCTGGCCACCACGCAGATCTACACGCATGTGTCCGCCGAACGCCTCCGCGCCGCGTACCAGCAGGCCCATCCGCGCGCCTGAAGCTGCTTGCGTACGGTGTACGCAGAAGATGCCGCCCCCGAAAAATCCAGAATCTGGGGTGGGGCTGACATTTTTGGCGACGGGGGTGTCTTTGGGTGTTTGAGGTGTCGCCTGAATCGGCGGCAGCTGGGCTGTGCGGGCTGAAGAAGAGGGCTATGGCGGTGTGCTGGCGCGTGTTAGCGTCAGGGGTAGAGGGTGACTCTACCCCTTACTTAACCTGGAGAGTCGATGGTCGCGCTTGAGGTTGACACCGGTCCGCGGCGGGTCCTCGCGATGGCGGTGCCCGCGCTCGGGGTGCTCGCGGCCGAGCCGCTTTATGTGCTGGTGGACACCGCGGTCGTGGGGCATCTCGGCGCGACGCCGCTGGCCGGGCTGGCCCTGGGCGGGGTGCTGTTCACGCTGGTGTCGAGCCAGTTGACCTTCCTCTCGTACGGCACGACCGCCCGCACGGCCCGGCTGCACGGAGCCGGACGGCGTGCGGACGCGGTGGCCGAAGGCGTGCAGGCGACCTGGTTGGGGCTCGCGCTCGGCGCTGTGTTGCTGGTGATAGGTGAGCTGCTCGCGGGGCCGGTGGCCAGGCTGCTCGCCGCTCGCCGGCGCCGGACCGATCGCGGCGGCCGCCGTCTCATGGCTCCGGATCGCCCTGCTGGGGGCGCCGTTTGTGCTGGTCACCATGGCCGGCAACGGATGGATGCGAGGCGTCCAGGATGCCGTGAAGCCGCTGCGCTATGTGTTGGCCGCGAACGTGGCCTCGGCGATCCTTTGCCCGGTCCTGGTCTACGTGGTCGGCTGGGGGCTGCCTGGCTCGGCGGTCGCCAACGTCGCCTGCCAACTCGTTGGTGCGGCCCTGTTCCTGCGCGCCCTGCGGGCCGAGCACGTGCCGTTGCGGCCACAGCCGCGAACGATCCTCGCGCAGCTCAAACTGGGCCGCGACCTGGTCGTACGCTCCCTCGC
The DNA here is from genome assembly GCF_010993775.1 of Fodinicola feengrottensis. Classification (GTDB taxonomy): domain Bacteria; phylum Actinomycetota; class Actinomycetes; order Mycobacteriales; family HKI-0501; genus Fodinicola; species Fodinicola feengrottensis. The sequence continues at coordinate 22,651 of NZ_WOTO01000042.1, read as the reverse complement.
CTTCCAGGTCACCGGGGTCGCCGCCACCTCGGTGGCGGCCCGTACGTCGGCCGAGGCCGCCGGCGCGCATCAGGTGGTGTTGCAGCTGTGGAGCTTCCTCGCCATGGTGCTTGACTCGCTCGCGATCGCCGCGCAGGCGCTGGTCGGTGCGGCCCTGGGCGCCGGGTCCGCCGACCAGGCGCGATCGGTCGCCCGGCGGATCACTGGCTACGGCCTGGTGCTCGGCACCGGACTCGGGGTCGTGTTCGCCGCGCTCGCCGGCATTCTCCCGCGTGCGTTCACCGCCGACCCGGGGGTGCTCGCGCAAATCCCGCTCGCGTGGTGGATTTTCGTTCTCCTGCAGCCCATCGCCGGCGTGGTCTTCGCCCTTGACGGAGTCTTCCTCGGTGCCGGCGACGCGGCCTTCCTACGGACCGCGACGATCCTTGCGGCTTTCCTCGGCTATCTCCCGATGATCGTGTTGTCGCTGATCTTGCGATGGGGACTGGTCGGCATTTGGACGGGACTCAGCCTGATGATGGTGATCCGGCTGGTCACGCTGCTCATCCGGCAACGCTCCGGCCGCTGGGCCGTGGTCGGCGCCGACCTGGCCAAGAGCTAAGCGAGATACGCGGCGGCGAATCGACTGGCCGTCTCGGTCATCATCAGCGCGCGTAACTCCGGTGGCTCCAACACTTCCACGTCGGCGCCGAGTTTCAGCAGGTCGCGGTGTGCGACTTCGGTCTTCTCCACAGGGATCGTGGCGGTCACCCAGCCCACCTCATCCGGGCCGATGCTCGTACGCTGCACCGCGTCGGCGACGGCGCGGCCGAGGACGCCCGGCAACCGCTCGACCGCTGCCGGCGCCAGCCTGACGACAGCGGTCGCGACATGCACGCTCTTCTCGTACCGCCGCGCCCACGCTGCCCAGAACGTGGGAAGATCGAAGTCCGGCGGCCGGTCGAAGGGCTCGTCGAGCGGCTCCAACGCGACGATCTGGGCCACCTTGTACGTGCGGAGCTGGCCAGCCGAGCGCGCCACCACATACCAAAGCCCGGCCTTCAGCACCACGCCGAGCGGCTCCAGCGTGCGGGTGGTCGGGCCGGCCCACCGCTGGTAGTCCACCCGGATCCGCCGCTGGTTCCACACCGCGTCGGCGACGGCGGCCAGGTGCGGGGTGGGGTCGGCCTCCCGGAACCAGCCCGGCACGTCCAGATGGAATCGCTGCCGGACGTGGCCAGCCCGGTCGCGCAACGCCGCCGGCAGCGCGGCCAGCAGCTTCAGCTCGGCGGCCGCGAGCATGGTGCCCAGGCCCAGCTCGGCGGCGGCGGCCGGCACCGCGGACAGGAAAAGCGACTCGGCCTCGCCACCGGTCAGTCCGGTGAGCCGGGTCCGGTAGCCGGCCACCAGCTGATAGCCGCCGCTCGGCCCGCCCTCGCCGTAGACCGGCACCCCGGACGCGGACAGCGCCTCGACATCCCGGTAGATCGTCCGGATGGACACCTCCAACTCGTCGGCGAGTTGCCGCGCGGTCAGCTGCCCGCGGTTCTGCAGGAGCAGAAGCAGGGACAGCAACCGGCTGGCGCGCATGGTCCGAAGCTATCGCGAACCACTGACAGTAGATGGCAAGGACTGCTTCCAAGATCGGTGCTCGTACGGGACAACAACGACGAAAGGGTGTTCTCGATGACCGCCAAGGGCGCGAAAGAAGACTTCGACTTCATCGCCGGCGAGTGGGATCTGGTCAACCGGCGGCGGACCAAGATCCTCGCCGGTGCCAGTGAGTGGGACGAGTTCGCCGGCCGGCTGAAGGGGCAGACGCTACTAAGTACTACAGGGCTACTCAAGCGGCGATAGCCGAGCCCAAGCGCCGTCTGACGGCACGGCGGAACCGCCCACGTGGCGCTGCCACGCAGGGCGGCCCCGCCGCACCGCCAGACGACGCTTGGATCTCGACTCTCATTCGCATGAGTAGCCCTGTAGTACTAGGCGGGATCGTCAACGTCGACGAGATGGACTGCTCCGCGCGCGGTTTCGCCGGCCTCACGTTCCGAGTGTTCGACCTGGCCACCTCGCAGTGGTCGATCTACTGGGTGAACAATCACCGCGGCCAGTTGGAGCCGCCGGTAGTGGGCGGATTTTCCGATGGCGTCGGCCTTTTCCACGGCGACGACACACTACCAGGACCGGTCGATCCAGGTCCGCTTCACCTGGTCCGAGATCACCGCCACCTCGGCCCACTGGGAGCAGGCGTTCTCCGCCGACCACGGCGAGACCTGGGAAACCAACTGGACGGTCGAACTCACCCGTACCAGCTGACGGCGAGGCCACGGCGATAACGGGCGGCGTGCGGCGCGGCCGGCACGTACCCTCCGGGGCATGGGAGTTTCTTTGAATGACACCGTTCGCGCGCTCGTCGACGGCAAGAACTATCCGGTCCTGTCGACGGTGAACCCGGACGGTGGCCCGCAGTCGTCCGTGATGTGGATCGGCCGGGACGGTGACGACCTGCTCTTCTGTACGGTCGCCGGGCGCCGGAAAGAGCGCAACCTGCGGCGGGACCCGCGAGTCAGCATCACCGTCTTCGACCTCGCGGATCCTTTGAACTACGCCGAAATTCGGGGCACCGCGACGATGACCACCGAAGACGCGTTGAAGCTCGACGACGAGCTGTCCTGGAAGTACGACGGCAAGCCAAAAGACCCGGATCCGGCGGGTTTCGTCCGGGTGGTGGTGCGGGTAACGCCGACGAAGGTGACGGGCTACGCCGCGTGAGGGACGACTGGCCCGTCGGCGCGATCGTCCCGATCCGCCGGCTGACGCTGGACGACCTGCCCGCCTGCCTGGCCCTGTCCGAAGACCGTGGCTGGCCGGGAATGGAACCGAAATGGCGAATCGCGTTCCGGGTAGGCACGGTTTTCGGCATTCGGGACCCGTCCGGCGAACTGGTGGCGACAACCGCGATCACGCCGTACGGCACCGAAATCGTGCTGATTGGCGAGGTGCTGACGGCCGCCCGCCATGAACGACGTGGGCTCGGGCGCCGGTTGCTGGAACACGCATTGGTCCAAGCCGGCGACGGGGTGGTCGCTCTTTACGCGACCTCGCATGGCCGGCCGCTCTATGAGAGGCTCGGATTCGTCGCCGCGTCGACGGTTTCCACTTTCATGGGGAATTTCCAGCAAACTGGCCCGACCGGATTGTCCAGGCCGGTGAACGAAAACGACGTTCCCGCAATTCTTGAGTCGGACCGGAAGAGTTTCGGCGCGGACCGGTCCGTTCTGTTGCGCTGGCTGGCGGAATCGGCGGCGCATTTTCGGATCGTCGAAGAGCGCGGCGAGCTTATTGCGTACGGCACCGCCTGGTCCAATGTGGACCATCGCATCATCGGGCCGGTGGTGGCGCGGGATGTCGTTGCCGCGCAAGGCCTGATCGCCGACCTGATCGGGGAGTGGACGGGCCGCGTACGGATCGACGTGCACGACTACCACCCGGAGGTGCCGACCTGGCTGACCGACGGCGGGCTCAAGGTCATCAACCAGTGCGCCTTCATGGTCCACAATGGACGTACGATGCCCGGTGACCAGCGTCGGATCTTCGCCCCGATGAACCAAGCGCAGGGCTAACCGAGCAGTTTTTTCGCCACCGCGAGGGAAATGTCGTCGGTGCGCTCCTGGTCGCCGAGGGACGGCACGATGAAGGGCATGGTGCCGATCAGCAGCGAGATGACCGCGAGCCAGGCCTGGAACTGCTCGGTTGGCGGTCCGTCCGGGTCGGCCAGCAAGGACATCATCCCCAGCATCCGCGCCTGCATCTGCGTGCCGGCCGGCACGCCATCCATCGCGCCCTGGTTGACCTGCGCGAACCGCAGCAGCGGTCGCCATTGGTGGGTGAGCAGCGCGGCGAGTCGCAGCAGCACGGCCTCGCGGCCCCGGTCGTACGCGGCTGATCCTTGGCCCAGGCAGTCAGCTCGTCCATCGAGGCGGTGAGATCCTCGATGACACTGCCGAGGATGTCCTCCTTGGCTTTGAAATGGTAGTAAAGCGCCGGCCGGGTGATTTCCAGCCGGTCCGCGACCTCGCGCAACGAGGTCTTGTCATAGCCGCGCTCGGAGAACAGCTCCAGTGCCACCTGCTGGATCCGCTGCCGGGTGTCGGTTCGCCCGCTCATCGCTGTGTTGTCGACTCCTGCCCTTGACGTACGCCTCAGCATTCCTTACTTTCGTGTAAGTAAGCAATGCTGATCCTCTCCTCGGAGGCAACACTATGACGACGACACACGATGGCGTGGAAGCCATGCAGACGTTTCCGATGCGCCGGCAGTGCCCGTACGCTCCGCCACCGGAGTACGCGGGACTGCGGGCCGCCGGTCCAGTGGCCCGCGTACGGTTCCCCAGTGGCGTGACCGGCTGGGTGGTGACGCGGCACGAGGAGGCGCGACAGGTGCTGACCGATCGGCGGATCAGCACCGACAGCAGCCGGCCGGACTGGCCGCAGATTCAGCCGGGCGAGCAGGATCGGGCCGCGCCGCGCGACGGCTTCTTCATCGACATGGACCCGCCTGAGCACGACATTTATCGGCGGATGCTGATCTCCGAGTTCTCCGTACCGCGGCTGAACGCGATGCGGCCGGGCATCCAGCGGACCGTCGACGAGCTGATCGACCAGCTGCTGGCCAGCGGCCGGTCGGCTGACCTGGTGGAGGCCTTCACGCTGGCGGTACCGTCGCTGGTGATCTGCCAGCTGCTCGGTGTGCCCTATGAAGACCACGAGTATTTCCAGTCCCGTACGCGCAAACTCGTCAGCCTCGACGCCGATCCGGCCGAGGCGACCGCGGCCGTCGGCGAAATCTGGCAATACCTGGACCAGCTGGTCACCAGGGCCGAACGGCAGCCCGGCGACAACCTGATCGGCCGGCTGGTCGCCGAACGGCTCTCCAGCGGCGAACTGAGCCACGATGGGCTGGTGGGGATGTCGTTGCTGCTGCTGGTCGCCGGTCACGAGACAACGGCGAACATTCTGTCCCTCGGCGTCCTGACACTCCTCGACAAACCCGAGAGTTTGGCTTCGCTGCGGGCCAATCCAGCCGACTGGCCGGGCACCGTGGAGGAACTGCTGCGGTTCCATTCCATCGTCGACTGGGCCGCCTTCGACCGGATGGCGATCGAGGACCTCGAGCTCGGTGGCCAGCTGATCCGAGCCGGCGACCCCATTTTCGTCCTCGGTGGATCCGTGAACCGTGACGACCGCCTGTTCCCGAACCCAGACGACTTCGACATCACCCGCCCCGGCCGCCGACACCTCGCCTTCGGCTACGGCGTACACCAGTGCCTCGGCCAAAATCTCGCCCGAGCCGAGATGGACATCGCTCTGCGTACGCTGTTTGACAGGGTTCCGGGACTGGCGCTCGGGGTTCCGGTGGAGGAACTGTCGTTCAAATACGATGCGGCTATTTTCGGTCTTCATCGGTTGCCTGTCGTGTGGTGATTGGTCGAGCTTTTGGTTTGAGCGAGGGATCGTACGGGACGAGTGCTTGCCCTGGGAGGAGTCAGGGGGAGTTATCGTTGGTGGGTGACGGGGTCGCTTGGGGGTAGGTTCGCGGCGCTGGCGGGGGCGCACACAGTTTCGGTGCTGGGTAATGGGTTTGGGCGGGTCGCGCTGGCGTTTTGGGGTGCTTGGTTTGCCCGGCGCGACGCCGGCCCGGCTCTCGGTGGTGCTCTGCGCGCAGGCGCTCCCACAGCTGGTGTTCATTCTGCTGGGCGGGGTGATCGCCGACCGGATGCCCAGAGCCCGGTTGATGGTGGGTGCGGAAATACTCGCAGGCCTCGCCTGGGCGGGGCTCGCGACGCTGGTTTTCGCCCGTACGACAGCGATAATGCCGGTGGTCGTGCTCGCTTTCTTCGCTGGGCTGGCTTCCGCGCTGTTCTTTCCGGCGATGAGCGGGATGGTGCCGGAAATCGTCGCGGACGAGGATTTGCAGCGCGCCAACGCCTATCTGCGCATCGGACAGAACCTGTCATTGATGCTCGGGTTGGTACTTTCCGGAGTGGTGGTCGCGCTCGTTGGCGCGGGATGGGCGATCGCCTTGAACGCTGCTTCTTTCCTTGTCAGCGCCGCGCTTATCGGTGCGATTCGAGTGCCGGCCCGGGTCCGGAAGGCGTCGACGCTGCTCGCTGACCTGCGTCAGGGTGGCCGGGAGTTCTTCTCGCGGCAATGGCTGTGGGTGGTGGTCGCGCAGTATTCGTTGGTAGTGGCCGCGGTCAACGCCAACGTTGGTGTTCTCGGGCCGCTGATCGCCGTGCGCGGCCTTGGTGGCGCGCAGGCCTGGGCGGTCATCGTCGGGGGGGGGGGGGCGGCCGGCACCATTGGCGGTGCGGTGCTGGCCAGCCGGATCCGGGTCGGTCGGCCGTTGCTGGTGGCGGTGCTGGCGACCTTCCCGGCGGCGTTGCCGATGCTGTTGATCGCCGGCCACGCGCCGGTTTGGCTCTGCGCGGTGGCGATGCTGGTGGTCGGCGTGTCTAACGACGTGTTCAGCGTTTTGTGGGCGACCACACTGCAGCGTGAGATCCCCGGCGAAGTGCTGTCCCGGGTCAGCGCGTACGACGGATTCGGCTCACTCGCGCTCGCCCCGCTCGGTCTGCTGGTCGCCGGTCCGATCGCGGCCGCGGCGGGCGCCGAACCGACCCTCGTCGGATGCGCCGCGCTGGTGTTGGTGGGTACGGCCGGCGCGTTGCTTTCGCCGCAGGTGCGTCAGTTGCGGTCGGTCAGTCGGTCGCGAGCAGCTCAAGACTCCGGTCAGCTGTCACCTCGACGGTGAGCCCGGCCCGCGAGACCGCTCGAGCCAGTCCGTCCACAGTGGACGGTTCGCGGCCCAGGCGGACCAGCACCGCGGCCAGCCGGCCCTTGTACATTTTGTTGTGGTGACTGACCGTCAGCCGTCGGCCGGTGGCATCCTCGGTAACCACCCGCACGGACACCGCGCCCGCGATCGGCGCCAGAGCCGCATACGTCCCAGAACGCAGATCGACGACCAGATCGTCGATCTCGGCCAGCACCGGCTCCAGCGTCGGGCGCCAGAAGGAACGCAGGCCACCGACGGCCGGCAACGTGCTGGCGCCGGACAGCCGGTAGGCCGGGATCGGGTCAGCGCCGCCGACCAGCCCGAACAGCGCGGAGGCCACCACCAGTCGGCGATGCGCTTTTTTCCGCTCCCGCCGGGAAAAGCTGGCAAAACCCAGCGCGTCGTAAAGGACACCGGTGTAGCGCCGCAACGCCGGCACGGTGGGAGCGGTCCAGAGTTCCGCGTTTCGGGAGACCTCGTCCTGCTGGCGTACGGACAGACCGAGCGCCACCAGGCTCGCCGGCACGTCCGCGGCCAACTCCACCACCGCATCCGCGAGCTTGCGGCGCGGCGGGGACAGGTCCGGCCAGCTCAGCGCGTCCAAGTCCAGCGGCGGACCCTCGCCGCCGAGCGCCTTGGTTTCCGACGGAGGCAGCAGGACCAGCACGAACACGAGCGTAATCGGCCGCGGATCAGCCCGCTGAGCGGCCCTTGTCCAGCATCGTTCGGGTCAGCGCCGGCCGTACTTCGATGCCGGCCGGCGTCAGCAGGCTGTCCACCGGCTCCTCCCGATCGAGGGCACAGACGACCGTGGTCACGGTCGCACCAGCCGCACGCAGCAGGCGCGCCGCGTTCACCACCGCTCCGCCGGTGGTGATCACATCCTCCACCAGCGTGACTGTCCGCCCGGCGCAGTCGCCGCCCTCGGCGGCCCGCCGAGTCCCGTATGGCTTGGGCTCCTTCCGTACGAACAGCGCGGGGATGCCGGTCGCCTGGCTGAGCAGCGTCACCAGCGGGATTCCGCCCAATTCCAGGCCGCCGAGCAGGTCGGTGCCGGCTGGTACCAGCGGCACCATTGCGGCCGCGACCCGGCTGACCAGCACCGGATCGGCCTCGAAGAGATACTTGTCGAAATACTCGGTGGCCGTGCGACCCGAGCGCAGGGTGAACTGGCCGCTCAGCCGGCAGCGCTCGTCCACCGCACGGGCCAGATCGGTCAGGTCCTCGATGTGCATCTGTCTCCCATCACTCGCCGGTGCTGCCGTCCAGCAGCTCGCGGACGACATCCAGCTGGCCCATGTGCCGCGCATACTCCTGCAGGAGATGGAACAGGATCCGGCCCAGTGTCGGTGCGTCGGCCTCGGTCTTGAAGCGTCCACCGACCTGAGAAACATCAGTCAACCGAGCGTCGGCGACGATAACTTTTCCTTGCCGCACCTCGGAAAGATAACCGGCCCACACGTCATCGTGCCCGACGACCGACCATTCCTGCGGGTCGCCGCCGGGCGGATACGCCACCACGTCCTGCGCGGCGAAACCCCCACCGCAGCCATCGCCGCTCGACCCAGCCCAGATGTCTGACGAGCCCGAGCGGCGCCCAGCCGAACGGCTCCACCGGCGTGCGGAGCTGGGTGTCCGAGAGGCCGGCCAGCTTTCGGGTGAGCGTCTCGCGATACCAGTCCAGATAGCCCACCAGCAGCTCGTACGGATCGGCCTCCCGGACATCGGGACCGTCCAACACCAAAGGCACCCTGCCAGCCGCGTCCGCCATGCCCATCACCGTACGGCCTCGGCTGTTTCTGTGTGTGGACGGCAAACATCACGCCTGGGCAGGGGTGAACATGTACGGAATGGTCCCGGCGACCGGTCGTCGGTGAGCTACCGGACCAAAATTTCCGCGACCCGGGGTACGTTGCGGGCATGTCCGACTTCATGATCAAGGCGCTTACGCCGGAGACGTTCGGCGACTTCGCCGCTCTCGTCGAGCGGAACGGGGGGATGTTCGCTGGCTGCTGGTGCACGAAGTTCCATCCCGACTGCGCGGAGAAAGGCGATAGCGCCGGGGAGAACCGGGCGCTGAAGCAACGTCTGGTGGCTGACGGGGTCGCGCACGCGGCGCTGGTCTACGACGGCGACCGGGCCGTCGCCTGGGCGGAGTACGGATCACCTGAGGAGCTGCCGAGCATCCATCACCGCAAGGAGTACCTCGCCACTGCCGAGCGACTGCCCGACTACCGGGTTACCTGCATCCTGGTCGAGCGAGGCCGTCGCGGTCACGGCCTGGCGGCGATCGCCCTACGCGGCGCTGTCGAGCTGATCGCGTCGGCCGGCGGTGGTCTGGTCGAGGGCTACCCGCACGACACCGGCGGGGTCCGGAAGAAGAACTCGTCGTTCCTCTATAACGGCACCCGCGCGATGTACGAGCGTGCGGGCTTCAGCTACGACCGACCCAAGGGCCAGGGCAACTGCGTGATGATGCGCGACGTAGCCCCGAGCACGCCCGACTAAAACCCAAGGCATCCTTCGTCGACAAAATTCACTGCCGGCGTGGCTGCGCTGGTCATCTCTTTGAGAACCTCCAGTTTCGCTGCCGACTCATCAATATCTCCGGGCGCCGGCGTATTCGGCGGGCCAGATCTGCTCGATCCGGACCACCGCTCCGGAGTGTGGCGCGTCGATCATCAAGCCACCGCCGAGGGCTATGCCGACGTGGTGGTAGTAGTCGGGTTGGTCGCCACTGGTGTGGAAGAACACCAGGTCACCGGGCTGTTCCCGGCCAGGTGGCACCGGCTGGCCGAGCCGGTGCTGACCGCTGGCGGTATGCGGCAGGCTGACACCGACCTGTGCCCAGGCGTAAAGCGTCAGTCCGCTGCAGTCAAAGCCGATGCCCGGTTCGGTACCAGTGGTTGGCCCGCGCGCGTCGCCGCCGGCGAACACATACGGGGTGCCGAGCCAGCGCCGGGCGGCGAGCACTACCGCCAACCCGCGGGCCGATCCACCGGAGCGTCGGCCGTGGCCGTCCAGCGGCAGCAGCCGGACCGGCCCACCGAGGCCGGCCAGCAGGGTGAGCGGGTCGACATACTGCCCGTTCAGCAGTGCGCCCCAGTGCAGGCAGGCGGCCATCGGGCAGCCCGGATGGCCGCCGATCAGGGTGCCGATCAGCGTCCCGTACGTCACCGCGTCGCCACGGTGCACGATCGGCCGGACCGGCTCATATGTGGTGCGCAGGCCGCCGGAGTGTTCGATCGACACCACCGGTCGGCCGGCGAGGTCACCGGCATAGACGACCCGGCCCGAGCCGGCCCGCCGGACGGCGCGCGCCGGCCGGCGCGGCCAGGTCGACACCGCGGTGACCAGGTGAGTACGGACCGGCCGGCGGATCGAAGCCGCGGACCACCGGCGGCACGCCGTCCAGCGGCCAGACCAGCGTTGGTGGCGTCGGTGGCGGGACGGTGTCGGCACTCGCGCCGGCGGGGGCCATAGCAGCCCGGCGACCAGGTGGGTGGCGAGCAGCACAGCCAGCAGCTCACCGGCCAGCAGGGCGATGGGTCTGAGCGATCGCGGGTCGAGGCAGCGCATGTGACCAGGCTGCCGCCGCCGGGGCCGGGGTGGCGGCCGCGATCGCGAATCTGTGGACGACAGGTCGCACTGTGGATAACGCCGAGCGGGCCGCCCGATGTGGTATGTCGTTAACCGGTCTTGAGCTTGGCCAGCCGCTTGGCCGCCTCGGTGAGCACCTCCGGCCGCTTGCAGAACGCGAACCGGACGAGGTGCCGGGCTTCGTCCTGGTGGTCATAGAAGACCTGGCTCGGGATGGCGACCACCCCGCATCGCTCGGGCATCGCCCGGCAGAATTCGAGGCCGTCGGTGACACCGAGGCTGGACACGTCACAGGTGACGAAATACGTGCCCTCGGTACGCAGAACCGTGAGTCCGGCGTCGGCGAGGCCAGTGCGCAGCAGATCCCTGCGGGACTGCATGCCGGCGGCGAAATCCGGGTAATAGCTGGCATCCAGGTTGAGTGCGACCGCGACGGCCGGCTGCAAAGGCGCCGCGTTCACGTACGTCATGAATTGTTTTACCTTGGTGACCGCGGAAACCAGCTCCGGTCGGGCGCACACCCAGCCGACTTTCCAGCCGGTGAAGGAGAACGTCTTACCGACCGAGGAGATCTGGATCGTACGCTCGCGCATGCCGGGAAAAGTCGCCAGCGGGATGTGTCCACTTCGGACACTCTCGACTGCCGGATCGTTTTTATATGCGGCCGCGTCAGTGAAAACCAGGTGCTCGTAGACCTCGTCGGTGATCGCCACCAGGTCGTGGTCGACGCAGATCTGGGCAATGGCGGCGAGTTCTTCGCGGGTGGCCACGAAACCGGTTGGGTTGTGCGGGGAATTCAGCAGCAGCACCTTGGTTTTCGGGGTGATGGCGGCCCGCAGCTGCGCCGGGTCGAAGGTGAATCGGCCGCCGGGTTCTGTGGGCGCGTGCAACAAAACTGGCTTGCGGACAGCCTGGGCGAGCGCGATGCAGGCCGCGTACGAGTCGTAATAAGGCTCCAGGCAGAGCACCTCGTCGCCAGGTTCGCAGAGCGCCAGGATCGCCGCGGTGATCGCCTCGGTGGCGCCGGCGGTGACCATGACTTCGCTGTCCGGGTCGTAATCCAGCCCGTACCAGTGCCGCTGGTGGCGCGCGATCGCCTGCCGCAGGGCCGCGATGCCAGGCCCCGGCGGATACTGGTTCTGGCCGGTACGCAAGGCCTCGACGGCCGCCTCGATCACCTCGGCCGGGCCGTCGGTGTCCGGGAAACCCTGGCCAAGGTTGATCGCCCCGGTCCGCACCGCCAGCGCGGACATCTCCGCGAAGATCGTGGTGCCGAATTCCTGCATACGCGTCACAAGCCCTGCCATCGCCATGCGAAGAGCTTAAGACGCGGCCATGGTGGGCAGTCGAGAGTGGATCGTACGGACGAATCGGGCCGCGTCGGCGACGCTGATCCGCAGGCTCTTGTACGGGCTGGGCAGCGGCTGGCCGTTGCGGGAGATCAGCGCGTCCGGGTGGAAGTCGATGCGGACGGTCGCGTCCCCGTACGCCAGCAGAGCCACTCCGTCCTTGCCGACTTTCAGGCCCGTACGACCACCGAAACCTTCCGACCGCTTCCGTTCGACCACCGCCGCCCGGACCGTGTCGTAGCCGAACCGGAGCTCGGTAGACACCCCGTCGCGAACGACGATCGCATCGCCGGTCAGCAGATGCGGTTTGACGGCGAAGCTGGCCATCATCCCGAGGATCCAGAAGACCGCGTAGACGTGCAGCACGATGCTGGCGACCTCCCAGCCGATTGGTACGCGCAGCAGGGCCAGCACGAACTCCACGGCACCGCCCTCCACCACGCAGAGCACGACGATCGTCCAGAAGAGCATGGTGTCGGTCCGCGGATAGTCGAAGGCGGTGCCGCCGCGGTGGTCCGGCCGGCGGGCGATCCAGCGACCGAGAGCGGCGAAGAGCCGTGGCTCCGCCGGAAAGAGCAGCGGCAGGAGTTTTCGCATGCCTACCCCCATTTCTGGATCTCGTCGGTCAGCAGGCCGAAGCACTGTCGCTGGGCGGAATTCAGGTCCGAGCCGACCGCCCGCAGGAACAGGTCGGAGTCCACGGTTGGCGCGTTCGCGGCTGTCAGCACCTTGGTGCGTACGTCCTGGGCGTACGCGATCAGCTCGGCGGCCACCTCGTCGATGACCGGCCGGCCCGCGTCCCGTTCGGTGAGCTTTTCAAAACGCCGTGCCACCGCCAGTCCGCGCTCGGTGATCTCGTCGTCGTCGTCCACCGCCTGATACGCAGAGGCGACCACCTCGCCGCCCGGCGCGGCGCCGATCATCTCGGCGATCCGGCGCTCCCGTTCGTACGCTGGATGGTCCCCGGCCCGCTTCTCCCAGTGGGCCAAGACCTCGGCAAGCTCGGCGGACAAGGTCAGATCGCCCTCCCGGGTCGCCAGTTCCAGTAGCCGCTCCCGCTGGGCGCGGATCCGGGCTTCCTGTTCGGCCAGGTCGGCGGCGATCTCCACGACGATCTCGCGCAGCTCCCGGCCCTGGTCGTCGGCCAGCGCATCGGCCACCTCGTCCAGGCTCAGCCCCAGGTCAGCGAGCCTGCGTACGCGCAGCACCCGGACGACGTCGGCCATCTCATACCCGCGATAGCCGTTCGACCGCCGCGCCGGTTCCGGCAACAGCCCTATCCAGTGGTAATGGCGTACCGCCCGCGTCGAGATGCCGGCGATCCGGGCCACCTCACCAATCCGCAGGAGTGTCATGCCCACAGTAGTAAAAACCTTGTCGTAGCGACAAGGTCAACCCCAACGTCAAAAGATAGGGTCGAGACCATGCCGATCATTAATGTGCAGATGTTTCCCGGGCGTACGGCCGAGCAGAAGGCGGCGATGGCGCAAAAGGTCACCGACGCGTTTCTGGAGACCTGCGGGCGACCGGGCCAGTCGCCCGCGAGCGTGACGGTGATCATCACCGAGGTGGCCCACGAACACTGGGCCGTCGGCGGAAAACTGGATTCCTGATGCGGATCTCCGTCTCCGCGGACGAGAACACCGGTGTCGCCAGCGATGTCGTACGACTCCTCCAAGAGCACGGCCATCAAGTAACCACGCACGGCGCCCTGGCTCAGAGAGAACGAACCGACTGGGCATGGGCGAGCGAGGCAGCCGCGCGGGACGTGGCCGACGGGCGCAGCGACCAGGCGGTGGTGTGCTGCTGGACCGGTACGGGCGCGTCCATCGCGGCCAACAAGGTCGCCGGCGTACGAGCGGCCCTGTGTGCACCGACGCGGAGACGGCTCGCGGCGCCCGGGTCTGGAACGACGCGAACGTGCTAGCCCTCAGCCTGCGCCTCACCTCCGCCGCCCCCCAGCTCGACGAGATCCTGCGCGCCTGGTTCGCCGCCGTCCCCAGCCCCGAGCCCACCACACCGACCAGGCCAACATCGCCCATCTCACCCAGATCTGACCTCCGCGAACGCGACGTTTCCGCGGTCAACCCCGGCGTGTTGCCAGCGAGAACGTCGAGTTCGGGGAGGTGATGGAGATCGCGTGCGGCTGGATCCGGCGGCGGCGGGTGGCTCGGTGCGCTTGGATGGGGGCATGAGTTACTCGCCGGACTGGACTCCTCGGGACGATCTGAACGACCAGACCCGCCAGCTGCCGAACACCGATCCGGCGGCCGAGGCGGCCCGTCGGGCGGCGTCGGCCGGCGGCACCGTCTACAGCAGCGGGTCGGTCAGCCAGCCGGCCGACTCGGCCGGGTACGGCGCCCATCCGGCGTACCAAACAGCAAAACGACCAGACCCAGCCGGCCGCGACACAGCCCCCACCTGGGCCGCTGCCGCCGCAGATCATTGCGCCAGCGGCCAACCAGCCGCCTCCCCAACAGCCTCCCCAGCAGAATCCTCAGCAAAACCAGCCACCGGGCCAGCTACAGATGCCGAGGCCGGCGCGGCGGCGAGCGCGATCGGTGCCGGCACCATCGCCGGTGTCGCCGGGCTCGCGGTGGCGTTGCTGCTGATCGGTATCCCGGCCGGCCTGCTGGCCTGGCGGGCGGCCGGTCACCTGCCGGCCGCGGACGGGTCGGGGGTGATCGCCGGGTCGCTGCTGTTGGCTGGTACGGCCGCACTCGCCGGCGGTCTTGCCTCGGTGCTGCTTCGTCGTACGTACGAGCGAGCAGTCGGCTGTGCAGCGGCTGCTCAGCCCGCCGCTGGTCTCTTCGTCATCGTGGGCGTGCTGCTCATGCTTTTCGCCGCAATCGCAGCCTGAGGCCCTGCCGCCGGAAGGCGATCGGGGGAGCGCGTAGACTGTTAATGCAGCCCGTATGCGCGGGCTGACTACGCGCGTCCTTCGCCGGCACCGCCCCAGGTGGACTCCGGCAGCGCCGAGGCCTCGGTCCATTCCGCAGCTACGGATGGTTCGTCTCGTCGCTGGGACGCCAGGGCGGGCACCACCCGGTGGCCCGCGGCAACCGAGCAGCGCGGACCACCCGCAAGTGGGCCGCGCGAGGCGAAAGGGAGGCGTGCCACAGTGGCCGTCGTCACCATGCGAAACCTGCTGGAAAGCGGGGTTCACTTCGGGCACCAGACCAGGCGCTGGAACCCGAAGATGAAGCGCTTCATCCTGACCGAGCGCAACGGCATCTACATCATCGACCTGCAGCAGACCCTGACGTACATCGACAGCGCGTTCGAGTTCGTCAAGGAGACCGTGGCGCACGGCGGCACGATCCTGTTCGTAGGCACCAAAAAGCAGGCCCAGGAAGCGGTCTCCGAGCAGGCCCAGCGGGTCAACATGCCGTATGTGAACCAGCGCTGGCTGGGTGGCATGCTCACCAACTTCCAGACCGTGCACAAGAGGTTGCTCCGTCTCAAGGAGCTCGAGATGATCGAGCAGACCGGTGGCGAGAACGTGCTGACGAAAAAGGAAGCCCTGGTCCTGTCCCGGGAGCGGATCAAGCTGGCCCGCACCCTCGGTGGCCTGCGTGACATGAGCCGCGTTCCGTCAGCGGTCTGGATCGTGGACACCAAGAAGGAGCACATCGCCGTCGACGAGGCCCGCAAGCTGGGCATCCCGGTGGTGGCCATCCTGGACACCAACTGTGACCCGGATGAGGTCGACTACAAGATCCCGGGCAACGACGACGCGATCCGTTCGGCCGCGCTGCTCACCCGGGTGATCGCCGACGCCGTCGCCGAGGGCCTGATCGCCCGTGCCGGCCGGTCCGGTGCCCCGGAGGGCCAGGACAAGCCCGAGCCCGGTGTGGTCGGCGTGGACGAGCCGAGCGATGCCGGAGTGGGAGCGGGCCGTGCTGGAAGGCAGCGAGGCCAAGGCCGCTGAGGCAGCCGCCGCCGACGCTCCTGCCGCCGCGGTGGAAGCCCCGGCTGAGGCCGTTGTCCCGGAGCCGGCCAGCGCGTCGGTCGGTGCCGACAACTCCTGATCCACCCGCAGTTTGCCGGCTGTCCTGCGGCTTCGTACGGCATCCCGCCGGCCAGCGATGGCCGGCGGGGGGTCGTACGGGCGGGGCCGTGGAGGCCGGCTTTCCGGCGAACACCTTTAGACAAATCCTCGAAATGAGAGAGAAACGAGATGGCGAACTTTACCGCCGCTGACGTGAAGAAGCTCCGGGACGCCACCGGTGCCGGCATGATGGACGCCAAGCGCGCCCTGGAAGAGGTCGACGGCGACTTCGACAAGGGCATCGAGCTACTGCGCGTCAAGGGTGCGGCGAAGGTGGCCAAGCGGGCCGAGCGGACCGCCGGCAACGGCCTGGTCGCGGGTCGGGCGGTCGACGGCGCGATGATCCAGCTCGCCTGCGAGACCGACTTCGTGGCCAAGAACGAGCAGTTCCAGCAGATGGCCGCTGACATCGCGGGTGTCGCGTGGGCGGGCAAGCCCGCCGACCTGCCGGCGCTGCTGGCCCTGGAGCTGTCCGACGGCAAGACCGTGGCCGCCGAGATCGACTCCGCCGCCGCCACCATCGGTGAGAAGCTGGAGCTGGCCAAGCTTGCCGTCTTCGACGGCAAGGTCGCCGCGTATTTGCACCGCCGCAACAGCGACCTGCCGCCGCAGGTGGGTGTGCTGATCGAGTTCACCGGCGACGACGCCGAGACCGCCCGCAGCATCGCGATGCACATCGCCGCGATGCGCCCGCGTTTTGTCACCCGCGACGAGATCCCCGCCGACCTGGTCGAGAGCGAGCGGCGGATCGCCGAGGCGACCGCCCGCGAGGAGGGCAAGCCCGAAGGCGCGCTGCCCAAGATCGTCGAAGGTCGCGTCACCGGCTTCTACAAAGAGGTCGTCCTGCTGGAGCAGTCTTTCGCGCGGGACCAGAAGAAGACCGTCAAGCAGGTGGCCGAGGAGGCCGGTTTGACCGTCACCCGGTTCGCCCGCTTCGAGGCCGGCCAGGCCTGATCGTACGCAACGGCCGCCGCACTGATTTTCCTCGGTGCGGCGGCCGTTTTGTGTTTTCTCAGCGATAGACGCGATTTAGCGTGTCCTGCCAGGCCTTTGTCGCTTTTTCGGCGTCGGCACCGAAACAGTGGTGGCCGATCGCGCCGGAGCTGTGAAAGCGGTAAAGCGCGTCCTTGCCGCGAATCCCCAGCACCTCCCGCACCTGGGGGATCGTGTAGTCGACCACGCCGTCGATCGGATCGAGGCCGTCCACCGCCATCCGGACCGGGTCGCCGACCCGCAGCGGCTCGGTCAGCCCGAGACCGTCGACCAGCAGCGACCACGGATCGGTGCCGTCGGGTGCTTTTGGCAGCTGTGCGTAGACGTACGTGCCTGGGCGGCCGGCGAAGTACCGTACGTACTGACCCAGGGTGTGCAGGTAGAAGTCCCAACCGGACGTGGTCATGTCCACGTACTCGTCGCCCCATTCCGGCCCGATCCGTCCACTGTGGACGAAGCGGAGCACGGTGCTGCCGCCGTCTTTGGCCTCCAACAGATATTCCATCGCGTGGAAGCTGCCGTCATCGCCGGTCGTGGTCTCGTATGCGAGGTGTTTGGGGGGATCCCACGCGGTGATCGTGGACTGCTCGGAAAAGTCGCCGATGGTCAGCTTGATCTTGCCGCCGACAGCCGGATCGATCTCGTGCGGACCCATGAACCACGACGACATCCCCGGTCCGGTGGCGATCGCGTCCCACACCAGCTCCGGCTCGGCCGGCAGTTCGACTTCCTTGTTGATCTCAAAATCCCGGGACACCGGTCACCGCTCCTTCGGTTTGGCTTTGACGCTGGGATGAATCGCCACCACAAGATGGTGGTCGCGGCCGCGCTCGGCTTCTCGTCGTGGTACCTGCTCACCAGCGCGGCCACCGCGGCCGCGAGCTCCTCAGCGAAAGCGGCCCGATCGGCCGCCGACGCGAACCGCACCTCGCCGTCCATGGCGAAGGTCGCCAGCGGCTTGCCGGCCTTGGTGGAGCCGGTGATCAGGTCGCCGACATCGCGGACCAGCCGGGCCGCGACGGCCAGCAGCCAGCGCGCCGACAGCCGGTCCGGCGCCCGGGCCGGGTCCGGCTCGACCGCCGCGAGGGCGTTCGGGGAGATCACGTACGAAGCCGCGGTGGCCTGCATCAGCCGCTCGTACATATTCCCCTTGCGGCGCTCTTCCACCAGCTCGACAAGACCGTGTTTTTCCAGCTCCCGCAGGTGATAGTTGACCTTCTGTCGGGCCAGCCCGACGCGGGCCGCGAGGGTCGCCGCCGAGCTCGGCTCGGTCAGCGCCGCGAGCAGCTGGACCCGCATCGGGTCCAGTGAGACCTCGGCCACCGCCGGGTCGTCGTCGATTACCGCTACTTCCAACATGCGCCCAGCCTCGCACCGACAACATATCTTGTCAAGAAGGTGCGGACTGTCCAGTCAGGGTTGTTTGGGAACGGGTGCACCACAGCAGGCGCTGTCCGGCCCGAGCGCCCGGCCCGATAGATTTGCGTCCGATGTTCGACCACCGATGAGAGGGATTTGACGTTCATGACCCCGACTGCCGCCGATTCCTCACCTCCTGCCGTCGACCTCCGGCAGAGCTGGAAGCGGGTGTTGCTCAAGCTCTCCGGTGAGGTCTTCGGTGGCGGTGAGGTCGGTGTCGACCCGGACGTGGTGCAGACGATCGCTCGGCAGATCGCCGAGGTGGCGCGCAGCGGTGTCCAACTCGCGCTGGTGGTCGGCGGCGGCAACTTCTTCCGCGGCGAGGAGCTGTCGCACCACGGCATGGACCGGGCCAGGGCCGACTACATGGGCATCCTCGGTACGGTCATGAACTGTCTCGCCCTGCAGGACTTCCTGGAGAAGCAGGGCGTGGAGACGCGAGTGCAGACCGCCATCACGATGGGCCAGGTCGCCGAGCCGTACATTCCGCGCAAGGCGATGCGGCACCTGGAGAAGGGTCGCATCGTGATCTTCGGCGCCGGCGCCGGCATGCCGTATTTCACCACCGACACGGTCGCCGCCCAGCGTGCGCTGGAGATCGGCGCCGACGTCGTACTCAAGGCCACCAAGGTCGACGGCGTGTACGACTCGGATCCGGCCAAGAACCCGGACGCGAAGCGGTACGAGGAGCTCAGCTTCGGCGAGGCGCTGAGCAAGGGCCTCGGGGTCGCCGACGCGGCCGCGATCAGCCTCTGCATGGACAACGACCTGCCGATGGTCGTCTTCGACCTGCTCACCGAGGGCAATATCGGGCGGGTCATCGCGGGGGAGAAGATCGGCACCCTGCTGACCAATCGATAAGCTTTAAGACGGCTGTACGCACCCGGGCAGACCGATACCTTGACGGGGTGGGCAGCGTGCCAGACCCGCATTCAGGAGGCGACCGAACGTGATCGACGAGACACTCTTCGAGGCTGAAGAGAAAATGGAGAAAGCCGTCGAGGTCGCCAAGGACGACCTCGGCTCGGTGCGTACGGGCCGGGCGGCCCCGTCGATGTTCAACAAGGTCATGGTCGACTACTACGGCTCGATGACGCCCTTGTCGCAGCTCGCCTCGATCAGCGTTCCGGAGCCGCGGATGGCCGTGGTCAAGCCGTACGACCAGTCCCAGATCGCGGCCCTGGAGAAGGCGATCCGGGATTCGGACCTCGGGGTCAACCCGAGCAATGACGGCAACGTGCTGCGCTGCGTCTTCCCGCAGCTGACCGAGGAGCGTCGCCGCGAAATGGTCAAGGTGGCGCGGCACAAGGGCGAGGACGCCAAGGTCTCGATCCGCAACGTCCGGCGCAAGGCCAAGGAAGAGCTGGACCGGATCAACAAGGACGGCGAGGCCGGCGAGGACGAGGTCAACCGGGCCGAGAAGGAGCTCGAGGCGACCACCCACAAGTATGTAGCGGCCATCGACGACCTGATGAAGCACAAGGAAACCGAGTTGCTTGAGGTCTAATGACCTTATGACGGCGGATCCCGAAGCGGCTGGCAGAGGTCGGCACCGGGCCTCTCGCGAGCGCCAGCCCAGCGCTCCCAAGGCCGGCCGCAACCTGCCGGTCGCGATCGCCGTCGGCTGTGGCCTCGGCGCGCTGGTGCTGGCCTCGCTGCTCATCTATCGCCCGGTCTTCGCCATCGTGGTCGCCGTCGCGGTGGTGCTGGCGACCGTCGAGATGGTCCGGGCCGTACGCCCGCTGGAGGCCCGGCCGCCACTGGTTCCGTTGATCGCCGGCGGCGTCGGCATGACGGCGCTTGGGTGGTTCGCGGGGGCGTCGATGCTCGCGGTCGGGTTCGTTCTCACGATCATCGCGGTGATGCTGTGGCGGCTCGGCGACGGTCCGGTCGGCTACCAGCGCGATGTCACGTCGGCCGCGCTGATCGCCGCATACGTGCCGTTGATGGCCGGCTTCACCGTCCTTTTACTCGTACCGGACGACGGCCAGCTTCGGGTGATCGCCTTCATGGCCACCGTCGTCTGCAGTGACACAGCCGCATATGCGTTCGGCGTATTGTTCGGCCGACACAAGATGGCCCCGTTGGCCAGTCCCGGCAAGACCTGGGAAGGCCTGAGCGGTTCGCTCCTGGTTTGTGCCATTGCGGGGGCACTTTTCCTTCGGTTTTTCTTCGACCGGCCGTGGTGGTTCGGGGTCATTTACGGGGTCGCGATCGCGATCGCCGCCACGCTGGGTGATCTTGCCGAGTCCATGCTCAAGCGTGACCTGGGCATCAAGGACATGGGCAGCCTGCTTCCCGGTCACGGCGGGTTCATGGACCGGCTCGACTCGGTGCTGGTCGCGGCACCGGTGGCGTATGTCCTCTTGTCGACGTTTGCGCCACCCTCGTAACAAGTGCCCCGATAAGTCGCCTTATCGCTTTCCTTGCGTACTGCCGGTGATCTTGTCGTGCGAACCGAGTAAACTCCAATGCCGTAAGCGACCGGGTCAGCACCGAGGGTTGTCAGGGGATGATCCGGCTCACCCACATACCGGCGACTTCTCGTGGGCGGCCATGGGAGAATAGGCCACACGATGACAACGCTGCCCCTGATTGACCTCGCTTCGATCGACGCCGTGGCGGAATCCGGACCAGATTCACTGGTGGCCGCCCAGCCGGCCGCCGGATCGGCGCCGGGCCGCCGGCGTGCGGTCCGGCCCCCCCCCCGCCCATCTCGCCGACCTGGACGTCGCCGCCCGCCGTGATGCGGTCGTTGAGCTCGGCCACCCGGCGTACCGGGCCGACCAGCTCTCCCGGCACTACTTCGGCCGGCTGACCGAGGACGCGCAGGCGATGACCGACCTTCCGGCGGACGCCCGGACCGAGCTCGGTGCCGCGCTGCTGCCGCCGCCGTTGCTGTCCACGGTCCGCAACATCACCTGCGACGACGGCACGACCCGCAAGACGCTGTGGAAGGCGCATGACGGTGTGCTCTTCGAAAGCGTCCTGATGCGCTATCCAGAACGGGTCACCATCTGCGTGTCCAGCCAGGCCGGCTGCGGGATGGCCTGTCCGTTCTGCGCGACCGGGCAGGGTGGGCTGAAGCGGAACCTCTCGACCGGCGAGATCGTCGAACAGGTGGTGGCCGGTGCTCGTGCGCTGGCCGCCGGTGAGGTGCCGGGTGGACCGGGGCGGATCTCCAACGTGGTCTTTATGGGCATGGGGGAGCCGCTGGCTAACTACCAGCGCGTCATCTCGGCCGTACGGCGGCTGACCGAACCGGTGCCGCAGGGGCTGGGCATCAGCGCCCGCGGGGTGACGGTGTCGACGGTCGGCGTGGTGCCGGCCATCCACAAACTGGCCGCCGAGGGATTGCCGGTGACGCTGGCGGTGAGCCTGCACGCGCCGGACGACGAGCTCCGCGACACGCTTGTCCCGATCAACCAGCGGTGGCCGGTGGACGAGGTGCTGTCCGCCGCGTGGGACTATGCGCGGACCACAGGGAGGCGCATTTCCATCGAGTACGCGATGATCGCGGGGGTGAACGACCAGCCCTGGCGGGCCGATTTACTGGGCCGGCGGTTGGCCGGGAAGCTCGCGCATGTCAACCTGATACCGCTGAACCCGACACCGGGCAGCGCGTGGTCGGCCAGCAGCGCGGGAGAGATGAGCGGGAGTTTGTCCGAAGGTTGCGTGCCAGCGGCGTTTCCACGACGGTACGAGACACTCGTGGTCGGGAGATCGACGGAGCTTGCGGGCAGTTGGCCGCGGCGGAGGTGTGAGCGTGGTGCAGGGATCTGATCCGGGTGAGCGGTTCCGGCGACGTGCGCTGCGCCGGGGCTACAAGGTCGACGAGGTGGACGAGTTCCTGGACCGGGTGGACAGCACCCTGATGGGGAACCCGGATGGCCCGCCGATCACCTCTGAGGAAGAAGTCCACAACGTGGTCTTCAGGGTGCGTTTCGGCGGGTATGACGAGTGGGAGGTCGACAAACACCTCGACCGCCTGGAGCGCCAGCTGAACGAGCTCGACAACCAGCCGGTGGCCGCGCCCGCCCGGTCGGAGCGGCGCGAGCCGGCACCGGCCCGGGCGATGGCCGGCAGCGGGATCGGCGGCGCCGCCTCGGTGGCGGCACCGATGGCCGCGCCAGTGGCTGCGAACCGGGTGCCGAGCCCGGCCCGCGCCGGCCGGTCCGGTCGTACGAGCATCGGCGTGTCCGGCGACGACGCGCCGACGCAGTACGTGCCGGCGGTCCGCCCCAGTCCATATGGCGACCAAGGCCCGCACCCCGACCAAGGCCCGGACCCCGATCATTTCGACACCTCACCCGTCGGAGTTCCGCGACGTGCACTACCACGACTACGCACAAAAACCCCGCGACTACCCCCGACCAGTGGCTCTGAATAGCAAGTTTCCGAGAGCAAGCCGCGGCAACGT
>NZ_WOTO01000041.1 GCF_010993775.1 Fodinicola feengrottensis | reverse complement strand
TACGGCCCTCGGGACCGAAGATGTCGGGGGTCCGTCCGGGCGAGGGTCGATGAACCAGAATCGGACGACCGCTACGGCCCTCGGGACCGAAGATGGCGGGGTACCCGACGATCGGCTCGTTCGCCAAATCGGCGATCCGCAGCTCGGTACGGGCGGCGAGTGGATGGCCCGGACACAGTGCCACCATCCGTGGCTCGGAGATCAGGTCGTGGCTGGTGAAACGGTCGTCGTCGCCGATCGGCAGCCACAGGAAGGCGGCGTCCGCGGCACCGTTGACCAGCGCGTCGATCTCGTCCGGCAGGGTGCTCACGGACAGTGGCTCCAGGACGACCTCGGGCGCCACCCGGCGCAAGGCGGCCTCCACGTCGGGCATGAAATGGGCGGTGCTCTGCCCTTTGAAGGCGATCCGCAGCCGATGCGACTTCCCCTCGCCGAGCAGATGCGCCTCGCTCAGCATCGTGGTCGCGGCGGCCACCAGCGCGGCACCCTGTTTGGCGACCACCTCGCCGGCCGGCGTCAGCTCGACACCTTGCGGAAGGCGGAGCAGCAAGGCCGTGCCAGCGATCCGCTCCAACTGGCGAATCTGCCCGCTGACCGCTTGCTGGGTCATGTTGAGCCGAGTGGCCGCGCGTGTCATGCTGCCCTCCTCGACCCACCGCGAGAAGCGCTTCGATCAGCCGCAGGCTCAGATCCACGCCAGCCATCCTGCCACAACGATCGCTTGTGGGCTCCCCCACGAATTGTTGTTTCCGCATTCGTCCCGGCCGTCCGATCATTAACACATGTCACTCGAAGGAAAGACCGCGCTGGTCACTGGTTCCTCCAAAGGCCTCGGCCGCGCCATCGTGCTGAAGCTCGCGTCTCAGGGCGCGAACGTGATCATCAACTATTCTCGCGACAAGGCCGCGGCCGACGAGGTACGTGACGCGGTCACCACGAAAGCGTTGACCGTCGCCGCCGACGTGTCCACTGTGGACGGCATCACCACGCTTTTCGATGCGGCCACCGCGGAATTCGGCCATCTCGACATCGTGGTCGCCAACGCCGGAATGGAAAAGGTGAACATCCCCGTCACCGACGTGACCGAGGCGGATTTCGACCAGCTGTTCCAGGTCAACACCAAGGGACCGTATTTCGTGATGCGAGAAGCCGCGCGCCGGGTCGCGGACAACGGTCGCATCATCAACATTTCCTCCAACACCACGACCGTTCCGCAGGAAGGTGTCGGTCTTTACGGCACCAGCAAGGTCGCCTCCGGTTATCTCGTACGCGTACTGGCCCTCGAACTCGGCCGTCGTGGCATCACCGCGAACTCCATCGTGCCCGGGCCGATCGACGGTGCCGGCATTTTCACCGACCCAGCCAATGACGCGTACAAGCAGAGCCTGATCGACATGGTGCCGATCCGCCGGCTCGGCACGGCGCAGGACGTGGCGGAAATCGCCGCGTTCCTGGCCTCCGATGCGGGCGGCCTCATCACCGGACAACAAATCGTCGCCGACGGCGGAATGCACTGAACTTCGAAAACCACGACCTTCAAAAAACTCAGAGGAGACAGGGATAATGAAAGCAGTTCAAGCACAGGTTGCCGGCGGCCCGTTCGTCGTCACGGAAATGGACGTGCCCGAGCCGGGGCGCAACCACGTACGGGTGAAGGTGCACGCCTGCGGCATCTGCGGCGGCGACGCTATCCCCCGCCTCGGGCTGTTCGGCGTACAGCTGCCGCGCGTCCCGGGCCACGAGATCGCTGGTGTCGTCGACGCGGTCGGCGAGGACGTCCAGCTGTGGAAGGTCGGCGACAAGGTCGGCGTCGGCTGGTCCGGCGGCAGCGACCTGACCTGCGAGTTCTGCCGGCGCGGCGACTTCACCAACTGCGTCAGCAGGACGATCGTCGGCACCTCGTACGACGGTGGCTACGCCGAATACATGGTCGCGCCGCAGGACGCCGTGGCGCGGGGGTGCCGGAGGGCCTGAAGTTCGAAGAGGCCGCGCCGCTGATGTGTGGTGGCATCACCGCGTTCAACGCGCTGCGGCACTCGCCGGCCGGTCCGGGCGACATGGTCGCCATCCAGGGCGTCGGCGGCGTCGGCCACCTGGCGATCCAGTTCGCCAACAAGATGGGCTTTCGTACGATCGCCATCAACCGCGGCCGGGACAAGGAGGAGCTGGCCCGCCGGCTCGGCGCCGACGAATACATCGACAGCAACGAAGGCGACGCCGGCGAGGCTGTCCGCAAGCACGGCGGCGCAGCCGTGATCGTGGCCACCGTCGACCACGCCGACCTACAGTCCGCCCTGGTCAGCGGGCTGCGGCCGAACGGCGAGCTGATCGTGCTGGAAGGCCAGCAGCCGATCCAGGTCACCGGCCACGTGCTCGCCACCGACCGGCTGAAGATCGGCGGCTGGTACAGCGGCGTCGCGCAGGACAGCGAGGACACCCTGAACTTCGCCGTCCTGAAGGGTACGCCCCATCATCGAGACCTTCCCGCTGGCGGAGGCCGAATACGCGTTCACCAACCAGAGCAAGGTCAACATCCGGCCGGTACTCCTCACCCCCCCTGACCCGCCCGCGGGGGGTAGGTTCGAGCACGTGAGCGAACTTACCGCCGCCGAGCTGATGGTCCGCTGCCTGGAATCGGAAGGCGTGAGGTTCGTCTTCGGCATTCCGGGCGAAGAGAACATCCATTTCACCCAGGCGCTGGACGAATCCGAGATCCGATACATCCTGACCCGACATGAGCAGGCCGCGTCATTTATGGCGGAGATGTACGGCCGGGTCACCGGCACCGCCGGTGTGATGTCCGCGACGCTCGGGCCCGGGCGCCATCAACCTGCAGCTCGGCGTCGCGGACGCGACCACCAACAGCACGCCGGTGGTCGCGATTTCGGCGCAGGTGGGCGCCGACCGCAACTTCAAGGAATCGCACCAGTTCGTCGATCTGGTGTCGATGTTCGCGCCCATCACCAAATGGTCCGCCAGTGTGCCGTCGCCGCGGGCCATTCCGGAGATGTTCCGGAAGGCCTTCAAGACAGCCGAAACCGAGCGGCCAGGCGCGGTCTACCTGGCCGTGCCGGAAGATGTCGACGAGGCCGCCGCGGATGCCGCCGCGCGCCCACTGCCCCGCAATGTCGTACGAGCCGAGGCCCCATCGCCGAGCCAGGTGCAGCGGGCCGCGGACCTATTCCGTACGGCTCACAAGCCCATCCTGCTGGCCGGCCACGGCGCCGCCCGCAACGACGCCGGCAAGGCGGTCGCCACTTTCGCCGAGCGTTTCAGCATCCCGGTCGCGACGAGTTTTCACGGCAAGGGCGTTATTCCGGACGACCATCCGAACGCGATCGGCACCATTGGTTTCATGCGGCACGACTACGCGAACTTCGGTTTCGACGAGGCCGACCTGATCATCTCGGTCGGCTACGAGCTGCAGGAATTCGATCCGGTACGGATCAACCCACCGGCCGACAAGAAAATCATCCACATTCACCGCTTCCCGGCCGAGGTCGACGCCCACTACTCCATCGATGTGGGCATCGAAGGCGACCTCAGCGCCTCGCTCGACGCACTCACCGCCGCGCTCGCCGACTACGAGCAGCCAGCAAGGCCAGCTCCGCGCGTACGAGCGCTCCTGGACGACGAGTTGACCCGCGGCCGCCAGGACGACCGCTATCCCCTTGCGCCGCAGCGAATTGTCGCCGACACCCGGGCCGCGCTCGGTCGCGAGGACATCGTGCTGGTCGACACTGGCGCACTGAAGATGTGGATGGCGCGGCTTTATCCCACGTACGCACCGAATACCTGTCTGATCTCCAACGGCCTCTCCACCATGGGATTCGCGCTTCCGGGCGCTTTGGGCGTGTCGCTGGCAAAGCCGGACACCAAAGTGCTCGCTTCGGTCGGTGACGGCTCGTTCCTGATGCACTCGCAGGAAATCGAGACGGCCGTGCGGGAACACATCCCGCTGGTTGTGCTGGTCTGGGAGGACAACGGCTACGGCCTTATCGAGTGGAAAATGGACCTCGAGCTCGGCAAGCACACAGCAATGTCGCCTTCGGAAATCCCGATGTCGTGCAGTATGCGGCGAGTTTTTTGCGCCAAAGGCGTGAGAATCGGTGCCGCAGACGAGCTTTTGCCGACTTTGCGAGAAGCACTCGCCAGCGATGGCGTGGCGATCATCGCCTGCCCCGTCGACTACTCCGAGAACCTCCGCCTCACCACCCGACTCGGCGAACTCGACGCCGTACTCTAAAAGGAGAAACACTGCCATGGCTGAGAACGAAGGCCAGATCATCGGCCGGATCGACGAGTTGATCGCCGAGGAGCATGAGCTGCGCCGCAGCGCGGTCGGGCAGGGGCTCAAACCGGAGCACCAGGCCCGTCTGAAAGAGCTGGAAGAGCACCTCGACCAGTGCTGGGACCTGCTGCGCCAGCGCCGCGCCCGTGCCGAGTTCCACCAGAACCCCAATGACGCCCAGGCCCGCCCCATCCCCGAAGTCGAGTCCTACTACAGCAGTAGCCCCTCCTTCGAACGGTGGATGCAACCGGATCCGTCAACCGCTGGTCGTTGAGGTGACAGCAAGTCACCGTGTAGGCGTTCACCGGAAATGTGGCGGACGCCCAGGACGCTGTGCAGGACGCGTTCGTACGGACGTTCCGCCACCCGGAGAGTGATCCCGCGAGCAACCTGAATCAGACCCGGTCAATCACCCTCGATTGCTTTGACCGGTCCAGAACCACATCTGGCCGAGGTTCTTCGGGGCGCATGCCGACACAGAGACCTCGTTCTGGTATTCATCGTTTTCCAGGCACCCTCCGCTCGCTTGGTTCACGATTTGGTAGGTAGCGTGGTAAACCTCCGTCATGCCCCAGAGCTCGTCGAGGTCGCTTTCACAGTATTCGTCGTTGACACCGCCGCCGAGCACATTTTCGTGGTTCGTGCCCAGGCACAGGCCGCTGACGCGGTTGCGGAACATGATTCCGTATGGGCTGTCGTAGTCGGTGGCCCACTGCTGGGCGGCATTGTTCGGATCGCACGTTGCTACCTGGACCCAATGATTTGCCCCTTCCTGCAGGCAAGGCGCCGATGGCAGTGCGCTGTTGGGGATTTCGTAGTAGTCACTGTCCGCGGGCCCAACCGCGGCGCCAGCCGGTTTCGCAGCGTTTGTAAGAAAGCCGCACACAAACAGGGCGGTCAGGCCGATCGCCAGGAGAAGTCGCCCACGTGGATGGGCAGATCCGATCAGCATGTTCGAGGTCCTCCAGTTAAAGTCATACGGATATTTCTTCTGTGGTTGAGTCCGGGCACCGCTGGCAAGGTCTATGTGCGCGTCATTCCTGATCATCGTCGATGCCCAGGACTCTGCTGGCTGTCCGCGGCTGGCGGCTGCATTTGGGGTATCTATTGTGAAAAGATCGGCGTCGCGGGTAGTCGGGCGCCATCATCTGGGTGTTCGGTGGCGAATGACCGAACGGTTCCGCGAACCGGTCGGGCTCACGGGCGTTCTCCTGTCCGGTTGGGGTTCGCGCTCGCCTGGGCGCAAATCACGAACATCGGAGGGTCGCTGTCCAGAACGACCGGCTCGGTGACGGTGAATCCGTCGGCGGCCAACCATCGGCGGTATCTGTCGGGTGGGTGATCCGCACCGCCGTACGTGCGCAGGTAAAGACCCAGTTCATGCAGTGTCGCGCGCGGCCGCCGGGTACGATGTCGACTACCGTGAGAGCGCCGCTCGGAGCCACCGCTGGCCTGAGCCGCCCGAGTAGTGACCCAACGGTGTCCGGATCAAAGAGGTGACACACATGGGCGACCAGCACCAGGTCGTACGCGGCCACTGGTAGGTCGATTTCGAAGACGTCGCCGGGAAGATAGTCGAACTGGTCGGCGACTCCGGCTCTGTTGGTGGCTCGCCGGGTTGTGTTGAGCACTGCCGGCAGGTCCATGGCGGTGACTTTGCATACCCGATCCCGGGCTGCCAGCGCGATGCTCCACGGGCTGGCGCCGGCGCCAACGTCCAACACGCGATTGGCTGCCGGCAGGTTCTGCGCGAGGTGCAATGCGGTCGACTCGTGCGCAGCGCCCAGGGCCGTCACCAACTGCGGATAGAAACTCGCCGCCTGCTCGGGCTTGTCCAGATTCAGTACCGGATTTCCGTTGCGTACCACGTCCGACAGGTTGTCCCACATCGCCAGCATCGGGTGCAGACCAGCCAGACCGGGCACGATCGGCTGGTAGCGACCGTCTGGCAGCCGATCAACGAGGCCAGTGGTTTCCAATGACGCCAACAAAAGTGCGGTGCCGTGCCCGTTGAGTCCGCAGGCTTGGGCCACCTCGGCAGCAGTGCCGGGCTCCCGGTCGATGCGGTCCAGCACCCCAAGCCGAACTGCGGCTGAGTACGCGTGCACGGTGCCCAAGGCGTTGGTCAGTACGCTCAAAACCGCGGTCATGATTCGAGCTCCACCACGCCAAGTGAGCCGTCGACGGTGACGATCTGGCCGTCCCGCAGCAGCACCGAGGTCGCGCAGCCGGTGGCGACCACCGCGGGAATGCCGAACTCGCGGGCGATGATCGCTGGATGCGACAGTGCGCCGCCGGATTCGGTGACCAGTGCGCTAATTGAGGCGAACAGGACTGACCATGACGGATTGGTTGCCGGGCAGACCAGCACGTCACCGGGTCGCAGCTTGCCGAACTGCGCTTCCGTTTCGATCACCCGGACAGGCCCGCGATAGCGCCCCGCCGAAGCGGCGACCCCAGTCAGCGACGCGCCGTCGACGGTGGTCCGGGTGCTCAGCTCCGGAGCGAAAATCTGCTCGATCGTCCACTCCACGCAGGCCATCATGTGCCGGGTAGGAGCTGGCAGCCAACGTAGTTTTGGTGGCGGGCCGGGATTTTTCCCGTATGTTGGCGGACCGGGATGGGCTAACGCCCAAACATACCGGCCACGGTTCTTCGTGACGTCAGTACGCAAGTCGATGCTGTTGGCAAGGGCCGCGCAGGCTTCTTCCAGACTGACGAAGAAAATATCGTCAACGCTTGTCAGCAGCCCACGGTCAACCAGCCGGCGACCGGCTTCCAGCAGGCCGAAACGCAGCAGCCCCAGTGGCACGCCGACGGTGAAGAACGCGTTGTCCTCGCGGACTCCGTAAGCGATCTCAGCCTGAGCGAGCGCGGCTAAGAACTGCCGCAGATCGTCGTCCCGCAGCGCCGCTCGCGCACGGGCCGCGCTCTTGTCCCGGCGAGTCGTCCGCGGCGCCGAGTCTGTCTCGCCATTGGCTGTCGCCTCCGATATCAGTCGGTCGATCAGACCGGACAGTTCGCCGAGCGTCGGCTCGGCGACCTCGTAGCCAATCGCCCGGCAACCGTACGTGCGCCGGTAGTTTGCCAGCGCTGCGGCGAACTTCGGCGAATCCGGACCGAGTGCCGTCACCGCTGCCAGCGCACGGGCTGGTGCGGTCGAGCGTTCAGAGAGGCCGACGAGCAGTTGCTCGGTCTCCTGCCACCGCCAGCCGAGCAGGTCACGGCAGGCGAAATGCAGCTCCGCGATACCTTTTCCGTGCGGCACAGCCAGCCGCATGTGCAGTCGTAGACCCTCCGCAACGAGGCCTTGTAGGTCGTCCAACCGGTTCAACACGGCGGTATCGTCCAGCGCGCCCAGCCCGTCGTCGCGCAGGCGGTCGATTCGTTTTTCCAGCGCTGGTCGCAGCTCCCCCGACCAGCGGGCCACCAACTCCTCGGCTTCACGGCCCCGGAGATACTCCCTGGTGCGACGCAGCTTCCCGCGAAAGGCGGGGATCACCCTGACCAGTATGGACAACAGCCATCCAGGAGGCGGCGAAGCATCCGGATTTCCGGACAGCGGATAGAAGGACCGATAGTGCCAGCCGCCGATCTCGGCCATCTTGGGCCGGACCAACGCGCCGTACTCCGCAAAGGCGGCGGCCAACGCGGGTTCTTCCTGGAAAACGCTGACAGTCATCGGCGTACGGGGTCGCGGTCCGTGCGCGGAGTCCCGGATCCAGAACCCAGGTGGGATCTCCACCGGAATCGGCACCTGCTGGACCAGGCCAGTGATCGGCCTGGCCTGCAAAAGGAACAGCTGCCCGCCGGCGTACGCCCATTCGATGTCCACCGGTCCGCCCAGCCGCTGGGCGACCTTCCCGGCCAAGTTACCGATCTCACTGGCTTGGTCTTCGCTGAGGACGTCGAGCGGGCCGCTGATCCGGTGCGGCCACGGCGCAGCGGAGGCGATCGTCCATTGTTCCGGATCCGCTTTTCCGGACGCCAAGTCGTCGGCCAAGCCGAGCACTGCATTGATCGACGTCTCGTCGGTCGCGTTGGTGACGGGATTGGCGGTGAAGGCAACGCCGGCCGCGTCCGCCGGCACCATTTCCTGCACCAGCACGGCCATCGGCCCGTTGGTGGCGTACGCCGACACGCGTTCGCTGTCAGCGGAGGCGAGGCACTTCCGTACGGCTG
Source organism: Fodinicola feengrottensis (assembly GCF_010993775.1). Taxonomy (GTDB): domain Bacteria; phylum Actinomycetota; class Actinomycetes; order Mycobacteriales; family HKI-0501; genus Fodinicola; species Fodinicola feengrottensis. The sequence continues at coordinate 74,998 of NZ_WOTO01000041.1, read as the reverse complement.
CTCGCAAGGCCTGCGGTCCGGACACGTTCAGCACGGTTTCGTAGAGGCCGGCATACGACCGGTCCGGCAGGTCCTCGGCGACGGCCGACGATCGTACGGCCAGCGGTTTGTCGGTGAGTTTCTCGGCCACCGTGACGACCGCGTCCAGGTCGGCTTCGGTAACGGCTTGGGAACCGACCCCGAGCACAAACCCGGGTGGCACCCGGAAGCCGCGGGTGAGCATTTCCCCCAAAACAGCGGCTTTCTGCCCTACTGCCGGCGCATCGCCCATCGTGATGGCGGCGAGCCAGTGGATCTGTCTCATATCGGCAATGCTCGCCAGTCCAGCCTCGCCGTCGCTTCGGTGCTAGTGCGTACATCTGGACTATTCAGCAATATTCTCAGCCGCCCAGCGGGCCAGCGCGACGCGTGTGGTCAGACCGAGCCTCGCGTAACTGTGGCGTAGATGCGCCTCGACGGTTCGCTCGCTGAGAAACAACCGTGCGGCGATGTCGGCGTTCGTCAGTCCCTCTCCGACGAGCTCAACGACCTGCGTCTCTCGCTTGGTCAACGGGCCCGTACGGCGGCTGGAGCCCAAAGTCAGCCCGGCCGAGCGGGCCAGCCGTCGGCACCGGTCCAGCCACAGCACTGCGCCGGCCTGTTGGAAGATCTGGTGACAGGACACCACGATCTCGCGGCGCTCGTCATCGCCGATGGCCAACTCGGCCAGCTCCAAGCGGGTCTGCGCAGCCAGCGCCGGCATGCCCATGGCACCAGTGCGATCTGCCGAAGACCGCAACAGGTCGGCCGCGGCGTCTGGATCGCCGATGGCAGCCAGCCGCAGGCCGGTCAATCGGTCGGCCAGCGTGTCCGGGAACGGCGCGGTCCGGCCGATCGTCCGGAGTCGGTCGGTCGTCGCGGCGCGGCGGCTCTGGCGAGGTCTGCGCTGGCGATTGCCGCCCGTCCCTCGAAAAGCAGCATCAGGCAGGCGCCGGCAGGCTCGTAGATGACGACTCCGTCGGACAGTTCACCAGCCGCCGCGTCCACCGGTCGTCAGCGCCAGCGCCAGCTGGGCCAGGTCCCGCAGCGCGCGAAGGCCGCCGTCGGTCTGCCAGCCCGTTCCGAAGCCGTCGACCGCCTTGGCCAATACGGTCGCCGCTTCGCCGGAGCGCCCCAGCTCAGCCAGCAGAAAAAGCGCGGGTAACCTGCGTACGAGCGAGCGAGCGGCCCACCGAAATGCGCCGCGACACCTCCAGTCCGCGGTCGTTGTCCAGTAGGGCCGCTGGCGCGTCGCCGGCGAGATATCGCGCTATCGACAAGGAAAACCGCGCGCTGCACTGCGCGAGAAGCGGCCCGAACCTCATTTCGGTGCGCAGGATGTGCTCGGCATGCCGCACGGCCGCCGCGGCATCCCCAGCCAGCACGGACAGACCGATCAGGTCGCGGGTGGCTCGTTCCAGGAGCAGCGGGAAACCGGTGTCGCTGCTGGTCAGGTCCCGCGCCTGCTGGGCTTCCCGTTTGGCCGCGGCGAAGTCCCCCGCCAACAGTGCCGTTATTTCCTGGCCGATATGGGCTGATGCGCTCGCGTGCGGCGACGAATCATGGTCGGCGGCGGATGTCAGCTGCGCGGCGAGCAGCGCCAGCCGCTGTGAGTCTCCGTGCCGGAGCTCGAAGGTCAACCGCATGGCGAGGTCGTCGTACGTGTCGCTCATCAGCGGAATGCCGGTGCCGAGGTGCGGTTCGGCAAGCGTGGAGTTCCCGCTCTCGGATGCGTGAACCGCCAGCAGGTAGCGAAACCAGCCCGACCGGCTGGTTGTGCCGCACCGCTCGGCCAGCACCGCGCCCTCCTCACAGATCGGGACCACCTCGGCGATCCGGCCTTCGCACATCAAGGCCCTGGTGAGTCCGTACAGCAGCTCGACGATTGCCTCATCCGGGCCAGCGGTACGGGTTTCCGCGAGCGCAGCGCTCAGGTAGCGGACCGCCTCCCCGTACGCGGTGACCCGGATTGCCCGCCAGCCGGCTTCGGCGAGGATGTCGATCGCGCGCTGGGAGACCAGCAGGTCGCCGGCGCCGAGATAGTGCGGCGCCAGGGCAAGCACGTCGTCCGCTCGTACGGAGTCGATCGCTGTCGCCAGCGCCGCGTGCATGCCGCGCCGTTCCTTCGCGGTCAGCTCGGCGTACGCGACCTCGGCATACAGCGGATGCCCGACCCGGTAGGCCAAAGACCGGCCCGACTCCCGCTCAACTACCAGCCCACTGGCGATCAGGTTACCCAGCTGAGCATCGAAATCGCCGGATAACCAAACAGCGCGCAGCACGTCCTCAGACGCACCTTCCCCTGCTACCGCCACGATTTCCAGCAACCGCCGCTCGTCTTCGCCGAGCCGCTGGAGCCGCCCGAGCACCACGTCGCGAACGATGACCGGCAACTGGCCGGACTCCAGCGCGGACTCGGCGCCGCTCTGCACGAGAGCTGTCACGAAAAGCGGCACACCCCCCCCAGTACGTTCGGTGACGCCGCGCACCATCGACGGAGCCGGCTCAGCGCCCAGCAGATCGCCGATGAGCTGGGCGACCGCAGGGCCCGCCAGCGGCGCCAGCGTGAGTTCGGCATCGGGATCTCGCCGACGTACGTCCGCGGCCAAGTCCCCCAGCAGGCCAGTCAGTTCACCGACGCGGTAACTGGCAAGCACCAGCAGTCGCTGACCTGACGTACTTCGGCCGATGTAGTGCACCAACTCGACAGTCCCGGAATCGGCCCAGTGCAGATCGTCCACGAACAGGACAGTCGGTTGTTGTTCGGCCAACCGCTGGAAAAGCTGGACGACCGCCTCGAACATTCGGATCCGGTCCAGTTCCGGGTCCCCAGCCGACAACTGTCCAGGCAACGCCGGGTGAGTGAACAACCGACCGAGGTCGGTCAGGCCGTCCAGAACCCGGGCCGCGTGCGGCGCCGTCATGGCCGCGAGGCGAGGCCGCAACGCCTCCACCACCGGCGCGTACGCCAACCCCGCCTGCAGCGGATCGGCCCGGCCCTCCCACACCCCAAAACCCCGGCGGGCCGCCAGCGCCGTCGTCTCGACAGCCAGCCTGGACTTGCCAATTCCGGCCTCACCAGTGAGCAGCATGATCCGACCCGCTCCACCGCGCGCGGATTCCACCGCCGAGGTGAGTACCGCCATCTCCCGGCCGCGCCCTACCAGTCCACCGGACGCGCGCCCAGTGGATGCGGCATCCCGGATCTCGCCCACTCCGGTCACTGTAAATCATCAACCGTCAAAGGACTTCCAAACGTGCCGGCGAGCGACACCCCAGGCCCACCAACAGAACGCGGGTCAAAGCCGGCCCATCCACTGGCAAATTCTCGCTGGCCAGGCGGCGAAGATCTGGGAGCACGCACTTGTCCAGCGTACGGACGGTGAACGTCCGCCAGTGGCACCCGGCTGCTCGTCGCTGATCCAGGCGCGGTCGGCCGCCACGTCCACGCCGGACGGCCCAACGTCGATGAGCTCGGCCACACGGATGTTGGCAGCGAGCGCCTCGACCGTGTCGCAAGGGTTTTGCCTGATGGCCGCCCGAGGTCTTCACTACGGTTTACCGCTCAAACCCGGCTACTCTACAACGTTGTATACGTCTTGAGGAGGCACCTGGATGCGACTGCTGAGACTACTCGCGCTGCTGGTCGTGGGCCTGTTGGCAGCGGCCGTGGTGGGGCCGGCCGGCGCGGCGGCCGGCCTGCCCGCCGTCACGGCAGAACACCTTGCGTAACCCGCTGGTACTGAACACCGCGGATCCGCAGATCAGCTACCAAAATGGGTTCTATTACCTGTTGCGGACCGAGGGCAGCGGCGTCTCGATCATCCAGTCGGCATCGATCACCGGCCTGTCGACCGCCACGCCGCACCGGGTGTGGACCGGGTCAGCGGACGCGGCCTCCCGATGCTGCGACATCTGGGCGCCCGAACTGCACCGAATCAACGGGAAATGGTACGTCTACTACACCGCTGACGACGGCAACATCGACCACCACAACATGTACGTACGCGATCGAGGCCGACACCACCGACCCGCTCGGCACGTACCATTTCAAGGGCCAACTGTCGTCCGGCTCGTTCTCCATCGACGGCAGCATCCTGCAGCAGCCGGACGGGTCGCTTTACCTGTTGTATTCCAAGGCCGACTCACTGAATGTGAACAGCCTGGTCATCGCGCCCATGAGCAACCCCTGGACCACCAGCGGCCCGCCGGTCGCGCTGTCCCGTCCCACCAACTCCTGGGAAACCCACATCCGGCCGGTGAACGAGGGCCCGACTGTGCTGCGGCACAAGGGAAAGCTTTTCATCGTCTTCTCGGTCAGCGCGTGCGAGTCCCCCGACTATTCCTTGGCGATGCTCACCTTCACCGGCTCGAACGTGCTGGATCCCGCTTCCTGGACGAAATCGACCACCCCGGTCTTCACCCGTTCGGACACCAACTGGGTTTTCGGGCCCGGCCACAACAGTTTCTTCACCTCTCCGGACGGCACACCGAGATCTGGAACGCCTATCACGCGGTGACCTCGTCGAATGGCAGCGTGGTCGGCAACTGCGGTGGCGACCGGTCCACCCGCGTACAGAAGGTGAACTGGAACGCTGACGGGACCCCGAATTTCGGTGTCCCCGCGGCTTCCTGGCAGTCCATGCCGTTGCCGTCCGGCGATCCGGGCGCCGCCACGGTGGCCACCGGCACGTATCGCCTGACGCCGCAGAATTCGACCAGCACCGGCCTGGACGTCAGCGGTTGTACGTCCGCGAACGCCACTGCGGTGGACATCGCCACCTATCAAGGCCTGGCCTGCCAGCAGTGGCGGATCCGGTACGGCGGAAACGGCTCGTACACCATCACAGCCCGCAATTCCGGATATCCGCTGGGCACCGCCGGATGCCAGACCGCGAGGGCGTCCACTGTGGACGTTCACCGGGCCCAACCCGGTGACTGCCAGTCGTGGTATCTCGATCCAGTCGGCGACGGCTCCTACCGAGTGACGAACCGCCTCACCGGGCCAGGTGCTCGATATCGGCGGCTGCTCGGGCGTTTCCGGCACCCGTACGGACATCTGGCCCTACTGGGCGGCCACCACCGGCACCTGCCAGCAGTGGTCCCTCCAACGCATCGCCTGATCCAGTGGGAGAATCCAGGACCATGGATCAGATACCGGCCCGTCAGGTACGTGCCGCTTACGACGACGACACGATCATCGTCTACCAGGCGTACGCGTCGGCAATCGCCGAGCCCGCGGTAACGGCGCAGGCTTTCGTGCCACCCTTCAAAATCGAGCGGATGACCTGGATCAAGCCGTCCTTTCTGTGGATGATGTATCGCTGCGGCTGGGCCACCAAAACCGGATCAGGAACGGGTGCTGGCAATCCAGCTCGACCGGCAGTTTTTCGATCGATGTCTCACAAATGCGACTTTGAGTCACTACGACCGTGATATTTATGCGAGTCAGGTGCAATGGTCGCGGCGCAAGAAGCAGACGCACGTACGCGTCCAGTGGGACCCAGAGCGTGACCTCCAGTTGAATCCGCTGCCGTGGCGGTCCATCCAGATCGGCATCGGCGGTCCACATGTCCGCGACTACGCACTGACTGCGACCCGGTCCGTCACGGACATCACCGGCACCGTACGCAAAGTCCGCCAGCTGGTCGTCGACGGCGAGCTGACTTCGGCGCAAAGCCTGTTACCTTCGGAAAATCCATACGACCTGCCGCCCGAGGCGGCCGCCGCCGTAGGGGCGAGTGTGGCCTGAGTAGCTCGGCCCGGAGGCTGTCCGCCTTTGGGCGCAGACCGCGGCGGCACCTTACTACTAAGGCGGGGGCGTTGTAGTGGACTTTCCCCGGACGCGGCCGCTGGGCTGGTGATACGGCTGGTCAAGTGTTAGTCGGACGGTTGCTGCGCAAACATGGGCCTGTCGCCGGGGCAACCGTTTGTGGCGGGCAGAGCTGGAAGAGAGCGACGAATATTCCGCCTCTGTCGGACGCCAGAGCGCGCTCTGAAACAAGGGTTTTCCACAGGGGGTTGAGTGGTCCGTTTCTTATCCACAGAAACGAAAACTGGCAGCCCGACTGTCGGTGGCAGCCAGTAAAATCGGGTCATGAGCAGAAAACGAAGGCGACCGGAATTCACCGACCCCAACAAACAGCCGTGGCGCACCATGCCACCCAGCTGGGTCCCCCTGCAAATGTTGGAAGAACTCGACAGGTACGGCCGAGCCGACGCTGACACCGCGCTGGCCGCGGTCGAGGCGCTGGATAAGGTGATTTCGTATACGCAGGCGATGCAGATGCGGTTCATGGACCGCTTCACCAACGCCCGACCCGCCGTCGGTGCACCCTTCTCCAAGTACGCGGCCGGTGAAATCGCCGCATCACTGACCTGGAGCCTGTCAGCGGCCCAGAAACGACTGAATTTGGCGTACCAACTCGTCCACGAACTCCCCGGCACCATGGCCGGGATGTCTCACGGTCACCTTGACCTGCGCAAAGCCTTCACCTTCGCTGACCAAGTGGTCACCTCTCACCCGAAATCGCCCAGAAAGTCGAAGAAAAAGTCCTACCCGGCGCCGACTCGAAAACGCCTCGATCGATCCGGGACAGGGCCCGGCGGGAGGTCATCAAAATCGACCCAGCCGCCGCCGAGGCCCGCCGCAAGAAGCTGGTCTCCGAGAGGCGAGTAGAAAAGCAGCCCTGCGAAGGCGGGATGGCGCTGCTGGGCGCGTTCCTGCCCGCTGAGTCAGCGGAAGCGATCTACCGCATCATCGACACCATCGCCCGCAGCCTCAAAACCAAAGACGAGACTCGGACGATGGACGCTTTGCGAGCGGATGCGTTGACCGATCTGTGCCTGGGTGTGCCGAGCAACGTACGCACCAAAATCGAACTCCGCGTCGACGCCACCACCCTGATGGGCCTGGACGACAACCCCGCGATCCTCAGTGGCTACGGCCCCATGACCGCCCAACGTGCACACGAACTCGCCGGCGACGAAAACAGCGAATGGTACCGAATCCTCACCGATTCAGTCAGTGGTGTGGTGATCGACCATGGGCGTACGCGCTACCGCCCGACCCAGGCGTTGCGGGACCTGGTCAACGCACGCGACCAACGGTGCTGCGGACCCGCCTGCAACCGGCCGGCGGCGACCTGCGAGTTCGACCACACCACCCCCTTCCGTGACCCGGAAGGGAAAACCGCGTACGACAGCACCGGACCAGCATGCAAATTCCACAACGACATCAAAGAACACGGCTGGACCGTCACCCAACCAACACCAGGCCGATTCCTCTGGACAAGCCCCACCGGACGCACCTACGACGTCACACCCAACGACGAAAAACCCACCACCACCGTTCTAACGGCAGGAACGACCCCCGGCGAACCCGGGCTCACCACCGCCAGCGAGAATCGCTGCGCTAGTGGCAGTAAATCTTCGCCTGCTCGCCGCCAAAAATTGGCGACCACCGCGGCCGGACGGTTGCTGCACAAATGGGACAACAACCTCCCACACCGCCAAAATGCTCTTCCGCCAACCACCCTGCGCCACGTCTCAAATGTCCCTTAACCACTAGCGGCTTGGTAGTGGTCAAACCCCCACCGGGACCTTCGGTGAGACGCCGGTCGCGTCCGGGTGCGGCGGGCAGCACGGGTGCGGTACGGCCACCGGGACGTCCCGGGCCAACGATTCCGCGGACCGGTGCCGGTGCGACAACAGCGGCAGGCCGGCCATCGACACCACCATCAAAACCGCTACCACCACCGCGAACACAGACATTGTCGCGTACAGACCGAAATACCGGACCGCGATCCCGGCGCCGATGGCGGGCAGGGACAGACCCAAGTACGCGACGATATAAACCGCGGCCAGCAATTCACCGCGGTGTTCCGGGTCGGCGAGCGCGGCCATCAAGCGGAAAGCGCCCATAAACACGGCGCCCCCCGACCCGAGGCCCAGAATCGCGATGCCGCCAATGAAAACCGGCACCGAACTCGTCGCCATCCCAGCCAGGAGGCCAATCACCCCCAAAACCAGGATCACGCCGCCCGCCACCACCGGCTGCCGACCCGTCAGCCGACCGAAGACCGGCTGGCCAATGGCGCCGGCGGCGGCCAGTACGGCGACGACCGCGCCGCCAAGCAGGTGGTTTTGGCTGTGCAGCAGGTCAGCGACAAGAGACGGGCCGAGCGCTTGGAACGTGCCACCGAAAGCCCACACTGTGGCGACGGTCAGCGCGAGAACGGCGAAGGAGCGGCGAGCCGGCGCCGGGATGGAAATGCGGCGCGGCTTCAGCTGGAAACGGCCGCCGGCGTTCGGCGCGGTTTCCGGCAAGAACACCAAAACCGCCCCAGCGACCGCGAAAACGGCCAGCAGCAACAAATAGGACAACACCGTCGGCGCCGGGCCATATTGCACAAGCATTCCGCCGATGAGCGGGCCAACAGCAGCACCGAGCACCGGCGCCGTGGTGTTGACCAACGTGCCGCGGCTCGGCGCGTTGCGCGCGGAGAGCCAGTTCGATCAGCGCGGCACCGACCGTGCCGGTAGCGATGCCGACGCCCATACCCTGCACGATCCGGGCCGCCAGCAGCCACGCGACACCATGCGCGAGCGCGAAAAGCGTCATCGCGGCGAGCATCAGAACAAGGGCGCCCAGCAGCACCGGGCGACGGCCGACCGTGTCCGACAATGAGCCGAAAAGCAGCATGCTACCCAGGACACAGATGCCATAGACGCCGAAGATGACCGTGATCATCGCCGCCGAGAAATGCCATTCTTGCTGGTAGACGACATACATCGGGGACGGCACCGCGGACGACATCACCAGCAGCGTGGACGTGACCCCCACCAGCCAGAAGGCGACCCCGCGCGGCAACGCCCGACGCAACCTCCCAGATGAGGAAATGTCGGGTTGTGTGGCGGAAACCATAGTTCTCCTCGGACGTACGAGCGCAGGCTTGCCCAAGGCATCACCTTACGGTCACCTCAATCGCCGACACTTTACCGTGTCAGGTGCAGGATGATTTTGTTCGTCGCGGTTCGTACGTCCACCGCGACGATGTCGTCGGTGGGCAGACCGGTCGAGCCAGCCATTTTGATGGTCTTCAGCTCGGGAACGGTGCTCCAGCTGGCGACCTGCTCGACCCGGCCCTTGCGGTCGGTCACTGTCAGCGCGTACCAGCCGCGCGGGTATTTGGTGTCGGCGTCATGGGTGCACTCCAGGTCGATTTTGGTCCCCCAGGCCACGTTCGTCAGCCACACGGTGGCCCGGATGTCGGTGCTGACGGTCGGCGTCAGCTGCTGGGCCACCGCCTGGACGGGCTGCTGGCCGGACGACGTACCAACCACCAGCACCAGAGCCAGAGACAAAAACAGCACCAACGCGGCGGCGGCCGCGGTCACCCCGCTCAGCCACCAGCTGCGAACCCGGCGGTCCCGGCCCACTTTTCTCAGCAGCCGCGGCAACATGTCCGGCACCGGCTCGTCGCGCCGACGGAGTGTCAACACAGCGGACAGTGGCACCGAGCCGAGCAGCCCCGGCATGCCGGCCAGGTCCCGCACGGCCCGCGAACAAATGTCGCATTCGGTGAGATGTTGTTCGTACGCCCGCCGGTCGGCCGGCGACAGCGCGCCGAGCACGTACGCGGCGTCATAGGTGGCGAAGTCGTCGTGGATCATTCGCTCACCCCCATTTCCTGCAGCGCCAAGCGGAGCGCGCGAAGTGCGTAGTGTGTCCGCGATTTGACTGTTCCTTCGGGAATTCCCAGCACCCGGGCGGCTTCGGCGACCGAATGCCCACGGTAGTAGCACTCCAGCAGCACCTCGCGGTGGGCCTGCGGAAGCTGGTTGATCGCGTCCGCCACCAACCATGACTGCAACGCCTTGTCGGTCTGGTCCTCGATCGGGACCTCCGGCACCTGCGCGGTGGCGATCTCGTCCCGGTTGCGACGGGACCGCCACTCGTCGATCACGATTCGCCGGGCCACCGTGAACAACCAGGCGCGGGCGGACCCGCGAGTCTGGTCCAGCACCCGCGGGTTTCGCCAAGCCCGCAACATCGTTTCCTGCACGACGTCCTCGGCGCGGCCGCGGTCGCCAGTGATCCGCATCGCGTACGACCAGAGCGCGGATCCGTGCTCGGCGTGCAGCGCGCGCATCAAGTCGACGTCGTCACTGGCTCCCACATCACTCCTCGGCCGCACCGGCCACTCGGGCAGCGGTCTCATCTCAGCGGGTCCCCGCCGTGAGACACGCTACGCCCGTACGAGCGCGCGCGACGACCGCCGCCACTGCGTACCGAGCAACACCGCGCGCCGATCAGGCCGACGATCTCGGCCACCTCCGCCATCACCTGCTGCGTGCCGGTGAGCGTCTCCCGGAAACCGAAGAGCCCGACCGCGACCGACAGGTAGAAGCCGGCGAGGGTGGCCACGCTGAACCCGAGCGCGAGGAACGCGACCACCCAGTGCCGGACGGCCACCACCCCGACGCCGATCAGCAGGCCGGCGATCGCGTTGACCATGAACAGCAGGCCGATCACCGGAATGCTGCCAAATCCGCCGAAGTAGAGCGCTAAATGTACGTCGGCCGACATCAGCACACCGGCCGCCGTGAGGCCCCGAACGATGCCGTCGGTGGTGCCGACCCCAGTCGGCACCGTTCTCGTTGTCGTCATATCCACGTACACGGAACAGCGGTCCGCGCGGTTCACTGAACCATTTCGCCGCCGGCTCCGTGTCTGTTTGGGTAGGCAGTTCCCCGTTCGGAACGAGAGGCACCCGAAGAATGACTGACAGCGACCTGTCCCGCCGCAAGATGCTCGCCAGCACCGCAGTGGCCGTCGGCGGCACCGCCGTCCTCGCGGCCTGCGGCTCCAGCCCGACCGCTGGTACGGCCACGCCGACCGCCGGAAGCGGCACCAGCGCGCCAGCCGCGGGCGCCACCTCGGCACCGGCCGGCGGCGCCGTGCTCGCCAAGCTTTCGGACGTGCCGGTCGGCCAGGCCATCTCGTCGAAAGACGACGACGGCAAGCCGATCTGCATCGCCCAGCCGACGGCCGGAACGGCGGTCGCGTTCAGCGCCATCTGCACCCACATGGGCTGCACGGTCGCGCCTGCCGGCAAGCAGCTCAACTGCCCTTGCCACGGCTCGCAGTACGACGCGTTCACCGGCAAGGTGCTCGCCGGCCCGGCCCCCAAGCCGCTGCCCGCGGTCGACGTACATGTCGCCGGCGGCAACGTCGTCTACGGGAAATCCTGACCCCGTTAGATGGTTTTGGCGCGGCCGGCGTAGAGGGCGATCACCGTTTGTACGAGCGCGCACGCGGTTAGTGCGATGAGTGCGGGGATCCAGCTGTCGGCGGCGGAGCGGATGGCGCCGAAAGCGATCGGGCCGGCCGCCGCGATCAAGTAGCCAATCGACTGGGCCATCCCGGACAACGCCGCCGCACCAGCTGGGTTCGCCGCCCGCAGGCTGAAAAACGACGACAGGGCGGTGACCAGGCACGCACCGGCGCCGAGGCCGGCCAGGGTCAACCAGACCAGGGCCGCGCTCGGCGCGACCAACAGGCCGACATAGCCCGTCGCGCAGGAAACCGAGGCGAGCGCGGCGAAAGCTCGCTGACTGCGCATCTTGCGCAGCAGCAGCGGGCCGACGACGTACGCGATCAGCGACACCGCCTGGTAGTAGAACAACAGAAATCCGGAATGTACGGCGGTGTATCCGGCGCTGGTCAGAAAACTCGGCAACCAGCCGATGCAGACATAGAATCCGAGCGACTGCAGCCCCATGAAAAGGGTGACCTGCCAGGCCAAAGCCGAGCGCCACGGCGTACGAGCGGTGGCCGCTCCGATGCCGGCGGCTTGGACGGCACCGGATCGCCACTGCGGGATCCACAGCGCTATCGCCAAAACTGTGAGGACGACCCAACACCCGAGCGCGAGTCGCCAGCCGCCAGCGAACGCGGCCGCGATCGGCGCGGCCACCCCGGAGCCGATCGCGGCGACGCCGGACATCGTCGCCGCGTAAATCCCGGTGATCAGGGTGATCTCGGTCGGGAAATGGTGTTTCACCACGCTGGGCAACAAAACGTTGCCCGCCGGAATGGCCACGCTCAGCACGATCGTACCGGCGAAAAGAGCCACCACCGACGGCGCCGAACGCAACAGCAGTCCAGCGGCCAGCGCGAAAAGTGCGAACCCGAGGACGCGCTCAACCCCGCACCGGCGACCGAGCGTGGCCAAGGGCACTGACGACAGGCCAAAAGCCAGCAACGGCGTCGAATTGAGCAGACCGAGCAGGTTGGCCGGCAGCCCGACGTCCGTCGAGATGTTCGACAACACCGGGCCGACCGACGTCAACGGTACGCGTAAATTGGCGGCCAGCAACAAAACCCCGGCCAGCAGCAGGACAATTCGCCATCGTGAGGTTGGCTCGGCCGTCAGCTCGGGAGCCGGGAGCAAGGTCAGCCCTCGACGAAGAGATCCGTCGCGAGTTCCGTGCCGCCGCCGTATTTCGACAGGTCGGTGATGCCGGCTTCGGCCAGCACATCGGTGTCGATATACGTGTTCCCGGTTGCTTCGGTGGACGGCCGGGACAGGATCTCCACGGCCGCGTCCGCGACGATTTCCGGCGTCCGCGAGCGGGCCATCGCCTCGTCGCCGCCGAGCAGGTTCTGCACCGCGGCGGTGGCGATGATGGTCCGCGGCCACAGGCAGTTGGCGGCGATCTTGTCGGACTGGAATTCGGTCGCCCAGCCCAAAGTCAGCAGGCTCATGCCGTATTTCGACAGCGTGTAAGCCGGATGACCGCCAAGCCACTCGGGTTTTAGCCCAATCGGCGGGGAAAGCGTGAGGATGTGCGGGTTGCTCGCGTTGCGCAGGTGCGGCACGCACGCGCGGGTCAGCAGGAACGTGCCGCGGACGTTCACCTGCTGCATCAGGTCAAAACGCTTCACCGGCAGCTCAACCGTGCCCAGCAGGTTGATCGCGCTCGCGTTGTTGACGCAGAAGTCGATGCCGCCAAAGCGCTGCACACCCTCGTCGATCGCGCGCTGCACGTCTTCCTCGGACCGTACGTCACCGACGACCGCGTGCGCGTGCCCGCCGGCGGCCTCGATTTCGGCGGCGGCGGTGTGCACCGTGCCCGGCAACCGCGGGTCCGGCTCGCCGGTTTTGGCGAGCAGCACCACGTTGGCGCCGCGCTTGGCCGCGCCGAGCGCGATCGCGAGGCCGATGCCCCTGCTGCCGCCGGACATCACCATCGTCCGCCCGGTCCAGTCCTGCTCCGGCATCGCAACCACCTTTCGACATGGCCAGGTCGTCATCCTTACTCACCAGTACGCCGACGGCTCAGACGAGTGGTGCACTTCACTGCTTACCACCTTCCGGTGACCACGCTCGTTCGTGACAGGCTTCGGGCAAGGAACGCAGATGAGGGAGGTCGTTGTGCCCGCTGTCCGCCTGCTGGCCACCGGTGGCACCATCGCGAGCCGGGCCGGCGCCAACGGCCGGTACGCCGCCGCTGGCGGCGCGGAGCTGCTTACCCACACCCCGCTCCCGGACGGCCTGGACGTGTCGATCCGCGATGTCGCGACGATCGCGAGCTTCGCGTGGAGCGAGACCGAGCTGCGTACGCTCCAGCGGCACATCGACGAGGCGCTGGCGGATCCAGACGTGGCCGGCATCGTCGTCACACACGGCACCGACACGATGGAGGAGGTGTCGTTCCTGGTCTCGCTCGGCCACGACGACCCGCGCCCCCAATCGTGTTCACCGGCGCCCAACGCACGCTCGACGACCCCGCCGCGGACGGCCCGGCGAACCTCTCCGACGCGCTCGCGCTGGCCGCGCACCCAGCCGCGCGCGACCGTGGCGTACTCCTGTGTTTCGACGGCCACGCGTTCGCGGCCCGCGGTGTCCGCAAGGTCGACACGCTCAGTACGCACGGTTTCGACGCGCCCGGCCGCGGCCCGGCACTGCGAGTCGCCGCCGGCCGGATCATCCCGCTGACCGCCGCGTCCAGGCCGCCGACACTGCCCGTCCCGACCGGTGTCCCGGTCCCCCGCGTCGACGTGATCCCGCTCTATCTGGGCGCCGACACGACCCTTTTCGACGCAGCCATCGGAGCCGGCGCGCAAGGCATCGTGCTCGCCGCTTTTGGTGCTGGCAATGCGAATCCCGCGATCCTGGAGGCTGTGCGAGCAGCCGTCGCGAACGGCGTTCCGGTCCTCGTCTGCTCCCGTGTCCACAGTGGACCGGTGGCGCCGCTGTACGGCGGAGGTGGCGGCGCGTCGCTGGCCGAGGCGGGCGCGATCTTCGGCGTCGATCTCAGCCCGTGGCAGGGCCGGATGCTGCTCGCCGCCGCCCTCGCCACCGGCGCGACCGACCTGCCCGGCACCGTCGACTCCTGGCTCCAGGGCGGCCTCACCCAGGGGTGAGCAGCGGGGCCAGGCCGTCGAGCGTACGAGCCATCGTGAATTCGAAGAGTTCGTCGAGGTTCAGGTCGAAGTCGGCTTCTTCGGTGACGCGGGCGAAAACTGGGTACTGCGGTCGCAGGATCACCCCCATTGCGTTGTCCTCCTGCACGTCCATCCACTGAAGACTGGTCATCCCGGTGTCCTGCTCGGCCTCGGCCTCCGGCTCCAGGTTGATCGCGATGGCGCGTACGCAGCTGAAAAGCATGATGTGCGTGGTGATCATGGTGTTCGGGTCCAGGCCGTGGCCATCGATCGCCCGCATCACCCATTCGACGTGGGTGGCCAGATGCGGGGCCGGCCGCGGCCGGGTGACCGAGATGACATGCGCGAGCCACGGATGCCGGCGACACATCGCCCACTGCGTACGCATCAACAGCTCCAGCTGCGCTCGCCAGCCCACTGGCGGGGTTGCCGGCAGGCTGGCCTGCGCGAAAGCAGCGTCGGCCATCAACAACTCCAGCTCCTCCCGGTTGCGTACGTGCCGATAGATAGACATCGTCGGCACACCCAGCTCGGTCGCGACCCGACGCATCGACAGCGCCCGCCGGCCCTCCGCGTCGGCGATCTCGATGGCGACCCGTACGAGGTTGTCCCGCTGGATCTCATGCGTCGACTCGGCGGCCCTGACCCGGCGTTTCGGCTGCGAAACCACGGTCCCCACCCGCGGCACCGCCTGCACGAGACCCTCCTGCCGCAGGGTGGCGAGCGCTTTGCTGGCGGTCACGATCGCGACTCCCCAGTCCTTGGCGATCTGCCGGGTCGCCGGCACCCGGTCGCCAGCGCGCAGCTCGCCGGCCACGATCTGCCGGCGGATGTCCGCCACGATCCGCTCGTACGGCTTCGGCTCCATGCCCTGTACTAGTACACGACCGTCGTCGTACCGGTCAACTGAGCCTCCTGACCTAGTACAGTTTGGATTTTTTTTCTTTGCTCTACCGAAAAACTAGCAGGCCCGACCGTTCTGTCGATACGGTGTACGCACTGACCCGTACGGCGTACAAATACTGGGGAGACCATCATGCGGAACACGAACTGTGCTCATCTGCGGCGGCAGCATCGCCGGCCCCACGCTCGCCTACTGGCTGCACCGGCACGGCTTCGGTCCGACTGTCGTCGAGCGCGCTCCCGGTCTTCGGCCTGGCGGCCAGGCGATCGACATCCGTGGCACCGCGCTGGAAGTCGTCGACCGGATGGGCATCCTGGACGAGGCCCGGCAGGCCGCCACCCACCTGGCCGGCATGTCCTTTGTGGACGCCGACGGCACCGAGGTCATGCGCAGCACCGAAGCGACGCTGACCGGCGGAGTGATCGACAACCCGGACGTGGAGATCATGCGAGACGACCTGACCGGCCTGCTCTATCGGCAGACCAAGGACACCGTCGAATATGTCTTTGACGACACCATTACCGCGCTCGTAGAGGACGACAACGGCGTCACGGTCACGTTCGAGTACACGCCGGCTCGACGATTTGACCTGGTGATCGGCGCGGATGGTCTGCACTCAGCCGTACGTGCCCTGACTTTTGGTCCAGAGAAAGACTTCCTGACCGACCTCGGCACGTATCTCAGCGTCTTCAGCACCCCGAATTTTCTCGGTCTGGAGCACTGGGAAACCTTTCACCGGGACGGCGAGAAAATGGGTTGGCTACTACACCGCCCGGCAGAACTCGGAAGCGCGCGGCATGTTCGGCTTCCGGTCCGAGCCAGTCGCGTACGACCGGCGGGACACTCGCCAGCAAATGCAGCTGGTCGAGGACACTTTTGTGGGACACCGGCTGGGAAACGCAGCGGCTGCTGAAGGCGATGTGGGCGGCTCCGGACTTTTATTTCGACATGATGAGCCAGGTCAAGATGGACAGCTGGTCCAACGGCCGGGTCTCGCTCGTCGGCGACGCCGGCTATGCGGCTTCACCACTTTCCGGACAGGGCACCAGCCTTGCTCTGGTCGGCGCTTACGTCCTCGCCGCCGAACTCAAGGCCGCCGGCGGCGACCATCAGGCCGGATTTGCCGCGTACGAGTCAAAGCTGCGTTATTTCGTGGAGCAGAACCAAGGTCTGGTCAGCGCCGCGGACGGGCCGCCGGCGCCAGAGGTGCTGGCCGCGGCGGCCACTTCCCTCACTCTGGACTGAGCGCCGGAAGGCCGTCGATGCTGTACGAGTTCTTGGCAGTCATATACGCCTCGACCTCTTCGTTGTTCTTTCGCCCGAAATGACGGACGAGCAGGTCGCGATCCTCGACGTAGTCCAGCCGCGGCACGCTGAAACCGCACGAGTCGCTGACCCGATCGACCTCAACGTCGATAATGGCTCGTACGGCGTGCTGCGGCTGATCGAGGAAATGCTTCTGCAGGTCGGGAAAATCCACGTCATCAGGCAGCACGACACGGCCGTGGCCGTGCAGCCGTACGACGTTGGGCGGCCCGCTGAAGGCGCAGAACATCACCACGATCCGGCCGTTTTCGCGCAGGTGCGCGATGGTTTCGGCGCCACTCGCGACATAGTCGAGGTAGGCGACCCGGCGCTCGTCGGAGCACCGCGAGCGTGCCCCGCATCCCCTTCGGCGACACGTTCACATGGCCGTTGGAGGCCAGCGGCGCGGTGCCGACGAAAAAAACCGGCTGATCGAGCACGAAGTCCCGCAGCCGGCCGTCAATTTTCTCGTGCAACTTCATAGCGACCATTGTGCCGGTACGGTGGCATTATTCACAGGGTAACGGCCATCACCTTCCACTTGCTGGGAAATCCGTTCGCGCCGGCGACCGGGCGCTGGCTACCGTACGAGCGTGGAATGACCCTCAGGCGACACTCGCGACCCGCGTCAACCGACGCTGGGTCTATTTCGTCGTGAGGAGACTCCGAGATGCTTTCTTTTGCTGACCTGATGCGGCGCGCCGAGGCCGACCCGGCCGTCGTCGGCGCGGTGCTCAGTGGTTCCAAAGCCCGTGACGGCATGGCGACCGAACATTCCGACTACGACGTCTACTTGATTATCGCGGACGGCGTCGAACCCGGTTGGCAGCCAGTGCGTACACCCGAACTCGACCTCGACTGGATGTCTCTGTCCGCGTTCCGCCGCTACGCGCTGCCTGGCGAGCCGGAAGACTGGGACCGCTATGCGTTCGTACACGCCAAAATCCTGATCGACCGGGCGGACATCGCGGCGATCGTGCACCGCAAGGCCCGGCTCACGTCAAAGGAAGCCCATAACCTGACCGCCGGCGCTTTGGACGCGTACATCAACTCTGCCTATCGTGCGGCCAAAAACCGCCGCGACGGGCGTACGCTCGCGGCGCATCTCGACGCGGCCGACAGCATCGCGCACCTGTTAACCGTGATCTTCGCGCTGCACCGCAGGGTTCGTCCCTTCAACAAGTTCCTGGAATGGGAGCTGCGCCGGCACCCGCTGGCGGCGCCGCGGTGGTCGGCGGACAACCTGTTGCCACGACTGGAAAACATCGTCCGCAACGAAGACGCGCCAGCCCAGCAGAGCCTCTTCGACGAGATCGAGGCGGCGACCAGGACCGAGTTCGCCAAGGTCCTGGACGGATGGGACGAGGACGGCGGCGAGTCGGACCTGACGCTGCTTCGCTCGCATGGCACGGTAGAAGCCAGCTGACGGAAGAGGGAGAAATGGCGCTGCACCAGGGTGGACAGAGGCCGGAATCGTCGCGGCACACGGTGAATCCGATGCTCACCGAAGCCTCGCCGGCGATCAGCGAGGACATCCAGCTGCCGTACGCGAGCCTGCCGGACGGGCCGATCCCGCCGGAGGCGGCCTACCAGCTGGTCCACGACGAGCTGATCCTGGACGGCAACGCCAAGCTCAACCTGGCCACCTTCGTGACCACCTGGATGGAACCGCAGGCGGCCCGGCTGATGGCCGAGTGTGCGGACAAGAACATGATCGACAAGGACGAGTATCCGCAGACCGCCGAGCTGGAGCGCCGCTGTGTGGCGATCCTCGCCGACCTCTGGCACGCGGCCGACCCGACCACCACCATTGGCTGCTCGACCACCGGCTCGTCCGGCGTGCATGTTGGCCGGGATGGCGCTGAAACGGCGGTGGGCGGCCAAGGGGCTTAAGGGCAAGCCGAATCTGGTGATGGGCATCAACGTCCAGGTCTGCTGGGAGAAGTTCTGCAACTACTGGGAAGTCGAGCCCCGGTTCGTACCGATGGAAGGCGATCGATATGTCATCTCGCCGGCCGAGGCGGTGGCCCGCTGCGACGAGAACACCATTGGCGTGGTCGGCATTCTCGGCTCCACTTTCGACGGCAGTTATGAGCCGATCGCCGAGATCGCGGCGGCTTTGGACACTCTGCAGGAAAAGACTGGCCTGGACATTCCGGTGCACGTGGACGGCGCTTCCGGCGCAATGGTCGCGCCCTTCCTGGATCCGGGGCTGGAATGGGATTTCCGGCTGCCCAGGGTCGCGTCGATCAACACCTCAGGGCACAAGTACGGGCTGGTTTATCCGGGGGGGGGGGGGGTGTGGCGCGATCGCGAGGCACTGCCCGAAGAAGAACTGGTCTTCCGGGTGAACTACCTCGGCGGTGAGATGCCCACCTTCGCGCTGAACTTCTCCCGGCCCGGCGCGCAGGTGGCCGCTCAGTACTACACGTTTTTTACGGGCTGGGCCGGGAAGGCTACCGGATTGTCCAGCAGGCATCGCGGGACATCGCGATGGATTTGGCCGCCAAGATCGCGCACCTCGGCCCGTTCCAGCTGCTGACCCGCGGCGACCAGCTGCCGGTTTTCGCCTTCACCACCCAGCCGGACGTGACCGCGTTCACGGTTTTCGACGTGTCGCGGCGACTCCGCGAACGCGGCTGGCAACTACCGGCTTACACCTTTCCGGAGAACCGTACGGATCTCGCGGTCCTGCGAGTGGTCGTCCGCAACGGTTTCTCCGCCGCGCTCGCCGACCAGTTGGTCGCCGACATCAAGCGACTACTGCCCGAACTGCAGGCGCAGACCACTCCCGTACGCGCCAACGCCAGCTTTCATCACTAAAGCTCAACCTTCGAGAAAGCGGCCAGGCAGGAGGCCAGCAAATACGGGTCGGCGGCGCCACAGAGTTCGCGGGCCGAGTGCATCGACAGCGCCGCGACGCCGATGTCGACCGTACGAATGCCCACCCCGGCGGCCGTGCTCGGGCCGATCGTGCTGCCACACGGCTGCCGGTTGTTGGACACGAAAATCTGCCATGGTACGCCCGCTTTTTCGCAAGTGGTCGCGAAAAGTGCCCGACCGTTGGCGTCTGTGGTGTATCGCTGGGTGGCGTTCACCTTGAGCATCGGGCCGCCGTTGGGCACCGGCTGATGGTTCGGCTCGTGCTTTTCCGGATAGTTCGGGTGCACTGCATGGCCCATGTCCGCCGAGATACAGAACGAACCGGCGAGCGCCCG
The DNA here is from genome assembly GCF_010993775.1 of Fodinicola feengrottensis. Taxonomy (GTDB): domain Bacteria; phylum Actinomycetota; class Actinomycetes; order Mycobacteriales; family HKI-0501; genus Fodinicola; species Fodinicola feengrottensis. The sequence continues at coordinate 55,098 of NZ_WOTO01000041.1, read as the reverse complement.
GGCCTCGTCGTCGTACGACCCGCCGCGGCTGTGCACGAGCCGACGCAGGACCGTCAGGAGCAGGGGGCCTTCGGCGCCGGTGTCGGACTTGCTGCCGATCTCCTCGTGGTCGTTGGCGACCATCACCGGGATCGAGTCGCCGTTGCCGACCGCGGAAATCACCGCGGCGACAGAGGCGTGTACGGACACCAGATTGTCCATCCGGGGCGCCGCCAACAGCTCGCCGTCGCGGCCGAGGTAGGCCGGCGGCTGCACGTCGTGGGTCATCAGATCCCAGCCGAGCACGTCCTCGGCGGCGACGCCCGCGTGCTTGGCCACGTACGCGATGAGCTCGCCATCTGTCGGCGTACCGAGGCCCCACACCGGCTCGAGGTGGGTTTGCGGGTCCAGCGTCAGCGCTTCGTTGGTCGACCGATGCAGGTGGATCGCCAGCTGCGGGACCCGCAGGAACGGCTGTTCGATGTGGACGAGCCGTTGGCTGCCGTCGGCCAGCGCCAGCCGGCCGGACAGCCCGAGGTCCCGGTCCAGCCACGAGTTCCACAGCGGGCCGCCATAGACCTCGATGCCGACCTGCCGCCACCCCGCCCGGCCGGTGTCCGGGCGTGGCTTGATCCGCAGGTTGGGCGAGTCGGTGTGCGAACCGACGATCCGGAACGGCGTGTGCGCCGGCGCGCCGTCGGGCACCCACCACGCGACCAGCGTGCCGCCCCGGATCAGGTAGTGACCGCCCGGCTCGGTGGGGAAGGCGTCCGTCTCGGCGGTTTCCGTGAAACCGGCCGTGACCAGCTGTTTCGCGGCGTTCGCCACGGCGTGGTACGGCGACGGACTCGCCTGGATGAAGCGCATCAGGTCGTCGGTGTGGGTACGGTCGAACCTCGGTTCAGTCACGAATTCGATCCTAAGAACTTGACGGACACGGCGACAGGCCGGCTGCGGTCAGCCGGAAAACGGCCTCCCCCTCCTTAGACTCATAACGGACGAATCGCTATCAAACGGATCCCTGTCGCTCGTCGAGGAGGCCCGGATGCCGAACGTGAGCCGCCGAACAGCTCTGCGGCTGGGCACCGTCAGCGCCGCCAGCACCGTGCTCGCCCGGTGGCGGCGCGTACGCGACCGGGAGCGCGCCAGCCGTCGGCACCCTGTCGCCATCGCCCACTCCGCCTGCCACGCCCACCCCATCGCCCAGCGCCGATCCGCACCGAGTCGCCGAGCTCGTGAAGGCGTCGTACGACACCGCGTCCGCACAGGCCGGCGGCACCTGGAACGCATACGTGTCGGTGGCCGGCACCCCGGCACCTGCAATAGCTGCGGTCGATGTCGGGTCAGATGCTGTCGTCGAGGCGTACAGCATCAACAAACTCGCCGTCGCGACGGCGGTGCTCGACAAGGTCGATAAGGGCACCCTCAAGCTGGACGCGAAGGTCGATGTCACCGCCGACATCGTCATCCCGGACGGCGACGGCATCTTCCGCCTCGACGGCGCCTACCCCAGCAACGTGACCGTCGGGCACGCCCTCTCCGCGCTGCTCACGGTGTCCGACGACACCGCGGTCCGGCTCTGCGGACTGGTGTGTACGGCTTCCGAGATCAACGCCACGATGACCGCGAAAGGCTTCCCGCACACCCAGGTCACACCGGCCGCCGACCCGCACCGGTTCTTCCTTGGCAAGACCACCCCGAAAGAGGCGCACGACCTGCTGCAGGCCCTGGCCACCGGCAAACTCCTCGCGGCCGCTTCGACCAGCTACCTGCTGACGATCCTGCGCTCCCCGATCGCGTACACCGACGGCATCCGGCTGAACATGTCGACCACCGAGCGGCTGCGAGTCGCCAGCAAGGTCGGCTCCCTGAACAGCGGCCGCAACGAAGCCGGCGTGATCTTCACCGCCGGCGGCCAGCCAGCGCTCACGTACGCGATGTTCGCCACCAGAGACGGCGACAACACCAACTTCGGCCCAACGCACCCGCTCATCCACGCCCGTACGCTCATGGGCCGCCAGTTCTACGACGCCGTCGCTCCCTCGTCAAAACCCTGACCGGACTGGCTAAGTGCCCTTTTCGTCCGATTCGACGAAATGGGGGTGACGTTCTGGAGCGGCAAATAGGGCATTCCTTCCCTGAATGTCGCCTTCGTACGTAACCAATTCGTCAGATCAATGACGAGCAACTGTCGTACCGGTGTGCTTGGGTGGAGTTCATGACTAACCTCATCCACCGGGATGCGGCTACCCCGACGCTGCGGAACCGCACGGTTTCCCGCATCACCGACGCCGAGGTGTATGTCGCATCCACCTGCTTCAAGACCGGTCCACCAGCGCTTCTGGGCATCGAGCTCGAATGGATTCTGCATGATCGGGACAACCCCGCGACAGCGATCGGGGTGGAGCGGCTCACCGCCGCACTGGGTCCACACACGCCGACCAGCATCGCTGTCAACAGCCCCGCAACAGCTCTCCCGGCAGGCTCTTTCGTCACAGTCGAGCCAGGCGGCCAGATCGAGATCAGCACTCAGCCGTACCACGGGCTCACCGAGTGCATCGCCGCCACCACTGCCGACGCCACCTACCTCCGGCACCTGCTCCGCGACGCGGCCATCGAACCATCCGGTGCGGTGCGGCCGTCGACGAGTATCGGCATCCTCAGCGCATCCTTCGTACGCCGCGCTATGCGGCCATGAATCACCATTTCGACTCGTACGGGCCCGATGGCGTGGGCGGGATGTGCTCCACCGCGGCCGTTCAGATCTGCGTCGATACCGGGTTGACGTCTCGGGAACGGTGGTGGTTGCTACACCTGATCGGGCCGCCGCTGGTGGCCGCCTTCGCGAACTCGCCGCGGTTCGCGGGCCGCGACACCGGCTGGAAGTCCACCCGGCGCAAGCTGTGGTCGGGCGCCGACCCCGGTCGGACCAGCCAACCCGATCTCGCGCTGGAGCCAGCGGCCGGTTATGCCCGGTATGCGCTGGACGCCCAGGTCATCGCCATCCGCGGGGACGGATCCGACTGGAGTCCCCCGGGCCCGCTGACCTTCGCCGACTGGATCGCCGGCAAGCATCTGCCGGCGCCGACGTACGACGACCTGGACTATCACCTCTCGACGCTGTTTCCGCCGGTCCGGCCGCGCGGCAGCCACCTGGAGGTGCGCTATTTGGACGCCCAGCCAGGCGACGGTTGGGTGGTGCCGCTGGCGGTGCTTTCGGCGCTGCTGGACGACCCGATCGCGGCGGACGTGGCGGCCGGCGCGGCCGAGTCCGTGTCCGGTCTTTGGTCCCAAGCCGCTCGGTACGGGCTGGCCGACCCGGCCATCGGAACCGCGGCGATCGCGATCCTGGACGCTTCGATTGGGGCTCTGCGGCGGACAAACGCCGATGCCGCGATCGTCGAGCGAGTCGAGGACTTCTTCCAGACGTACACCGTCAAGGGGCGATCCCCCGCCGACGACACCCTCTCACCGGAGGTTTCCCGATGACGCCCACCGGCGCCACGAACCTGAAGCAACACATCGCCGACGAGCTGACCCGGAGCCGGCAGCGGACCCAGCTGCTGACCGACGCCGTCGACGAGTCCGACCTGACCGCGCAGCACTCGCCGTTGATGTCCCCCCTGGTCTGGGATCTCGCACACATCGGCAACCAGGAAGAGCTTTGGCTGGTACGGGACGTGGGCGGTCGCGACCCACTGCGGGAGGACATCGACCACCTTTATGACGCGTTCCAGAACGCCCGGGCGGACCGGCCGGCGTTGCCGCTGCTCGGCCCCGGCGAGGCTCGCGGTTATGTCGGGGACGTACGCACGAAGGTGCTGGATGTCTTGGACAGCACCGATGTTGGCGTGGACACGGCCCGCCGGCTGGTACGGTCCGGCTTCGCTTTCGGGATGATCGTGCAACACGAGCAGCAACACGACGAGACCATGCTGGCGACCCACCAACTGCGGGCCGGCGAGCCGGTCCTGAGCGCGCCGGCGCCACCGCACCCGACCGGCGGTGCCGCGCACTCGTACCCGTCGCAGGTTTTGGTCCCAGCTGGTCCTTTCACCATGGGGACCAGCGTCGAGCCCTGGGCGCTGGACAACGAGCGGCCGGCTCACCAGATCGACGTGCCCGCTTTCTGGATGGACACTTTTCCCGTCACCAACGCCGAATACATCGGCTTCCTCGCCGCCGGTGGCTACGACGACCCACGCTGGTGGTCGGCAGCCGGGTGGGATCACCGGATGGCCGCCGGGCTGTCCGCGCCGCTTTTCTGGGAACGGGACGGACAACGCTGGCTGCGCCGGCGGTTCGGGCAGGTGGAACCCGTGCCAGCGGATGAGCCGGTGCTGCACGTTTCCTTCTACGAAGCCGAAGCTTTCGCGGCCTGGGTGGGCAAGCGGCTGCCTTCCGAGGCGGAGTGGGAAAAGGCCGCTCGGCACGACCCCGCGTCGGATCGATCTCGGCGTTATCCGTGGGGTGACGACGATCCGAGCGCCGCGCACGCGAACCTCGGCCAACGCCATCTCCAACCGGCCACGGTCGGCGCGTACCCACAGGGCGCGTCCGCCTATGGCGTCCAGCAAATGATCGGTGACGTGTGGGAATGGACTTCCTCACCGTTGGCTCCCTATCCCGGTTTCACCGCCTTCCCGTATAAGGAGTATTCGGAGGTCTTCTTCGGTACGGACGACTTCCGCATCCTGCGCGGCGGCTCGTTCGGCACCGACCTCGCGGCCTGCCGGTCGACGTTCCGGAACTGGGACTTCCCTATTCGACGGCAGATCTTCACCGGATTCCGCTGCGCCCGGACGGCGACACCGGCCGAGATTTCCTGACCGTGTGCCGACATCTGGCATACCTGGGCCCACCGGTCACCCTGTCGTCGCTGCTTCTGGAGCCGACGTACGGGCTGCACCGGCAGGCCTGGGCACCGCGGCGAGTGCTCGGCACCGCGACCGTCAACGTGGACGGTTTCGGGGTCGGCTGGTACGGCCCTGACGGTGTGGGCCGCTATCGACGGGCCGTTCCGATGTGGACGGACACCTCCTTCCCGTCGCTGGCTTCGTCCTTGCGATCGCCGGCCGTGCTGGCGGCCGTACGATCGGCATCCGAGGGCATGCCTGTCTCCGATGGCGCCTGCGCTCCTTTTTCTTCCGGGCAGTGGCTTTTCAGCCACAACGGGATCGTGCACGGCTGGCCGGAGTCCTTGGAAAAGCTCGCTTCCACGGTGCGTACGGCCGACCTCATGACGCTGGACGCGCCGACCGACGCGGCGGTTTTGTGGGCGCTCGTAAGCCAACGCCTGGTTTCCGGTGACAGCCTCGATTTTTCGCTGGCGACTGTGGTGAACGACGTACGCGCGACCGCCACCGGCCGTCTCAATCTCCTGCTCACCGACGGTGAGCGGATCGCCGGCACCCGGTGCGGCGAGTCGCTTTACTACCTCCGCGGCGACGATTTCGTGGTGGTCGCCTCCGAACCGTACGACGACTCTCCACAGTGGACCGAAGTGCCAGACGCGACCGTGGTTACCGCGACCACCGACGGCGTCACGCTGCGCTCACTTGACTCTTATTCCTGAGGGAGCATTTTTCATGTCCGACCGTTTCACGCTGGACAGCCACCTGCCCGAGGACTACTTGGCCACCGCGCTGGCCGCGGACGTACGCGCCGGCCTGGGCGCTACCCCGAAAACGCTGCCGCCAAAGTGGTTTTATGACGAGCGCGGCAGCGAGCTTTTCGACCAGATCACCGAATTACCGGAGTACTACCCGACCCGCACCGAGCGGGAACTGCTGCGTACGCATTCCGGTGACGTCGCCGTGGCCTGCCCGGCCGACACGCTGGTCGAGCTCGGATCGGGGTCGTCCGAGAAGACCCGGCTGCTGCTGGATGCCCTCGACAAGGCCGGCACGCTGCGCCGCTATGTGCCGGTGGACGTGAGCCCGGGCGCGCTGATCCCGGCCAGCGAGGCTTTGCTGGCCGACTACCGGGAGCTGGAAGTTCACGGCCTGATTGCCGATTTCGAGAAACATCTCGACCATCTGCCCGACGCCGACCGGCGGATCATCGCTTTTCTGGGCGGTACGATCGGAAACCTGACGCCCGCGCAGCGCGCTGACTTCCTGTCGGGCATCCGCGCCGGAATGGGGCCGGCCGACAGTTTCCTGCTCGGCACCGGCCTCGTCATCGACCCGGCCATCCTGGTCCCCGCGTACGACGACGCCGCCGGGGTGACCGCGGAATTCAACAAGAACGTCCTGCACGTCATCAACCGCGACCTGTCCGCGGACTTTGACATTGACTCTTTTGAGCACGTCGCGGTCTGGGATTCGGTCAATGAATGGATCGAAATGCGGCTGCGATCGCGTACCGACCAGCAGGTCCGGATCGCCGACCTGGATTTGTCGCTGACCATCGCCGCCGGCGAGGAGATTCGTACCGAGATCTCGGCGAAGTTCCAACGCGCCGGCATCGAGGCCGAGTTGGCCGCCGCCGGCTTCACCGTCACCCACTGGTGGACCGACCCCGACCAGCGCTTCGCGCTTTCGCTCTCCGAACCAGCCTGATGCCGTACGGACCGGCCCACGCGGCCGGTCCGTACGCCCCGGAGTTAGTTAGTAGATGTTGCCGTAGCGGATCGGGGTGAAGCTGTTCACCTGCGAGGCCTTCCACAGCCGCTGCTCGGCCTTGTGGCCGGTGTTGTACTCCTCGTAGACCCACGCCTGGCCGCCGTTGCCCCACTTGACGAACAGCGCCACGTGGTTGAAGCCGCCGCTGCGGTGCCAGAGCGCGTCACCCGGGGCGAGGCTGCCGCGGCTGATGTTGTTGGTGACGCCGCGAATGTCCGCGGTCGTACGCGAATAGGACAGGCCCCAGGCCATCGACACGTATCCCGAACAGTCCGTCCGGTAGTTGCCGTTGCTGTTGGAGTAGCAGGCGTTCTGGTTGTAGGGCACCTTGTTCAGCCACGACTGGGCGCGGCTGATCACCTGGCCGCGGCTGAGCCGCTGGTTCGACGAGTACTTGCCACACATCTTGGTCGGCGCGGCCTGTGCGACAGACGTACTCACGAACAGGAACGCGACCCCGAGCAGGAGCGCGATCAGCGCTGGCGCGATCTTCTTAGCGGTCACCGAAAAGCCACCTTTCCCGAATTTTGCTGACAACGGTGACCTTGCGGCAAGTACGGTGGGAATCTGTGGCGAAAGGTGTCGCTACGCTGTCGCCACACTCACGCACACGACCTCGGGGGCAGCAGCGGTGACAGCGACCAGCACGCAGGGCAGCGAGCGGCCGCGGATCGCCAGCTGGCAGCAGCTGGGCGCCCATCTCAAGACCGTCCGCACCCACCAGCAGCGGACCCAGACCAGCGTCAGCGTCCGAGCCGGCTCGCACCGGCAGCCGATCCGCCGGGAGCGGATCTCCGAGATCGAGAACGCCCGCCGCGATCCGCCGAGCGAGCATGAGCTGTGCGCCATCCTGACCGCGCTGCAGCTGCTGCCGGCGGACGTACAGTGGCTGCAGGGCGTACGAGCGTCGCTTGCCGAGGTTCCAAGCCCGCCCGAACCGCCTCGCCGGCATCGCTGGCGATGGATCGCGCTCCTCGCGGCGCGGCACGGTCGTGTCGTGGTCGTCGTCGCTGCCTTGGTCTTCGTCTTTCGTGGTCCCTCGTCAGGCACGATTCCGCCGGTTCGGGAGGGTGCCTTCGCGAACCGCTTCGTCCAGATCCTCAACGTGCGCTCGGGCAAATGCCTCGACAAGACCGACCAGGACAACCGCGCCGGCGCGCGGGTGATGCAGTGGTCCTGTTGGGGAGCGGACAACCAGGAGTGGAACCCGGCGCGTGACGGGGTCCCGAACCTGCAGCACGACACCGGCAGCTGGCTCGTCCTGACGCTGGCCAACACCGACCCGGACGCCAGTCTTCAGGTGTCGCCGTACCAGTCGGTCGCACCTGGTCAGCTGTTTTCGGCTCGGTCCAACGGGCCTTCTCAGGGCTGGCACTACCTGACGCTGCGCGCGGTGGATTCGGGGAACTGCCTGGCCGTACGCGACTCGTCGCTCGAAGACGGCGCCGGTGTCGTCGCGATGGCCTGCACCGGCGGTCCAGAGCAGACCTGGCGGATTCGGGCCGTCTGATCCTTGCATTGTTGTCGCGACAACTGTTATAGTTGTCGCGACAACAAGAACGAGGAGCTGGCAATGTACGAGATCAAGGCCGAGATGACCATCGATGCCGACCTGCACGCGATCTGGGAGGTCGTCACCGACGTGGCCAACTGGCCCTCCTGGGACCCGCACGAGGAAGGCGCCCGACTCGACGGCACCTTCGCCGTCGGCACCACTGGCTGGTCCAAACCGCACGGCGGCCCGGCCACCGAATGGACCATCACCGAGGTGGTCGAGCAGCGCAAATGGTCGTCGGAATGCCCACTGCCAGGCGGAAAACTCAGCGGGGACAACCTCTTCGAGTCGGTCGACGGCGGGGTGCGGTGCACCAAGATCGTGCACGTACGCGGACCCTTGGTGCCGCTTTTTCGGTTCTATTTCGGCAAACGCATTCGTACGGACATGCTCAAAACGTTTGCCGCCCTGGAAAAAACCGCACGGGACAAGGCCCGCACCTGATGACCGACAGCGACTCCGGGCCGATGCTGTCGCCGGGGTTTTGGCTGCATCACGCGGCGCTGACCTGGCGAGCCGCACTGGACGCCGGACTGCGCCCGCTCGGCCTCACGCCGACCCAGTTCATGCTGCTCGCCTCGGCGGGCTGGTTGGAGCACGTGGCCGGTCCGCCCACCCAGCAGGCGGTCGCCGAACAGGCCGGTGCGGATCGGATGATGACCTCGAAAATCGTCCGCGCATTGCAAGAGCGCGCCCTGCTGGAGCGACGTACGGACCCAACAGACGCCCGCGCCGTACGCCTCAGCCTCACCCCCGCCGGCCGCGCGCTCGTCCGACAGGCGACCGAGAGTCGCCCGCACTCTGGATACCAAGTTTTTCGGCCCCCACGCGACAAAAATGCGGACGACGTTGCGTACGATCGCGGAAACCAGATCCGCATAGTCACCCTCACGCGGGTCGCGTCCGGATGCCCTCGACGACGAGGTCGACCGTCTGGACGAAGTCCCGCTCCGGCGATGGCGCCGCATCCTCGACCGCCCACCGGTAGACAACACCAAGGTAACCGTCGATCAGCAGCCGACCAACGGCCCTCGGGTCGACGTCCGGCCGGATCTCGCCGCGCTGCTGCCCGACCTCGATGGCCGCGCTGAACAGGTCGCTGGTCGCGTAGTAGTCCGGCCGGAGCAGCGCGCCGGACTGCAGCGTCGCGCGGCTCAGCGCCCTGGTCAGTTCGGGATGGGCGTCGAACCAGGCAACTTCCGTACCAACCTGCTCACCGCCTCCGACTACAGCGCCGAGTTGCCCGCGTACGCGGCGACCGTCGGCGCGACCCGCGAAATGGTCAGGCGCAACGACGGCCGACAGTTGGGCGATCCAGCCAAGGCAGCGGACGCCATCCGGGCCGCCCTCGACGCGCCCCACCCGCCCTTACATCTCGCTCTCGGCGCGGACGCCGTCGACGCGATCCGCGCGCACACGACCGATCTCACCGCCGAACTGGACGCCTGGGAACACCTTGCCAGGGACACGGCCTTCACCAACGAAGAGGAAAAACCATGACGACATCCACTGTCGACAACGCAACCATCGCCCGCGAGTTCTTCCGCCTACTGTCGGAAAAGGACATCACGGCCTGGGGTGACCTGTGGCACCCCGAAGCAGTGATCACCGTCCCCTACCCAGCCGAAGGCTTCCCCACCGAGATCCGCGGCAAGGCCGAGATCGTCGGCGGTTTCCACGGCCTGATGGCCAACTTCGACCTCTTCCAGGCCAACCTCACCGGCGTATATCCAGCCGCCGACTCCGACGCGGTCTGCGTCGAATACCGCAACGTGGCGCGCCTGCGCAACGGCGTGGAGTACACCAACGACAACATCGCCGTCTTCCGCTTCCGCGACGGCCTGATCAGCGAGTATCACGACTATTTCGACCCACGCCGCTTTCAGGTCGTCGTCGACGCCCTCCCCAAGGACTGAAGGGGCCAGAACACGATGACCACCACCGACCGACATTGCTTGCCACGACGCTAAACCGCCAGGACGATCTTTGCGCGGGTACGGTTGGTCTCGCCAAGTTCGTACGCTTTGGCGGCCTCCTTCACGGGAAGGACGTGTTCCACCTGGACACGGAGCGGCCTGGTCGAACAGTTCCGTTAGTTCGGTTTTTCGGCGAAAACGCGGAAACCATGCGGGCAGCGCTGCGCGGGATCGCGGCCGCTCGAGGTGATCTGTAGCGCCTTGACAGCGCCCGATTAGCGATGGAAACTATGGAAACGGAAATAGTTTCCTCAGTTTCGGAGGCGAGACCGTGACCGGCAGAGTGGCGTTGGTGACCGGGTCCAGCAGCGGCATCGGTGCGGCCACCGCGCGCCTGCTGGCCGCCCGCGGGATGCGAGTGGTGGTCAACTATCTGCACAGCGAGGCGGCTGCGCATGAGGTGGTCGCCGGCATCGAAGCCGCCGGCGGCCAGGCCATCGCCGTGCAGGCGGACGTACGCGACCCGGCGGCCGTCGACGCCCTTGTCGAGCGCGTACGACAGACATGGGGCGGCATCGACGTTCTGGTGCACAATGCCCTTACCCCGTACGCGATCAAGCCCTTCCGGGACATGACGTGGGAAGAACTCGGCGGCAAGCTCGACGACGAGATGCGCGCCGCTTTCGTGGTCACCAAAGCGGTCCTACCGGCCATGACCGAACAGCACTGGGGACGCGTCATCTTCCTTGGCACCGGTCTGTCCCGCCGGCCCCGCGCGGACATGATCGCGTTGGGTACGGCCAAAGCCGCGCTCACCCAGTTCGGCCGCTACGTCGCCCAGGAGCTCGGCCCGCAGGGCATCACGGTCAATGTGGTGGAACCCGGCCCGGTCGCCGAAACCAGGATCTCGCACGTACTCGACGACCAACAGACCCGGCGGCAAGTGGCCGCCACCCCGGTGGGCCGGCTGGCGCTGCCCGCCGATGTGGCCCAGGCGGTCGCCTTTTATGCCAGTGAGGACAGCGGTTTCATGACCGGCACCACCGCCGCGGTCAACGGCGGAATGGACATGTTCTAAACATGAACACCATCGATCTCGCGTACGTCGGGCGGGGCCTGCACGAGGAACTGGCCGCCTATATCGCCGACCAGGAAGGCTTTTACGCCGATGAGGACGTACGGGTCGCCTTGCACGACGGTTGCACCTGGAGTGAGGAGCGGCTGCGCGGCTGCGCCACCATCGGGCTCGGCCGGGCCCTGCTCTCCCGGCTCTCCAGCGGCACTCCGTGGGTCGCGCTCACCGTCAACACCCACCGCCCGCTGTTCTGGTTCCTCGCCCGCCCCGGCCTCACCTCGCTGACCGACCTGGCCGGCCGGCGGCTCGCCGTACACGCCCCGCACACCGCACCCGGCTGCTTCGCCCGGATCGTGCTGCGGCGGGCCGGCCTGGACCCCGACCGTGACCTCCACACGGTCGTACGGGCGCCAGGCGATTACGGCATGGACCTGCGCCACCTCCGCGACGGGACTGTCGACGCGGCTTTCGTCGGCAGCACCATGGCACCGGAGGCGGTGGCCGCCGAGTTCGGCTGGCAGGTGCTGGCCTGGGTCGGCGACCACTTCCAGATCCCAACCGTGGGCCTCGCCGTCGACACCACCCACATTCGGCCGGACGATCCCGCCGTGCAAGCCGTCGTACGGGCGCACCGACGCGCGGTGCGGGTGATCCACGACGACCCCGACACCACCCTGCGGCACCTCGAAACGTTCCTCGGCGGCCACACCGCGGACGAGATCCGAGCCCACTACGAGCGGTTCATCGCACCGTATTTCCGGCCCGGCGGCCAGGCCGACCTCTCGATCGGCGACGCCGCGATCACCGCGGTCGCCACCGAACTCGGGGTCCCCGCCACCATCGCCGCCGCTGACTTCTACCGCACCCAGTCAGCGGTCACGTAGGATGAGGATTCGGTTTACAAAGCCAACACGATCTTGCCGCGCGTACGATTCGTCTCGCCGAGTTCATGAGCTTTGGCCGCATCTTCGAGTGCGAACACCTGGTCCACGTGCACCCGCAACTTGCCGTTATCGATCAGCGCCGCGTAGTTCTCCAGGTCCGTGCCCACTGGCGCCACATAGAAGTCCTGGAATCGAACGCCACGAGCAGTCGCTTGCTCTTCGGTGACATCGAGACCGGGACCGGCAACGTGCAGGAAAAGACCACCTGGCCTGAGAGTTCGCAGCGAGCGTACGGAAGCCGCGCCGCCGGCGTTCTCCACGACCACGTCGATGTCGCGCAACTCGCTGATGTCGGTCGTCGTGTAGTCGATGACCTCGTCGGCGCCGAGATCGCGGACGAAATCGGCGTTGACAGCGCGGGCGGTGCCGATGACGTACGCGCCGCCCCAGCTTGGCGAGCTGTACGCCCATATGTCCGACGCCACCGGCCGCGGCCTGGATCAGCACCCGGCGGCCCTGCAGCGAGCCGGCGACCGCAAGCGACTGACCAGCTGTCAGAACCGCCGTAGGGATCGCCGCAGACTGCACGTAGTCGAGGGTTTTCGGTTTGAGGGCGAAGGTTTCCGCGGGGGCGACCAGGAATTCGGCGTACGCACCGGCATTCGGGAACGGGAGTCCGTAAACCTCGTCGCCGGGCTGAAAACGGGTGACGCCCTCGCCAAGCTCCTCGACGACGCCGGCGGCATCCAGGCCGAGGACGAACGGCGGTTCGCCGAAGAGCGGGACGAGACCAGACCGGATCTTCCAGTCCGCCGGGTTGACTCCGGCGGCCCGTACCCGGACCAGGATCTGCCCGGCGGCCGGCCGCGGCCGGTCCAGGTCCACCGGTTGCAGGACGTCAGATCCACCAAAGGCTTGCTGGCTTATCGCACGCATCAAAACGCTCCAAGATGATCGGCAAGAGGTTGCTCAGTTATCTTCGGTGCGCTTGGGCACTCTTGTGAAGAAGGCACCTTGGTGATATCCAGGTACCTTATGGATACCGTTGCTGAGCAGGACTGGAAGCGCTCAGCCGACCTGGTCGGCCAATATCTGAGCGTCTGTCCGGCGCGTACGATCGTGGAAGTGCTCGCCAACAAGTGGACCATGCTGGTGATGAGCACCTTGCAGCTCAACGTCGAGCCCATGCGTTTCAACGAGCTTCGCCGGCGGCTTCAGGGACTCACCCAGAAGGTCCTAACGCAGACGCTGCGTACGCTGGAACGAGACGGCCTGGTGACTCGTACGGTCTATCCGACCATGCCGCCACGCGTCGAGTATTCGCTGACCAGACTGGGCCTGGGCGCCGCGGACCTGCTGCACGCGGTCGGGCACTGGGCCGACCTGAATGTCACCGAGATCCTGGCCGCTCGCACCGCGTACGACGAGCGGGCCAGCCGGCCACCGGAGCCAATCGGGAACTGACGGCAAAACGGGAGAAAACGAAACCTGACCACAAATATCGCGGGTCGGGTCTGCGCGGCCGAGCCGCGGAACGTAGGCTCTCCGGCGTGAATGACCGGCTGGTATGGATCGACTGTGAGATGACCGGCTTGGACACCGAGCATGACCAACTCATCGAAGTGGCTGCTCTGGTGACCGACTCGGACCTGACCATTCTCGGGGACGGTGTCGACGTGGTGATCCACGCCGACGACGCCGCCCTGGACTCGATGGTTGAGGTGGTGCACCAGATGCACCAGAAATCCGGGCTGACAGAGGAGGTACGGGCGTCCACCGTCACCCTCGCGGAGGCGGAGAAGCAGGTGCTCGACTACCTGCGCCAGTTCGTGCCGGAGCCCGGCAGCGCGCCGCTGTGTGGCAACTCGATCGCCACCGACCGCGGCTTCCTGGCCCGCTACATGCCGGAGCTGGACGCCCACATGCACTACCGGATGGTCGACGTGTCGTCCATCAAGGAGCTCTGCCGCCGGTGGTATCCACGCGTCTACTACGGACAGCCGGAGAAGGGCCTCTCACACCGCGCGCTGGCCGACATCAAGGAAAGCATCCGCGAGCTCGCGTACTACCGCCGAGCGGTCTTCGTGGCGCCTCCAGGCCCGGACGTGGACACCGCCAAGGCGATCGCCGCCCAGGTGGTCGCGGACACCGCCGGAAACTGATCCCCCACCTTCTCACCGCTTGTCAGCGACTCGCTATGCTGTCGTAGCAAGTCGCGCATGGTGGCTGTAGCTCAGCTGGTAGAGCGCCGGGTTGTGGTCCCGGATGCCGGGGGTTCAAGTCCCCTCAGTCACCCCATCTCGACAAGAAGAGCCGACTCTCCCCTGGAGTCGGCTTTTTTGTTGTCCCTTGGCGAGGAAAAAGGCCGACTCGTTGCCGAGTCGGCCTTCCTCGTACGCTCGCCTGCTACATCTGCACCGTCGTGTAGGCGGTGCCGCCCTTGAGGTAGTTGTCCCAGGTCAGCTGCCAGTCGGTGAAGCCGTCGTTCGGGGTGACGGTGTGCACCGTGTTGATGATGTGGATCAGGTCACCCGGCTGGGTCAGGTTGAAGAACCACTTCGCGTTGGTGGTGCTCAGGTTCACACAGCCATGCGAGACGTTGCTGTTGCCCTGGTCGTCGACCGACCACGGAGCGCCGTGCACGAACTCACCGGTCCACGTGTAGCGCACGTCCCAATACACGTCTTCCTTGTAATAGCCCGGCATGCCTTTGGTGACGCCATAGGTCGACGAGTCCATCGTCACCTTCTGGCTGGTGTTGATGACCACCATGGTGCCCGACGACGACGGGGTGCTGCGCTTGCCGAGCGATGCCGGCATGCTCCTGAGCAGCTTGTCGTTCTGGTACGCCTTCGCGACGTGCGTCTTGTTGTCGACCTCGAGGATCTGCTTCGGGCCAACGGTCAGCGACAGCGAGCGGTCCCCGGTTCCCGTACCGACCGTTGCCCATGTCCACGCCACCGATCCCGGACTTCACCGCGATCTTGGTGCCGGCCGGCCAGTATTCCTGCGGCCGAAAGTGCAGCTCGTCGGAGCCGACCCAGCGCCACGCGCCGGCGATCGGGCTGGCTGGTCCGGATCGACATCGCCTTCTGCACCGCGGTGCGGGAAGCGGTCGGCACCGAGTAGGTGAACTTGAAGACGATGGGGAGGCCGACACCGACCTTCGCGCCGTTCTCCACATAGAAGTCGACGCCGTTGGTCTTGCCGGGCGCGGACATCGTGGTGAAGGCGGAGGTGGCCTTGGTCGGCGCGCCGTCCTTGTTGGTGGCCGTCGCGGCCACGCTGTACTTCGTGCCGTACGCCAGTTGGTTGTTCGGCTTCCAGACGCCATCGTCGGAGACCGCGCCCGCGACAGTTTCGTTCTTGTCGTTGGTGACCACGACCTCGGAGACCTTGCCGTCGGTAGCGATCTTCACGTCCGGCCGGGTGCTGATCTTCGCGGCGCCGGTGGCCGGCGTGATCGTCAGGCTGGCCGGAGCCGCCTTCGGAGTGCCTGTCTGAGTGCCGGCGGCCTGCTTGGTATCGCCGGTGCTGGCCGGCTTCGAGCAGCCGGTGAGAGAGAGAGGGCGATGACCGCCGCACCCGTCACCGCGACTGTCGACCAGCGCTTGAGTCCCTGCATGAATAACCCCGATCTAGACCGATGCCCGAAGATATGTAACTACACGGGCGCGCGCCCAGCCGGCAGCGGGGTGACCGGACTGTCGGTGGCACTCCGCTGTGCCCGGCAAGAGTTTGGCACCCTGCCTCTAGCAGTACGACGTCCGAAGTGGCCGACAGGTTGCCTGAGCCCCAGATCGGAGCCCCTCATGCCACCCTGGTCCCACCCCGCCCGTTCAGGCTGCTATCGTAACTGATCACAGGCAAGGGGAAACCCGCTGTCTGCGCCGTTAGCTCAATTGGCAGAGCAGCTGGCTCTTAACCAGCGGGTTTGGGGTTCGAGTCCCTGACGGCGCACTTGTTTCTCTGCGAATGGCGTGCTCGGTGAGCACGCCATTCGCGCGTTTGTCGGAACATCGTTGTTTTTTCCTGGGGCGGAGCCCCCAGACCCCACCCCCCACCCCGCCGTACGGGCTTGGCCTTCATCTTGTCCTTTAAGGGCAACGAATCAGGCCCCGACCACCTCCTCGTCCATGGATCCACGCTCGCAGACGTCCAGATAGCGGTCGACGGTCCCGCTCGCACTGGCAAGCGCCGTCGCCGATCACGACAGAAAACCCGAGAATTTGGCTGTTTCTAGGACAGTTAACCCAACCTGACATAAAGTTAGGTCTCGGAACGTATGCGTGACGGTTTGCGGGGAAACATATGGGACGTCGACGCCGTAGACGGTGGACGCGATTTCGCGCTTGGGGCAGCCTGCTCACTGTCGTTATCGGGATTTTACTGTGGCAGCGAGCATGGTGGCCGGCGACGATCTTCACCGGCATCCTGGCCTTCTACCTGCTGTGGGTGCGGTTAACTCGATGCCGCGTGGAGACGATCCGCCACCGGCCGTGTCTATGGCGCGTACGTGGATTGCTCGGCACCTGCGATTTCCACACCGGATACAAGAAGAGCATCCCTGTGCTGGCTCGCGGCAGCGGATTCGCCGGACTCCCGACCCTCATGTGGCGTCGCGACTTCTTCGGCACCATGCCTGAGCCGCAACCATCGCCCGGCGGCGCCGGCACGCCACAACCCGCCGGCGGACGCGACAACTACGACTGGATCATGATGGCGGTTGGAGTTGCGGGCGTCCTCATCGCAGTGGCCGCGCTCGTCCGGGATCTCATTGCGGGCTGACGACAACGGACACGTATTTCCGCGGTTCTCAGTTCTGGCGCCGCCGTGGCGAGAAGAGGAGAAGAGATGGACTGGCGTTACGCGACGGGATCACCCAGAAAAGCAAGCATGTCACCATTCCCGTACGAAGACGACCGGATCTGCTATTTCATCCTGACTCCGGACGGACCGATGTTTGCTCGCGACGACAGCCGTGCCGGGTTGGAATTTCTAGCGATGCAAGCCGCTGAATGCCGGGTCACGCTCTATGCCGTATGGCCAGGCAGGCGCGCATCAGATCTGTTCATCATCGACGATCCTGGCCTGCTCTTGAAGGCGCTTGACATTGATGACCAGCATCCCTTGTGGGGCGAGGCAAAGAAGGCCAGGTTCAGCTCGGAATACGAACGCGACTGATGAGCTCGGACCACTGAGCCGCGATCCGACACAGGCATTGGTGTGGCGCTGGTCGCTGAGTGGCGCACTTTGTCCCGCACTCGACGTCCAGTGCGGGATAAAGTGCCGCGGTCGACGAGAATCCCGAGCGCCGCGAAGCCGGCGGCCAGAGCGGATCCAAAGAGCGGCCACGATCGCGGCGCCGCGCTTTCGGACCGTACGAGCTTTCCCTCGATAGCAAAGGCAACCACGGCGAGCACAGCGACCACCAGGACAGCCCCGATCAGCACTGGTGCCGGCATGACGTAACCAGGATCCAGGGGACGTACGACAGCATCCGGATCGCCGACCCGGGCCAGTTCCGAGGCCGAAAGATTTTTTCACTCTGACAACGTTTTCAGTACCGTTCCACAGTCGCTTGCTTAACCGGTATATTACAGCAAGTACAAGCAAGAACCGGGACGGATCTGATAACTTGACCGCCACGGCGGGGCTCGAGGAACGCGGGCCGCTCACGACAAGCACAGCCAGCACGCACAACCAGCGGCAACGCCCAACGAGCTGCTGCTCTGGACGGTTCAGTGGCCTTGTGAGGGAACATGAGAACTCGCCGCCAGCGGCCTGTCTCACCCACCCGCGTGGTCGCGCGGGCAACCTCGTACGACCCGGCCGCTGGGGCCGATCTCACTTTTTGGGCCGTGGGGTGAACCAACGGACGGGCTGCATCGTCGTAAGGCTGCATCGATGTGAGGGATCCACCAGCGTGGGGAAACCGGAGAAGGAACTGTGAGACTGACGGCCATTCGAAGGCTCTTCCGGCGGGCAACCACTCCGACCCGCGCCGAACGACCGCTTCGCGCGCTGATGCGGGTCTGGTGGCTGACCGCCACGCTCGCACTGGTGGTGGTGGCCGTGCTGTTCGCCACTCAGGGATTTTCCACGTACAACCCGGTCCTCGCGGGCACCCACGAGCTGACCGGCACGCCGGTGCCGGCCGTCGACCTGCCGACCATCCAGAGCGCGGCGTTGTCCTGCCCGGCGCTGTCCGGTCCCAAGGTCGCCGCCCAACTGATGGCGACCGGCGCCTTCGACTCCGGCGCCTCCGGTGGGCCGACCGTCGACGGCCTCGACCCGAGCCAGTGGCGAAAGTGGTTGCCGTGGCCGGACGCGGACCGCGACGACCGGCGCGCCAACAACATCGTCGCGCTGGCCCACCAGACCTGTGAGCTGATCGGCCAGGTACGCGCCGCCGCCGGGGATGACCGAGGACCCGTGGCGAACGGCGGTCGCGGCGTCCAAGACCGGCCTGCAGGCCGTGCTCGACGCGAAGGGAATTCCGGCCGACGCGAAGGCCTACGTCGAAACCGTTGGCACGTACGCCGACTGGTATGCCCAGCAGAGCGACTTCCAGGCCCCGGGAACGTATGTCGGCGGTCCCGGCCCGCAAATGGCTGCCCCGCAGGCCAAAGCCGTCCCTGACCAGTACGTCGCGGCGGTGCTCAAGGCCGGCCGGATCTGCCCGGCGGTGACGCCGGCAAAGATCGCCTCTCAGCTGATGGCCGCCTCCGGCTTCGACCCGAACAAGCAATCCGCCAGCGGCGCGCAGGGCATCGCCCAGTTCCCGCCTGAGGTCTGGAAGCAGTACGCGCAGTCGGCGCTCGACTCGCCGTGGAACCCGGACTCGGCGATCGAGCGGCTCGGTAGCGCCCTGTGCGACCTGTCCAGCCAGCTTTCCCCGCTGGCCGGCGGCGACCCGTACAAACTCGCGCTGGCCGCCTTCCAATGGGGTGCGACCGCCGTTCGCGAGGCCGGTGGCGTGCCCAAGTCGGCGAAGCTGCAGGGCGACACGAACCTCGCGCAGACGTATGTGGACTACTACGCGAAGGACCCGAGGCTGACTCCGGGCAAGGCTCCATCACCAAGCCCGTCAGCCAGCCAGCCAGCCTCGCCCGCGCCGCCAGCGCCGCCCGCGTCCGGCAAACCAGCGCCGCCCAAGCCCCCCGCGCCACAGTTCGACACGTCGGTCTCGTACCAGATCACGAACGCCTGGAGCGGGCTGGTGCTGGACATACCGGGCGACGACAACAACCCGTCCGCCGGCGTGAACGTCCAGCAGTGGCACAACCAGCGCGCCAAGGACCAGTTCTGGCGGCTCGTACCGGTCGGCAAGTCCGGCTACTACCAGATCATCAACGGCTACAGCGGCAAGGCGTTGGCCGTGAAGGGCGACTCGCACGACGACAGCGCCCAGATCGTCCAAAACGACCCCAGCGACTCCGACGGCCAGCAGTGGCAGTTCCAGTACGCGCCGAACGGCTCGTTCTGGATCGCCAACCGCGGTTCCGGCGCGGTGCTGGACGTGTACGGCGACGACGACAACACCTCCGACGCCGGCACCATCGACCAGTATCATCGGCAGCCGACCGCGCAGGACCAGCGCTGGCGGCTCACCAGATGAGCGCGAGTGGTCCCCCCGCCGGGCCGCCGGACGGACGGTGTTCGGGCTGGTCACGGCACTTGCCGTTGTCATGCTCAGCAGTCCGGCAGTGGCCGACCCGGACAGCTCGCAATACGTGAAGTACTACACGGTGACCGGCACTTACCAGGGCTCGCCGGAGAATCTCAGCGAGCTGGCCCAGCGGTTCCTGGGCACCGCGAACCGGTCGGGCGACATCTACAACCTCAACGTCGGCCGGTCGCAGGGCGACGGCGGGAAGCTCGCCAAGGCGAACGACTCGCTGCACCAGGGGGGGAGATGGTGCTGCCGTGGGACGCGGTGGGCGCCGGCGTGCAGTACGGTCTGCTGCCCGCTGGTGGGCCGCCACCGGCCGCCGCTCCCGGCCCGGGCAGCAGCCCGCCGGCCAACGGCCAGCCAGTGCCCAAGAGCGGACCCGGCAGCGGCGCGCGCGAGAAGCCCCACCGGGCAATCCGGGAGCGTTGCCGACCGCGCCGCCACCCAAGCCGGTGAACCTCGGTGGCCACTGCGCCGCCGCGGCCAGTTCGACTTCCCCGTCCAACTGGGCGGCGCTTCGGCTCGCCCCGAACCAGGCCTGGAGCCGTACGCGCGGCAAGGGTCAGCTGGTCGCGATCGTGGACTCCGGTGCGGACGGCAGCCTGCCGCAGCTGGCCGGGCATATCGCGATCGGCGCGGACGTGGTGTCCGGCAGTGGCCGCGGCAACACCGACTGCCTGGGCAGCGGAACCGGGATGGCCGGCATCGTGGTCGCCCAGGCGGCCGGCGGCAGCACCATGTCCGGGGTCGCGCCAGACGCCACCGTGCTGCCTGTACGGGTGGTGACGACCACCCCGACCGCGACCCCGGCGAACGAGGCCGCGGCCATCCAGGTGGCCGTCTCGGCCGGAGCCGGTGTCATCGCGCTCGGCTCCTATGTCAACGTCAACGATCCGGCCGTGGCCAAGGCGATCGCGGCGGCAGTCGGTCGGGACATCGTGGTGGTGTTGGCAGCGGGTACGTCAGGATCGACCAACCCGGCGCTGGCCGGCGCGAAGGCGGCCACGCTGCGGGTCGGTGGCGTCGGCGTGGACGGAAGCCTCGCCGCCGCCTACCAGGTCGGCACGGTGAACGTGGTCGCTCCCGGCATGAACGTCTCGACTCTCGGCATCACCGGCACCGGGACGGTGCCAGCCAACGGTACGCAGTTCTCGGTGGCTTTCGTCGCGGCCGAGGTCGCGCTGGTACGGGCCGCGCTGCCGGGCCTGTCAGCGGTCCAGGTCGTGCATCGCGTCGAGGTCACCGCGGACCGGATGTCCAGCGGAGCCGTTCCGGACAGCCACTACGGCTTCGGCATGATCAACCCCGCCGAGTCGGTCACCCGCGCGCTGCCCGAGGAGCGGCAGTCGATCTCACCGCCGACCGAGCGGTTCGGCACCAGTGTGGTGGCGGCGGGCGCGACCGGATCACCGCGGTGATCATCGTGACGATCGTCGGCATCGTCTCGGCCGTGCTGCTGTTCTTCCGCGTACGCAGGCTGATCCGGCCCGTCGCGGACGACGTCGTCGCCGACCCGCGGCCGACCCCACCCCCGCCGCCGGCGGCACCCGTACCAGCTCCCGCGCCGGTCACGCAGCCGGTCATGCAGCCAGTTATGCAGCCGGCCATCCAGCCAACTCAGCAGCCGGTCATGCAGCCAACCGTCCAGTCAACTCTGCAACCGACTATGCAGCCGAATATGCAGCCGGCAGGTGTCCCGATGGCTCCGGCGGGTGTCCCACATCCGCCGGAGGCGGGCGCCTTCTGAGGTGTTCTTCCAGCGACTCTCGCGGTGACCGGCGAGTCGTCAGCGTGACTTCGGGACGGCCGCCGAGATGACCGGTGTGCCGTCCGCGCCGGCGACGGTGAAGAAGGCCAGGTTCGACAGCGCGACCGGCACGTCGCGCGGTGAGGTCGTGTGGCGCGGCCGAGCCGACCCAGGTGGTGATCTGGCGCGTCTGGTCATCCAAGGTCACGACGTAGAGCTTGTACGTGGTGTCCGGCCGTAGCCCGGAGACGGTCGCCCGGACCGTGACGCCGGTGCCGTTCGTGACGGCCACCACCGAGAGAGTCGCGCCGTTCGAGGCGCCCGCGGTCGCCGCGAGGCGGACCGGTCCCTGGTCCTGCCGGCCGCCGCCGCCCTGATCACCGACGAGCAGGCTGACAACGATCGTCGCCGAGATGAAGACCACCAGCACCAGGGCGGCAACACCCAGCAGGCCGGTCCCCCGTCGACGCCGGCCGAGCAGGCCAGACCACCGCTGCCGACCCGGCCCCCTGGACTTCGGCCGGGTCACTCCGCCCGGGCGCCTGGAGCCTGGCGGCGGCTTGGCCGGTCGGGCCGGTTCGGCCGACGGCTGGTCAGTGACCTGAGGTCCGGAACCAGCGACCGGGCGGGTAATCCCGAACTCGGCGATGATGTCGCGGGACTCCTGCTCGGAGAACAGCCCCAGCGCCGCACCTGTCCCGGTGAGCTCGTCGGACTCGGCCCGACACGGTCCGCAGGCGGCGAGATGCCGCTCGACCTCGACCCGCTCGGTCGCGTCCAACGCGCCCAGCAGGTAGGGGCCCAGCGAGAGCCGCACGTGCTGCTCTTCCGTGAAGTCCACTCGGTATCAGTTCCTCAACGCGTCAGGACCGCTTCGGCACGCCACATGCCTATTACGTACGCACCGGCCGTCGGGTTCACTCCGCAGCGGGGCGACTTCACCAGACAGGACCTAGCCAGAGGGTAGTACCCCCAGGCCAGTACGGGCCTGTCCACTCTTCGGGGACTCGGCTGGCCACCAGAAAAGTGCCCCATCGGTGAACCCCGGTGCGGTCCGGTCCGTCATGGGGGCAGCGACCTCGCGGCGGCCCGCGGCGAAGGACGCGAACCAGTCGCTGTGGAGGTGCCAAGTGGAGGTGGGCGTGTGTTCAGCGTCGCGATCGTCGACGACCAGCCGGTGTCCCGGGGGGCATGGAAAGGCTCGTCGGCCAGGACCCGAACCTGTGGGTGGCCGACTCGGTCAGCACGCTGGACGACCTCTCCCGGACCGGGCCGGGCGCGTACGACATCGTGGTCGTCGACCTGCCCGCACAGCTGGCCACCACCAGCCTGGAGCTGGTCTCGCGGACCGCGGCCGTCGGTCGCCCGCTGGTGTGCGCGTCCTGGGAACAGCCGCCCACGCTGCTGTCCACGATCCGGGCCGGCGCCCGCGGCTGCATCACCCGCCAGAGCGAGCAGACAGCCGTACGGGCGGCCCTGCGGACCGTCGCCGAAGGCGGCTTCTCGCTGTGCCCGCGGCTGGTCGACCGCTTTCAGGCCGAGCTGTCCCGGCAGGTCGAGGAAGACCCGAGCGGGCTGGCTCCGCGCGAGATCGAGACCTTGCGCTGGATCGCGTTGGGCTACACCCACGCCCAGGTCGCGCGGCGGATGGGGCTGTCGCAGGCGACCGTGCACACGTACGCGAAACGGCTGCGCGCCAAGCTCAACGTGAACAACAAGGCCGACCTGACCCGGATGGCCATCGAGCTGGGCCACCTGCCCGAGAAGTCGTCGCCAGCCGCGTAGGAGTTCGCCGTGCAGTTCGGGATCTTCACCATCGGTGACGTGACGACCGATCCCACCACCGGTGTGCCGATGTCCGAGCACGAACGGATCAAGGCGATGGTCTCGATCGCGTGCAAGGCGGAGGAAGTCGGGCTGGACGTGTTCGCGACCGGCGAGCATCACAACCCACCGTTCGTGCCGTCGTCGCCGACCACGATGCTCGGGTATGTGGCGGCCAGGACCAGCCGGATCACCCTGTCCACCGCCACCACGCTGATCACCACGAACGACCCGGTGAAGATCGCCGAGGACTTCGCGATGCTGCAGCATCTGACCGACGGCCGGGTCGACCTGATGCTGGGCCGCGGCAACACCGGTCCGGTGTTTCCGTGGTTTGGCAAGGATATTCGCCAGAGCATGGAACTGGCGACGGAGAACTACCAGCTGCTGCATCGGTTGTGGCGGGAAGACGTGGTGGAGTGGGAAGGGAGGTTTCGTACGCCGTTGCACGGCTTCACATCGACACCACGACCGTTGGACGGGGTGCCGCCTTTCGTGTGGCACGGGTCGATCCGCAGCCCGGAAGTCGCTGAGCAGGCTGCCTATTACGGCGACGGCTTCTTCGCCAATCACATTTTCTGGCCGACAGAGCATTTCCAGCAATTGACTCAGCTGTACAGGCAGCGGTACGAACACCACGGCCACGGCTCGGCCGACCAGGCCATCGTGGGCCTCGGTGGGCAGGCGTTCATCCGGAAGAGGTCGCAGGACGCGATCGCCGAGTTTCGGCCGTACTTCGACAACGCACCGGTGTACGGGCACGGGCCGTCGCTGGAGAGTTACCTGGGCCAGACGCCGCTGTCGGTCGGCAGCCCGCAGGAAGTCATCGACAAGACGCTGACCTTTCGCGAGCAGTTCGGCGACTACCAGCGCCAGCTGTGGCTGATGGACCACGCCGGCCTGCCGCTGAAGACCGTGCTGGAGCAGCTCGACATCCTCGGCGAGGAAATCGTCCCTACGCTCCGCGCGGAACTCGACGCGAAACGCCCATCGCACGTACCCGCCGGACCGGCCCATCCCCGCCGGCCGGCGGTCTCTTCCTGACTTTCAGCATTCCAGGATCGCGGTGATCACCGCGTCGAGATGCGCCTCCTGGTCCGCTGGCAGGACCACCTTGAGGTCGCGCAGCCCCAGCAGCAGGGGTGCCTTCGCCTCGGGTGGCAGGTATTTCTTGTACTGGCTGATCCGATGGACGGCCGCGTCCGGCGCCGCCGCCCCGGTCAGCAGATCGTTGAGCGCGCCCAGGGTCGCGTGGCTCGCCATGTCGGCCGCTTCGCCCCCAGCCAGCGCGGCGTAAAGCGGCACCAGCTGCCGTACGCGTTGCTCCCGCCCGGCCGCGCTCTTGTCCGGGGCCGCGAGCAGTCGCTGGAAAATCTGCTGTCCGCGGCCGGTTTCCTCGGTCAGATAGGACGCGACCCCGTCAGCCTCACCCAACTCGACCAGGTCCAGGGCGGCGCTGTGCGCGGCGAAGAACGGAGCACGGGCGGCGACCTGCCGCACCACCGGCCCGAGTGTCCTGACGGGCAGGTCCGGCAGCGAGCCTGCGCCGAAATGGATCGTCAACGGCGTGGTGACAAACTCCTGAACCGGCTCCGGCGGCGGGGAGCCCACCGTACGGCGGCGGTTGCCAGCGGCGAACAACAGCAGATCCAGCGTGAGGTCGTCGTGCACCGGACCAGCCGCTGGGGTCCCCGCGGGGACCCCTTCACGAACTGTCCACGGGTTGCCGAGGAAGGACACCAGGCCACCGGCGGCCGGCATCGCGGCGGTACGACCGGGGACCTGATGGATCAGCGAGGCTCGGTAGCCGTCCAGAAGCCGTGGAGTTCGCTGGTCTCGGACATGCCGCGGTTGATGACGATCGGCACCTTGCCGGCCCACAAATGCTGCTCGAACAACGAACCGAGCTGGGTGGTCAGCTCATGCCGCGGCTTGTCATCGGCCTGGAATTTGCCCAGGACAACGATCGGCTGGCCGACCTTCGCGACCAGCGGGACCAGGGTGTCCAGGAAGGAAGCGGGAACACCGTCGCCAAGCACGGTGATTCCAGGGGTGACAGTGCCGGTGGGTTGGCCGTACACAGTGGCATGGGGCGGGAGAACGATCGGCCGGGACGACTGCCCCTGGGGACCGAACCTCAGCTCGTGGAGAAGGTCAACCAAGGTGCCGACGTACGGCGTGAACCGGATCTGCTGCCGGTTCTGCGCAAGCACCACCCCTTGGCCGGTGCCTGGGTCCATCACGGCGGCCCCCTGCGGGCCGTTGTCGCCGATAAAGATCCTGGTCACCCCCTGCTCGTCGTCGACTTCGACGATTCCCCGGCCGCTGGTCGGCGACTCCAACAGCCGCAGCAGCTCGGCGTACCCAGCGACCACGACGGTCTCGCTGCCGGCTCTGCGAACGGCGTCGGTGTCCGCACTGTCCAGCGGCCGGCCGAAGCCGGCCAGCACCGGTCCGTACGAGTGGTCGACCAGCCCCGGCGGCAAGCCGAGCTCGACGCCGTTGGGCCCAAAGACAAGCCGTCCGGACAGGTACGGCCGGTCCGCCCAGATCTCCGCGATCTCGGCCGTAACGTCGCCGTACACACCGGCCGAGCGGCTGGCGGCCGGCACCACTCGCAGCATCCAAGCGCGGTCCAGCGAGGTGGCTCTGCCGTGCTGGTCGAGTGGCACCACACGGTCCTGCGCGAGCCCAAGCGGCTGGCCGCCGGGGACCAGGTGAGCGGCTCGAATCTGGACGGGCAGTCGCAGGTCGTCGGCCAGCGCGGCGAGACCGGGAAGGTCCAGCCGGCCCTGCACGGACAGCAGCGGCACGTACGCCCTCCGGTCGAGCGCCTCCGCCGGAGTGCGGTCCAGATAGCCCATGACCAGTGACTTGTCGAGCCCGCCCGGTCCGTGGCTCAGCGGGATGATCTCCGGCATCGGCGGTCGCGTGTTGGCCTCGCCGTAGTGCGGATCATCCTCAGCCTTGCCCGCGCCGTTGAGGTGCAGATACATGCCGCCGGTTTCCGGCGGCGGAGCCAGCCGGCTGTCCGCGCAGAGTTCGAGCATCACCTGGCTGGGGCTCATCGGCTTCCTCCTCGATCAGTCGTGATGCGTACGCCGGCGTCAGCCATAGCAGAGAGACAACCTCTCGATCATCAGGTTGACCAGGTACGCGTGATGCTCGCGGCTTCCGTCCTGCTGCTGGTAGAGAGCGGCCAGCGGGGTGTTCTTCAGCCGTTCGCTCAGCTGGGGCATCTCGTTGTTCTTCAGCAGTTCGTGAACCTCGGTCATCCGGTAGATCCAGGCGGCCTTGTCCTGCGGATCCAGCCGGCACGGCGTGCCGCTCGTGCCGGGCGTCGCCGTCGCCCGCAGCCGGGACAGACCGAGCAACTGGTCAACGATCCTGGGCGATTCCCTGGTCGGGGCGGTGATCTGCTCGGCGATGCGCTCGGTCAGCTGCTCGGCCTGCCCGGGCACCAGCTCAAGCACCTTCCCGACGGCTTCAAACACGACGGCGTTGGCATCGTCGATGGTTGCGGCCAGCATGGCCATCTCGCCCGGAGCCAGCTGGCCTTTGGAGATCAGCCGCAGCAACCGGTCGAGCCAGGGCTTGCGTTCTTCCAAGGACGTTTTCGGCGTCAGCAGGTCGACGACGAACGCGTCCAGCGGCGCGTCGGCGGGCTCGAAATCCGGCTCCAGGTTGGTCAGGCTGAACGGCTGCGCCGGCACGTACCGGGCGGCCGTCGGATCGGACAGTCCGGCGGACTTCACCAGATCGAGCAGCAGCTCGTACGGCGCCGCCTCGGGCAGACCTGCCAGCCGCCGGCGAAGTCCAGGTGCCGTCAGCTCGTCGACATGCGCCCGCAGGTACGCCTCGCTTGCCGGCCAGTCGTCAAGTGACAGCCAGTCGTTGAGCACCGCCGGCAGTTCGTGCCCGGTCGGTACGCCCGGCAGCTGGTCAGCCTGCTCGAACACGCTTCGCGTGAGTTCGGCTTCCAGCAGGATCTGCTCGCCGTCAGGCGCCCACACCCGCGTCACGCCGTCCTTGCCAGCGCTGTCGTGCCGAACTACCACCGGCCGGTAGAGCTGCCGGAGGGTTTCCAGCTCGTCCGCCGGCGCCGCCATCACGTAGACCACCGGATGGACGCCGATCCGGGCGGACCGCTTCAGCGTGGTCTCCAGGTCCGCCATCAGCCGGTTCCTGTCCACCGACGACGACGCGTACACGGCCACGACCGGACGTTTCATCCCCGTCGCCCAGTCTCTGAGCTCTTCGAGGCGCGAGGGATACGCTGCCCAGCCACCGAGCGCGAGTACGCGGCCCTGCCATTGCAGTCCGGACGGCGGTGTGACGAGCGGATCCGGCCCGGCCAACGCCTTGAGGGTGGACACCAGGTCGCCACCGACCACCCGCGGTGTGACCGTACCGCCGGTGAAGTCGATCCACTGACCGTCTTCGGGAACCCACCGGCCCTGCGCGTCCTGGCCAACGGCCGTCGCGGCCGCCAACCCGCCGGGCTCCCAGAGCGCTCCCAGCCGTTCCATGAAACCCTGGCCAATACCCTGTCCGCCGGTGAAACACGACACCAACGCGAGCTTCTTTCCCGCCGTACCAGGCCGCGACCGGACCAATTCCTGGAACTGCGCCGCCGACAGCAGCTGATTCCCCACCCGTACCCGACTGCCATCGGTCCCGTGCACGAAAAAGACGGCCCAGCCCGGCTGGCTGGGCAACCGCCCTGCCGCCTCCAACTCCCTGGCCGCGGCCGCATCGTCTGGACCACGCAGGTAATACCCACTCGGCACTCGTACGACGTTCTCAGCAGGCCACACCTTCCCGTTGCGCAACACCGAACCCGACACCAGAAAACCGTCGTCCGCGGTGCCATCCCGGAGCCCGCCGAACTCCATCGGTTCGCCGGGAAGACGATCGGTGGACCCAGCGAACTCACCGAAAAGAGCGCGATCTTTCAGCGCGTACGCGTCATCGACAAGCCGCTCGGCCTCATCAAGGTGGCGAGCCGCACTGACCGTACGGTGGTCATCGACACCGAAGCTCCCGACCATCGACTCATGCACGTGGGTCGCGTGGCGCAGGCCAAGGAGCGCCGCTGCCAGGTTCTGGTTCGCCGCCGGCACGTGCGGCATCGCCGCCATTCCCCCCCGCCCAAACCGTCCAGCGCTCTGGCGATCCGCCGGTTTTCCTGCCCCCGGTAGGAGATCATCTGGGCGACGGCGCGACTACGGCTGGCGGCCTCGGTGTCGGTTAACCTGCCCGCACCCATCGTTTCCCTTATTTTTTCCCGAAACTCCAGAGTCCGTCGGCCGACCGCACCGAGGCCACCGCCCCGCCCGCGCCACCTGCGGAACTCGATCCCGAGCAGCGTCAGTGGCCGGCCGTCGACCGTGACATGGTCCAGCTCGGCCTGCGACGACTTGAGCCCGAAGAAGTCCGCCAAGCTGACTCGCGGGATCGGCGTTCCGTCCGGCATCGTCCTGCCATACAACAAGTTGTTCATCAGATGGGAATGTTGACGGTTGAGGAACAAGTCGATGCGGTCGGCGTCCACGTCCGCCATGTCCAGCTCAACGGCGGCCTCCCACGAATCGTGGTAGGCGACGCTGTCCTGGACCTTGGTGTTGAGGAAGCCGATGATGATCTCCCTGACACGATCGCCCTCGGCTTCGAAGAACTGATGAACCAGTGGCGGCAGGCCGTCGTGGATGCCGACGAAGTCGACCCGAAACAGCGCGGTTATCAAGGACTTCGTGATGGATTGGTTGGACCACTCGGTGTAGAAGCGCGCGACCAGATGCGGATATACACCGGTCATGAGGCCCGCCAGCGTCCGACGCTCCAGTGCCAGCGACCCCGAATCCACTCCCAGGCTGGACCGATCGATGAAATCCGCGAACTCCTGAGCGATGATTCCGCCGACCTCACGACCATCGGAAAGCAGGCTGCTACTGTCGCCGAGCATCGGACCCAGTGCGCCAACGCGATCGGAGTTTTGTTCGGCGTACTCCCAGAATCTCGGACAGCTTGTCCAGCGGGACACCCCACGTCCACTGGCTGAGCTGGGTGGGCCGTCCTTCGTTGAGGGCGCCCAGCCGCTGACCAAACCGGCTCAGAGTGATCCCCGATTCCGGCGTCTGCAGGTCGACAAGTGGCCAGTTCGTGTATCTCGGGATGGCGAAGAATGCCTCCACACCCCGCCGATAGGATGCCCATACCTGTTCGAACTCGGGGCGCAAAAGACCGTCCGAGCCTCTCTCGCCGGGCACGGTCGCGTACCTGTCGGTGACGAACTCGAAAGTGCTGACGGACATTTGTTCCCACGAGCCGTCCGCCAGCACCTCTCGCCGCCAACCGTTGTCCAAAACGATCTTGTAGTGGTCTCCCCATCCCACCAGGTTTTCGTTGTCGTCGGCCGAATCCCTGATCATATCGACGTGAGTCAGGTCCGTCTGGCCCGCCGGGACCGCCGTGACGCTCAGCGCCTCGAACTCAAGACCGCCTCCGGTGTACGGGATGCCGTCCTCGTCCACTGAGGGTGGGTCGAGCAGAGTTCGTACGGTCGAGCCCGACTCAGGCTCCGCCGGCGGTGCCGACTGGAGCACGCCCCTGCGATCGAACACCGCCGACCGCAGGTCGGCTTCCAACAACCAGCCGTGCGGACCGGCCGACGAGCCATCGGCGACGAACTGCTCGCGGCCCTCGTCGTCCCGTACGACCAGGCCGGAGCCGTCATACCACGCGACGGCGGCGTGCCCGGCCGTCCCTGGCCGGCCCATCAGGATGGCCGCCACGGCACCCGGTCCAGCCTTCACCACTCGATGCCGCAAGTCGGCGAACGAGCCGGACGCCACGAACTCCCGATCGGGGATAGTCGCCAGCACCCTGCTGGTCGTCAGCCGGCCAGCGCCGTCGCGGACACCGAGGTCATCGGAGGATCGCAGGACCCGAACCCCGCCCTTGAAGATCGCGGCGACGGCCTCCCCGGCCCACACCTCACACGCACCGACGCGGTCGAACCCGACCTCCACGACCGCGGTCCTGATCCGCTGTGCGGCCTCTCGATGGGCGTCGGTCCCGGACAGAACCGGGCTGGCGGAGGCCGTCGAACCCTCCGCCCGGTGGATCTCGTCGAGGTGGTCGAAGGACCGCTGAATCGTAGTGCGGTCGACGTCCTCACCGAGCCAGAGCAGCTGGCCGTCCGAACTGACCAGCCGCCAGCCGGACCGGACCGACCGGCCGGAATCGCCGGCCAGCTCGAAAATCGTCGCCATCCGGTGCTCTCGACGCACCTGTTCGATCGCCAGCGGGTCGCCGCCAACGAGCAGGACGCCCGTACGCGCCAGCGTCGGATCGTCGGTGAGCATCGCGTGTAGCGCGTCCAGCCGAGCCACCGAGAACCGGCGTACGCCACCCGGTCCGGTCCGATCGGGCCGCATCACCACCAACGGCCGGCCACGCCCAGCGGCGACGGCACCTGTCCGGGCCACCACGGGCGGCACCGTCGTCGGGGCGTCCCCCCGACACCGCACGCCACCTTCCCCCGGCTCGCCGGCCAGCCGTTCCCACAGCACCGAGTCGGCGAGCTCCGCCAGCGCAGCCTCGGGCGTACGAGCAGCCAGCTCATCCAGCTCATCGCGCCGCAACACGCTGGCGAGCCGGCGCAGGCGACCGCCCGGCTCGCGCACGCTCCACCCGCCCGGGCTGGACAGACCGTCTGGCCCGGCGGTCACCACGTCGGCGACGCCGTACGGCCGGACGAGCAGAATCTGGCGCCGGTCAGCCAGCTGAGCCAGCGCCAGCTCGTCGGCAGCACGGATCGCGTCCGACCCCCGCGGCTCGAAGAGCACGACCAGTGCTCGCGGCGTGTCCAGGTGGTATTCCCGCAGTATCTGTTCCAGATCACCGAAGTTGCTCGCCCCGATGGCCACGTTGTCGCGACGGGAAACGTGGTGGAAGACGACCACCGGCTGGTCCATGCCGTCCGTCGTACGCAGCAGTGCGGCGATGTTCCGCTGGTGTTGCTTCGCTGAGACAGCACCGTACGTACCCATGCCATCCGGTTTGGTGCCGATCTGGACCCCGTACCAGGCCTCTCGTCGCCACACGTTGCCTTTTTGCCAGCTGCTGGCCTGCCACACCGCTCTCGCCTGATCGTGGACCGCGCTCGCGGCCGGCGCGAACAGCTCCAGCAACTGGGCGAGTCCCGCCGAGTCGGCGTCGGTCACCCGTCCGTCGAAATGGTGACCGAGCTGCTGTGGCCGGTAGTTGTCTGGTCCGGCCACGGCGGACAGCTTGACGAGGCGTTGCAGCACGCGGACCAGGAACTGCAGATGCCCGACGGCGTCGATGCCGTCCGGGATCCGAAGTTCGACGTGGTCGCGCTCGGGGTCGCCGATGCTGCCCAACAACGGCGTCAGCGACAGCGCGGAAGAGGCCAGGTGGGCGATCTCCTCCCAGCTGGCCTCTTCGGCCGGCAGCTGATCGAGCGGCGTCGCGAACTGGATGCCACGGTGATGCCGGCCGTTCGCGCCGACCCGGTAAAGCAGGTCCAGCCGGTGCCGCACATGCAGAAGGAGGTTCATCAGCAGGCGCGGTTGCTGATCGAACGACTTCACCGAGACGTGGATGTGCGACCCGGTACGGGTGCTGAAAACCCCACCGTTACGCCGAATCACCGCGTACGCCAGCGCGATGTCGTACCAGCTCTCGCGCCACTTTCCCGGGCCGTAAGGCAGAATCGGGCTCGGCAGCTCACCTGCCGCGGTGTCCTCGACCTGCACCGACCAGGTGTCCCGCCGATGGCTGTATTCCGCCAGCATCGCCGCGTGGTAGTCCTGCATCCGAGGATGCCTCGAGAGGCCGAACCGCTGCAGGTCGGTGGCGATCGCCGTCCCCAGCCCGGCCACCTTGACCCCCGGCGTCGCGTCGTACTCGAGTTCGTTTCCCCACTCGACGTCCAACTCGCCCGCAGCGGATCCAGCTGAACCGGGATGCGCGACTCGCGCAGCGTCCAGGCCACCAACTCGCCCTCGGTCACCGGCCGGCCGAGCTCCACGGACCGGGCGAGGTGACCGCTGTCCACCGTCCGGTAGCCGGCCGGTTCGGCGCCGCCAACCAGCTCCCAGTCACCGGGGAGTCCGTCCGCCCACTGTGCGGCGAGGTCGTCCCGAGCCGCCGCGACCCGCTGGCCGACGCCGGGTACGAACACCGGCACGGTCGCCTTGCCGACCCACTCCCGCAGCGAGTCGAGCAGGCCGCTGGTCGTCGGCGAGGCGGCCACCACCCGGACCGGCAGCCGGGACGGCGACTTCAATGCCCGCTGCCACCATCTTGCGATCGGTCCGCTTGTCGCCGGTGAGGAACACCGTACGAAGGTCGGTACGAAGACGCGTGGCCCCGGCGAGATCCGCCGAGCCGGTGCCGTAGACGAGCCGGTCGGGCCGGACGATTCTGCTCAGCGGAATTCCACGCGGCTGGGACGAGACATCACTGGCGAGCGTCAACGCGTCCACGGTCCGCGAGGGTGCCACCGGCTGGCCCGACCGAACCGGTTTCCCGTCCGCGCCGAAGCGCACCACAGTCACACCTGGCTGGGAAATCGCCGCCGCGCGAACATCGGTGGGATGCGCGAACGCCTCCCGGTCGAGCAGACCCGGTTCCTGCGTGTCGATCCACCGCAGGATGGTGCCCGCCTCGGTCGGTTCTGACCACAGCCAGAACACATGGCCGTATCCGCCGTTACCGGCCGGCAGCCGCAAAAAAGCGCCATCGTGCCAGCGAAGGCGTGCAGCCAGTGGGTCAGCTTCGGCACGTCTTCCAAGGGCTCGAACGAACTGTCGGCGCGGTGCCGCGCGTCGCCCTGCGGGAGGATCTCCAGCAGATGTTCCAGATCGGCGACTCGCAGCTTCGCCGGATCCGCCGCCAGTTCCACGTCGGCCCGGTTCCCGGCCCGACCGTAATAGGCGACAAACGCCGCGTACGCCCGAGGAAGACAGTCAGCCAACGCCTCGGTCAAGTCAGCGGCTGGCGGCGCCTCGATCGCGCCCACCAGTGCACGCAGCCGGGCCGCCGGTGAATTGACCCGGTCCTGGGCAATTTCCAAAGCCCGGCTGAGAATCTGTCCCGCCGACAGGCGCGGCGTCACCTCGGCGGTCCGCGCTTGCAAAGCGTGCGCGATCTGGGCGACTTCGCGCGCGCTCTCGACATTGGTCAGAGCGTCGGCTATCCGACCAGGACTCTCAGGCAACGCGGCCGAGATGGCGTCGTACGCCCCGGAGGCATATCGCAGGTCCGCCGCCGCCTCCTGCGCGTTGTTCGTCACCGCCGTGACCAGGGCCTC
Organism: Fodinicola feengrottensis; assembly: GCF_010993775.1. GTDB lineage: Bacteria > Actinomycetota > Actinomycetes > Mycobacteriales > HKI-0501 > Fodinicola > Fodinicola feengrottensis. The sequence continues at coordinate 21,475 of NZ_WOTO01000041.1, read as the reverse complement.
GACTTCGCCTCGCGACACCCCATTCTCGGCCGCGGCCGACAAACTCTGGACAAGCTGGCTGGTCTTTTGCCTGGTGCTCTCAACCGCCTCGAGGTTGCGAAGGATGAGACCGGCCGCTTCGCCGTCGGACATCGGCAGCGTACGAGGCGTCGCCGCGAGGCTCGCCGCGAGGCTCGCCGCGAACTGATCGGTTATCCGGTCGACCTGACTCACATCCGAGAGCAGCGAGTGGAGGAACTCCCGGATCTCAATGACGAGCAAGTCCTCCGGATAGTGGTCGGCTTCCCGGAAGTTGGTGCTTATCCCGTACTCGCTCATCGGGACCCGTCGAATCGGCGTTCCGTCCGGCATGCGCGAACCGAACAGCAGGTTGTTCACCACGCTCGCCTGACGTTCCCGCGCTGGATGGTCCGGAGCAGCGGCGTGCTCAAGGAACACGTCAATCGTTGCGGTGGCCTCGTCGAACAATCCAAGGTCTGGCCGTCTGGATCAGGTCGGGGTGAGCGGTCCGGGTGACCTCATCCCTGATGGCTTCCCGGATTCGGTCGCCGTTGCGCTCCAGGAATCTGTGAACGTCCTCCGACAGCGTGGCACGATTTCCGACGAAGTCGACCCGGGACGCCACCGCGAACAAGTTCTTGATGACGTGGAACGAATCCGATGCCGCTAGCACCTGAAAACCCGCGGTCAGATAAGGATAAAGCAGGGCGACGACGCCCTCCAGCGCCTGTTGGTCTCGCGCCAACGCCCGCCCGCGGCTGGACTCGACGTATGCTGCCCGGACAATCTCGCCCACCCGAATCCCGGCGCGTAGCAACTGCGCCGACCTCGTCTGCGGATGGTACGGGTTGGCCGCGACCCATTTCAGTAGCGCGCTCAGGCGACGCGGCGGAACACCCATGGTCCACTGAACGTGGAGATCCCGGGTGTGCGCGCCACCGCGCGCCCCCACAGTCGCTTGCCCAGGGCCGACAACGCAGACCGGTGGTCGCCTCAGGGAGCACTTGGCTCAGCGGGACGACGGCACCGACCGGAACCGAACGCAGCAGGCGGATCGCCTCATTCTTCTTCCCGCGTACGTCGGCTGGCCTCGGTCCGGACTCACCCGGAAGAATCGCCATCTTCACCGTGACGAACTCGGGCAGGTTGAACTGACGTCTGGCTGTCGTCCGGACTCCGTCCACGGTCCTGGTCTCATTCGAGGCCGCGTGATCGACTTCGATCCGATAGATTTCGAGATCTCCGACGTACGCGGTGCCGATGAGCTCCTTCGGATCGAAGATCTCATCCGGATGATCCTTGTCAAAGACCTCGATGGCGGGCTCGATTTCCTCCCCGAGCATGCCGTATCTGACACCGTTCTCGTCGGTCGAAGAAGCGTCGACCAGAGCGCGTGGGACAGAACCTGACTCCATCAAACTCCGATGCGGACGGATAACGCCCCCGCGAGAAACCACCGCTGTCCGCAGGTCAACACCAGCGGGCAACTCCGCCGAACCCGCCAGGATCCGCAGCTCGCCCGACGCCGTCACATGCCCGTACTTCGGCGTGACACCGTCGAACCACACGACGACGCCGTGCCCGATGGTGCCTGGCCGGCCGGCCAGCACGAACCCGGCCGCGCCCGGGCCGGCCGCGAGCACTCGGTCCAGAACGGCGTCCCAAGACTCGGTCAGCGAGAACGACCGGTCCGAAACCGTGGAAAAGACACGACCAGTGCCCAGATCCGCGTCGTCCGATGGCGCCGCCGCGCGAATGCCACTGGGAAACGCGTCAGCACCGACGTCCTGAAGGAACGTGAGACAAATATCGTCACGGGTTGCATCGATCGGCTTTGATTTGTGGACCGCTGCCTCGAGAGACGCCGCCGCCTTCGCGTACGCCGCATGGACCTGCGGGCTGAGATCGGCCGCGGAGAAAGTCGAGTCGATGCTGTTATGAGAGCCGGCGACGACGGTCATGGACGGGTCCGCGCCGATTTTCTCGATGGCATCCAGGTGCCGCTGGTAAACCGTCCGGCCAGGCCGGTTCGGGTCGGTCGCCGATGCTCCCATCACCGAGTCGTCCGCGTGCCGCCTCGCGAGCTGATATCGACCGGTTTCGTCGCGCAATCCCCAAAAATGACCGACCTCGTGGGCCCACACTCGTACGCCCGCCTGCAGCGGCCACAACGTCTGGGAAGCACGCGCCGCCGGATCGCTGGTCAGCTCGACCACGAAATCCGCAACGGCGGGATTCTCCACGAAGGTCAGCTGGAAACGCCGCAGACCATCGTCAACCTCGAATCCTTTGTTCCACTGGGCGGCGATCTCGGCCACGGTCCGGTCTTGGACCTGGCTCTTCAGTGTTTCGGCAGCTGCGTCAAGCGGACTCAGGTACAGCCGCAGCTCCCGGTTCTTCAGCTGCCGGCCGTCGGGAAGCGGCGCGATCCGCTCGGTGTAGCCGATCAGGCCATCCACCGGCTGATCCTCGAACCAGATCCGAGTCAGCTCGTCCGGACCGTTTTCCAGATCCTCGGCCCGCCCCGCCACCTGATAGGACTCCTTGACGCGCGCCGGCATCCCGGTGACCCGCGAAGAGACCTCGAAGTCGACAGGACCGCCGCGTACCTTGCGAACGGGTACGTCCGACAACAACTCGTCCAGATCCACTCCGGCCGGGAATCCCACCGCCGTGGGAAGTACGCCGCCGCTCTGAACCGGTCCGGTGCCGTCACCTTCCCAGCGACGACCGGACCCCACGAATTGCTGGCTGAAGGCCGCCAGTCTGTCGTTCGCGAGCTGTTGGGTGTCAGCGGCAAATCCGCTGTTCCAGCGCGCTTTCTCCAGGTTCAGGTTCGCGGTGAACATCGCCGGGCTCTCGGGCCCGAATGCGGCAAGAATGGCATTGTACGTGTCTGTCGCGAAACGGAGGTCTCGCGCGGCCACAGTCAGCAGAAATGCCGCCTGCTGTGCATTCGCGGCGGCCTGCTCTCGTACGAGGCCGGAGAGTCAACGACTTCGTCGAGTCGGACAAGGAGTTCCTCGGACCTCTCCAGCACCGCGCTGTTGCTGTCGTTCAGGGCGGCCGCTTCGTCCGCGGACATTCGATAGGGCCCGGCATTCTGCCGCAGGAACGCGGTGAGGCCATCGGAAACCCGGTCAAGCTGTCCAAGGTTTCCCCACGAGGAACTCATCTCGCGGATCTCGGGCGTGAATCCGCGCAACTGGTCGCGCAGCTGAGCGCCTCCCACCAGGGTGGGGACTCGGCGGACCGGCCGACCGTCTGGCAGTCGATCGCCGAACAGCAAATTGTTCAGCAGGTCCACGTTCTCGCGGTCGACGAACAGTCCGTTGACAGCGTCGAACATCCAGGGCTGGTCGGCCACGGCAGCGAGGACGTCCGCCTGGGAACTCCGGGTCTCGGCATTGATGATCTCCCGGATCCGCTCGCCGTTGTGAACCAGGAAGTCCTGGACGACGTCGGTCAGTCAGCGCGGCTCGGTTTTCGACGAAGTCACGCCGGGAGCCGAGGGCGAGATATTCCTTGACGGTGGTGCCGGCGTCGCTGTCCATCGATGAATGGACCTTGTCGTAAATGCGCAGCATCAGATACGGATAAAGCAGCGCGACAACGCCTTCCAGCGCCCGCTGGTCCGTCCCGATCGCCCGTCCTTGGGTGAACCTGACGAACTCGGCGCGTACCTGTTCGCCCATCCTGATCCCAGCGCTCAGCAGCCGATGCGCCGGGCTGTCAGCCGTCGGGTCGGCGGCGACCCAGCGAAGGACACCGGCGAGCAGGTCGGGCCGCAGGTCCGGTGTCCATTGCCGGTAGATGACACCTTGCAGGTCACCGCCGCGGACGGAAAGGCGTTGGCCCAACCCGATGACCTGGACGCCGGCAGCCGCCAGCACCTGGTTCAGCGGCATGACCGTACCGTCCGGGACGGCAAGCAACGCCTCGATGGCGTGGTTCTTGGCGGCGCGCACCTGCTCTCGGGAGACAGGCCAGAGCCCAGTTGGGTAACGAATTCGGCGATGTTGACATAGCGATCGGGAAAAGCTGGGTCCCGTCCGTGGTCAATCACGACCTTGAAGCCGTTGCCCTGGCCGATGAGCTCCTTATGGGCGAAGAACGCGTACCCGTTCGTGCCGCCCATGTCGAGCCGGTGTTGGTCGAACGTGGTCGGGTCGAACAGTTCGACGTAGACCTCGTCCTCCTCGCCCGGCACCACGTCCTGGAAATCGAGGCCCCACTGGACGCCGTTCTTGTCTGGTATCGACGCGTCGACCAGGGCGCGCGGAAGCGACTCGGACTCGCGCATGGGCCGCGTGGCCAGCATTTTTCCGCTCGCTGCCACGAAAAGTCCGCGCAGATCGATATCGGGAATCAGCCGACTGGAATCAGTGAAGACTCGTACGCCGGAATTCTGGGTGAAGTGGGCGTAGATGTGCTTTTCGCCGTCGTACCACACCGCGAGCGCGTGGCCGATGTTGTTGTTCGGTCGGCCGGCGAGGACGATCGCGACCGTTCCCGGCGGCGCGTCGATGAGCCGCTCACGTACGGCGTCCCAGGAGTCGATACGCGCGAAATCGCGGTCCGGCACATGCGGAAGGAGGTGGCCGGCGGCAACGCCAAAATCGTCAACCGCGGTCCGCGTTCCCTGGCGGACTCCGGCTGGAAACGCCTTTCCGGCGAACTTCTGGACGAAGTCCAGGCAGGCCTCGACATTCGGTGCGGTCTCCTCGACCACGGATCGCAGTTTCTTGTCCGCTTCGGCGTACGGGTTGACGATTCGGACGTACGTCTGTCGGCGAAGCTGTGCCCGGTCACTGCCGGAATACGTCGCGCCACGCGCTTTTCCGCGGTTGCTTACCACAAACAAGTCGTCCACAGTGGACGGCACCTGGTCGTCGGTCAGGCCGCGCTCGGCCTTGATCCGCTGGATCTCCTCGATCACCAGGGTCTTCTGCTGGTCGCGGACAGCTTCCGCGCGACGCTGGCCGGACGCGGCAGCCCGGTCCGTCGACGGGTTCCCGAGCCGGTCCCAGGCCTTCTTCACGAAGTTGCGGCGACCGTTCCCGCCGCCTTCGACCGGCACCTGAAGGGTGAAATGACGCTGATGAGCGGCAATTGTCTGGTGCGCCATCCCGTACGCGAACTGGCGCCGCGACCAGGCGCTGACCCGCGGTGCGACCTGTCCCGCGTCGTGGTCGACGGTAAGCACGACAGGTGGCGTCCAAACGAACTTCCGCAGCCAGTCCGGGTTTTCCTGGAAGATCTTGTGCATGTTGTGCACGTCGCTGTTCATCTGCGTCGTGGGAGCGCCAGCATGCGCCAATTCCCACGTGCCGTCGTCGTCGCGTACGAACAGGAAATGGAACCGGTCGGGCCACGGCTGATACCAGCTGCCAGTCACCTTCACCCGGTCCTCTGGAGCTCCGGCTTGGCCGTCTTCGGGCAGCTGAAGGTAATAGTCCGGCCCGACGATCCGGTTGCGCCACACCTGCGAATCCACGAAAGCCGACTCGTGCGGATAGTCCGGGGTGAACTCCCGGGTCCGCCGGTCGAGGAATCCCCAGATTTCGGTGCCATTGAACTCGACCGTGACGTGAGCGCGGCTGGGGCTGGACCCGCCGGCTCGATAGCGCCGAATCGGACGGCCAAAGCGGTCGATTCCGGCGACCTCGACCGGAACCGTCTCGTCCGGCAGCGACCTCGCTTCGACCGGCGTCGGCGTACGCCCACTCGCGATACCGTTGCCAACCGCGGCCAGGACCGACGCGCGCAACATCTCGCCGGTCACCCGCTGCGCCGGTTTTGGTGGCATCACGGCAAGAAGGACGGCGAGCGCGGCTTCGACCGCGATGTCCGAGCCGATGTTGGCAAGCGCGATCACGTCAGCGTCGCCGCGAATGGCGTTGATGACTTCCTTGGCCGTACTCGGACTCTTGATCTTCGCCACGATCTCCGGCCAGACCCGATCCACGATCTGCCGCCACAGGCCCGACCGCTGCACCGGCTCGGCGGCGGCGAGACCGTGCCCCGCCAGCGCGAGCTTGAGTCGTTCGTTCAGGTATCCGGTCAAAACCTTGGTGATCGCGGACGAGATGATCGGCCAACCCGGCACGTTCGCGCCACCGATGCCGGCCGCGGAAATCAGCAGCTCGACACCGTCGGACTGGTGTTTGATCAGCGCCTCGGCCATCAGCAGCGGGTTGTCGTCATGAGCCAGCAGCGCCTCACCGACGCCGTGTTCGCGCAGATAGACCTTCGCCTGCCAGTCCTCGAATTCCCGGAGCACGACGTTGCTGACGAGTTTGGTGCCGAATTCCAGCAACGGCGGCGCGAACGAAGCTCCAGTCGGTAGGAAAAGCGGCGCGGCGGCGTTCAACGCGTCGCCGACCGCACCAATCGCCTTCTGCACTCGATCGCGGGTCTTGTTGTCCCGAGTCGCGAGATAGCCGCGCAGTCCCCTTTCCTCGACCAGGCCACTGATCTGGTGGCCGGCGGTGTCCAGCACCCGGGACAGGTCCCCGAGCCGGTGCAGGATCTGGTCACCGTGTTCCGGGGAAACCGCGGAAATCTCGCCACGCAGGTCGTCCGCGACCTCGGCCAGCAGCCGCACCGCGGCCCGTACCTCGTGCCGCTGGTAATCCACCCGCAGCCGGGTGAGCAGTGACTCCTTGACGAAGGACCGGCCAGCCAGCGCCTCGAGGATCTCGACGAAGTGCTCGCCCTGGGCGATTTTCAGGTCGACCAGATTCCGCAACCGCGTCACCGCGGGATCGAGGCCAAGACCGGCGTCCACCCGGCGCAGCGGCGGCGGGGTCTGCATGGTGGTCGTACGGTCGGGGATGACCAGCGCGGTTCGCGCACCGCGGAACAGCTCCAGACCCGCACCTGGCTCGACCGCGACCGGCGCCGCGTGGGTGGACAGGTCGAGCACCAACAGGCGGGGCTCGTCCTTGTCGCCGAGGTCGCCGGACACCAACACACGCGTACGCCGTCGTGTCCGATGAAGCCGGCTGGTACGACACCAGCGCCGCCGAGCCAGGCTGGTCCAGCATCTCGCGCCTGAGCTGGTCGACATCGACCTCGGCGGTGGCCAGCCCGAGCTTGGCAGCAGCAGCCGCGCGGGCGACGCAGGCATCGCCGGAAGCAGCAGCTCGGCTGGATCGAGCCCGGCCGGGAGGCCGTCAAGCGCGATCCGGGCGGCCACCGCTTCGACCGCGGCCACCGTCGACGGCCGCGCGCTGCCGGGCGTGACCCGGTGCTGGTCGCGGACCTCGGCCACCTGGGCCGCCCATTGCGACAGGCTCGGCCGATGCCCGTCCGAAACGGCTTGGACGGCCGCGTGCAGCAAGGCGCGCGCAGCCGCCTGCGTACGAGTCAGCAGCCGCACCGCCACCGCCTGCTGCCAGCTTGTCTGGCGGCCCTGCGGGTCGATCGGCACCGCTCGGGCGGACTGCGCGAGGGCCCCCAGCACCGGCAGGTCGAGCGCTGACTTGTGAAGGTCGCTGAGATTTTCCAACGCCCGTACGTCGACCGGGTCAAGCACCGCGCCGGCCGGCTTGAGGGCAAGCCGCTCGAACGTACCGGTGGGCAGCCCCGCGACATAGTCCGCCACCATCGCCGAATGCTCCGCACCGGCGGCCAGGTGCACCAGGAAGGTGTCGGCCGGCGGCGTGGCCGCGATCGCGGCCACCAGCGCCTTCTGGTCTATCGGCTCAGCTGCCGGGCGGTCGTTCAGGTAGACCCCCGGACCAACCGGGATGACCCGCCCGTCCGGGCAGATCACCACCTCGACACCGGGCCCGGTCATCTGAACTCCCCCATCTGGACTAGCACGTCATCAATTCCTTCACCAGTTCGCCGACGTCCTGGCTACGGTCGGGCCGCGCGGTCGCGAGTTCCCGGAGCCAGAGCAGCCAGTCGGACTGTTCCCGGCCGGTGAGCACGCTCCGGTTCCGCTGGATTTCCAGGCGGGCCTGCCCCCCAGCTCACCGGCGAACGTCAGCCGGACGGCCGCCATGACCGCGGTGTTGGCGTGGTGCCGCGGGCTCGCCCCGTCGCCGCCACCGAGGCGTACCGGCGGCGGCGCGGCGACTCCGAGCTCCCGCAACATCTCGTGCTGACTGACGTCGGCGGCCTCCAGGTAGGCCGTGGCGAGCTGGTCGGCGGCGGCCGCGTGATGCCCGAGGTTCGCGAGCTGGACCGCCCGCGCGGCCGCCGCCGGCGCGACGGTCGGCATCGACGTGACCAGCGGTTCGGAACGCATCTGCGCGACTGCCGCCCGGATGACGGCCAGCTTGACGGCCGTCCGCCGCGGCGCGTCCACCGGCGCTCGGGATGGCTCTTTGGACTGCTGTTTCCGCAGGTACGCCGGTGCCCACGCGACCGGCAGCGAAGGCTCGCCCGCGCGGTGGATGACGGCCCGATCGCGAATCGACGACGGCAACGAAGCCAGGATCAGGCCAACTGGTACGCCAGGAGCCAGCGCGATGAGCGTGGCCCGCGGCCGCGGCGAGAGACCCAACACGTCGCCGATCGCGTCCGGCAACTGGTCGGTGTCCCGCGAGATGACGTGACCCGCCGGCACCCGGTGCGCGGTGTATCCGGCCGGCAGGCTCCGCTTGATCGCGGCGTTCTCCTGCGCGTTCAGGCCACCCCAGTGGCCGTCGAGCGTGACGTCGAGCAGCTGGCCCGCGCTGAGGTTTTCGAGCAGGTCGTACAGCTGCGCCAGATCGACCGGGCCGGTGATCTCGACGGACACCAACCCCGGCGGCTTCGGACCGATCGGCACCAGCGGCTCGGTGCCGCGCGGGTAGATCCGCAGCACGTCCTTGGTGGCGTCGAGACTCACGTTTTCCAGGCCAGGCAAGTCGATCCCGTACGAGCCAGGCAGGTTTTCCACGAGACCGGCCGGCAGCGGCTCGAGCGGGGTGGTTCCGCGCGCGTACACCCGGAAGTGGTCGGCGGCCGGCGTCACCGTACGGATGGGGCCGTCCTTGGTCCACACCATGGGAACCACGTTCGCGTCCGCGGGTGGCAAGCCAGCCGCCTGACCACGCGGCATGATGATCGGCGTGCCGCCCAGCCGGTCGGCGACGGACTGGATTGCCCGCCAGGGCCCGACCAACCCGGAAACTGGCTGGATCGCGATTTGTTTCCGCATGTTCGCTGGCAAAGCCGCGATCGCGGCCACCACCTGCGACGTGACCTGGTCCAGGTTGGCGCCGGCGGGATTGACGAACAGCACCCGCATGTTCGGCGCCAGCCGCCCGGCCACCCCAGGATCCGCGACGGCGCCCGCCGGCGCTATCGCGAAGCCGGCCGACGCCGGGACCACCGTATATCCCGGCAAAGCGTCCTGGAGCAGCTTGAGCTCCGCCTGCTCCTGGGCGGTCGTGACACGTCCGACCTGGAGCATGCGGACCGGGTGGCCGGTCGCGCGAATCAGCTTCTCGACGCGGGTGATCTCGTCCCGTTCCGCGGCGGACAACACGTTACCGGGCTTGCCGACGACGATCGTGCCGGGCCGGTCCATCGCGGGCCCGCTCGGCGCCAATGTCCGGCCGACCGAGATCTCGCCGTCGCCGGTCGCGCGCCATCGCAAGCCGTTCGGCGAGGAGAACGTACCCGGCTCCGGACCGTTCTTCAGGCCGTACGGGGCGGCGGCCGGCGCCGGATGATCGGTGCGAGCGAACAGGAAGCCGCTCGCGATGGGGGCAAACGTCGGATTGCCGGCGGTGTCGACCGGGACATGGGATGCGTCCAACGGCGGCGGCGCCTTCAGCACGGTCCGGGGGAAGAGCACGGCGGCGTCGGTGTCGGCGAGCAACTGGTCCGCGATCTCGTTCGCACGCGCCGGGGTGACGGGCTGCATGTCGCCGCCGACCTCGACTCTTAGCCCCAGCTGCGCTTCCGGCCGTAGCTGGCTGATCGCCGCCGCCACCAGCTCCGGCTTCACCACCGACTCGTCGACGACGATCGTCAGGCTGGTACGCGGTTTGACCGGCTGGGTGGGGCGCGGGCCACGAAAGAGCAGGATGACCTTGCCGTCGATGTGCGTCGACAGCTCCTGCGGCATCGAGCCGAAGTACTCGGCTTCCGCCGAGTCGGCGGCACGCATCGACGCTGGCTTGGGGTCCTGTGACGGCACCGGCCGGGTGGTCGGATGGATCGCGTACGCATCGGCCCATTCCGGCAAGGTCGCCGTCAGGCCGAGCTTGATCGGCACCAGCAGCTCCGTACGCCCCGGCCGCCCGGTCAACGCCGGCGTCGCGAAGATCAGCCGCGCCGACCGGGTCTGCTCGGGCAGGTCGGCGAAGACCTGGTTCGCGATCTCCTGCGCGCGTGCGGGAGTGATCGGCGGATGTTTTCCGAGGAACTGGACGATCACATTTTGCCGGCGATGCACCGGAATGGCGTGCAACGCCTGCTGGACCTGCGCGAGCCAGTCCGTCCCTGGCTGAGCCATCGACGGGTCCACGAAAACCAGGACTCCGTTGCTCGGCGACTGGCCTCTCGGCACGAACGCCACCGGCTCCTTGCCGCGGTAGAGCACGAGCGTGTCGCCGCCGTCGCGGACCTTGACTCCGGCAGGCAGCGACTCCGCCGGAACCCGGTCGCGGGCGGCTCGTTCCGCATCCCGCTTTGCCCAATTCGCATCGTTCTTGGCCGCGTTCGCCGCGTACTGTTCGTTCAGCCGCCGCTGAGCCTCGGCTTCTTCTCGGGCCGCCTTGAGGTGAGCCGCCCAGGTCTGGTCAGCGGAATGCTGCCGCGGATCAGGCCCCGGGACCCGGCGCCGGCCGGACTCGACCCACTCTTTGTCGGCGGCCTCCTGCTTAGCCCTCACCTCGGCCTTCGCAGCTGCCTTAGCCGCCACCTCCGCCGCATCCTGCTTCGCGTGCGCCACCTTCAACGCTTCCGCCGCACGCTCCCGTGGACCACCAGACACCGGGACCCGGCGCCGACCAGACTCCACCCACTCTTGTCCGCGGCCTCCTGCTTCGCCTTGACCTCAGCCTTCGCAGCCGCCTTAGCCGCCACCTCCGCCGCATCCTCCTTCGCGTGCGCCAGCTTCAACACCTCTGCCGCACGCTCACGCGGATCACCAGACACCGGGACCCGGCGCCGGCCGGACTCCGCCCACTCCTTGTCGGCGACCTCCTGCTTCGCCCTCACCTCGGCCTTCGCAGCCGCCTTAGCCGCCACCTCCGCCGCATCCTGCTTCGCATGCGCCACCTTCAACGCTTCCGCCGCACGCTCATGGGGGCCACTTCGTACGGGCTGCCGAGCCCGACCAGACTCAGCCCACTCCTTGTCGGCGGCCTCCTGCTTAGCCCTCACCTCAGCCTTCGCAGCCGCCTTAGCCACCACCTCCGCCGCATCCTGCTTCGCATGCGCCACCTTCAACGCTTCCGCCGCACGCTCATGGGGGCCACTTCGTACGGGCTGCCGAGGCGGTTGTGGCGGAGCGGCTCGTACGGCGGGCGCCGAAGGCGTCTCTCGCGCGGCGGGAGGTCGCGCGGCAGTCGACCCGGCAGTGCTCTTCGTGCCGGCTGAGGTGGCGCCAACGGTGCTACCGCCCGCCGGCTGCTGGCTCGTTGTCTGGTCCACTGTCTGGCCAACGTCTGCCTTGGCCGAACCGTCCAGACGTGCCGGCGTCGGCGCACTTTTGCCGTCGGCCGCGGTCGACGTTCCGGTACGAGTGCCGGTCCCGGTCCGCGTAGCGGTCGCCGTGTCCGTACGCGTGGCGGTTGCCGTGTCCGTACGCGTAGCCACCTCGGCCTTGGCGGTCGCCCGCACCTCGGCGACGTTCTTCAGAGCCGCGGACACCTCGCTTGGTGGGATCTCGCGGATCTTGACCTGGGGTGTTGTCTTGGCAGCGGCACCCTTCCCGGACCGCTGGTCGGTCACGGTCTGCGTACTGCTGCCGCCGTTCTTCGTCGCCGTGCCGCGGTCGCCATCGCGTACAGATGCGCCGCCTGAACGACCCTCGCCCTCGACCGTGCCCCAGGTGCCGTCGGGGCGCTTGAACTTCAGGCCCGACCCACCCGCACCAGCTTCACCGTCGACCGTGCCCCAGCTGCCGTCCGGACGCTTGAACTTCAAACCCGACCCAGCCGCGCCCGGCTCACCTTCGACCGTGCCCCAACTCCCGTCGGGACGCTTGAACCTCAGGCCCGACCCAGCCGCACCAGGCTCACCCTCGGCCGTCCCCCAACTGCCGTCCGGACGCTTGAACTTCAAACCCGACCCAGCCGCGCCCGGCTCGCCCTCGACCGTCCCCCAACTGCCATCCGGACGCTTGAACTTCAGGGCTGCCCCACCGGAATCGCCGCGCGCGGCGCCCGTAGTGCCGCCCGGGCTCTGGTGCGTGCCGCCTGCGCCTGGGTTGCCGGGCTCCCGGGTCACCTCGAACCAGGTCGACGATCCGTCCGGGCGCCGTACCTCCACCAGGACCTTGGACCCGGCACCGGGCTCGCCATCGCCGGCCCGGCCCGGCCCCTTGGCCGTACCGCGCTCGCCTGCCGACGACGCGGAGTGGTTTTCCCCATCGCCCGCCGAAGAAGCTTGGACTTGGCGGACGGAGACGCCTGCACCGGCTTGCCGTCCAGACGATGACCACCACCAACCCAGTTCGATTGACCGCTCTCGGACCCCTGGGCCTTAACCGGCGCGGGCGACTCCGCCGGCTTGCCATCCAGACGATGACCATCACCAACCCAGTTCGACTTACCCGACGACCCACCGGCCGGCTCAGCCTTCGCCCCTCCAGCCGTCACCGGCTCAGGTGACTCCGCGGGTTTGCCGTCCAAACGACGACCATCACCCACCCAGTTCGATTGACCGCTCTCGGACCCCTGGGCCTTAACCGGCGCGGGCGACTCCGCCGGCTTGCCATCCAGACGATGACCATCACCAACCCAGTTCGACTTACCCGACGACCCACCGGCCGGCTCAGCCTTCGCCCCTCCAGCCGTCACCGGCTCAGGTGACTCCGCGGGTTTGCCGTCCAAACGACGACCATCACCCACCCAGTTCGATTGACCGCTCTCGGACCTCTCGGCCCTGACCGGACCAGACTCGTGCACTGGCTTGCCATCCAAGCGCCAACTACCGCGCTCCCAAGACTTCGGCAGCTTGGAGGCCGCCTCGGCGGGGTCCTGTCGTACGAACGTGCCGGTCTTGGCGTCGTACTGGAAGACGCCATCCCGCGGCCCGTCCGCCCGACCGAAATGCCCCTCGATCGCGGCCATCGTGCGTGGCTTTCGGCCCGTCTCCAACGGATCCGGTCCAGTCGCACGCGGTGGTGGCGTCGGCTCGTGCCCGGTCCCGTGCTGGACAGTCGCCGACTCACCAGCGTCGCCGCCGGCGGCGGCACGCTCACCTGCCCCACTCGGACGAGGCGGAATCCGCCGATCCAACCCCTGGGCGACCTTCTGCTGAACATCAGACCGGTCTGGCCGCTGCCCAGCACTGCCAGCGGGTTTGCCTTCATGCACCGGCGGCTGGGCCGCGTTGGCCTCCGGCGCATCGCGTACGTCTGCGCCGGGCTTGGCGCCGGGCGGCTGGCCGTGCGGATCAGCCGCGGCTTTGTTGGCAGGAGCCGTATCCAGTGAGGCGCGGCGAGGAGGTGCGGCCGAGGACGCGGCAGCATCGTCGGGACCATGCGGGCCGGCCGGCGCCTTTTTCGCCGGCGGAAGCATGTTCTCGTTTCGTGGCAGTGTGCCCTGGCCCTTCGGCGAAACCACAGTCTCGTTGCCACCCGGCTGCCCCTTCGGCTGGAGCGTTTCGTTGCCACCGGATTGCTTCATCCCCGGCTGAGGTGCATCGAGTCCAGAGGTCTTCGGACGCGCCAGGTTCCCGTCGTCGTTGGCACCAGCGCGGTTCGACGGCGGCGTCGAGCCGTGGCTGGCAGTCCCGGTGCCCCGCGGCGGGTTGCCGCCTAGGTTGGCCTGGTCCAGGTCGGTGCCGTGTGGTTGCGTTCGTGGCGGGGACTGCTGCTGCTGGGCGTGCCCGTCAGGCTGGGGTCGCATCGGTACGGGAGTGCCGGCCTTGCTCGAAGCGCCAAGGTCCTGTCCGACCTTCTGACTACCCTCGCCGGCGCGGTTCGGGTTCGCCCGCGCAGACGCCTCCGGCGCATCGCCGTGCGCCGAGAGCTTGCCTTTCCCGGCATCGCCCACCGCTGATTCGTCCAGATGCCCGGAGGTGGCACGGCCGCCTTTGGGCACCGACGGACCGGCCAGGTCGCGGTTGGGATCCAGCCGGTTCGGGTTCACCTGGCCGGGCCTGCGGCCACCCCCAGTCGCTCCCCTTCCGCCGGTCTGCGGTTGTTCGTTCCGTGGGTTGGGGATCTGGTTGGCCGGCCCGCGGCCGCCGCCAGGCGTCGCTCGTACGCCGTTGCCCTGCTCGTTGCCCTTGTCCGTGGCCGGTGCCTTCGGCTGGACAGATCCCGGTCGCCCGGACGCCGGACCCGAGGGGCCGTGGTTCGTGGTCCCGGTGTATTTGACGACGCTGCCTGGGTTCGCACTGCCGTGCTCGGCCGGCGGCGCGGACTTCACGCCGGTGACGCCTGCGTGTTCGCCCGCTGGGCCGTTGGACGACTGCCCGTCCTTTCCGCCGGTGGGTTTTTTGCACCGCCGCCAGGACGTGGTGCGCCGGCGTGGCCCTGCGCCGCGTCGGGGTTGGGACCGCCACCGCCCGGCTTGAAGGGGCGACCCACCAGGCCACTGGCACCGTGCAGCAGAGCAGGAAGAACACCAAGGCCGAGCGCGAGAGCGAGGTCCACCGGGTTGACGGTGAACGGCTGACCGGTGGCGCCGGCGCCGATGCCCTCACCGAGCGCCCAGACCCCGGCACCAGTGACCACACCGACGGTGACGCCGCTGAGGAACGGCGCCACCAGCTCGGAGATCTTGGGGATGATCTTGGTCAGCAGCGAGGCGATCAGGTTGGTCAACGCCGTCATGATGCCGTCCAGCGGAACGAACATCAGGGCGAAACCCAGGATGGACGTGACCAGGTTGATGATCATGTTCTTGAGCGCCTGGGCAATGATCTTGCGGACCTGCTCGGCATAGGCCCGGATTTGGTCTGCGACATCCCGGGAATGGTTCGCCGCCAGGAAGACCTGCTGGCCGACCAAGACGCTGACCTCGGCCGCGTACCGGTAGGCCTGCCCGCTCCAGTCCCGGCCTTTCAGCGACTCCTCGACGGCGCGGGCGAGCGTCTCCAGGTCGCCCGCCATCGCGTCCCACTGCCTCGCGAGATCGTCCAGCTTCCCGGGATCCGGATAGTCGTCGCTCACCGGCCGCCTTCCGCTCGCTTGCTCCCCGTACGCCGAACAGACGCACCGCAAAGCCACCATCGCAGCGATGACTTGTGCTGCCACAGAACCCAAAACGGAGGACGCCGCTGGCACCCCGTCCGGAGGACTTTCAGATGTCCCCGGTGAACCACCACGCCTCGGCGACCGTCTGCGAGGTGGTACGAGACAGCGAACGGGAGAACACGATGGCGACCGATGACGAACTGACCGACTTCCTCCGGCAGGCGCAGGAGATCACCGCCCAGGTACGGGCGGCCGGCGAGCGGATGGCCCAGCGCGAGATCGTCGGCGTGTGCGAAGGCGGCGCCGTGCAGGTGACGATGACGCCGGCCGGCGAGATCCGCTCGGTGCGGATCGCGCCGAACGCGGTGGACCTGGACAACCTGCGGCGGCTGGAGCGCCAGATCGCGCAGGCGATGCAGAACGCGCTGGAGAACGTCCGCGGTGTCGCGGAGCAGATGGTCCGCCCGCTCGCCGCCGATCTGTCCAAGCTCGCCGACGGCTAGTGGTCGGGCCGGGGCGAAGGCTGCGGGCAACGCCCCGGCGGTAGTCATCCGACGATGCCTCGACCCATCGCGACCATGTCGTCGAACACGCCGAAGACCCCCATCGCGAGCGCCGCCGAGACGATCAGGCAGACCATCCCGATGACCTCCACGAACCGGCCGCGGTCGCGGGTGTCGAGCACCTGCCCGAAGGAGGCCTGCTCGTCCTCGCGCGGCGGGCGGTAGAGCACCGCGACCGTCACGCCGGCACCGACCACCAGGCCGCCGACCAGGACCAACGTCCAGACTGCCGCGTCCATGTTGAGATACCGGTACGCGCTGGTGCCCACCACGGCGAACAGGCCGACCGCGCCGGCCGCACCCACCGGCACCACCTCGCTCGCGAACCCGACCTGGCGGGCCCGGGCGACCAGAGCGAGGCCGCCGGCCGCGGCCAGGCCCAGCGCCCACGGGTTCCCCGGACAGCGCGAGCGCCGGCAGCGCGGCGACCAACGCCACCGCGGGGAACACCAGGATCAGCGTCAAAAGCTGCTCGGCGTGCCGCATCAGCTGGGTGGTCGCCGGAGCCACGCCGGCGGCGTCCTTCGGCATCCGCGCGCTCCAGGCGGCGACCAGGCCGGCGAGCGGTCGCGCCGCCGCCACCACCATCGCCAACGCGGCCACCGCGGCAGCGGCCGCGGTCTGCGTACCGTTGGCGCCAAGGACCGCCAGCACCACCGCGACGGCGCCGGCCACCGCGAACGGCACCTCGGCGGCGAGCACGGCCGGTCCCGGGGTGGCCCCGAGGGCCATCGCCATCCCGACATTCGCGCCGACCACGACACCACACCAGAAAAGCTGTCCACCCGGGGCGGTGCCGAACATCGTGCCGACCACTCCGCCGGCCGCCGCGAGACACGGCACCGCGCACAGCGAGATCGCGAGGCAGGCGGTGGCCGGCAGCCGCGTCCGCCGCTGGTTCAGCGCCCACGCGAGCGAGAGCATCACGATGGCGACCAGGACGAGCCCGATGGCGGCGACGAGGCCACCACCTGGCGGTCGCAAACCCAGGACCGCGGCCGCGAGGGTGATCCAGGCCGCGCCCAGCCAGACGACCAACACCCCTCGGTGGCCGGTGGTCGTACGGCGCTCCTTCGACTCCTGCGCGACCAGTTCCTCGATGTCCTCGACGACCGGTGTCATGCCCGGGTCCTGGGCGCTGTCGCGCAGGTAGAGCACCTGCCCGTCGGCGACTCCCGCCTCGGCGAGCGACAGCTCGATCGACCACGGCTCGCCGCCGGCCGGCGCGAGCGACCAGGCCGGCGGCATGACCGCGCCACCGCGCTGGCCGCAGAGGCCGGCGAGGTCGGCCACGTACTCCCCGATCGGCGTCTGGCTGGGAAGCGCGAGGTCGACGCGCTTCTCGTCGCCGATCACGGTGATTCTGCTGCGCCTGTCCAACACGGGTCAGCGCCGCCAGGTCTGCGCGTTGGAATGCTCGGCGTTCGTGTAGTTCTCGTACGACACGTCCAGCGCGTGCGCGATGAACGGCAGCAGCCCCGTGTTGCCCTGCGTACCGTCGCCCCACAGGCCGAGCGAGGCGAGGTTCCACTCCTGCTGCAGGCCGGTGAAGTACTGGTAGGCGTCGCCTTTCCAGCTCTCCGCGCGCGCGGGCCAGCTTCTTGTGCAGGGTGTCCAGCTCGCTGGCCAGGTTGCCGGAGATGGTACGGATGTGGGTGCCGGCCTCGGCGAGCTCGGCCGGCACCTGCAGGTTGCTCGATTCGATGTCAGGCATGGTGGTTCCTCCCGTACGGGTTCGCGCGGATCACAGGTTGGCGGGCGGCACGTACGCGGTCGGCTGGTTCGCCGCGCCGTTCGGCGTCGAGACGATGTTTCCGTCGATGGCGACGAGGTTGTGAAGGTTGTCCGCCTCGCTGTTGACGTAGTTGACGTAGTTGCCGCGCAGGCCCTGGCCGATGTCGACCAGCGCGTCGTGCAGCGCGATCGAGTAGACCTGGAAGTTGGTCATCATCTCGGCGAACTGCACCGCGCTGACACCCAGCCAGGTCGCGCCAAGACCTTCGACGTAGGTCCGCAAGAGGCCGAGCTGGGTCTGTACGTCCTGGGCAGTCGTGTCACAGTCCGCGGCGGCGGTCGTCACGTACTCCGGCGTGACGTTGAACTGGGTCATGCTCGCTCCTTCTTCTGGTTGGTACGTGCCGTGGGAGTCACCGTGCGGCTCCGCTGGTCATCAGGTCCTCGGTGAACGCCACCTGGATGAGCTCGGTGGGCGCCCGCCGGGTGACCAGCACGCCGCGACCCGGCGGTCGTACGGCCGCCCGCTGGTCGCCGACCAGCACGCCTTCGCGCCGGTCGCCGCTCAACACCAGGCCGGCACTGCCCATCTCCTGCATCCGGGCCACCAGCAGGTCGGTCATCAGCGTGCGGGACGAGCCGGCGACCCGGCGGGCGAGCACGATGTGGAAGCCGATGTCCCGGGCATGCGGCAGGAACTCCACGAACGGCCGCAGCGGACTCTGCGGTCCGCCGCCGACCAGGTCGTAGTCGTCGACGACCAGGTAGATGTCCGGGCCCTCCCACCAGGTCCGGGCGGCGAGCTCGCGGGGCGTGATGGTGGACGGCGGCAGCCGCTCGCGCAGCTTCGCGCTGACCTGCTCGACGTAGACCTTGAGCGCCTCGGAGTCCGCCGCGTACGCGCCGAGATGCTCGTCCGGCACCTGCCCGAGCAGGCTGCGGCGATAGTCGGCGACCACGAACCGGACCTCCCAGCCCGACCGGCGGCTGACCATCGCCGAGATCCACGTACGCAGGAACGAGGTCTTGCCCGAACCGCTGTCACCGAAGACCAGCAGATGCGACTCGTCGGTCGCGAGGTCCACCTCGACCTGGCCGAGGTCACGCTGCGCAATGCCAATAGGGATGCCCGTTGGTACGCCGACGGATGCGCCGGCGTTGGTCGATCGGGGCCGGCAGCGCCAGCACGTCGGGCAGGTCGATCCGGGCCGGCAGCAGCCGAATCGGCGGCGCGGCGGCACCCCGCCAGGCCTGGCCGATCTGGTCGAGGATCTCCAGTTGGGCTTCGCGCAGACCTTCGGTCGACTCGGCGCCGTCCATCCGCGGCAGCGCGAGATGGAAGTACAGGCCCGGTGCGGCCAGACCGCGACCGGGGGTGCCGGCCGGGATGGCGGTGGCCAGCCTGCGGTTGATCTCGGAGTCGGTCGGGTCATTCAGCCGCAGCTCGATGCGGGTACCAATCGAGTCCCGCAGCGCCGGCCGGATCTCCATCCACCGGCTGGCGGTCAGCACCAGGTGGACGCCGACGCCGAGGCCGCGGGCGGCGATCTCGGTCACCAGCGCGTCGGCCTCCTCCACCGTGCCACGCAACGCGCCCCAGTTGTCGATGAGCAGGAACACGTCGGCCGTACGAGTGCCCGCCGGCAGCCGGCCAGCGGCCCGCCGGGCCCGGAACTCGGCGACCGAGTCCACCCCCATCGACCGGAACAGCCGCTCCCGCTCGCCGATCAGCGAATGGATCTCGCTCAGCGTGCGCCGGACCAGCTCGTCGTCACTGCGGCCGGCCACGTTGCCCACGTGGGGCACGTCCGCGTACGGGTAGAGCGTGCCGCCACCGAAGTCGAGGCAGTAGAACTGCATCTCGTCCGGAGTGTGCGTGAGCATCGCGGACAGCATCATGGTGCGCAGCAGCGTGCTTCGGCCGGTCTGTGGTGCGCCGACCAGCGCGAGATTGCTTTGCGTACCGCCGAAATTCACCATCAGCAGCTGCTGGTCCTGCTGCAGCGGCCGGTCCAGCACGCCCACTGGCACCATCAGGTCGCCGCCGGCCCATTCCGGCGCGCACATCCCGCGGGCGGGGCGTACGCCGGGCGCACCCAGCAGCAGGTCGAGCGGGACGACCGGTGGCAGCGGCGGCAGCCAGACCTGGTGCGCCGGCGCGGCCAGCGGCTTCATCTGCTGGACCAGGACCTGCAGCTCGGTCGGGCCGCTCCGCTCGGTCGTCTCCTGCTCGGCTGGCTCCGCCTCGGCGGGCCCTACCGCGCTGTCCGGCAGCGGCCCGACCTCGAACGGCACCAGCGTGCGGATCGGACCAGCCGCCTCGGTCCGCTGCGCGCTGGTCAAGTACGCCGCCGACACGTGCGCCACCCAGCAGCCGCAGGTACACCGACTCGCCAACCTTGAGGTAGGCCGAGCCCGGGATCGACGGCAACTGGTAGGCGTCGGTCGTACCAATCACCGCGCGGCTCTCGCTCGCCGAGAACGTCCGCAGGCAGATCCGGTACGACAGGTGCGAGTCCAGCCCGCGCAGCCGGCCTTCCTCCAGCCGCTGCGTCGCCATCAGCAGATGCATGCCGAGGCTGCGCCCGACCCGACCGATCTGGACGAACAGGTCGACCAGCTCCGGGCGGCCGGACAGCAGCTCGCTGAACTCGTCGACGATGATCATCAAATACGGCATCGGCTCCAGCTGCGTACCGTCCGGCTTGGTCGCGCCGGCCGCGCGCGCGCCGGGTCTGGTATTCACGGATCGAGTCCACGTCGCCGGCGTCGCGCAGCATCTGCTGGCGCCGCTGCTGCTCGCCGAGCAGGGCGGCGTGCACCCGGCTGATCATCGCCTGGTCATCGACCAGGTTGGGATCAGCCCGGCGACGTGCGGCAGCCCGGCCAGCGGCGCGAACGCGGCGCCGCCCTTGAAGTCGATCAGCACGAAGCTCAGCGTCTCCGGCGAATGGGTGAGCGAGAGACCAGTCACCAGCGTCCGCAGCAACTCGCTCTTGCCGGAGCCGGTCGCGCCGACGATCAGGCCATGCGGTCCGGACCCGCCCTGAGCCGCCTCCTTGAGGTCGAGCAGGACCGTCCCGCCGTCGCTGTCCGTTCCGATCGGCACTCGCAGCAGCCGGCTGCTGTCGGGGCGTACCCAGAGCGTCGCGGGATCGATCGCGAGCGGGTCGCCTTCGAACAGCATGTCCGTCAGTGACACGTCCTTGGTCAGCATCTGATCGCTCTCGTCGATCAGCCGAAGCGGTGCGAGCTGGCGGGCGATCAGGTCCGCCACCTGCGGCTCCATGGTGTCGGCAACGCAACCGTCCACGGCGGCCGAGACCAGCTCCGTACGGCCTTCCAGCGCGGCCCGGCGTCCTCGCCCAGCCGGATCCGCAGGTCGACCCGGCTCGGCTCGTCCGCTTCGCGGCTCGCCAGGAAGATCGCGGTCAGCCCGTACGTCGGCCCGGCCGTCTGCAGCAGGCTGCGGAACAGCTGCGACCGGCCCCACTCGGACACCGGCTGGAAGCCGGTGAACAGCACCACCACCAGATGCCGCGGCCGCGGCGCCTGGTCACGCTCGAAGGTGATCTGTGTCCGCTGCAACGACAGCTGCTCCTGTCTCGCGTGCACCTCACGTTCCAGGAAGCCCGCGAGGTCAGCGGTGTCGACCCGTACCAGCGGAAGCACGCCCGACTCGCCGGCCGCGTCCGGTTCGATCGTGTGCGGCAGCCATTTCGCCCATTCCCAGTCGCCGCCGTCGGACATCTCGACGGCGATCATCAGGTCGTCCGGCGCGTGCAGCACAGCGAGCTGACACAGCAGCGCCCGGGCGAGGCCGGCGGTCCGGCTCCGAGCACCGAGCAGGCTCACC
>NZ_WOTO01000039.1 GCF_010993775.1 Fodinicola feengrottensis | reverse complement strand
TTGCCGCCGAGGTCTGGCGTGCGTACGCCCGAGGCCAGCACCGCGTCGACGGCCGCTGAGACCGCTTCCGCGGCCGCGGTTTCACCCAGGTGGTCGAGCATCATCGCGCCGGTCAGGATCTGCGCGACCGGGTTGGCGATGCCCTTGCCGGCGATGTCCGGCGCGGAGCCGTGCACCGGTTCGAACATCGAGGGGAAATCCCGCTCCGGGTTGAGATTCGCGGCTGGCGCGGTGCCGAGACCTCCGACGATCGCCGCCGAGATGTCCGACAGGATGTCGCCGAAGAGGTTGGACCCGACGATCACGTCCAGTGTGTCCGGCCGGAGCACCATCCGGGCGGCCAGCGCGTCCACATGGGACTGTTCGGAGCGTACGTCCGGATATTCCGCGGCTATGGAAGCGAAAACCTCATCCCAGAACGGCATCGAGTGGATGATGCCGTTGGACTTGGTGGCCGAACACAGCTGTCCCCCCGCGCGTACGAGCCAACTCGAACGCATAGCGGATCACCCGCGAGACCCCGACTCGGGTGAAAACCGCCTGCTGGACGGCGAACTCGTCCGGCTGCCCGCTGTTGTGCCGGCCGCCGATCTGCGAATACTCGCCCTCGGAGTTCTCCCGTACGATCACGATTTCCAGCTCGTCGGCGCTGCGTCCGGCGAGAGCGGGCTGACCACCCCGGGCAGCAGCCGGACCGGCCGCAGGTTCACATACTGCCGGAAGGCCCGCCGGATCGGGATCAGCAGCCCCCACAGCGAAACATGGTCCGGCACACCCGGAAAGCCGATCGCGCGCCAAGGAAAACAGCGTCGTGGTCGCGGAGTTGGTCGAGTCCGTCTGCCGGCATCATCGCGCCGGTCTTCAGGAAACGCTCACAGCTCCAGTCGAAATCGGTCCACGCGAAGTCAAAACCGTGCAGCGAGCCGGCTCGGTCCAGGACCTCCCGCGCCTGCGCTACCACGTCCACGCCGATGCCGTCACCAGGAATGCTGGCTATCCGGTACGTCGTCATGACAGGCCAACCGCGACGTACTTGACTTCCAGGAACTCCTCGATGCCGATCCGGCCACCCTCCCGGCCGACGCCCGACTGCTTGACGCCACCAAAAGGTGCCGCCGGGTTGGAAACCAGGCCGGTGTTGAGGCCGATCATCCCAGCCTCCAACCTTTCGGACACTCGCAGGGCCCGGTTGATGTTGGTGGTGAACACATAACTCACCAAACCGAACTCGGTGTCGTTGGCGGCCGCGATCACCTCGTCCTCGGTGTCGAAGACGGAGATCGGCGCCACCGGGCCGAAAATCTCCTCGCGGCCCATCCGCGCATCGCGCGGCACGTCAGTCAGCACCGTCGGCGGGTAGAAGTGGCCCGGACCGTCCACTGTGGACCCGCCGGTCAGCACCTTGGCGCCGGCCGCGGTCGCGTCCGCGACCAGTTCGACGACCTTGGCGATCGCGTCGTTGTCAATCAACGGACGGACCGATCTTCACACCCTCTTCGGTACCTCGGCCCACTTTCAGCTCAGCCATTCGCGATGTCAGCCGGCGACCGAACTCCTGCGCCACCCCGCGCTGCACGTAAAAGCGATTCGCGGCCGTACAAGCCTCGCCCATGTTGCGGGTCTTCGCCATCATCGCGCCTTCGACCGCCACGTCCAGATCCGCGTCGTCGAAGACCAGGAACGGTGCGTTGCCGCCAAGCTCCATGGACGTACGCAACACCTTGTCCGCGGCCTGTGCCAACAAAATCTTGCCGACCGCGGTGGAGCCGGTGAACGAGATCTTGCGAATCCGGCCGTCCTTGATCAGCGGCTCCATCACCGGGCCGGGGTCGCTGGTGGTGAGGACGTTGAGAACGCCGGCGGGCAGGCCGGCCTCGGCGAGGATGTCCGTGAGGGCCAGCATCGACAGCGGGGTCTGCTCCGCCGGCTTGATGACGACCGTGCAGCCGGCCGCGATCGCCGGACCGAGTTTGCGAGTGCCCATCGCCATCGGGAAATTCCACGGTGTGATCAGCAAACACGGCCCGACCGGCTGGCGCATGACCAGGAAACGGCCCTGACCGTTGGGCGCGGTCGCGTAGCCGCCGTCGATGCGTACCGCTTCCTCGGCGAACCAGCGGAAGAACTCCGCCGCGTACGTGATCTCGCCCTTCGCCTCGGCGACCGGCTTGCCCATCTCCAACGTCATCAGCAGTGCCAGATCGTCAGCGCGGTCGAGAAGCAGCTGGTACGCCCGACGCAGGATCTCGCCGCGCTCGCGTGTGGTGCGTACGCGGCCCAGTCCTTCTGCGCGGCAACGGCCGCGTCCAGCGCGGCGAGCCCGTCCTCGACGCCCGCGTCGGCCACCTCGCAGAGCACCTCGCCGGTCGACGGGTCCTCCACCGGCAGGCTGCGACCGGTCGACGACGCACGCCACTTCCCGTCGATGAAGAGCTCCTTATGGACCGCCTGGATCACGGTCTTTTCCGCTGACTGCACGCCACGCTCCTCTACCTCGGCGAAAACTAGCTCCATCCTGCCCACCAAGGCAGCGCCCCGTACAGGACCATGGGAGTGACCCGCCTGTGACATTGTGCGGCTCCGCCGGCCATGCTATGCATATTGTTGACAATCCGACAACTCTGGAGCGCCGAGCCGATGACACAGCTGTCCCCGCGTCTCAAGCAGGCCACTCCCGTGGTGGTCGACCACGGCGAGGGTGTGTACCTCTTCGACACGGCCGGCCGCCGTTTCCTGGACTTCACCGCCGGCATCGGTGTGACCAGCACCGGGCACTGCCATCCCCGGGTGGTCGAGGCAGCGCAGGCGCAGGTCGCGAAGCTGATCCACGGGCAGTACACAACGGTCATGCACCAGCCGCTGCTCGCGCTGACCGAGCGGCTCGGCGAGGTGCTCCCCGCCGGCATCGACACGCTCTTCTTCGCGAACTCCGGCAGCGAGGCCGTCGAGGCGTCGATCCGGCTGGCCCGGATGGCCACCGGCCGGCCGAACATCATCGTCTTCTCCGGCGGCTTCCACGGCCGTACGGTCGCGGCCGCCTCTCTGACGACGTCCGGCACCAAGGTCCGCGCCGGCTTCGCGCCGCTGATGGCCGGCGTGTCAGTCGCGCCTTTCCCGCACGCGTACCACTACGGCTGGGACGAGGACACCGCGACCAAGTTTGCCTTGCGGGAGCTGGATTTCCTGCTCGCCACCCAGTCCGCTCCAGATGACACCGCCGCGTTCTTGGTCGAACCGGTCCTGGGCGAGGGCGGGTACGTGCCCGCCAGCACCGCCTTCCTCGCGGGCCTGCGCGAACGCGCCGACCGCTATGGCATTCAGCTGATTCTCGATGAGGTGCAGACCGGTTTTGGTCGTACCGGCCGATTCTGGGGCCACGACCACTTCGACAGCCGCGCTGACATCCTCGTGATGGCGAAAGGGATCGCCTCCGGCTTCCCGCTGTCAGCCATCGCCGCACCGGCCGCCCTGATGATGAAAAAAAGCTGGCCTGGCTCGCAAGGCGGCACGTACGGCGGCAACGCGGTCGCCTGCGCGGCGGCCGTCGCGACGCTCGATGTCATCCAATCCGAGGGACTGGTGGAAAACTCCGCCGTCCAAGGCCAGCGGCTGGTCGCCGGACTCCGCGCGACTGCAGCCGATCACAAGGAAATCGGTGACGTACGCGGCCTCGGCCTGATGCTCGCCTGCGAGTTCACCACCGCCGACGGCTCCCCCGACACCGCCACGGCCACCCGCGTACACGCCGCGGCCGCCGCCAACGGCCTCCTGCTGCTGACCTGCGGCCCCTTCGGCAACGTCGTACGCATGATCCCACCACTGATCGTCACCCCCGCCCAGATCGACGAAGCCCTAGCCCTCTGGACCACCTCCCTGACCTGATCCCTTGCGCGAGGGTGACGTTCTGGCGCCGAATTGTCCCTATTTGAGCCCTACAACGTCACCCTCGCGCAAGGTCTGCCTGTGGAAAACCCGAGACGGCGTACGCGCTGAGTCGACTATGGGGAAATGTCTGATCCCATCACTCGCTCCAAGGCCCTGGCCGACGGCGTAACCGACCACGGCCTGAAGACGGCAGCTGGTCCCGTCCCTTTCGGGGTGTCTACGTCCAACGCGGGGGCGTCACCGACGCTACGCCGTATCAGGCCGCGCTCACCGCAGTCGGCCACAATGCGGCGCTCAGTCATCTTTCCGCCGCAGCGCAGTGGCAGTTGCCGCTGCCCTGCGGTCAGTCCGGTCACTCGCCCGTACATGTCACGGTGTGTGTGACGCCCCGACCTCGGCATCGGCCGGGAGTTCGGGTCCATAAGAACCAATTCGACTCCGGAGACGTCCGGCTCGTCAACGGGATGCGGACTACGTCGGTGAGCCGCACGTGGTTCGACCTCGCATCGCGTTGTCTTTACTACGACCACGTCGCACTAACCGACGCGATCTTGCACCGCCGCCTAAGCACTCCAGAGCAACTCGCTTTCGCCATCAAAGCCGGCCGCCGCGGCGTCAAGATCGCTCGCTTGAGTCTGCTCGCCGCCGATGAGCGGGCTGAGTCGCCCTGGGAGACCCGCACCCGGATGATGCTCCACGCGGTGGGCATCATGGTGACCCCCCAAGTCGTCGTCCGGGACGTGCTGGGCAACGTGATCGCGCGCGTCGACCTCGCACTGCCGGAGTTCAAGATCGCCATCGAGTACGACGGGGAACATCACCTTGGGATCGCACAGCAGCGCGCGCCGATGTTGATCGCGCACGAGCGCTGGAGCGAGCCGGCTGGCTCGTGCTGCGCTTCGGCGTCGAGGACGTACGCGACAACCCTCGGCGCATGATCGCCGAAATCCGCGCCGCCATCACCCGCCGCCGCAGCTGGTAGCGCCTTCGCGAGGGTGACGTTGTGGGGTAGAAATCGGGAGTAATCACCCCCAGAACGTCACCCTCGGCGGTTCCGTACGATTATGGCGTCGGCGGCCGGTGGCGGTGCTGCGCGGCGGCTGTTGGGGTGGAAACTGGGGTGGCGGGGGGGCGGCGCTCCGGCGTGCCGGCTTCGGACGGGAAGCGTTCGCCTTCGCCCGAAGTTCTTCGGCGCCAGCCTGAACACCGCGAGCGCGTGCGGCATCGTCCGGACTCAACAGCGGCGCTGGGGCGGCCGCTGGTGGTGATGCGGGCGGCTGCGGCGCGGCACCGACAAGGCTCCGAAATGCGGCCTCGGCAAGCTTAAGACCGGCGCCATGGCGTACGACAACACCTTCGACCGCGCCCATTTTCTCGTCATTGCGGTCAAGCCGCGACTCATGCTCATCGAGCCGAGAACTGACGTGATTTTGGTGCGTTTCCAACAACGTATGGTTGCGTTGCTCGAAAGCCCGCTGCCGATTCTCCGCCACCTGATCCCGCGCGGCGAGCTGCTGGTCAACATACTCTTTCGAAGCCGCGCCCTGCTCCAACCCGGACAGTCGAGCGCCGTGCGCGACACTTGTCTGTCCCAACTGGGATGGTCGCTCTCGCCTCGGCGAGCTCCCCCTTCAACTGAACGATTGTCTGGTGATCCTGCTCACGCACTGCGTCATTTCGGGCGCGTTCGGCAGCAAGTGCGGTCTCCAGCATGGCCTGAAACTGCTGCTCGACCTCCGGCCCGACCCCTGTTGGCTGAGTGGCGGCCGCCTTGAGCGCAGCCGTGTCCTGCTCGACGTTCGTTAGGCGCTGGTTGGCCTTACGCGCGAACCGGGATGTGGTGGCGAGCAGGCCATGCACACGATGCCCGAGAGAACCCAGGGATTCGTCGGTTTCTTTGAACTTCTCCAACGCCGGTGTATCGGGATCCTTGCCATCTGCCCGGTCCTTGACCATTTGCTTGCTGGCCGCCCGCGCATCCCGCATCTTGTTCCAGGCACCCATGCCCAGCGCGAGTCCGGCACCGACGCCGAGAGTGATGGCGGTTTTGCCTGACGTGGCAAGCAACGCCTGCACTGTCAGCGATCCCGCGAGAGCTGTGGTGGTGAAAGTGCTGGTCACCCACTGGATCGGCGTCAGCGCGAGAGTACGCAGGCCAGATTTCTTGGTGTCCTTGAGAAAGTCGTCCTGCTGTTTCTTCTCAGTCACCCCACCAACGCGCAGTAGCCCCGGACAGACGAATCGTCTCGGCGTCTCCCCCGACCTGCGGCGGCACCACTCATGTCGCCTGCACGAACCCGCACCGGTTGGTGACGATGCCAGGAACCGATGCAGCGAGAAGCTGCGCCATCTGGTCGAGCTCAAGCAACGGTTCGTCGAGAGTCTGGTGATACTCGGTCAGCGCGTCCCAAAGTGACGGGTAGTAGACGCTGCTTTGCCACATCACGTACACCGCCCACATGACCTTGACCAGCACGCGTCCTTCGCGGCCAATACGGTAGTAGTGCCGCTCATCGCCAGTGTTTCCCATCGCATCCCCGTTGGGAAAAAGCCGGTAGCGCTTCAGGAACTCGACGCCGGACGGGCCCTCGGGGTCGAACTCGGCAAGGAGGCCCTGCTTAGAGAGGGACTCCACCACTGCCTGTCCATCGGAGGCAAATTCAAGGTCCGCCAGACGTTCGAGATGGACTCGATCAAACTGACAACGGTTGGCCATTTCCGGGTCGGCGAAGCTGAGCAACCAGACCTTGTACTCGTCCAAGCTGAGGGACACGACACTGGTGGGCGTAGCAATCTCGAACTCCGTCGGCGCGGTTGTGCCGCTTTCGGGTTCGCCGTCCCAGAGGGGGCCGCCGTCGAAGCCGACAGGGACGATGACCTTGGCCACGTGTAGTCCTCCACCCGTGATGCAGCCCGCAATGAGTGTTCAGCGTACCAAGTGAGCGCGCGTAAGCGGGGCGTCATGCACCGACGAGTACAGCCCCACAGGATGACCTGCGAGGCCGTACGAAACGGAACTGGTTAGGCGGTGAAACCGTCAACTTTCACCGCAGTCACGAAAGTACGCCACCGAGCTGGGTCGAAGCCCAGATGAGAGGGGATTGTTCGCCGAGCTTGGAGTCGCGCACGAGCAAAATCCTCGGTACGTCCGCGACCTCAACACAGTTGTTGTCGCTTTGACTACGTCTGGACTTGCGCCACGTTGGGGCCAGCATCGTGGAGTCCTTTCTCTCAATGGGTGATACTCCTATTTTGCCGCAATCTCAAGAAGGCGGCGACTTTCGTCCGGCGACAAAGCATGGGACCGGATCGCCTTCAACGCGCGCTGCACCCGTTGAATAGCTTCGGGGGCGTCGATCAGCAAATCACCCGCCACGGTATCGAGGTAGATGCTTGCCGGCATAAGGTCGTTGAACTCCAGCAGCGTCACCGAGCCGGGCAGCGCAAGATGGACTCCGTCCGCTATTCGCGCGATCTGAACAGTGATGTTCGGTCGATGTCCGAGTTCAATAAGGCGCTGGGCCTGGTCTTTCATGACCTCCGGGCCACCTACCGAGCGTTGGAGCACGCTGTCGTCCAAAATTATCGCAACCTGCGGTGGGTCGACGTCTGCTACAAGCCGTTCTTGGCGGCGCATACGAATCTCGACTCGCTCGTTGATCACTGCCTCGGTGAGCGGAACGGGCGCCTGATCCTCAATTATTGTTCGCGCGTACCGCTCCGTCTGCGCAATTCCCGGGACCACCGACGCCTCGTAGACGGAGATCGAAATGGCGTCCGTCTCCAGGGCGACCAGGTCGGCGAGGCGGTTGGGGAGGTCGAAGCCGGACCACCAGGCGTCCTTGGTTTTCGCCTCCTTGGCGAGCTGCGCCCACCGCTCGACTTCGTCTTTGTCTTGGATGCCGTACAAATTCAGCATCATCCGGACGGTCTGCGGTCGAGTCACCGTCTGGGCGGCCTCGATGCGGCTGATCGTCGACTTGTTCATCGACAGCTCGGCGGCCACCTGCTCCAGCGTCAAGCCGGCATCCTTGCGGAAACCCTGCAACGCGATGCCGATGCGCCTTGCGCGGATATAGGAACGGGCCACCGGTAATCCTGCCAGTTCTCACGGTCGTCTGTCATTTTTTGCAACTTCTCTCTAGCTAGACTTGCGCTGCCACCTTTGCAGTGGGATGGTAGCGCTCAGTGAAGTTGCACGACAAAAGCCACCGCCATCCGGGAGTAGCCATGCGGGACACCCACCACCATCAGCCGGGGCAACGCCTCGGCATCCTTTGCCGGCCCGCCGGCGAGGTCCTTGAGCTGCGCAAATGCCGGCTCTGCTCACACCCGCTGATCCGCACCGAAGACGACGGCCGGTGGCGTACGGTCGCCGATCATGTACGCGGTCGGGTGCGCGCGGTCCACGCGTCGCTGATCTGAGCCGCCGGGATGCCGTACGACCACCGGCTCACCGGGCCGCTGGG
Organism: Fodinicola feengrottensis; assembly: GCF_010993775.1. Classification (GTDB taxonomy): domain Bacteria; phylum Actinomycetota; class Actinomycetes; order Mycobacteriales; family HKI-0501; genus Fodinicola; species Fodinicola feengrottensis. The sequence continues at coordinate 77,444 of NZ_WOTO01000039.1, read as the reverse complement.
GATGCGTGGCATGCGCGCGATGTTCGCCGTAGCCGCGCCGCGACCGTTGTCCGACCGGATGTGGGCGGAGCGGTACGACCAGTGGTGCAGCCGCCTGCACTCCCGGGCCAGCGTCGCGCACATCGCCTGGATGCCGGCAAGTGGCGAGGCGTACACCTTCGCCGACGTCCCGACCGTCAAAGTCGAGGCGATTTTGCTGCGGATACTTGAAAACACCCCGGTCGCGGCCGCCATCCGCAGGGTCCCACCGACCGCCCGGCCGGCCTGAACCGCCCGGTGCCGGCGATGGGGCCAGCGCCGGCACCCGGGCCCACCACCCTGTTAGTCCACGAGTCAAGGAGACACAGCCTTGGTCGACCCACCGATCAGCCGAATGCAGACGGCTCGTGACCTGTGGACCTGGTCCCGCGAAATCGACGCCACCCAACTGTTTCTGGACTGGATCCATCGATGGCGGCCGAGCGAAGTCCGTCTTCGGCTCGATCCGGCTCGCCTCCTCGTTCTCAGCGCGGGCCACCTGCTGCGCCAGCGCGCCTTCGCGGAGGCTCGCTGGCATCGACCTCTCCTGCGTACAGGCACGGCAACGGCGACCCCTCACGATGAGGAGATCAGGCGAAGCTGGATCTCCTTCCAGTCCGCCCAGTCGAACGATCGGCTGGCGCCTGAAGCACTGAAGACCGAACTAATCGCCTGGTCGATGATGTGTGCTGCCGCCGACCGCACTCTTGCCTTCTGCCAAATAGCGCGGATCCGCCCAGACGATCCTCGACTCAGGGACGCCCGCAATCCCACGCTCCTGTATGACGACTGCGAGTGGGCGAGCAACTCGTTGTTCGGTGCGACGAAGCTTATTGCCGATCTCTTGGACGATTTCTTTCCAGAGTACGCATCAAAAAAGGCGTCAGACGACAGCATCGAGTAGCCCCCTGCGCCATCAGGCATCACCTCACGGGTAATCGCGCGAGTGACGCCGGGCTGCCAAAATTCCCTCCATCGACGAACCCGTGTGAGCGAGGGAATACTGATGCCGACATTGCGTACGACTGACCGCACCGACCTCTTCTACCGGGACTGGGGCACCGGCGCGCCGGTGGTTTTCCTGGCCGGGTGGGCTTTGAGCGGTGACATGTGGCAATACCAGATGCTCGCCGCCGCCGAGCGCGGTTTTCGGGCAGTTTGCTATGACCGGCGCGGCCACGGCCGGTCCGACGACCCCGGCCGCGGGTACGACTTCGACACACTGGCCGACGATTTGGCCGCGCTACTGGAACATCTGGACCTCGCCAACGTCACCGTGATCTCGCATTCCATGGGCGGCGGCGAAGTGGTTCGCTACCTCAGCCGGCATGGGTCAGCGCGCGTCGCGCGGCGTCGCGCTGGTCGGGTCCACCATGCCGCGTCTGCTGCGGTCCGACGACAATCCGGACGGCATCGATCCGGCGCTCACAGACCTGCTTCGAGACAGTATGAAGAAGGATCTTCCCCAGTGGGGCGTGGAAAACATCGGGCCGTACGTCGGCGTGGACGTGCCGGGGTGCGACGTTTCGGTGGCCAGTCAGGAATGGACGCAGCGGGACGGCCTACGGGTGTCACTCCAGGCGGCGATGGACTGCTACCGAGCCAATCTGGAAGCCGACTTCCGGGCTGAGTTGGTCTCAATCACCGTGCCGACGCTGGTGGTCCAGGGCACCCACGACGTGTCCGCCCCGCCGGAGCTGTGCGGCCAGCGGATCGCGGCCCTGGTGCCCGGCAGCCGGCTCGCCGTCTATCCGAACGCGCCGCACGCCATCTACCTGACGCATCAGGACCAGCTCACTGAAGAACTGCTGGATTTCGCCGCCAAGAAGGTCTAAACGTCGGCGCGTCGGAAGGACAATGTCTCACCTTCCACGCCACGCAGCCAAAGGTCCTGCGCGGCGGCGGCCATCTCGGCCAGACCTTCTTCAATGGCACCGAAAACGTTGCCTGGGATCCAGCCTTGGTCGCCGTTGATCAGCAGGTTGTTGCGACCGTAGAAGAGCGCGAGATCGACCACGTGCTCACCACTGTGGGCCTCACTCCCTTGGTCGTAGCCGTAAGACGCGTTGCCGATTTGCCAAGGTTCGAAACCGAAATAGCAGACATCGCCCGGGATCGGCGTCACGGTGGGATTTTCCGGGCCGGGCGCCTGTTCCGCGAAGGCCGGCAGCAGTGTGTAAACCTCATTGCGGGCGTACTTCGCGTGATAGGCGTCGCCGGACCGCGGCAAGGCGTCCCAGACGGCGGCGCACGTACGCGGCGCCTCCTCGTCGAGCAGGCGGGCGCGGCAGGTCACGCCGCGCTTGTCCAGGGAGATGGTGATGTATCGGGGCATGCCTCTCCTTCTCCGGGCGGTCTCCGCAACGTACGAGCCGACTGTCCGATTGTCAACAATCCGACGGCTGAGCCCGAATTCAGCCGGCGAGCCACTCCGGCCGGCAGGAGCCGCGCGGCACCAGCACCGTGTCGTAGTGCCCGGGGGTTTGTGACATCGACACCTGGTCGGTGACACCCTGGTAGCGGCCAAGCGGGGTGTCCGCGACGAAGGTCTCCGGGTCGAGATACGCGTGCTCGGTCCCCTGGCCAGCGGTCCGCAGCGCGCGCGGCCGGTCGAAGATGCCCATGCTGAGGATCCACAATGCGGCCCGGGTCAACGAAACATGCACGCGGTAGCTGCCGCCGTCGACAGCCCGCCGGGCCAGTGCCTCGACAATGCCCGCGGCCATCAGCCACGACGTGACGTAGTCGTTGACGACCATGATCGGCGGCAGCGCGGGCCGGTCGCCGTCGCCCGCCCTCCAACGTCATCATGCCGACCAGGCTTCCGGCCGTCTGGTCGAAACCGACCCGATCCGCCCACGGCCCGTGCGGCCCGTTCAGCGAGGCGGTCGCGTGAATAATCCCGGGGCGTACGGCCGCGGCCTCTTGCGGCGAGAGACCGATCTGATCCAGATATCCAGGTCGCCGGTTGGCATAGAAAACATCCGCGCCGGCCAGCAGTGCGTGGATCTTTTCCTTTCCTTCCAACGAACGCGGATCGACGGTGGCCGATCGGGTGCCGACATTCGCGCTGGCATACGTGACATCGTGTTCCAGCTCGTACGGCCGCCAGAGGTTGAGTACGTCCGCGCCATGCAGCGCGAGCGCCCGCCCCACTCCGGCCCCAGCGATGACGTGTCCCATTCCCAGCGCTCGTACGCCCGACAGTGGTTGCGCGGCGCCGGGCGGCAACGGGACCGGTTCACTGTCCCCGATTTTGGTGATCTCGATCAACGGGAGGTCAGCCAGCACGTCCCGATAATGCGGCTCGGTCAGCAGTTCTTCGGTGCTGCGCAGCATCGGCATCACCACCCCGGCGGCCGCTCCAGCCTCCTCCAACTCGCGTCCTCGCCAGCGAGCCACGGCCGCCGCGACGGCATCGGCGTCGTCCGGCACATTCAGCAGTTTCTGTGCGGCCACCTTGATTTTCGGGTAGAGGTTCAGTGGCATCACCCAGCGATCATCGGCCGTACGATAGAACGCCAACCCGAGCGCGTTGGTCGCGTTCGCCGGCGAGCCTGGCGGATATCCGTTCAGGAGCTCCCATTTTCGGTCATAGAACGGGCACAGCCGGTGCGGTGCGACCCGCAGGTCGACCCCGATGTGCTGGCCCGGCCCGCCGCGTAGCCGCCACAGTTTCGCGATGGTGGCCGACTTCGCCGCCAACGCGATCGCCGACGCGGCTCCCAACCGCAACGTGCTCGGCACTACTGGATCGGCGCCTTGGAAGGAAAAACTCCCGCCGGTGTCGGCCAGGTCGACGCCGATGCCGGCGAGCACCTCGGCCAGCGTGGCGCGCGGGTCGAAGTCGTCGTCGGTGGCCGGGTTGGCGGCCGCCTTGGCGAGACGGTCAGTCAGTGACATCGACACTCCCCTGCTCGGACAACAGCCGCACCGGAATAGGCACGTGTTTGGCGCGTAAATACTCTCCCACCGCCTTGCCGACCTGGTCGACCCGCAGGTTCGCCGAGCCACCGGTGCCCAGCAGCCCACGCAGCACGAAATGCACCGCACGCAGGTGCGGGAACTCGTGGCGTATCACCTCAAGCTCCTTGATTTCCGGTACGAGCCGCCGCAGCTCCACTGTGGACAGTGCCAGCCGCAGCCACGGCCAGACCCGCTCGTCCGGGGCCCAGATGCCAACGTTGCTGTTGCCGCCCTTGTCTCCGCTGCGTGCGTACGCGACAGTCCCGAGCGGCAGATTTCGCACGTCCTCCGGCGAAAGAGCGCCAACCGGCTCCGGATGGACCGGCTGCGGCGCTGTTTCGCTTTGCTCGGGCGGCGAGATTTCGTACGTCTGGCCTTCGAAAAACGTCCGATGATCGACCGCGGTCAGCGGTAGCAGCGCTGGCCAGTAGTCGATCCGCGGCTTGGGCGTACCGGTCAGCTGCGAAGCGCCGTCGTGGAAGAATCCCGGAATGCTTTGCAAGTAAAGCGAACTGAGGCGACGAGCCAGGCCGAAGCGGGCCAGCGGCTCGCGCTCGGCGGCGGTGGCCATCACCCGGAGCGCGACCGTCGCGTCCCACTGTGTTTGCGGATCGTCAGCGGCCGTACCAATCCGGGTAAAACTCAGCTCGACACCGGCCGGCAGGTCACGACCGATCTGGGCTCGCAGCAGGTCGATCTTCGCGGTCACCTCGGGCGCGGTGACAAATATGGTGTTGACGATTTCGTAACCCAGCAAGGCGAAAACGGCGACCTTGGTGGTCGGTGGCGGCGGCGAGCCGGTGGCGCCACGGATTTCCACCCGGTCCGGACCGGTCGCCGCCAGCTCGACGGTGTCCAAATGGACCGTGACATCGGGATTCAAATAGCGCGGGCCCTGAATTTCGTACACCAGCTGGGCAGTGATCGTGTCGACCGTGACCGCGCCGCCGTCGCGCGCGTGCTTGGTGATCACACTGCTGCCGTCCGCGGCGATCTCGGCGATCGGGAAACCTGGCACCAGCAGGTGCGGGATCGTGGTGAATCCAGAGAAATTCCCACCGGTGGCGTGCGGACCGCATTCGATGACATGACCCGCGGTGACGGCTCCGGCCAGCGCATTCCAGTCGTCAACGCCCAGTCGTGCCACCAGGCGGCCGGCCCGGCCGTCAGGGACGCATCGGTTACTCGGCCACAAACCACGATGTCCGCACCCTCGGCGAGCGCGCGGGCAATTCCCCAGCCGCCCAAATACGCGTTGGCTGCCAACGGTTCCAAACCCCATGCCGACAGCGGTTCACCGGAGTCCAGGTTCTCCATTAAATGGCCAGCGCGCTCATATTCCGGCAGCCGCGACAACACATCATCGCCTTCGACATATGCCACCCGTACGTCCGCGCCTTCCTCTGCCGCCGCTTTCAAGAGCGCGTCGGCCAGGCCAGCGGGGTCGAAGCCGCCGGCATTCGTGACGACTTTCATTCCCCGCTCAGCGATCGCCGCCAGATGTGGCCTGATCTGATCGAGGAAGTAGCTGACATACCCGCGGCGGCCGTCCCGGCCGGAAAGCGCGGCGAGGGTGACCTCGGCCAAGTAGTCGCCCATCAGCACGTCCACCGGATCGCCGGCCATCACCTCGTCGATCGCGGTGAAGCGGTCGCCCAGGTAGCCGGAGAAGTTGCCGATCCGTACCGGTCCGCGCATAGCAGCCTCCTGACCCAAGGTTCAGCCCCTACGCTAACCCGGGCCACTGCCGAACTGTCAAAACACCGCTGACCGAGAAGGTGGCCAGCGGCGTACGCCCATGAGTTCGGCGGGGGCCGAACTGTTCCGGGCCTAGCGTCAGAACACATGGTCACAACGAAACCGAAGATGGCGTTCATCGCGATCTGCATGGGATTTCTGCTGATCCAGCTCGACGCGACGATCGTCAACGTCGCGCTGCCGGCGATCGGACAGGACCTGGGCGGGACGCTGACTGGGCTGCAGTGGATCGTGGACAGCTACACACTCGCGCTCGCCGGCCTGCTGCTCACCACCGGTTCGCTCGCCGACCAGTGGGGCGCCCGGCGGATCTATCTCGCCGGGTTGCTGCTCTTTACGATCGCGTCGGCCACCTGCGCGGCGGCGCCCACCTTGGGAGTCCTCGTCGCGGCCCGGGCCGTGCAGGGAATCGGGGCGGCGGCCCTGCTGCCCTGTTCGCTGACGTTGCTGGCGCGGCTCTACCCAACCGGTCGCGAGCGAGCGCGGGCGCTCGGGGTCTGGGGACTGATCGCGAGCCTCGGCCTCGCCGCTGGTCCGGTCCTTGGCGGCCTGACGGTCGCATTCGCCGGCTGGCGGATCATTTTCCTCGCCAACCTCCCGATCGGCGCCCTCACCGTGGTGCTGCTGCTCCGGGCCGTACCTGAGACTTCCCTTACCCACACACGCAAATTCGATGTGGCCGGCATGATCACCGGCGTTGTCGGGCTGACCGCCGCGACCGCCGGATGCATCGAGGCGGGGCACAGCGGCTGGCTGAGCCCGCTGACGCTGGTCCTGCTCGCCGTCGGCGCGGTGGCCGCGGGCGCCTTTGGCTGGGCCGAAAGTCGGTCGGCCGCGCCCATGATGCCGCTGTCCATCTTCAGGTCTGCCGCCTTCAGCGCGACCGTACTGCTCGGTCTGCTCTTCAATCTGTGCTTGTACGGGGCGCTGCTGTGCCTGTCGCTTTTCCTGCAGCAGAGCCATCATCTGACCGCGCTGGCGGCCGGCGGTACGCTTTTCCCGCTAACCGTGATGATCGGCGTCGGCGCCACCGCGAGCGGGCGCCTCACCGCGCGGTTCGGTCCCCGTCCGCCGATGCTGGCCGGCATGACCTGCGGCGCGATCGGCGCGCTGATGCTGGGTTTCGCCGGGCCGCACCCGTCAATCGCCGTCATCATCACCGGATCCGCGGTGCTCGGGCTGTGTTCGCTCACCATGCCGGCGATGACCTCGGTCGCGCTCGGCGCGCTGGACGCGGACCGAGCCGGCCTCGCGAGCGGCGTGCTCAACGCTGCCAGGCAGGCCGGTGGGGCACTCGGCGTGGCCCTGCTCGGATCGCTGCTGGTGGCCACCGGCGGGCCGGCCCTGACAGCACCGCTGATCGCGGTCGGCGGCGCGTACGTCCTCGCCACCGCACTGGCGTGGCTCGCGACCAAGCCAGCCCACGAACGCACCCTGACAATGGCAAAGTAGAGGACAGAAGCTGTCCCCTACCGCCCCTAGTGTGGTCATCAACAGCAAGGTTCGACCACGACCAGAGGACGACAATGTCACCCGAGATCCGCTCCTTCCGCATCGAGATCGCCCAGGCTCGCATCGATGACCTGCGGCAACGGCTGGCGCGCACCCGCTGGCCGGCCGCGCTGCCTGGCGCCCGGTGGAGCGCAGGGGTGCCGGTCGACTACCTCCGCGAGCTGGCGGACTACTGGCGCGATGCGTACGACTGGCGCGAATGGGAAGCCAAACTGAACGAATTTCCCCAGTTCACCACCGAAATCGACGGCCAGCGGGTGCATTTTCTGCACGTACGCTCGCAAGAACCAGACGCGCTGCCGCTGATCCTCACCCACAGCTGGCCGAACACGGTCGCCGAGTTCCTCGACATCATCGGCCCGCTGACCAACCCGCGAGCGCACGGGCTCGACCCGGCGCAGGCGTACCACGTGGTCGCGCCCTCCCTGCCCGGATTCGCTTTCTCTCCCTTTCCGGCGCCGGCCGACCAGCGGCCGTGGAGCATCGCCAGGGTCGCCCAGACCTGGGCCGAGCTGATGAGCCGGCTCGGCTACCAGCGATATGGCGCGCACGGCAACGATGCCGGCGCGCTCGTGACCCCGCAGCTCGCCGTCATCGACGCCGAACACGTGGTCGGTTCACACATCACCGCCGGCCTCGGGGTGCCGACCGGCGATCCGGCCGAGTTCGCCGGACTCACCGCCGAGGAGACCGCGAGCCTCGCTGAAATGGCGAAACACTTCACCGGCGGCAGCGGCTACGGGCCCTATCTGACCAACCGACCGCAGACGTTGTCGTACGGGTTCACCGATTCACCGGTGGCACAGCTGGCTTTTTTGGTGGAAAGGTTCAAGGAATTCGATGGCTGGCCGACCGGCGGAGCCGGCCGAGCCGATCGACCGGGACAAAATCCTTACCAACGCGAGCATTTACTGGCTCACCGAGACCGCGGCGTCTTCGTCGTGGACCTATTATGAGGGCGCCGCCGGAATGCCGATCGACCAGACCGCCGTACCAACTGGCGTCTCTCATGGTGGATCTTCGGCGCTACGCCGGATCGCCGAGCGACGAAACTCCATTGTGGACTGGGGCGATGGGCGCAGCGGCAGCCACATGGTCGCGATGGCAGCGCCGGCCTCGCTGGTCGCCGGCATCCGTACGTTCTTTGGAAAAATCAGGTAGGGGTCAGGTCTCCAGGATCGCGACCAGGCCCTGGCCGCCGGCGGCGCAAATCGAGATCAGCCCGCGGCCTGCGCCGTTTTCGTGCAGGATCTTGGCCAGCGTGGAGACGATCCGGCCGCCGGTGGCCGCGAAGGGGTGACCGGCGGCAAGCGAGGAACCGTGCACATTCAGCTTCGTACGATCGACAGTGCCCAGAGCTCCGGGAAGGCCTAGTTTTTCCTTGCAGAAAGACGGATCTTCCCAGGCTTTCAAGGTGGCCAGCACCTGTGAGGCGAACGCTTCGTGTATTTCGTAGTAGTCGAAATCAGCGAGCGACAGACCGGCGCGAGCAAGCAACTTGGGCACCGCATAAACCGGCGCGGTCAGCAGCCCGTCCTCGCCGAGCGCGAAGTCCACGGCCGCGGCTTGTACGTCACCAACGTAGGCGAGGATGGGCAGGTGGTGCTCCTCTGCCCATTCCTGGCTGGCCAACAAAACGGTGGAGGCGCCGTCGGTCAGCGGAGTGGAATTGCCGGCAGTCATCGTGCCGGTGTCCCGATCTCCGAACGCGGGTCTGAGTTTCGCCAGCTTTTCCACCGAAGAATCGGGCCGCAGGTTCTGGTCGCGGGTCAGCCCCAAATACGGTGTGACCAGGTCGTCGAAGAATCCGTCGTCGTACGCGGCCGCCAAGTGCTGGTGGCTCGCCGCGGCCAGCTCGTCCTGCTCCTGCCGTCCGACATCCCACTGGGCGGCGGTCAATGCCGCATGGTCACCCATCGACATGCCCGTCCGCGGCTCAGCGTTGCGCGGGATCTCCGGCACGATCTGCCAGGGCCGCAGCGATCCCACCAGGGCCAGCCGCTGCAGTGGAGTTTTCGCGCGGTTGAAACGTAAAAGCAGCCGCCTCAGATCCTCGTTGACCCCGATCGGCGCGTCGCTCGCGGTATCCACCCCGCCGGCGATGCCAACCTCGATCTGGCCGAGCGCGATCTTGTTCGCGACCAGCGTCACCGTCTCCAGCCCGGTCGCGCAGGCCTGCTGCACGTCGTACGCGGGCGTACGCGGATCCAGCTTGCTGCCGAGCACGGCTTCCCGGGTGAGGTTGAAATCGCGGCTGTGCTTGAGAACCGCGCCCGCGACGACCTCGCCCAGCAACTCCCCTTGCAACGAGAACCGGCTGATCAGACCGTCGAGAGCCGCGGTCAGCATGTCCTGGTTGGACGCCGTCGCGTACCGGCTGTTGGAGCGAGCGAACGGGATGCGGTTGCCGCCGACAATGCCCACGCGGCGGATCTGCGGGCTCATACGAGTCTCCTGGCACTGGCGAGAGCGGGTGAAACCGACCATACTTGCGAGTAGACTTACTCGCAAGTAAGGATGGGGTATGGCCGATCTCTACCAGCAGTTCGTCTCCTCCGGTCCAGGCAAGGCAGTCGCCCAGCGACTCGGCCTGCCCCGGCCGGTCCGCCTTCGCCGGTACGAGCCCGGCCAACCGATCGCGGCCGGGCCGGTGCTGCTCGGCGGGCACGGCCGACTGCTGTCGACCCTGACGAAGACCCTGGAAGCCATTGGTATCGAAACGGCGGACAGTGCTTCGCCATACGGACTCGTCTTCGACGCGACCGGGATCATTGCCCCCGAGCAGCTGCGCGAGCTCTACGACTTCTTCCATCCGGTCGTCCGGTCGGTGCGTCCATCCGGGCGCGTCCCTGTCCTCGGAACTGCGCCTGAGTCAACAGAAAACGTCGCCGAGGCGGTCGCTCAGCGAGCGCTGGAAGGCTTCGTACGATCGCTCGGCAAAGAGGTCGGACGCGGCGCCACCGCACAGCTGATCTACGTGGCCGAGGGCGCCGAGGACGCACTGGAATCGACGCTGCGGTTCTTCCTGTCCGGCAAGTCCGCGTACGTTTCCGGGCAGGTCGTACGCGTCGGCGTGGCCGAGATACCGCAAGTGCAAGACCACGACCGCCCACTGGCCGGCAAAGTCGCCCTGGTGACCGGTGCGTCCCGCGGAATTGGCGCCGCCATCGCGAAAAACGCTGGCCCGCGACGGCGCTCACGTCGTCTGCCTCGACGTACCAGCGCAGGGCGAGGACCTGTCACGAGTCGCCAACGCGGTCGGCGGATCGAGCCTGCAGCTGGACATCACCGCCGAGAAGGCGCCGGCCGCGCTCGCCGAGCACCTGTCGACTCGACATCAGGGCGTCGACATCGTCGTCCATAACGCCGGCATCATCCGTGACAAGACGCTCGCCCGGATGAGCGAGGCCCAGTGGGACTCGGTCCTCGCGGTGAATGTGGTGGCACCGGCGCGAATCAACGACCATTTCGTCGAGCACCAGGTGCTTCGTACGGGCGGACGGATCGTCGGCCTGGCATCGATCGCGGGCATCGCCGGCAACGCTGGCCAGACGAATTATGGTGCCACCAAAGCGGGTGTAATTGGCCTCGCCCAGACTTTGGCGCCCCGGCTGCATTCCCTGCCCGCCACGATCAACGCGGTGGCGCCTGGATTCATCGAAACGAAGATGACCGCGAGCATGCCGGTCACGGTTCGCGAGGTCGGCCGGCGGCTGAACAGCCTCGCGCAGGGCGGCCTGCCGATCGACGTGGCCGAGACGATCGCCTGGCTGGCGCACCCCGGCTCGGCCGGCGTCAGCGGCTGCGTCGTGCGCGTCTGCGGCCAGAGTCTGCTGGGGGCCTGATGCTGGTCACTGAACAACCAAGCCTCGCTCGTACGTACGCGACCGTCCTTATGCGCAGCCTTCCGGGACTCGGGCCGACGGGCGGGATCCTGCCGGACACGTCGCTCACGATGCCCGGTGTCACGGTCTCGCGTCCGCATCTGGCCGCGTACGCGCAGGTCTGCGGCTTCCCGACCAGCGACCGCCTGCCGTCCACCTATCCGCACATGCTGGCCTTCCCGATGGCGATGCGGCTGATGTCGGACCGGGCCTTCCCGTTTGCCTTGATGGGCCTCGTACACATCCGGAATGTGATCACCCAGATCCGGCCGCTGTCCGCCGACGACACACTTGAGCTGCGGGTTTACGCGTCGGATCTGGCAGAGCACCGGCGCGGCATCCAGTTCGCGATAATGTCCGAGGCGTACACTAGCGACGGCCTGGCATGGACGAGCCGCAGCACGTACCTGCACCGCACGTCGTCTGGGTCCGGGTCGTCCGACCGGCCCGTCGCGGTGACCCCCGACCGCGATCTGGCGGCTGCCAGCCGACACCGGCCGCCGCTATGCCGCCGTCTCCGGCGACCGCAACCCCATCCACCTGCACGCGGCGACCGCCCGGCTCTTCGGCTTCAAGACCGCCATCGCGCACGGGATGTATACGAAGGCCCGCTGCCTGGCCACGTTGGACTCGCGCTTACCTGACTCGTACGAGGTGGCCGTCGACTTCGCCAAGCCGCTGCCGCTCCCCAGCCGAGCCACTTTCTCGGCATCGCGTACGCCCGACGGCTGGGACTTCTCGGTCACCGGCCGCGCTCCGCACCTCGCAGGCCATCTGCACACCCTCTAGCGCGCTCAGGGCCGCCAGATGGAACCGTGCAGCAGGTTGTCCAGGCCCATCCAGGCAAAGTTCATCAGCCGGCGAGCGGTGGTCGCGGGGTCCTCGTCCGGGTGCTCGGTGGCCCAGTCGGCGAGCGACTCGCCCGCCCCCACCAGGGCGTGGGCCAGCGCGGACACGTCGTGCTCGGTGGCCTCGGACACGCCCCGCGAGCGGATGTTCTGGTCGATCAGGTCGGCCGCGAAGGCGATGATGGCCGTACGCATCGCGGCCACCTCGCCGGCGAACGGCTCGCCGTGCGCCGGCGCCTGCTGGTGCAGCACCCGCCACGAATCCCGATTTTCCGCGACCAGCACGAAGAAGGCCCGCAGCGCGTGCCAAAGCTGCTGGTCAGGAGCATCCGCCTGGTTAACCTGGCCAGCGAACGCGTCCAGTAACCGGCCCGCCTCGCGGCGGATGCAGGCCAGGAAGAGCTCCTCTTTGCTGCCGAGATAGAGGTAGACCATCGGCTTGGACACACCCGCGAGCTCCGCCACCTCGTCCATCGAGGCAGCGTGGTAGCCGCGGCGGGCGAACATCTGCACCGCCGCGTCCAACATCTGCTGCTCACGTACGTACCGTGGCAGCCGTTTGGTCTTCCCGGTCACGTTGCGCACTCTATCCATCAGGTCCTAAACTTACCCGCAGTAATCTTACTGGTAAGTAAGAAGGGACGCCAGATGACCACGTTCGATCCCAGCCAACTCGACTTCGCGAACATGGACGCGGCCGAGCTCGCCCGGTTGGTGAAGACGACCCCGAAGGACGAGCTCGAGCAGCTGATGACCGGCGAGCACCGCAACCTGGTGCTCGACGAGATCTTCGCGCAGATGGCCCGGCGGGTCCGCAAGGACAAGATCACCTCGATGGACGCGATCATCCGGTGGCGGATCAGCGGCCGCCCGGACGGTGAGTACGACCGGTACGAGCTGCACATCGCGAACGGCGGCTGCACCGTGGGCCCCGGCAGTGAGGGACAGCCGCGCCTCACGATCACCACCGACGGTGTCAACTTTCTCAGGCTGGTGTCCGGAAACGCCTCCGGACCGACCCTGTTCATGACGAAAAAGCTGCAGCTGGCCGGCGACCTCGCGCTCGGCGCCGGGCTGACCAACTACTTCGACATCCCGAAAGCGTGAGATGATGACCTTTTCCCTGGAACTGGACGAAGACCAGCGGGACCTGCGCGACTGGGTGCACGGTTTCGCCGCCGAGGTACTGCGCCCGGCCGCCTCGGAATGGGACGAGCGCGAGGAAACGCCGTGGCCGATCATCTCCGAGGCGGCCAAGATCGGGCTGTACAGCTTCGAAACGATGGCGACCTTCTGGGCCGACCCGACCGGTCTGTCGATGCCGATCGCCAACGAGGAGCTGTTCTGGGGCGACGCCGGCATCGGGCTGGCGATTTTCGGCACGATGCTTGGCGTCGCCGGCATTTTCTCCGCTGGTACGCCCGACCAGCTGGCCGAATGGGTGCCGCAGTGTTTCGGTGACGCGGACGATCCCAAGGTCGCCGCTTTCGCCGTATCAGAGCCAGAAGCCGGCTCCGACGTGTCGTCCATGAAGGTCAGGGCCCGCTACGACGAGGCCAAGGACGAGTGGGTCCTCAACGGACAGAAGGCTTGGATCACCAACGGCGGCATCGCGAACGTACATGTGGTGGTCGCGTCCGTCGATCCAGAGCTGGCGGCTCGCGGGCAGGCGGCCTTCGTGGTGCCACCTGGCACACCAGGCCTGGAATCCACCCGTAAAATCAAGAAACTCGGCCTGCACGCCTCGCACACCGCGGACATCTTCCTTGACGACGTACGCGTGCCAGGCTCGTGTTTGTTGGGCGGTAAGGACAAACTCGACGAGCGGCTGGCTCGTGCCCGCGACGTCAAGGCCGGCAAGGCGCCCCAGCAGAGCCGCTCGCAGGCCGCCATGCAGACCTTCGAGCTGAGCCGCCCGACGGTCGGCTCACAGGCCGTCGGCATCGCCCGCGCCGCGTACGACTATGCCTTGGAATACGCCAAAAATCGGGTCCAGTTCGGCCGGCCGATTATCGACAACCAGTCGATCGCGTTCACCCTCGCGGACATGAAAATGGAGATCGACTGCGCCCGGCTGCTGGTCTGGCGGGCCGCCTGGATGGGCCGCAACGGTAAGCCTTTCGAGGCCGCCGAAGGCTCGATGTCCAAGCTCAAAGCCGGCGAGGTCGCCGTCTGGTCGGCCGAGCGCGCCGTACAAATCCTCGGCGGCGCCGGCTACAGCCGCGAACACCCCGTCGAACGAATGTACCGGGACGCCAAGATCTTCACCATTTTCGAAGGCACCAGCGAAATCCAGCGCCTGGTCATCTCCCGCGCCATCTCCGGCCTGCACATCCGCTAACCTTCCCGTTGTTGATCTTGTTTAGTTGGCCTATCCAAAAGGGATACTTCGTACGCATGTCCGCTTTGGGTAGGCAAAGTAACCAAGATCAACAACGTTTTTGTACTTAGCAGGGGGCGCCGCGGCTGGCGAGGGTGCGGCGGACCTGCGCGAGGTAGCGGCGACTGCCGTCGCGCAGGTCGCTGCGGGCGGCCCGTAACACGATCCAGCCCGCGGCGGCCATTGCTGTGTATCGCTCGATGTCGTAGCCGAACTGCTCATCATCGTCGGCGTGGTGTCGTCCTTCGTACTCGGCGGCGACCTGCCACCGTTTCCAACCGAGGTCGGAATGACCGACGACCACCCCGGATGCCGTGGTGACTGGGCATTGCGGTTCGGGTGCTGGGAGATAGTCGCTGATGATCCGAAACCGCAACATACTTTCCGGCGGTGACTGAGAACGGCCATCCAGGATAGGCGTCACCTTACGGGCGAGAAGCGCGCCACGTCGTCGGTACGCAGCCTCCGCTCGCGCAAGCAGGTGGTCGCGACTTGTCCAACCGGCTCGAATCAGTCCATCGCCAACGACGACCAAAGACTCGGCGGACAGTTCGGTGGTGAGATCGAGAAATGTCCGCTCGGCGTTGGTCACCGAGGTGCCGTCCAGGATCATCCGATCCTCGGGCGGCAGGATCCGGCCGTGAGCGGTGATGAGCGGATGGCGCGGATACCCATGCCCTTGCGGCACCGTGACATGTAGCGATTCGTCTTCGCTGAGCTGCCACGGTATGGGACAACCGAGCAGCCGCAGAGCAGAAACATGACTAACTGCGGCACTGGGCGGCAGAGCCGCGAGCAGCGCCTGCCACCCGTCGCCAGACCGACCACGAACGACATACTTGCCGTACGAGAGTCGCTCGAATCGCGCTCCACGGAGTTGCCTCGCGCTTACCCCACGTTCAAGCGCGATCTCCCGCCGGAATCCCACCGGCAACGCAGGAAGCGGTTTCTCTTTCGCCATGCCCCCAAACCTGGCAGCGCTTCCCCTGGTTCACCGCGCCCGTACCGCAATCTGTGGATCCCCCTTCCCCCTGTGGAAACCCACTTCCCTCCGCCACCCACCTGCTATTCTCCCGTCCCGCTTCCCGTTGTTGATCTTGTTTAGTTAGCCTATCCAAAAGGGATATTTCGTACGCATGTCCGCTTTGGGTAGGCCAACTAAACAAGATCAACACCGAGAGAGCGGGACGCGGGGCGCGGAGCTAGGGTGACCGATATGGCAGCGCACCCGATGACCGAGCAAGAGTGGCGACAGTTCATCACCGACGGGACGCGGACCGGGATGGTCGCGACCGTACGAGCCGACGGCCGACCGCACGTGGCGCCGGTGTGGTTTGACCTCGACGGGGACGACATCGTCTTCATGACCGGTTCGACGTCGGTCAAGGGAAAATCGCTCGTACGCGACCCGCGGGTGTCGATCTCCGTCGACGACCCGCACCCGCCGTTCTCCTTCGTCACGATCCAGGGCACCGCCACCATCAGCGAAGACCTGGACGACCTGCTGACCTGGGGAACCCGACTCGGCGGCCGCTATATGGGCGCCGAAGCGGCCGAGGACTACGGCAAGCGCAACGCGGCGCCGGGCGAGCTGCTCGTACGCGTACGCATCGAGAAGGTCGTCGCGATCGCTGACCTTACCCACTGACCCTGCCCTGAAGGGCATTCGATGTCGGTGGGCGTCCGTACGCTGAAAGGCGTGACAGATTCGCCGCACATGACGCCCGAAGAGTTCCGCGCCCATGGCCACACCGTGGTCGACTGGATCGCCGATTACTGGGCCGGAGTGGAGAAATATCCGGTCCTGTCGCAGGTCTCGCCTGGCGAGATCGCGGCCCGGCTGCCCGCTCACCCGCCCGAGCAGGGCGAGCGGTCCGCCGACTTCAGCAAGAACATGTTGGCCGACCTCGACGAGATCGTGCTGCCCGGCATCACGCACTGGCAGCATCCGCAGTTTTACGCGTATTTCCCAGCTCCCACCACCGGTCCGTCCGTGCTCGGCGACATGTTGTCGGCCGGGCTCGGCGTGCAGGGCATGCTGTGGGCGACCAGCCCGGCGTGCACCGAGGTCGAGACCCGGGTGATGGACTGGATGGCCGAGTTGCTCGGCCTCCCAGCGGCCTACAGATCGACGTCGGCCGGCGGCGGTGTCATCCAGGACTCGGCCTCGTCGGCGGCGCTGGTCGCGGTGGTCGCGGCGCTGCACCGGGCCAGCGGCGGGCAGGTGCGCGAGCGTGGCGCCAACGGCCGCTTCACTGTCTACACGTCGACGGAAACCCATTCCAGCGTGGAAAAAGCGGTCAACATGGCCGGGGTCGGGTCCGCGCAACTGCGGGTCATCGAGGTCGACGACAAGCTCCGGATGCGGACCGACAAGCTCGCCGAGGCGATCGCCGCCGACAAGGCCGCTGGGCTCACGCCGGCACTGGTGGTGGCCACCATCGGTACGACGTCGACCACCGCCGTCGACCCGGTCCGGGTCATCGGTGAGCTGTGCCAGGCCAACAACATCTGGCTGCACATCGACGCCGCCTATGCCGGCGCCGCTGCGCTCTGCCCCGAGCTGCGCGACTCGCACGACGGGGTCGAGCTGGCCGACTCGTATTGCACGGACGGCCACAAATGGCTGCTCACCAACTTCGACTGCGACATCTTCTTCACCAGCGACCGCGCGGCACTGATTGGCGCCCTCAGTGTTTTGCCGGAATATCTGCGAAATACCGCCACCGAGTCGGGACGCGGTGATCGACTACCGAGACTGGCACGCGCCGCTGGGCCGCAGGTTCCGGTCGTTGAAGTTGTGGAGCGTCATCCGGTGGTACGGCGCTGAAGGGATGCGCGCGCACGTACGCTCCGGCGTCGCCCTCGCCGAATATTTCGCCGGACTCGTCGAGGCCGACGACCGCTTCGAAAAATCGTCACCGACCACCAGTTTTCGTTGGTGTGCTTCCGATTGCGCGGCGAGGACGCGGCCAACGAGGAGTTGCTCAGCACACTCAACGCAGCCGGCGAGCTCTACCTGACCCACACCCGCGTCAGAGGCGCCTACACCCTGCGCTTCGCCATCGGCGCCCCGCAAACCACCCGCGCCCACGTCACTGCCGCCTGGGCCACCATACAAGCCGCCGTCTGAACGCTATCGGGGACGGGCCGGGCGGATGAGGCCTTCCTGCAGGACAGTGGCGATGTGGGTGCCGTCGGCGGTGAAGAAGCGGCCGGAAGCGAGGCCGCGGCCACCGGAGGTCGACGGGCTGCTGCAGTCGTAGAGGAACCACTCGTCGGCGCGGAACGGCCGGTGGAACCAGACGGCGTGGTCGAGGCTGGCGCTGCTGACCTCGGCCCACGTCTTGCCATGCACGGCGAGCGTCGAGTCCAGCAGCGTCAGGTCGCTCGCGTACGTCAAAGCGCAGGCGTGCAACGCCTGGTCATCGGGCAGCTTCCCGTCGATCCGCATCCACACCTGCTGCCGATCCGACTTCGGCCGGGTGCCGGCCGAAACCCAGCCGGGCACCCCGACGTAGCGCAGGTCGATCGGGTGGTCCATCACGTTCCACGGCGCGTCCGGAGGGAGGTTCCTGCGTACGACATCCCAGACCGGCTGGAGCTCCTCCGGAGCTGGCACCCCCTCGGGCAGCTCGCTCTGGTGGCTGAAACCTTCTTCGGTCACCTGGAACGAAGCTGACATGAAGAAAATCGCACGACCGTGCTGGATCGCGGTGACCCGCCGGGTGGTGAACGAGCGGCCGTCCCGTACTGGCTCGACGGTGTAGAGGATGGGCACGGCCGGGTCGCCGGCGCGGATGAAATAGCCGTGCAGTGAGTGCACCGAGCGCTCGACGGACACCGTACGGCTGGCGGCCACCAGTGCCTGGCCAGCAACCTGACCGCCGAAGACCCGCTGCAGCGACACCTCCGGGCTCACGCCACGGAAGTAACCGACCTCCAGCTGCTCCAGGTCCAGCAGTTTCAGCAGCCGGTCGACGGCCGGTTGGCCGCGCAGCGGGTCCCCCAACGTCTTACTCCTGTCAGCCGGTGGTGTCCGAGCCCAACTGGTGCACCCGGACGGCGTTGGTCGAACCGGCCGTCCCGGGCGGGCTGCCGGCCACGATCACCACGCTGTCACCGGCCGGGAACCGCCCGATCGACAGCAGCGACGCATCGACCGCTCGCACCATATCGTCGGTGTGGGCGACCATGGGCGTGAGGAACGTCTCGACACCCCAGGAAAGCGCGAGCTGGTTCCGTACGGCCGGGATCGACGTGAAAGCCAGGATCGGCAGCCGGGTGTGCTGCCGCGCCAGTCGCCGGACCGTGTCGCCGGAGAGCGTGAAGGCGACGATCGCGCGCGCGCGTCCAGCACCTCGGCGATGTTCTTCGCCGCATGGGCGATGGCACCGCCCTTGGTACGCGGGTCGTGCTGCAGGGGCGGCACTCCCCAGTCGGCCTCCTCGACGGAGGTGATGATCTTGCTCATCGTCCGCACGGTCAGGATCGGGAACTTGCCGACCCCGGTCTCGCCGGACAGCATCAGCGCGTCGGCGCCGTCGAGCACGGCGTTGGCCACGTCAGAGGCCTCGGCGCGGGTCGGCCGGGAGTTCTCGATCATCGAGTCGAGCATCTGGGTGGCCACGATGACCGGCTTCGCGTTCTCCCGGCAGAGCTGGATGCAGCGCTTCTGGACGATCGGCACCTGCTCCAGCGGCAGCTCGACACCGAGGTCGCCGCGGGCCACCATCATGCCGTCGAAGGCCAGCACAATCGACTCGAGGTTGTCGACGGCCTGCGGTTTCTCCAGCTTGGCGATCACCGGCAGCCGGCCGCCGCCGTGCTCGTCCATGATCTGGCGGATCAGCTCGACCTCGCTGGCCTCCCGTACGAACGACATGGCGATCATGTCCACCCGCAGGTCCAGCGCGAACTTCAGGTCCGCGATGTCCTTCTCGGACAGCGCCGGCACCGAGAGCGCCGACTCCGGCACCGAGATGCCCTTGTTGTTGCTGACCGGCCCGCCCTCGATGACCAGGCAGCGGATCCGCGGCCCGTCCAGCGCGGTGATCTCGACCGCGACCTTGCCGTCGTCGATCAGCAGCCGGTCGCCGACCGACACCTCTTTCGACAGCTTGTCGTAGGTCGTCGAGACCAGGTCGTGGGTGCCGTCGACCGGATCGGTGGTGATGGTGACCGTCTCCCCGGTCAGCCACTCCACCGGCCCGTCCTTGAACCGGCCGAGCCGGATCTTGGGGCCCTGCAGGTCGGCCAGCACGGCGACCGCGTGGCCGGTGGCGTCGGACGCCTCCCGGACCAGCTGGTACGCCGCCTGGTGGTCTTCGTGGCTGCCGTGGCTGAAGTTCAGCCGGGCAACGTCCATGCCTGCGTCCACCAGGGCTCTTACCCGCTCCGGGGAGGACGTGGCAGGACCGATGGTGCAGACGATCTTCGCGCGCCTACTCATGGGCGACACAGTATCGGGACCGGGTGAACCGATGCAGAACGGGGAGCGATCTTCGTCACCCTGTCACGTACCCGAACAGGCCAAAAGCCGCACATCACAACAGATGCCCAAAGCTACTGCTCTGGTACGACCGGAACTTCGACCGCCGCGTCGATGTCGGCCTGGGTGAGCTGGAAAACCTTCGGATAGGCGGCGCGGGTGGTGCGCCGGGCCGGCTCGGTCGTACGCCACGCATAACCGCACCGTGCGCAACGCAACAGCTCCCAGACATCGGGCACCGGCGAGGTGGCCATGACGGCGATCGTGCTGTGGTCGCACCGTGGACAGGTCACGGCTTTCCCTTTCGTACGGCCTGAAGCCGCCGCACCCAGTCGCCGGTCTCGGGCAGGTCATGCACCGCCTGTTCGAACCGCCCGCGCCGATCCGGCGGGACCGGCGTGGTCGCGTCGATGATGAGTTTGTTGCTGATCCCCGCCGGTTCCGAGCTCGGATCCAGGTGCAGCACGGACAGATTCGGCAGGTTGACCAGGTCGGCGGCGGCGTTCACTTTCGTCGACATCGCCCACATCACCCGCGGCAGGTCGAAAGGATCGACTTCCGCGTCGACCACGATGACCATCTTGCAATAACCGAGGCCATGAGGTGTGGTCATCGCCCGCATCCCGACCGCTTTCGCGAAACCGCCATAACGAGTCTTGGTGGAAATAATGGCGAGCAGGCCATGCGTGTACATCGCGTTGACCGCCTGCACTTCCGGGAAATCCGCCTTCAGCTGCTGGTAGAGCTGCACGCAGGTGGCAGGTCCGATCAAGTAGTCAAGCTCGGTCCACGGCATGCCGAGATAGAGCGACTCGTAGATCGGGTTCGTACGATAGGAAATGCGGTCGACGCGTACGACCGGCATCTTGCGACCGCCGGAATAGTGCCCGGTGAACTCCCCAAACGGGCCTTCGAGCTCCCGTTTTCGGCCCTCCACAACACCTTCCAACACCACCTCCGATCCCCACGGCACGTCCAGACCGGTCAGCGGCGCGGTCGCGATCGGGGCCGGCTCGCCGCGCAGGGCACCGGCCAGCTCGTATTCGGACTGGTCGTACGCCATCGGAGTCGCCGCTGCCAGCGTGATCGCCGGATCGTTGCCCACAGCGATCGCGATCGGCAGATCCTCGTGAGATTCTTCCGCTCTCTGCAAGTGAATCGCTATGTCGTGCATGGGTGCGGGTTGCAGGCCGAGCCTTCGCGGTCCTTTGACTTCCAGCCGGTAGATGCCGACATTCTGTTTCCCAAAATTCCCGGGATCGGTCGGATCGCGGGAAACCACTGCGGCCTTGTCCAGGAAGAAGCCGCTGTCGCCGTCGTTGAGGCGAAACACCGGCAGCACGTCGAAGATGTTGACCTCGTCGCCGGTACGAGTGTTCTCGGCCCACGGTGGACTGACGCGGCGCACCGGCGGGACCGGGAAATTCTCCCAGCGGCGAGCGAATTCCTCGACCTGCTCGCGTACCAGGGTGTCCGGAGGCAGCCCCAGCGCGAGGGCGTGATTGGGCCACGACCCGTGCACGTTCAACGCGATCTTCGCGTCCCGAAAGCCTTGCACGTTGTCAAAGTAAAGCGCCGGAGAGCCCTCGACACGGGAGACCGCGTTCGCCGCCGCCGCCAGGTCGGGTTCGGCCGTCACCTCTTCGGAGATGCTCAGCAGTTGGCCGTTCTTGTCCAACTCGGCGAGAAAGGCCCGAAGGTCGTCGTACGCCATCAGCCGCGTCCGTTCCATCGGCCGGCGTCCGACGCCGGCAGTCCGACCTGGTCGAGAATCCTGACCACGAGGTGATCGACGATGTCGTCGACACTTTTGGGGTTGTTGTAGAAAGCCGGCATCGGCGGCACGATCGACACACCCATCCGGGCCAGCGCCAGCATGTTCTCCAAATGAATCTCACTGAGCGGTGTCTCGCGCGGCACCAGCACCAGTCGACGCCTTTCCTTCAGCGTCACATCAGCCGCCCGGCCCACCAGCCCGTCGGCGTAACCAGCGCGAATGCCAGCCAGCGTTTTCATGCTGCATGGGACGACAATCATCGCATCGGTAAGGAAAGACCCCGACGAGATCGGCGCTCCCTGGTCCCCCGGGCCGTAAACGACATCGGCCAGCGCGGTCACCTGATGCGCCGCGTACGACGTTTCCAGCTCCAGCGTGACTTTCGCCCATCGCGTCATCACCAGATGCGTTTCGACCGCCGGCAGGTCCCGCAGCGCTTCCAGCAGTCGTACGCCGATCAGCGCGCCCTGTCGCGCCGGTCATGCCCACGATCACCTTCATGGGGGAAGACTATTCGTACACGAACGATTCGTCTACGACCTATACTAGCTCGATGGACTGGCCGGCATTCCACCAGATGCGGATCGTGTTGCAGGAACACAACGCGCACTGGCAGGCCCAGGTGCCCGAGCTGACCAAGCCGCAGTATGCCGTCATGCGCGCGATCGAGGCCGAGCCCGGCCTCGAGCAGTCCGCGGCTGCCTCGGCAGCCGCCACCGACAAGGCCACTCTCGCGGTTTTGCTGCTCCGCCTGGAAAGTCGTGGCCTGATCGGGCGGGCCGTGGACCCGCAGGACCGTCGCCGCAAGCTCCTGCGGCTGACTCCTGGGGGCCGTGAGCTGCTCAGACGTGCCCGGCCGGTCGTCGACGGGATGAGCGCGGAGCTGCTGGCCCGGCTCACCGAGCCAGAACAGGCCCAACTCACCCGCCTGCTGGCCAAGCTCGCCACCGGATAGCAAGGTGCGCTAGACACAGCTATGGCCATCATTGGATTGCACACCATCGTCTACAGCAGCCACGCCGAGGAAGTCCGCGCGTTCTTCCGTGACGTGCTCGACTATCCCAGCGCGGACGCCGCCGGCGGCGGCTGGCTGATCTTCGCGATGCCACCCGCCGAACTGGCGGTCCATCCCGGCGACGAGCCACGCCAGGAGCTTTACCTGATGTGCGACGACCTCCCGGCCACCATGACGGAGCTGACCGCGAAAGGCGTCACCTTCACCAAGCCGGTCGACGAGCAGCGCTGGGGTGCGATCACCGCGATCGCACTGCCCGGCGGCACCGAAATCGGCCTCTACCAGCCCTATCATCCGTTGCCGCCGCGGTAGCGAAGGCGCGTACGACCGACTGCTCTCCTGAGCGAGTTGGCGAAGGACCGATGAGTTTCGCCGGCATGGTGAGTCACAGCTGGCAAGGAGGAGAAGACATGACTGAGGCGAAAATGCACACACTGGAAGTTCCCGGCGCGGTGCTGCATTACGACGTGCGAGAAGGCGAGGCGGACACCGAGCCGACGCTGCTGATGATCGGGTCGCCGATGGCGGCCAGCGGATTCGGTACGCTCGCGAGCTATTTCACCGACCGTACGGTCGTCACGTACGACCCGCGTGGCTCAGAGCGCAGCGAGCGTACCGACGGAGCTCTGCAGAACACTCCCGACGAACACGCCGATGACCTGCACCGATTGATCACCGCGCTCGGCGTCGGGCCGGTCGACATCTTCGCCAGCAGCGGCGGCGCGGTCAACGGACTGGCGCTGATCGCTCAGCATCCGGACCAGGTTCGTACGCTCGTGGCGCACGAGCCGCCGGTCACCCAGGAGCTGCCGGACCGCGAGGCGGCGCTGGCCGCGTGTACGGACATCCACGAGACCTACCTGCGCAGCGGCAGCGGCCACGCGATGGCGAAGTTCATCGCCCTGGTAAGCCACGACGGCCTGTTCACCGCCGACTTCGCCGACCAACAACGGCGCCCAACCCCGCTGACTTCGGGCTGCCAACTGACGACGACGGCACCCGGAACGACGCGCTGCTCGGGTTGAACATCATCTCGTGCAACTACTACCAGCACGATTTCGACGCCATCGGGTCGGCGTCAAGCCGCCTCGTACTCGGCGTTGGCGCGGAGTCCAGCGACCAGCTGCCGGCCCGCGCGACGCGCGCGGTGGCCGCGCGACTGGGCACGACCACAGTGACTTTTCCGAGCAACCACGGCGGTTTCCTCGGCGACGAATACGGCATGCCGGGCAAGCCCGCGGAGTTCGCGGCGACCCTGCGGGAGGTCCTCAGCCAGCGGACGTGACGACCGCGCCGGACCGGTTCAGCCGCAACAGCGCGGCCATCGCGGCGAGGGCCACCAGCGACATCACCACCGCGAAGGCGATCGCGGCCGTACGCAGATCCACGACCGCGGTCGCCAGGCCGACCAGCACCACCGGGATGGAGATCCCGACGTACGCGACCACGTTCAGAGCGGCGACGACCTCGGCTCGGCGGTCCGCTGGCGCGTACTCGGTGATGGCGTTCATCGCGGCCCGGAAGCTGAGGCCGTGCCCGGCGCCGGCCACGATGGTGCCGATCGCCAGCAACGGCAGCGACGCGAGCGCCAGCGCGATGCCGATCGCGGCCAGCCCGACGACCAGCGTGAGGCAGCCAGCCGGCAGCGCGAGGTGGTCCCGCCAGCGCGACGAGACGAGCTGGCTGAGCGCCGAGCCGGCGAACATCGAGAACACCACGGCGCCGGCCACCGCGTGCCCGGTCTGGTGAAGGGTGGTCGCGAGCAGACCGGGCTCGACCGCGGTCAGTAGCCCGAGGACTGCGAAAGCCGCGAAAGCCGCGATCGCCGCCGGCACGAACACCCCTCGCACCTCCGGTGGCACCGCCAGCCGTGGCCGCTGGAACGCCTTCCCGGACGCCGCCGGGGTGGCCGGTGCAGCCCGCCAGACCAGCACCGTCGCCGGTACGAGCAGCGCGAACTGCACCGCGTACGGGAGGTAGAGCGGCAGCGGCACGAGGTCGGCCAGCAGGCCGGACAGCAGCGGCCCGCAGCCGAGGCCAAGCATGTTGACGGCGGTGGCGGCCATCGTGACCACGCGGCGGTGGTGTGGGTCGGCAAGGTCGACCATCGTCGCGACGGCCGCCGCGGTCACCAGCCCCGCCGACACACCGGAGACGACCCGTCCAAGAAAGAGCACCGGCAGGCTCGGCCCGGTCAGGAAGATCAGCGAGCTGAGGGCCGAGACGCCCAGCGCGGCCAGCAGCACCGGACGGCGGCCGAGCACATCGGACGCGCGGCCGAACAGCAACAGCGGCACCAGTACGCCGGCCGCGTAAACCGCATAGATGACCGTGGTCAGGCCGCTGCCGAAGCCGAGTTGGTGCTGGTAGATGGGGTAGAGCGGGGTCGGCAGCGTGGTACCGACCATGATCGCGGCGAACGCGTACGCCACGGACACAATCGCTTTCGTCGTTTCACGTACCCCAGTCTGCGCCATCGTGATCCAGAGATAAAATTGATAATTCCGCTTGTTGAGATCGATATGATCACTCAATGGAGCTCCGCCAGCTGAGCCACTTCGTCGCGGTCGCCGAGCAGCGGCACTTCACCCGCGCCGCGACCCAGCTGCACCTCACACCCAGTCGAGCCTGTCCGCTTCGATCCGTGCGCTGGAACGTGAGCTGGGCGGCAGCCTGTTCGTACGCAGCACTCGCCGCGTTGAGCTGACCGAAGCGGTCGCGCCCTGCTGCCGGCCGCTCTCCGGGCGCTGGCCGCCGCCGACGACGGACGCGACGCGGTGGCTGGTGTGCACGGACTGCTGCGCGGCCAACTGACCATCGGATCGTTGCAAACGCTGGGAATCCTCGACCTCGCGGCGCTGCTGTCGCGCTATCACCGGCGGCATCCAGCGATCACCATCCAGGTGCGCAACGCCAACGTCAGCGCGCTCGTCCACGACACCGTGACGGGCCGGTTGGACCTCGCGTTCGTGGACCTTCCGCTCGGCGAGCACGCCACCGGGGTCCGGTCGGTCCCGCTCGGCGAGGAGACGCTCGTACTGGCCGTCGCCGCCGACGACCCGCTGGCCGCCCGGAGCCGGGTCCGACTGGCCGACCTCGTGGACCTCGATTTTGTCGAGTACCGGGCCGATTCCGCGCTCCGGGCGACCCTGGACGCGGCCTGCGCGTCGGTCGGCCTGGACCGCCGCATCCGCTGTGAAGTCGACACGATCACGACCCAGGTCGACCTCGTCGGTTACGGCCTCGGCGTCGCCTTGCTCCCGCCGATGACGTTGCGTACGGCGTCGCGTCCAGTCGTCGCCCTACCCACCGACCCGCCCATCAGCCGCTCGCTTCTGGTCGTCACCGCCGCCACCCGCTCACCCACTCCGGCGGCCGCCGCCCTCCTCGCCCTTCTCCCCACCACCGGCTAGCGGGCGATCAGGGCCATGGTGGTGGGGTTGATGGGGGCCGGGAGCTGGGTGTGGCCGGTGAGGTAAGCGTCGACAGCGGCGGCGCAGGCGCGGCCCTCGGCGATCGCCCAGACGATCAGCGACTGGCCGCGGCCGGCGTCGCCGGCCACGAACACACCGTCCACAGTGGACTTCCATGCCGCGTCCCGCGCCACCGTGCCGCGCGGGCCGACGACCGTGCCCAGCTCGTCCAACAGGTCCGAACTCTTGTCGACCCCAGTGAAACCCATCGCCAGGAACACCAGCTGCGCCGGCAGCTCGCGTTCGCTGCCGGGCACCTTCTCAAAACGGCCGTCGACCATCGTGACCTCATGCAACGACAGCGCCTGCACGTTGCCAGCCGCGTCGCCGACGAACTTCTCGGTGTTGACGGAGAAAACCCGGTCGCCGCCTTCTTCGTGCGCACTGGACGTACGCATGATCAGCGGCCAGGTTGGCCACGGTGTGTTTTCCGGGCGTACGTCCGCCGGAATCGGCATGATCTCCAGCTGCGTAACACTAAAGCTCCTTGCCGGTGTGCCGTGCCGAGGCAGTCCGCGCCGGTGTCGCCACCGCCGATGATCACCACATGCTTGCCAGCGGCATCGATGGGCGGCTCAGCGAGGTCGCCGTTCTGGACCCGGTTGGCCGGCTCCAAATACTCCATCGCGTAGTAGATCCCGGAAAGTTCACGCCCAGGAGCCGGCAGGTCGCGTGGCACCGTCGAACCCATCGCCAACACGATCGCGTCCGCATTCGCCCGCAGCTGCGCCGCGGTGAGATCCGCGCCGACGTTCACCCTCGTACGGAATTCGGTGCCCTCAGCGGACATCTGCTCCAACCGGCGGTCCAGATGGCGCTTTTCCATCTTGAATTCCGGGATGCCATAACGCAGCAGCCCACCGATTTTGTCGTTCCGCTCGTAAACAGTGACATCGTGGCCGGCACGAGTCAGCTGCTGAGCCGCGGCGAGTCCGGCTGGGCCCGAGCCAATGACGGCGACGTTCTTGCCAGATTTCAGCTGCGCGGGAGACGGCGTCACCCAGCCCTCAGCGAAGGCGCGGTCAATGATCTCGACCTCGACCTGCTTGATCGTCACCGGATCGCTGTTGATACCGAGTACGCACGCGGCCTCACAGGGCGCTGGACAGAGCCGCCCGGTGAATTCCGGGAAGTTGTTCGTCGCGTGCAGGCGCTCGATGGCGGACCGGAACTGGTCCGTACGCACCAGGTCGTTCCACTCCGGGATCAGGTTGCCCAGCGGACATCCGTTGTGGCAGAACGGAATCCCGCAGTCCATGCATCGAGATGCCTGGCTGCGCAGCTTGCCGGAGTCAAAGTCCTGGTAGACCTCGCGCCAGTCGGAGATCCGGATGTCGACCGGCCGCCGCTGCGGAAGTTCCCGGCCGTACTTGAGAAAACCAGTGGGGTCAGCCACGTGCGGCCTCCATGATCGCCTCGCCGACATCGCGGCCGGCCGCTTCGGCCTGCCGGGTGGCCTCCAACACGCGGCGGTAGTCCCGCGGCATGATCTTGGTGAATGCGGCCCTGCGCCGTTCCCAGTTGGCCAGCAGCTCGGCGGCCACCGGCGAACCGGTTTCGGCTTCGTAGCGGCCAATGATGTTCCGCAGCCTGTCAGCATCCTCCGCGGACACTGCTTCGAGGTCGACCATCTCGCGGTTCACCAACCGCGGGTCGAGATTCAGGACGTACGCGCTGCCGCCCGACATGCCAGCCGCGAAGTTCCGGCCGGTGGGCCCAAGAACGACGACGACCGTGCCGCCGGTCATGTACTCACAGCCGTGGTCGCCGACGCCTTCGACAACGGCGAGCGCACCGGAGTTCCGTACGCCGAACCGCTCCCCCACGATGCCGCGAATGAACGCTTCGCCGCGGGTCGCGCCATAGAGAATCGTGTTGCCGGCAATGATGTTGCGCTCCGCCTCAAAAGGCGCGACGGGATCCGGCCGCAGCACGATACGTCCGCCGGAAAGACCCTTGCCGACGTAGTCGTTCGCGTCGCCGAGCAGTCGCAAAGTGACCCCCGGCGGCACAAACGCGCCGAACGACTGGCCGGCCGTGCCGGTGAAAGTGATGTCGATGGTGTTGGCCGGCAAGCCTTCCGCACCGAATCGCCGGGTCACGAAGGAGCCGAGCATGGTGCCGACGGTGCGGTTGACGTTGCGTACGGGCAATTCCAACTTCACCGGCGAACCATCCAGCAACGCGCCCTCGCAGAGCTGGATAAGCGTGTTGTCCAACGCTTTCTCCAGGCCGTGGTCCTGCTCGGTGGTGTTGTGCCGGGACGTGCCTTCGGGCAGCTCCGGCACCACGAACAACGGCGAGAGGTCCATCCCGGAGGCTTTCCAGTGATCGACGGCGGCCCGGGTGTCGAGCACCTCAGCGTGCCCGATCGCCTCCTGGATCGACCGGAATCCCAGCTCGGCCAACAACTCCCGAACCTCTTCGGCGATGTATTCGAAGAAGGTCACCACATATTCGGCCTTGCCGGTGTATTTCTCCCGCAGCTTCGGGTTCTGGGTGGCGACGCCCACCGGACAGGTGTCCAGGTGGCAGACCCGCATCATGACGCAGCCCGAAACCACCAGCGGAGCGGTGGCGAAACCGTACTCCTCAGCGCCCAACAACGCGGCAACGACGACATCTCGGCCGGTCTTGAGCTGGCCGTCGGTCTGCACCACGATTCGGTCGCGCAGGTTGTTCAGCAGCAGGGTTTGTTGCGTTTCCGCCAAACCCAGCTCCCACGGCGCGCCCGCGTGCTTCAGCGAGGTGAGCGGCGCGGCGCCCGTACCGCCGTCATAGCCGGAAATCAGCACGACATCGGCATGCGCCTTGCTGACGCCGGCCGCGACCGTACCCACCCCGACCTCGGCGACCAGCTTGACGTGGATCCGCGCTTCCGGGTTGGCGTTCTTCAGGTCGTGGATCAGCTGCGCGAGATCCTCGATCGAATAGATGTCGTGGTGCGGCGGCGGGCTGATCAGGCCGACGCCCGGGGGTGGAATGTCTCGTACGGGCAATCCACGGATAGACCTTGTGGCCGGGCAGCTGGCCGCCCTCACCGGGCTTGGCGCCCTGCGCCATCTTGATCTGGATGTCGTCGGCGTGCACCAGCACCAGATAGTCGCTGGTGACACCAAAACGGCCGGACGCGACCTGTTTGATCGAGCTGCGCCGCCGGGCGCGGGTCGCGGAGCCGATCGGCGTCTTCGCCACCCTCACCGGTGTTGGACCGGGCGCCCATCGAGTTCATCGCGATCGCCAGAGTTTCGTGCGCCTCAATCGAAATCGAGCCGTAGCTCATCGCGCCGGTGGAGAACCGCTTGACGATCTCGCTGGCCGGCTCCACCTCCTGGATCGGGATGGGCTTGCGACCAGAGGAGAAGTCGAAGAGCCCTCGTAGAGTCGCGGCCTGTTTGGACAGGTCATCCACGGCCGAGGTGTATTGCTTGAAGATCTCGTATTTGCGCGTACGAGTGGAGTGCTGGAGCAGGAAAACCGTTTCCGGGTTGAAAAGATGCACCTCACCCTCGCGGCGCCACTGGTATTCGCCGCCCACGTCCAGGCGCCGGTGCGCCCGGTCGGCCGGGTTCGCCGGCCACGCCTTGGCGTGCCGAGCAGCCACCTCGGCGGCGATCGCCCCGAGGTCGACGCCGCCGAGTTTACTTGTCGTACCAGTGAAGTAGCGGTCAACCAGGTCCTGGCTGAGGCCGATCGCCTCGAACACCTGCGCGCCGGTGTACGACGCGACCGTCGAGATGCCCATCTTGCTCATGACCTTGAGGACGCCCTTGCCGAGCGCCTTCACGTAGTTCCGGATCGCCTTCTGCGCCGCGATTCCGGTCAGCTGGCCGCCGGAGACCATGTCCTCGATGGTCTCGAAAGCCAGATACGTGTTGACCGCGGCGGCGCCGTATCCCAGCAGCAGAGCCACATGGTGCACCTCGCGGGCGTCGCCGGCCTCCACGACCAGACCGACGCGCGTACGAGTGCGCTCCCGCACCAGATGATGGTGAACGCAGGCAGTCAGCAGCAGCGACGGAATGGGCGCGAGATCCGCGGTGGAATCCCGGTCCGAGAGCACGATAATCCGGGCGCCATCCTCGATCGCCTCGGAAATAAGCCGGCAGATCTCCACCAGCCGAGCCTTCATTCCGGCCGCGCCCTCGACCACCCGGTAAAGGCCGGAAACCGTGACCGCCCGGAATCCCGGCATGTCACCGTCGTCGTCGATGTGCACGATCTTCGCGAGCTCGTCGTTGTCGATCACCGGGAACGGCAACACGATCTGCCGGCAGCTGGCCGGGCCGGGAATGAGCAGGTTCTGCTCCGCCCCGATGGTGTCACCGACACTGGTGACGATTTCCTCGCGAATCGCGTCCAGTGGCGGATTGGTGACCTGCGCGAAAAGCTGCGAGAAATAGTCATAAAGCAGCCGGGCGCGATGGGACAGCACCGCCACCGGGGTGTCGCTGCCCATCGAACCGATGGCCTCCATACCGGAGGTCGCCATCGGCGTCAGGATGATCCGGAGTTCTTCCTCGGTGTAGCCAAAAGTCTGCTGCCGGCGCTGCACCGACTCGTGCCCGTAGGTGACGTGCTCGCGCTCGGGCAGGTTTCCCAGCCGGGTCAGGCCCGCGTGCAACCATTCGTCGTACGGCTGCTCGGCGGCCAACTCGGCCTTGATTTCGTCGTCCTCGACGATCCGGCCCAAAGCGGTGTCCACCAAGAACATCCGGCCCGGCCGCAGCCGGCCCTTCGCGACCACCTGGGCCGGGTCGATCTCCAGCACGCCGGCCTCACTGGCCAACACGACCAGGTCGTCGCGGGTCCGCCACCAGCGGCCCGGCCGCAGGCCGTTGCGGTCCAGCACCGCACCAATCTGTGTGCCGTCTGTGAAAGCGACACAGGCTGGGCCGTCCCACGGCTCCATCAGCGACGAATGGAACTCGTAAAAAGCCCGCCGCGCCGGATCCATGTCGGCGTTGTTTTCCCAGGCCTCGGGAATCATCATCAACATCGCGTGCGGCAGGCTCCGACCGCCCAGGTGCAGCAACTCCAGCACCTCGTCGAAAGTCGCCGAGTCGCTCGCGCCGGGCGTACAGATCGGGAAAATCCGCTCGACATCGCCGCCGAATGCCTCATCAATGGCCGGCGTGGCAAGCAACGCCTCGCGGGCCTGCATCCAGTTCCGGTTGCCCTGGATGGTGTTGATCTCGCCGTTGTGGGCGATGATCCGGTACGGATGCGCGAGCGGCCACGACGGGAACGTGTTCGTGGAGAACCGGCTGTGCACCAGGGCGATGGCGCTGTCCGTACGCGGATCGGTCAGGTCGCCGAAAAACGACGGCAGGCAGCTGATCGGTGGTTAGCATGCCCTTATAAACAATCGTGCGACTGGACAGCGACGGAAAGTAGACACCGCAGTCGCGTTCCGCGGAAATCCGCTCGATGCGTTTGCGGGCGACGAAAGCCATCCGCTCCAACGGCAGTCCGGAACGAAGATTGCCGGCGGAGTCGCTAAAAGTCAGGAAAATCTGCCGCACCCTGGGCAGCACGCCGAGTGCGGTCGGGCCGAGCATGGACGAATCCACCGGCGGCTGACGCCAGCCCAGCACCTGGCCCTGCTCCTGCGCGACGACCTCGTCGATCAGGTCCCGCGCGGCGGCCTCGCCGTCATCGTTGGCTGGCAGGAAAACCAGGCCGACCGCGTACGCCAGCTGACCGTCCGGATCCGCGTCGGGCAGCGGAAAATCCACCACCACCTCGCGGAGAAATCGGTCCGGCACCTGGAAGAGGATGCCGGCCCCGTCGCCGGAATTCACCTCGGCGCCGGCGGCACCGCGGTGCTCCATGTTATGAACGGCTGTCAGTCCATGGGCAATGATCTGATGTGAGCGTCGGCCCTTGGCGTCGGCAACAAAGGCGACACCACAGGAATCGTGTTCGAATGCCGGGTCATAAAGACCTTGGGCAGGCGGAACCGCAGAGAAATTCACCCGCAGGCTCCCTCGTCGTTAATGGGCACTCGTTTTCTCGGTCAAGGCAGACCGCACGAGTGCACCGGGCGGGGGCGGGACATCATTGGCCCTGGGGGACGGGCCAGCGTTCCGGCCCGGCGGATGACAAAGTTTGCGCACGGGATCGCCGGCGCACCTTCCGAGGTTACACGGCTGTAGGCATCGGGCGCGATCTCGCCGCGAGTGATCGATGCCACCGCCGGGCACGGACATACTGAGCTGCGTAAACGGGCCTTGACGTGGTAAATCCAGCGGCGCTCAGGCGCGGTCCGCGGACTCCGGTTCGGGGGTGTCCGCCGGGCTGTCACCGGACGGTGGCTCAGCGTCCGTTTTCGTCACGTCCACCTTGGTTTCGCCGGCTGTCTCGACGCTGCCCGCCGATGCGTCGGACGCGCTCGTCGAGTCCTCGGATGCGGCACCCACCGAGCCCTCAGAGTCACTCTCAGCAGCCGCGCCTTCGGCGACCAACTCGACCTTGCGGTTGTCCACGATCCGGAGCTTCTCGCGCGGCCCGCGCTGCCACAGGAAGTACGCGAGCGCCGCGAGGAAGACGACGATCGACGTCCAGTCGTTGAGCCGCAGACCAAGGAAATGGTGCGCGTCGTCGATCCGCAGCGCCTCGATCCAGAACCGGCCGACCGTGTAACCCATCCCGTACACCGCGAACGCCCTTCCGTGACCGAGCCGGAAACGCTTGTCCACCCAGATCACCAGCAGGCCGACGCCGATGTTCCACAGCAGCTCGTACAGAAAAGTGGGGTGGTACGTGCCCGGCAACGTCGCCACCGCATGCCCGGTCGCCGGGTCCATCTGGTGGATGACCAGGCCCCACGGCAGGTTGGTCTGGGCGCCGTACAACTCGTTGTTGAACCAGTTGCCGAGCCGGCCGATTGCCTGCGCGAACACCAGTCCGGGCGCGGCCGCGTCGGCCAGCACGCCGAGTGGGATGCCCAGCCGGCGGCAGCCGATCCAGGCACCGACCGCGCCCAGCGCCACCGCACCCCAGATCCCGAGGCCGCCGTTCCAGATCTTCAGCGCGTCGATCAGATGCCCGCTGGCGCCGAAATA
Source organism: Fodinicola feengrottensis (assembly GCF_010993775.1). Classification (GTDB taxonomy): domain Bacteria; phylum Actinomycetota; class Actinomycetes; order Mycobacteriales; family HKI-0501; genus Fodinicola; species Fodinicola feengrottensis. The sequence goes on along the minus strand of NZ_WOTO01000039.1, from coordinate 44,255 downwards.
CGGCTCCGGGGTGGTGATCACGTGATAGATCCGGCCGCCGACGATCCCGAACGGCACCGCCCACAGCGCGATGTCCGTGACCGCGCCGGGCGGCCCGCCGCGGGCCCGCAGTCGCCGGTCGGTCAGCAACACCGCGACAACGATGCCGACGATGATGGCGAACGCGTACGCGCGGAGCGGAATCCACCCGAACAGGAACCACACGTTCTGGGTCGGGCTGGGAAGCGATGCCAGGGAGGCCGAAGTCACGCCGCCACGCTACCGGTGACCGCCAGCCCCGCTGAACACGCCCCGGCGGGCGGGGTCAGGAGCGGACGCCGGCAGCCAGGTCGGTGGTGAGGGCAGCCACGGCGCGTACGCCAGCGGCCTCGTCAGGAGCGTCGAGCAGGCACCGGACCGGACCAGCGCCGACCCGACGATGACCGCATCCGCGAACTGGGCCACCTCGGCGGCCTGCTCACCGTTGCTGACGCCGAGGCCAACCCCGATCGGCAGGCCGCCGGCAACCCTACGTACGCGCGCGACCAGCGTCGGCGCGGCGTCGGAGGTCTTCGCCCGCGCGCCCGTCACACCCATCACGGACGTGGCGTAGACGAAACCGCGGCAGGCCGCGACGGTGGCGGCCAACCGTGCGTCGGTGGACGACGGCGACACCAGGAAGATCTTGTCGAGGCTGTGCTTGTCGGCGACCGCGATCCAGTCTGCGCCCTCGTCCGGGATCAGGTCAGGCGTGATCAGGCCGGCGCCGCCAGCGTTCGCGAGGTCCTGCCCGAACCGCTCTGGGCCGTATCGCAGGATCGGGTTCCAGTACGTCATGACGACGGTCGGTACGCCGGTGGCGGCGACCGCCTCGACGGTCCGCAGGATGTCCGCGGTGTGCACCCCCCGGTCCAGCGCGGCCTGCGCGGCGGGGCGGCCTGGATGGTCGGGCCGTCCATCACCGGATCGGAATACGGCAGACCGACCTCGATGATGTCGACGCCGGAGTCGACCATCGCCTTCATCGCGTCGATCGCGCCGGTCACCGACGGATAGCCGGCGGGCAAATAGCCGACCAGTGCGGACCGGCCGGACGCCTTCTCGAAAGCGGTAGCGACGCTCACGACTTCTCCCCCAACAGACCGAACCAGTTCGCTGCGGTCTCCATGTCCTTGTCGCCGCGACCGGACAGGTTGACCAGGATGATCGGCTCCCGGCCGAGGGTATGCGCGAGCTGCGGCGCCAGCCGCACGGCACCGGCCAGCGCGTGCGCGCTCTCGATCGCCGGGATGATGCCCTCCGTACGACACAGCAGCCGGAAAGCCTCCATCGCCTCGGCGTCGGTGACCGCCTCGTACGTGGCGCGGCCGGTGTCGGCAAGCCACGCGTGCTCCGGTCCGACGGCCGGGTAGTCCAGGCCGGCCGAGATCGAGTGTGCGACTCGATGGTCTGGCCGTCCGCGTCCTGCAGCAAGTACGTACGGGCGCCGTGCAGCACGCCGGGTGAGCCGCCGGTGATGCTGGCCGCGTGCCGGCCGCTCTGCACCCCGTCACCGCCGGCTTCGAAGCCGTAAAGACGCACGTCAGTCGCGTCTGGGATGAACGCGTGGAAGATGCCCATCGCGTTCGATCCGCCGCCGACACACGCGCAGACCGCGTCCGGCAGCCCGCCGAGCAGTGCCAGGCTCTGCGCCCGCGCCTCCACCCCGATGCCGGCCGCGAACTCGCGCACCATTTCCGGGAACGGATGGGGGCCGCCCACCGAGCCGACCAGATAGTGCGTGTGGTCCACAGTGGACACCCAGTCGCGGAACGCCTCGTTCATGGCGTCCTTCAACGTCCGGCTGCCGGACTTGACGGGCACCACCTCGGCGCCGAGCATCCGCATGCGGGCCACGTTCAGGGCCTGCCGGCGGGTGTCCTCCTCGCCCATGTACGGTGCACTCGAGGTCGAGGTACGCGGCGGCCGTCGCGGTCGCGACACCATGCTGGCCGGCGCCGGTCTCGGCGATGACCCGCTGCTTGCCCATCCGCTTGGTGAGCAGCGCCTGGCCGAGCACGTTGCGAACCTTGTGCGCGCCGGTGTGGTTCAGGTCCTCGCGCTTGAGCAGAATCCGCGCGCCGGCCTTCGCGGACAGCCGCTTCGCCTGGTAGAGCAGGCTCGGGGTGCCGCCGTATTCCCGCAGCATCCGGGACAGCTCGGTGGTGAACTCGTCGTCGGCGAGCGCTTTGTGAAACTCGACGTCGAGCTCGTCGAGGGCCGCGACCAGTGCCTCCGGCACGAACCGTCCGCCGTACAGGCCGAAATAGCCGCGGGAATCCGGGCCTTGGCTGATCGTCATGCGCTCCTCATCGGGACGGCCGCGGCATCGCCGGATGCGACCCGGCGGTGACCAGGTCGGCGACCGCCTGCCGCGGGCTGCGGTCGGTCACCAGGCCCTCACCGACCAGCACCGCGTCGGCGCGCGGCTGAGGCGTACGCGATGAGGTCGTGGGTGCTCTTCACCCCGGACTCGGCGATTTTCACCACGCTGGACGGCAGGCCGGGCGCGATCCGCTCGAAGATGGACTTGTCCACCTCCAGAGTCGCGAGGTTTCGCGCGTTCACGCCGATAACCTTCGCGCCGGCTTCCAGCGCGCGATCCGCCTCGGCCTCGTCGTGCACCTCGACCAGCGCGGTCATGCCGAGCGACTCGGTCCGCTCCAGCAACCCCATCAACACGTTCTGTTCCAGCGCGGCCACAATCAGCAACACCATGTCGGCGCCGTGGGCGCGGGCCTCGTGCACCTGGTACGAGCTGAAGATGAAGTCCTTGCGCAACACCAGAACGTCGACAGCCGCTCGTACGGCGGCAAGGTCTTCCAGTGATCCGTGGAAATAGTTGCGTTCAGTGAGCACGCTGATACACCGCGCTCCACCGCCCGCATACTCCCCGCGAGCGCGGCGGGGTCGCGAATATCGGCCAGCTGGCCGGCCGACGGCGACGCACGCTTCACCTCGGCGATCACGCCGACGCCCGGCGCGCGCAAGGCACGGAGAGCGTCTTTTGCCGCCGGAGCAGCGGCCGCGAGCCTTTTGACCTCGTCGAGCGGGACGGCGGCCTGACGTTCTTCGACGTCCGCTTTCACCCCGACGAGAATGTCGTCGAGAACACTCATCGGTCGCCCACAACCACATTCGGGCACGACCGATCGCTCCCGCGCACCTCGCCTCTTTTCAGGCCTGTTCCGAGCCCGCCCGATCCCATGCGTGGGATGCTACCGACCGACAATTCGGGCTCGGTCATCGCCCGGTAAAACACAGCCTTTAGACCTGCAAATAGCTAGTCCTGGTCTCCTTGATAACAGTCAGCTCAGTAGCGGCCAGCCACCCGGTCGGCGATCCGGGCAATCGGGCTGGTGGTCGGACGGCCCCGATATTCCTGCCGGTCGGCGAACCGGTAGAGCGCGTAAAGCGACCGTACGCCAAGAAAACGCAGCGGTTCGGGCTCCCAGCGGCGGACCCGCCGGCCGACCCACGGCAATCTGGTCAGCTCGCTGTCGCGGCGCAGCACCAGATCCCGCAACGTCCGCCCGGCCAGATTCGTCGTCGCCACTCCGTGACCGACATAACCGCCCGCGGTGCCAAGGCCACTGGGCCGGTCGAACCGTACGGTCGAGCACCAGTCCCGCGGCACGCCCAGCACCCCACACCACGCGTGCGCCACGGACGCTCCGACGGCCGCCGGGAACAGCTGCCGCAGCAGCTCGGAAAGTGCTGCCACCGTACGGATCTGGGTGGCGCCACTGTGATCGGTACGAGAGGCGAATCGATAGGGCACGCCACGCCCGCCAAGCGCGATCCGGCCATCCGCGGTGCGCTGCGCGTACATGTACGCATGGGCCATATCGCCAAGGGTTTCCGCTTCCCGCCAGCCCACTTCGGCCCAGAAATAGTCCGGCAGCTGCTCGGTCACGATCATGGAAGAATTCATCGGCAACCAACTCCGCCGCTCGCCGGCGAGTCCGGCGGTAAATCCCTCCAGGCATCGCAAAACAACGTCCGCGGTCACCGTCCCCCGGTTCGTACGCACCCGCCGCGACTCGATGTCGAGCACCTCGGTCCGCTCGTACAAGCGCACCCCGAGACCCTCCACGACCCGCGCCAGCCCGCGGACGAGCTTTGCCGGTTGCAGGCGCGCGCAATGCTGGCTGTAGATGCCGCCAACCGCCCCCTGGACCCGAATTCTGCCCGCCAGCTCAGCACCGTCCAATATGGACACGTCGGTGTCCTGGTAACCCCAGTGCCGCAACTGCTCGTACTCGTCCCGCAGCCGGCCGAGCTGCGCCGGACTCCGGGCTATTTCCAGATTCCCGCCTTTGTGAATGTCCGCGTCAATTCCCTCGGCCGCGGCCACCTCGATCACCTCGTCAACGGTCGCCATCATGGCCCGCTGCAACGCCAGCGTCGCCGCCCGCCCGTGACTCGCCGCATACCGACTCGCCGACCCGGCCAGGTTCGCCGTCAACCACCCGCCATTGCGTCCAGATGCGCCGAAACCCGCGAATTCCTTCTCCAGCACCACAATCCGCAGATCCGGCTGCGCCTTCTTCAGGTAGTACGCCGTCCACAACCCGGTATACCCAGCCCCCACAATCGCCACATCCACGGCCGTGTCGCCCGGCAAACCCGGCCGATAGTCCGGCTTTCCCAGCTGGGCGTACCAAAACGACACCCCACCATTAGGCACCGCACGGGTCACTGACCGCCTCCTCTACCGATCTTGGTGACGCTACCCCCGCGCGAGCTACCGGGTCGGGTCTTCGCCGCGGTCGAGGGCGTCCCACGTCTCGGCGTCGTTGGACCCGCCGGCGGCGACCCGGGCCTTGCCGTCCGAACCCAACTCGTACCGCTGCGAAGCCGTCCACCGGCGCGCGTACAACGCCACCCAGACACCGCTGACCAGCACCAGGAAACCGCCGAGCAGAGCCAAAAACACCCACCACACCGTCACTGTCACGGACATCGACGCGGTGGTCGGCCGCAGGTCAGGACCGGCCACCGCGGCGACCGCGTCGGCGAGGATCCCCAGCCCACAGAGCGCCAGGAAAGCGCCCACGATCGTACGGCCGATCCGTTTGAGGGCCAGCAACGCGAGGGTTCCGGCCAGCGCGACCAGGGCCAGCGCGGCGGAGATCGGGGCGACGGCGCCTCCCGCGATGGACTTGGTGACCGGCGGGAGGGGTGCAACCTGGTGGATGAGGGAGGTGCCCCACGGCTGGGTGGTGGCCCAAAGCGCGAGGCCGGCGCCGGCCGCGCAGAGCACGAAGCTAGCCGCCAGGCCCACGGTGCGCCGGGGCGGATTCTCGGTCTTGTGCTGCTGCGCCACACCCCCATCGTCACACGCCAGCCTCCGCGGCCGACCGGCGATGCCGGCCAGCATCAAGTCCAGGCCCAGCCCGACCTGCTCCTCAGGACTGGAGGCTTGTCGCCATCGACTTGGCCGGTCAGGCTCACGAGGTCGAGGTCAGCGACGGCCAGGTCCGGCTGAAGCTGACCGAGAGCCCAGTTTTTGTTCACCCTGGCCAAGACTGACCATCGACTGGCGGAGCTGGTCGGCGGTGAGCGGCGGCTCGTCGATGGGGGTAGCGGCCGCCGTACGCAACCCGTCCAGTAGAAAACCGAGGTGGCGCCGCCAACTGTGCGGCGCCACCGCGCGAGTGGCGTCGATGATCCGCGCGGCCGACCAGAGCACGTACGCGAAGTCCACCAGCGTGAAGTCCGCCCGCAGCGCACCAGCTCGCCGCGCTCTCTCGACGATCGCACCGACCTGCGCGAAGCCCTCCCCGCAGGCGGACTCGGCGAGCGACGCGTCCGGATAGCGGCGCGACAGGATGTCGTTCAGGCTCCGGTCCCCAGCCTGCCGCTCGCACGTACCCAGACGTACGACTCAAAGCCCTGCCATGGGTCGGCGCAGGCCAGCGCCTGTTCGCCGAGCTCGATCAGCGGAGCCAGCCGGGCCGGCATGACCTCGTCGAGCAGCGCCGCACGCGTCGGGAAATGGTTGTAGAGCGTCCCGATGCTGACGCCTGCCCGCCGGGCGATCTCCTCCAGCGGCACGTCCAGTCCCCGGCCAGCGAACTCCACATGCGCAGCGTCGACCAGCTTGCGGCGGTTCGCGGCCGCGTCGCGGCGTAACACCTTCGCCGGCCGTGCGGTCGAACCGTCGGTGAGTGCCATGACTCCAGTGTACAAAACTTGAGACATCCCTCAACTTCGTGCTACCTTCGATTCAAGTTGAGGGTCACCTCAATTTAGTCACTGGACCCGGAAGGCAACACAGTCATGCCCAAAACCCTTGCCATCTTCGGAGTCGGCCCCGGCATGAGCCGGTCCGTCGCGAATCGCTTCGGGCGCGAAGGTTTCCGCCTCGCGCTGGGTGCCCGCAACCTGGACAAGCTGGAGAAATACGTTCAGGAGCTGGCCGCCAACGGGATCGAGGCAGCGGCCTTCACGGCCGACGTGACCGACCGCGGCGAGCTCGTACGGGTGATCGGCGAGATCAACGAACGGTTCGGGCACATCGACGTGGCCCAGTTCAGCCCGTCCAATCTCGACACGCCGGTGGTGAATGTCCTGGACGTCGACCCAGATGACCTGCCGGCCCAGTTCCAGATGCCGTTGTGGGCTCCCATCGCGCTGGTCAAAGCGCTGTTGCCGGGCATGATCGAACGCCGCGACGGCACCATCCTGCTCGGCTCCGGTGTGTCAGCCGTACGCCCGGTGCCAGCGCTCGGAAACGTCGGCATCGCGCTGGGCGGACTTCGTCAGTACGTACAAAATCTGAACGCAGCGGTCGCGGACAAAGGTGTCTACGTCGGGGTCATCCACGTCGGCGGCCTGATCGACCGCAGCGATGCCAGCAAGATCTTCGAAAAGCACGCACCAGCGGACATTGGCCCGGTCCCCCGCGTCAACCCGGACGAACTCGCCGAGACCGCCTGGGAAATGCACGCCAACCGCGACACCTTTGAGCGAATCGTCGGCTCGTACGCCCAATAAACCCACCGCGAGCTTGACCATTTCGTCGCCGACACACCGGTGTGGACAACGAAAACGTCAGGTTCGCGGAGGTTGATTGTCTAGCAGGACGATGGTCTCGAAGCAGCTGTGCAGGCCGGTGTGGCAGGCCGGGCCGACCTGCTCGACGGTGACCAGCAGCGCGTCGCCGTCGCAGTCCATCGCGACGGAGCGGACTTGCTGGGTGTGCCCCGAGGTCTCGCCTTTGACCCAGTATTCCTGCCGGCTGCGCGACCAGTAGGTGGCACGGCCGGTGGTGAGCGTCCGGTGCAGCGCCTCGTCGTCCATCCAGCCGACCATCAACACCACCCCGGTGCCCTGCTCCTGCACCACCGCGGCCACCAGGCCGGCGTCGTCCCGCTTGAGGCGCGCCGCCACCGCGGGATCCAGTGCGGTGGGGCGTACGGCCGTGTCCATGCCTCCATTGTGACCCCGCGGCCGTCCGAGGTGCGACGATGGGCGGCAGCGACCCGGTGGTCGCGGGCAGCACAAGCGAAGGGTGATCGGTGGCAGCGCGGAACGAACCGGAAGGCGGCGACCAGCCGGCACAGCGGCAGGCAGGCGGCCACGGCACCGGCCCGGCGGCGATCTGGGCGGCCGCGCGGCGAGACCCGTACTCGTGAGGACATCCTCGCGGCCGCTCGCGGTGAGTTCCATCAGTACGGGTTCGACCGGACCACCATCCGCGGCATCGCCGCCTCGGCCGGCGTGGACCCTGCGCTGGTGCATCACTACTACGGCTCCAAGCAGGACCTTTTTCTGGCCGCTCTGCAGTTCCCGGCGGAGATCCCGCAACTGGTGCACACCGTGATGGCCGGCGGCCCGGAAGGCGCCGGTGAGCGGCTGGTTCGGTTCTTCCTCAGCATCTGGGATCGCTCCGACACCATCAGCCCGTTCATGGCGCTGCTGCGAAGCGCGATCAGCAACCCGCAGGCCACCGCGATGCTGCGGGAGTTCGTCACCGACATGGTCATCGGCCCGGCGACCAGCCAGCTCGCCGTCGACCAGCGGGCCATCCGGGCGCCGCTGGTCGCCTCCCAGATGATCGGGCTGGCCTTCGCTCGGTACGTGCTGGAGCTTGAGCCCATCAGGTCCGCCTCGCTGGAGACGCTGGTGGGCACCGTCGGCCCGACCGTACAGCGCTATCTCACAGGTCCTCTCCCAGATAGCGCCGAGTGTCCCGATGAAACTGCAGGCAGCCCAACAGGATCACGTTGATCACCACGCCGCCGGCCGCCGCCGGAATGGTGACCCAGCCGGCGATCACGGCGGCCACCAGCGCCAACAACGTCAGCCAGCAGAGCGCCACCGACCAGAACCAGGCGCCGCTGCTGCGCCGCCGGGCGGCCCGGTCGACCAGCCACGCCTGAAGCCAGACCAGCACCAGGCTGCCCGCCACGATCGCGGCCAGCCCGCTGACGAACGAGGTGTGCAGGCCGGCAAGGCTCAGCAGCACGACCTCCGCGCCGGCCCCGCACCCGCCGATGGTGCCGGCGACCGCCAGCCCGAGCGCGATCCAGCGGGCCACCCGCAGCGGCGTCGGCGCGCCCGCCAGCCCGAGCGGCTCCTCGCCGACGACTCGGCCGCGGAACACCGAGACATTGCGCTGACCAGCCAGGTCGTCGTCGGACTCGGCCGCGTCCGGCTCCTCGTCCTTGATCAACGACAAACCGGGGGGCGCCGGCACCACGACGGCTTCGGCGGCCTCCTCCTGCTCCGGTTCGGTCGGCTCATCGTCACGTACGCTGCTCATGCCTCCATGGTGACAGGGTCCCTACCGGCACCCGCCACGCCACACGTTGTGACTCTTTTCGCTACTTAGGGCGACGAAAGTCGGAACTCCGCGCGATCACCAGGCTGGTGCCCAGGTCCCGGGCCTGCCCAGGGTGGGCCGGGTGGAGCGCAGGTAGTCGCGCAGCGTGGCGAGAGTCGGGTGCGGATTGCCCGCATGCCAGATCAATGAGTGCGGATAGACCGGCGTCGGGTCTCGTACGACCACCCGCCGCAGGTCGTAGTTCGCCGGCCAGACGAGCCGGGTCTGCTCGCCGACGAAGGTCGCGAGCGCCGCCGAGTCGGCGAGCATGTCCAGCAGGTGCTCGATGCCGAAGTTGGGCCCGATCACGTCAATCGTGACGCCGAACGCGGTCGCGAACTCCTGGTAGTACGCGGCCCACTCCGTGCCGGGCACGATCCCGGGCATCCAGATCCGCTGCCCGGCCAGCTCGTTCGACGCGATCGTACGAGCGATCGCGAACGCGTGCGCGGGACCGGTCAGCAGGTGAATCGGCTCGTCGAGGACCCGGACCGCTTGGACGCCGTCGGTGAGCTGGCGCGCGGGCAGCGGGACGGCACGGATGGATGCGTCCGAGGGCACCGGACCGGATCGCCTCGATGGCCGCGTCCGTGTCCAGGACGTGGGTGACCACGTCGAGTTCGGTCTCGGGATGCGCCCGGTGGAAGTCGCGCAGCAAGCCGGCCGGGGCGATCCGCTGGCCGATCACGTCAACGCGCAGCGCTCGGCGGTCGGGGCGTACTGAGGCAATGGCCCGCTCCTCGACCCGCAGCAGCTCGCGGGCGTGCGGCAGGAACGCCTGCCCGTCGATGGTGACCCGAGCGCCCCGCGCGGTCCGGATGAACAGCCGTACACCGAGATCTTTCTCCAGAGCGGCGATGCGTTTCGAGACCGCCTGCTGGGTGATCGACAGGTCAGTCGCGGCCTCCTGAAACTGCCCCGCATCCACCGCCGCGACGAAGGTCCGTACGGCTTCGATGTCCATGACCTCACAGTAGATAAACAACGCGCGGTTGTGGCTCGCCGACCGAACGGTTGTTTGATCCGCTGGCCGGCCGCTCGCTTAGATCGTGAAGGCCAACGTGAGGTTGTGAGGCAAGGAGGGCGCGATGGTGAGACGGTCGCTTGGCCGACGGTTCGGATGGCTCTGGGGCGCGTACGCGGTCAGTACGTTCGGCACCTGGCTCGCGTTCGACGCGTTCACCCTGATCGCGATCCTGGTGCTGCATTCCAGTCCGGCCGCGGTGTCGGTGCTGGCCGCGGCCGGCCTCGCGGTAGGCGCGGCGGTGGCGGTGCCGCTCGGCCCGTGGGTGGAGTTCCGCCGCAAGCGGCCGGTGCTGGTCGCGACGGACCTGACCCGGTTCGCCGCGGTGCTCAGCATTCCGGCCGCGTTCGCGCTCGGGATGCTCACCTTCGGCCAGCTTCTGGTTGTGTCGGTCATCGTCGCGGCGGCCGACATCGCCTTCAAGTCGGCCAGCGGCGCGTACCTGAAAGGGCTCGTACGCCCGGAGCACCTGCTCGTCGCGAACGGCCGGTTCGAGTCCGTCACCTGGACCGCGAGCGCGGTCGGACCCCGATCGGGATGGCCGCGGTCGGGATCTTCGGACCGGTCACGACCGTACTGGCGGACGCGGTGAGCTATCTGCTGTCGGCCGCGCGCGCGCTGCGGGCGATCGGCGGGCCGGAACCACACCCCACTCGTACCAACGCGGCCCGGCTGCGGCCCGCCGACCTGCTCGACGGCTGGCGGCACATCCTCACCCACCCGTCGCTGCGTCCGTTGTTCTTCAACGCGATCCTGGTCAACGGCCTGATCATGGCCCCAGCCCCACTGCTCGCCGTCCTCATGCTCGGCCGCCTCGGATTCGCTCCCTGGCAGTACGGCCTGGCGTTCGGGGTCGCCTGCACCGGCGGCCTGCTGGGTTCCCGGCTGGCCCCGCCACTGGTCGCACGCTTCGGTCAGCACCGGATCCTGCGTACGTTCGGGACGCTGCGCGCCTGCTGGCCCCTCGGTCTGGCCTTCGTCAGTCCCGGTGTCCCCGGGCTCCTGGTCGTGATCGCCGTCGAGTTCATCCTGATCGCGTGTTGTGGCGTCTTCAATCCCGTCTACGCCACCTACCGCCTGGAACAAACTCCCACCGACCGCGTCACCCGTACCCTGTCCGCCTGGTCTATCGCCAGCAACGCCAGCATCGCCACCCTGACCGTCCTTTGGGGCTTCCTCGCCACCGTCACCACCCCCCGCCTCGCCATCGCAGCCGCCGGCCTCCTCCTACTGGCCACCCCCCTCCTGCTCCGCAAAGCCGTCAACCACCACCCCAACAACACCCCCGCCAACCCCGCGCAGCCCGCACCGTCCACCCCATAGCCGGCCACTCCAACGCGACCCACCCCACGGTCCCCACCCCGACCGGACCCGTCACTTTTAAACCAAGTCGGCCAACTTCAACGGACCCAACCTCACGGTCCCACCCCGCGCGGAACCGTCACCATTTCCATCAAGTTGGTCGACTTTGTACGGGACCCTCAGTCCCCACCCCGAGCGGAACCGCCACCATTCCCATCAAGTTGGTCAACTTCAACGGGACCCAGCCCCGTTCGGCGCCATCGGCCGCCAGGCCGATGTTGTCGCCCCTCCGGCAGGAGCGTCCGCCTTTTGCAGGTCCGCGGTCTTTGCGGGCCTACAAAGGCGGACTCTCGTAGCCGTAGTCGACGGCGCCCGCGCCGAAGGCGCCAGAAACACAGGGCGCATCGGCAGTAACCATCAGAAAATCCCGTCCCGCCACCGGTCTTTGGTGGCGGGACGGGATTTTCTGATGGCTGGTAGACGAGACGCCGCACCCTCACAAACACCGCTCTTAACCAGGGCGCCCATCTCCCCAGCACACCGCTTTTAACCAGGGCGCTCATCTCCCCAGCACACACCGCTTTTAACCAGGCTGTCGCGTCCCCAGCACACACCACCCCAACCAGGCCGCTCACCTCCCCAACACACCGCTCTCAACCAGGGCTGTCGCGTCCGCAGTGGACCCGAACCAGGCCCGCCATTCCCACCCAGTCCCGACCAAACCAAGGACGGCTCTGGGGAACCTAACTAATCCGAAACAGCCAGGAGGCGACCAGCGTTCGCCAGCAGGAACTCGCGAAACCGCCGGGCCGGCGGATGCAGGTCGTGAACCGCCGACGGGTCGTCCCGATCCGCTGGCCAGATCAAGCAAATCGTACGGGCGGCGACCGGGGAGCTGATCCGGACGGCGACCGCGCCGGGGGTCGTTTCGGCAGACGTGATGGGCAGGATGGAGACGCCGAGACCGGCGGCGACGAGGCCGCGGGCGGTTTCGACTTCCTGGCCGACGAAGGCGATCCGTGGAGTGAATCCGGCCGCGTGGCAGAGGTCGTCGCAGATCCGCCGCAGGCCGTATTGCGGCTCCAGGCAAATGAAAGCCTCGGTCGCGGCCTCGGCCAGCCGAACCTGGCGACGGCTGGCGAAGCGGTGGCCGGCGGGGACCATGAGGACAAGCGGCTGGGTGGCCAGCGGGCGTACGGCGATGCCGGGGCCAGCGGTGCCTGGGGAGACCAGGCCGAGGTCGATCTCGCCGCTGCGAACGCGTTCGCGGATGTCGTCGGTGCTGGCCTGGGTCAGGGTGAACGTGATCAGCGGGTGCTGGGCACGGAAAGTACGCAGCAGCTCCGGGACCGTACGCGGTGCCATGGTGTGCAGGAAAGCGAAGGACACCCGGCCAGCGTCCGGATCGGTTTCGGCGAGCACCGCCTGGCAGCCGGCGGCGAGTTCACGGGCGGCTCGCTCGGCCGCGGGAAGCAGCGCGCGACCGTGTCTGGTCAGTCGTACGCCCCGGCCGCTGCGCGCGAAGAGCGCGACGCCGAGCTCCTCCTCCAGCCGAGCGATCGCCCGGCTGACCGTCGGTTGTGGCACCCCCATCCCGATCGCGGCACGGGTGACGTGCTGTTCGGTGGCCACGGCCAGAAAGGGCAACAGTCGCTGGCTCAGCGCCCGCACCTGATCTGTCCACTCGCCGTTATACAGATCCGTATCAGTCACCCATTAATCATGTATTGGACGTATCGATCTGACCAGCCTTACGTTGCGAACATGACCGCCAACCGCCGCCGGGTCAGCCTCGGACTTTTCCTCTGCGGCCTGGTCACCTTCGGCGCTGTCTACAGTGGACAGTCGTTGCTTCCGGTGCTGGCCACGGCGTGGCGGATCACCCCGGGCGAGGCGAGCCTCACGGTGTCGGTCACCACCGGCGCGCTGGCGGTTTTCGTCATCCCGGCCAGTTTGCTGGCCGACCGGCTGGGCCGCAGCCGCGCGATGGCCGCCTCGGTGCTGGCCGGCAGCGTGCTGACGCTGGCGGGCGCGGCGAGCAAGAGCTATCCGATGCTGCTGGTCCTGCGAGGCCTCGCCGGGGTGGCCTTCGCGGGCGTGGTCGCAGTGGCCATGGGCTATCTGGCCGAGCAAGTGCCGGCGGGGCAGCTGGGGTCCGCGGCCGGCTTGTACGTGGCCGGCAACAGCGTCGGCGGGATGGTCGGTCGGGTGCTCAGTGCGACCGGCGATCTGCTCGGCTGGCGCGCGGCGCTCGCCATCGCCGGCCTGCTGGCGCTGGTCGGCGCCTTCGCGGCAGTACGGATCCTGCCCGCGTCGGCACCGCACGCAGATCGTCCGCCCGCACCACTTTGGCCATTACTGAAGCAAAACCTGTCCGATCTGGTGCTGCTCCGGCTGTGCCTGATCGGCGGGCTCGCGATCAGCGCCTTCGTCACCGCGTACAACTTCCTCGGTTTTCGTTTGCTGGCCGCACCTTTCGCCCTGCCGGCGACCCTGGTCGGGCTGATTTTCCTGACTTACGTGGCTGGTACGGCCGGATCGGCGATCTGCGGACGGCTGACGGATCGCTTCCCGCACCGATACGTGCTGCTGATGACGGCAGCTGTCGCGGCGCTCGCGGCAGTGCTGACGCTGCCGGACTCGCTGCCGCTGATCCTGATCGGCCTGATCGCGCTGACGGCCGGGTTCTTCGCCAGCAACTCGGCCGCCACCGCGGCGGTCGGTCAGCCTCCGCTCCCCCGGCGGCGCGGCGCTTGCCGGCGGCCTTTACACCTTCGGTTACTACCTCGGCGCCAGCGTCGGCGGCACGGTCGGCGGGATGGTCTACGGCGCCGCCGGCTGGACCGCGACCGCCTGGTACATCGCCGCGCTCTTCCTGGCCGCCGGGCTGCTCGGCCTGACCATCCGGGTCGGCTCCGCCACATCGAGCCGTCAGCGGGAGCCGGCCGCGGTCACCGGTCGTACGATGCCGGAATGACTTCGCACGCACGGTTGGAACGAACGGCGCTGGTCGAGGCGATGCGCGAGGTCGGTCCGGACGCGCCGACGCTGTGCACCGGGTGGACCACCCGGGACCTCGCCGCGCACCTGGTGATCCGGGAGCGCCGGCCGGACAGCAGCCTCGGTATCCTGCTGCCCCAGCTCGCCGGCTACACCGAGCGGGTCCGCACCCAGGTGATGGAAGCCAAGTCGTACGAGCAGCTGCTCGACCTGATCGACTCCGGCGCCTGGTGGTCGCCGACCGGCAACCCGCTCGCCGACGGCGTGGTCAACCTGGCCGAGTTCTTCATCCACCATGAGGACGTCCGGCGCGCCCAGCCAGAATGGGGCCCGCGGGCCATCCCCGCCGACGTGGAACAGAAGTTCTGGTCGAACCTGCGGATCATGGCTCCGCTCGCGCTGCGCCGGGCGCCGGTCGGCGTGCTGCTGACCGCGAACGGCGGTCGCACCATCCGCCCGAACCGCGCGGCGAGCCGACCGTACGCCTGGACGGCCAACCCAGCGAGCTGCTCCTTTTCGTCTCCGGCCGGCAAAATTCCGCCCGTCTCCAGATGGACGGCGACGCCGACGCGATAGCCACCCTGATGTCCGCGAGTTTCGCGCTGTAGCTAACCGAGATCAACAAAAACGAGGAGGAGGTGTGCGGCTGATGCGTACGACTGCGGTGAGCGCCACCTCGGTGACGACTCTTTTGGCTTCCTCATCTTGGAGATCTCTTGTCTTTTCGGATAACCACCTGGACTGAGCACGACCACGGCCCGACCAACTACCGGCTGGCCATGCTGGCGACTGATGCCGACGGTATCTGCGCTGGCACCGCGTTTTTCTTCGCATCTATACCGCGCCTGACCGCGGCCACCTGGTTTTATTGGAAGGAGCAGTACATCCAGCCGCCCGCCGGACCGGTGTCGGCACGCAGTTACTGGAAACGGCCTTGGGGCACGCGCGTACGACTGGCGCCAAAATCGTGCTCAGCGATGTCGAGGCGGACACGTCTGGCGCGACTTTCCTTGTCAACAAGGGGTTCCGACCCGTACTCACGCTGGTGCATACCAGACTTTCCCTGACAGAAGTGGATATCGCCGCGCTCGTGGAGAAGCCGCATCCCGGATATCGGTTGGTCTCCTGGGAAGGTGTCGCGCCGGACGGACTCGCCGAGTCGCTGGCCGGCGCGCACAACGCGATGAACGACATGCCGGTGGGCGACTCAGGACGTAAGGCGAGGCGATCAGGTGGGACGCCGAACGGGTGCGCACGGTCGCGAAAGCGGTGGCCGACCGCGGCTCGGTTCTGCACACCGTGACAGCGATCGCCGGCGACGGCACGGTCGCCGGATTCACCGATGTGGTGGTGCCAGCCGACGGGACCGGCGACGGCCATGGCTCGGGGACCGCGGTGCTGGCCACACATCGAGGTCACGGCCTCGCGCTCTGGATGAAGGCGGAGTCGATCCGGCTGGTACGAGCGAGGCATCCGGAACTGTGTCCGGGCTGCTGACCGACACGGTTGACACCAACTTGCCCATGCGGCGTACGAACGAGATTCTGGGCTATCTGCCGACCAGAACCACGGTCGAATACCGACTCGACTTCTAACGCACAATGCCCCGTGGCGCCGGCCACGGGGCATTGCAGCAAACCGGAAAACCTACTTAACGGCTCCGGCCGTCATGCCGGCCTGGACCTGACGCTGGAAAATGATGTAGACGATCAGGACCGGGAGCATCGCGATCATCAGGCCGGCGAACAGCTGTCCCCAGTCGCCCGCATAACCCTGGCTCACCACCAGATCGGCGAGTCCCTGCGTCAACACGAACTTGTCACGATCCGAGTTGAGCACCAGCGGCAGCAAATACTGGTTCCACTGGCCGAGGACGTTGAAGATGCCGATGCTGATCAGGCCAGGTCGGGCCAGCGGCAGCATGATCCGGAAGAAGGTGCCGGCGTGCCCGCAGCCGTCGATCAGCGCCGCCTCGGCGATCGAGGTCGGCAGCGTACGGAAAAAAAACGAGGTCAGGAAGAACACCGTGAACGGCAGCGAGTATCCGATGTAGACCACGATCAGGCCCTGGTATGTGGAGAGCAGGCCCATGTTCTTGAGTACGAAGAAAAGTGGCACCAGGGCGAGAAACACCGGAAAGGTCATTCCCGAGATGAACAGGAAGTAGATGATCCGGTTGCCCTTGAAGTCGAACCTCGCCAGCACGTACGCGGCCATCGAGCCCAGGATCATGGTGCCGATCACGCCACCGCCGACCACGATGAGGCTGTTGAAGAAGAACGCGCCGAAGTTCGCGTTGATCCAGGCACCGGACCAGTTCTCGAAATGCAGTTTGGTCGGGAGCGCCCACGGCGCCTCAAAAATCTCCGCGTTCGTCTTGAACGAGGTCATGAATGCCCACAGCATCGGCAAAATGACCATCGCGGCCCACAAGATCAGAATTCCGTGCGAGAAGACGTTGAGAACGCCGCCCTCGCTGGGAATCTTCTCCGGCTTGGTCGGGGTTTTCGCCACCGAGACTGCGGTTGGTTCCGCTTTCTGGATCTGAGTCGTCATCAACTTCCCCTAGAACTCGATCCGCTCACGGCGTGAGAACCGCAGCGTCAGGACGGCGAACAGCAAGGTCACGATGAGCATGGCCACTCCCATGGAGATGCCGTAGCCGGCCTGCCCGTGGTTGAAAGCGGAATCCCACAGGTAGAACGGCACGACGGTGGTGGCGCCGTCGGGACCGCCCGGTCCGTTCGTCATGATCTGGACGATCGCGAAGCCGTCCATCGCGATGATGCCCAGATAGACCCACCCGGTCTGGATCGTGTCCCAGATCAGCGGGAAGGTGATCTTGAAGAAGGTGGTGAAACGGTTGGCGCCATCCAGCAGGACCGCCTCGTAGATCTCGTCCGGGATGGCGCTCATCCCGGCCGAGAACAGTACGACGTAGAAACCGACCTGCCACCAGACCATCACCGCGATGACGCAACCCAGAGCGAGCTTCGGGTCGGACAGCCAGGAGATGGTCGATGGGATCCCGATTGCCCGCAACCCCGAGTTCAAGGCGCCGTTGTTGGGATTGTAAATAGCGCCCCAGAGCACCGCGATCACGGTGATCGACAGCACCTGCGGGAAAAAATAGACCACCTGATAGAGCTTGCTGCCCCGGACGCCGGCGACCGTCTGGTTCTTTCGTTTGCGGCCGCCGACGTTGATCATGAACGCGAAGAACAGGCCCAGGGTGAGGGTGATCAGCGGCAGCACGATAAGCAGGATCACGTTGTGCCATAACGAGAGCCAGAAGACCGGGTCGTGCGCCAACCTGATGTAGTTCGCGAACCCAGTGAAATCCTGGGTCGGCGTCAGGCCCGACCAGTCCGTCATCGACAGGCCGATGGCTTGCACATATGGCCAGATCACGAAGATCAGATAAATTGCCACCGGTGCCGCCAAGAACGAGACGATGAACCGGTTCCTACCGTGCCGCATCGCTGATTGTTACTCCGTTTCAGGCTGGGTTACCGACTAGGAACTGTGCTTGAACTTCTTGATCGCCGAGTTCGATGCGACCGCGTCGGCCGCGGCGGCCTGCGCCCGGGTGATCCAGTCGGCGGTGGAGAGCTCCTTGTGCATCAGCAGACCGGTGTTCTGACCCAGCGACTTCTTTTCCAGGTCCGGATACCAGTCCGGCAGCCGCGGGTTGCTGACGCCCTGGCCGGCCGCCTTCAGCAGCGCGTTCGCCGAGGTCAGGCCCGGCGGCAGCTGGATGCCGTCAGCGGCACCAGCCACACAGGTCAGCGAGCTGACCAGCTTCGCGAAGTTCTGCGACTGCGCCTTGGAGAGCATGATCCGCAGCAGTTCCTGGCCGCCGAGGGCGTTCTTGCCCTGCTTCGGCACGATGAACGGCTCGCCGGAGGCCGACCAGGTCGACCCGTACGGCAGCTTGTCCGCGGCGGACGCCGACGGGGGGCCGCCGACGGCCATGTTGAAGCCGGCCGGGGTGGTCGGCTTGGACTCGTTCTCCACCCACGAACCGTTCGGGATGAACGCGGCCTTGCCCTGGTTCCACGCGGTCTGCGACTCGATGTGCGTCAGGCCTTCGCTGCCCTGCAGGATGTAGCCCTTGGCGGCCAGTTCGGCGAACGCGTCCACCGCCGTCTTGACCGCCGGGTTCTTCCAGGCGTTCGGTTCCAGGTTGTCGATCGACTTCATCACGTCCAGACCGCCGATCTTGGCGATCATGCCGTACATCGCGAAGTGGACGTAGTAAGGGTATTTACCGGCGTACGTCCAACCGGCGATTCCCTTGCCCTTCAGCGTCTCGCAGGCCGTGATCATGTCGGCCCAGGTCTGCGGGTACTTGATCTGGTACTTGTCCAGCTGCGCCTGCGAATACCAAACGCCGAAGACGTTCTGCGCGTAGTTCATCGCATAGACTTCTTTGCCGCCGTACTGACCCTGCTCAACCGAACCGGGCAGCAGGGTGTCCCGCACCTTCTTGGTCGGGTCGTCGAACGAGGGCGCGTCCAGCAGTGGCGTCAGGTCGGTCAGCTGGCCCTTGCTGATGAGGCTGTTCATGTCCAGCTGCTGCGCACCGGAGTTGTCGATCAGGTCAGGCGGGTTGCCGCCGACGAACCGCGGCGCGAGCTGCTGGGTGATGGTCTGCGTACCGGTGTGCTTGATCGTCGCCTTCGGATACTTCTGCTTGAACGCGGCCTCGGCGTCGGTGGCGTACTTGTCACCGAAGCCGCCCTTGAAGATCACCACGTCCAGCGGCGCGTCGACCTTCACGCCGAGCGGATTGTCCTTGGTGACCGTGCCCTTGTCGGAACTTGCGTTGCCTGAACCGCCACCGGTGGCGCAGGCGTCCAGCAGTGCCGCGCCGGGAACAGCCAGGGCGCCCAGCGCCGCCGCCCGAGTGAGCAGCGTCCGCCGGGACACCTCAGATGGTCCGCCCATTGCCTCTCCTCTTTCTGTTTTTCAGGTGCCACCACCATGGTGGCTTTTGATGCCATTCACCGATCCTGCTGACTACCTCAGCCGAGCCGGAGGTGAAAGATATCCACTCCAAAGCCGTGGGTCGCTGCCCCACGCCGGGCGACGACCAGTTGTCCCCATCGCGGGTCGCCGGGTATGACGACCAACGCGGTGGAGGTGAGTACGTCCCGGCGCTGTTACACCGAGTGACGACGGCTGCGCCGCGGGCGCTGTCCGCCGCCGGCGGGCGCCAACCAGATCCGTGAGCTTGTCTCGCAACTTCCGTTCCCGTGCCGAGCTCCGGCGGTGAACGGTCCGCATCGCCGAAAGTGCCTGCGCAACGGCCGGGTTGGCCGTGGTGTGGCCACCGTACCGGGGATCTTGGAGCCAGCGGTGCCGATTCCCGGCTTTGCCGGCGAGTCCGGACGACCGGCTACGGCCGCCGTTTCGGCCCAGAGGGCCAGCCAGGAGTCCTTTACCCGGACCGAAAGTGGCATCCCGGGCGAATGCCCCGCGACTCCCCTTCGGCTCGGCCGCGAGCGGCCTCCAGAGCACCGCGTCCCAGCCTCCCGCCACACCGCTGGCCACCGCCGATCGCGGTTCGCACGCCACGCGGAGGCGGCGGGGGGCACAGCGGGCAGGCACCGATCGTCTCCCGGATGAGCATGATTCGTAAGTGTCGTTGGGTACGGTGCCCGTCCACTCGCGAACAGTCAACTAACGATTCGGCGGCACCCGTCGATTATCCACCCACAAATCATGGCATAGATGCACAAAGCAGTCAGAAAAATGTTTGCAGTTGATCGATAGCCAGCCACTTGCGACATCAACGCACTGGGTTTCCGACTTCCCGGAGGGCCTGCTTCACGGCCGGAATGGCCACCGTCCCGAAGTGGAAGACGCTCGCCGCGAGCACCGCGTCAGCGCCCGCCGCGACCGCCGGGGCGAAGTCCTGGACGCTGCCGGCACCGCCGCTCGCGATGAGTGGCACGTCCACCACCGCGCGGACGGCACGGATCATCTCCAGGTCGAAACCGGCGGTCGTACCGTCCGCGTCCATCGAGTTCAGCAGGATCTCGCCGACCCCCAGTTCCTGGCCGCGGGCGGCCCACTCGACCGCGTCCAGACCGGTCCCTCGGCGACCACCGTGCGTAGTCACCTCGAAACCGCTGGGCGTCGGTGGACCATCGACAACGCGGCGCGCGTCGACCGACAGCACCAGGACCTGCGCGCCGAACCGCCGGGAGATCTCGCCGAGCAGCTTCCGGGCGGGCGATCGCCGCGGTGTTCACGCGCCGATCTTGTCGGCACCGGCGCGCAGCAACGCGTCGACGTCTTCCACGGCTCGGATCCCACCGCCCACGGTCAGCGGGATAAACACGCACTCCGCGGTCCGGCGTACCACCTCAAGCGTGGTCGCCCGGCCGGCCGAGGACGCGGTGATGTCCAGAAAGGTGAGCTCGTCCGCGCCGGCCGCGTCGTACGCCCGGGCCAGCTCGACCGGGTCACCGGCGTCTCGCAACGCGGTGAAATTGACACCCTTGACGACCCGGCCGCCGTCCACGTCCAGGCACGGAATGACCCTGACCGCGACGGTCATCGGACCGCCGCCAGCGCCTCGGGCAACGTGAAATTGCCTTCGTACAAGGCAGTCCCGACTATCGCGCCCTCGACGCCGTTCGGCACGAGCCGCGAGATCTGTTTCAGGTCCTCGATGGTCGTCACGCCGCCGCTGGCAATGACCGGCTTTTCGGTACGCGCGCAGACATCGATCAGCAGCTGCAGGTTCGGCCCGCGGAGCATGCCGTCCTTGAGCACGTCGGTCACCACGTACCGCTGACAGCCGTCGTTTTCCAGCCGCTGCAACACATCCCAGAGATCGCCACCCTCGCGCGTCCAGCCGCGAGCGGCGAGCCTGTCACCTCTCACGTCCAGGCCGATCGCCACCCGATCGCCGTACTCGGCGATGATTTTCCGGCACCAGTCCGGATTTTCCAGCGCCGCCGTGCCAATGTTCACCCGCCGGCAACCGGTCGCGAGCGCCGCCTTCAGCGAGTCATCGTCACGGATCCCACCGGACATCTCGACCTGCACGTCCAGCTTGCCGACCACCTCGGCGAGCAACTCCCGGTTGTGGCCCCGCCCGAACGCCGCGTCGAGATCGACCAGATGCACCCACTCGGCGCCGCCGCTCTGCCAGTTCACCGCGGCCGCGATCGGGTCCCCGTACACCTTCTCGGAGCCGGCTTCGCCCTGCACGAGCTGCACGGCCCGCCCCTGGGTCACGTCGACAGCCGGCAACAACGTCAAGCGGTTCGTCATGCCACCCATTCTCCCGATCCGGCGCTGCGGCCGCTCAGCTGGGCCGTTGGGCTTGCGAGAGCTGCTCAATGCACCACAGTGCCCAGTCGCGTACGGCCGGCAGGGTGCGTAGGCCGCGCTCGGCGACCAGTCGGCCGACCGCGAAGGGGTTGTCCCGCCACTGTGCCGGTGCCTGGTTGATTTGGGCCTGCATCGTCTCCAGGCGCTGGGTCGTACGGTCGGCGTAGTCCTGCAGGATTTTGATCGCCTCGGCCGGTTCGAGGTTGCCGAGCAGGAACATCCGCAGCGCGGCCTCGCTGCGGACGGCCTCCTCGGTCAGCGGATCCGCCAGCAGCCAGCGCCGCAGCTCCTGCCTGCCCGGGTCGGTGATCCCGTACGTCTTGCGCCCTCGCGACGCGGTCGCGACCACCTCGACCAGCTCGTCCTCGGTCATCCGTCGCAGTTCCGGATAGACGTGGCTGTGAGTCGTGTGCCAGGCCCACTGCATCAGCGAACCCTCGAACTGCTTGGTCAGGTCGTACCCGCTCGCGGGGCCTTCGGCCAGCAGGCCGAGCAGGGCATGGCGAAGTGACATGACGGCAGCATAGCAGCTTTAGTGTCCGTCCGGACATGTACATATTGACACTCGATCTCGTGGCTGTCAGAGTGAGAGCACGCCGCTGATCACGGCATCCCCCCTTCGCCATCTCCCAAAGGAGTGCCCTCATGACTGACCTGCGCGGTGCCCGGAGCTGGTCATGACGGACGTACTCGTGGTCGGCGCCGGCCCAACCGGGCTCACGCTTGCCTGCGTGCTCGCCCGGCAGGGAGTGTCTGTAAGGATCGTCGACCGGTCGCCGTCGGCTCAGCCGGGATCACGCGGTTTTACGGTCAAGCCGCGGACTTTGGAGGTCTTCGACGACCTCGGGATCGCCGACCGGTTCATGGCCGCCGGCTGGGTCGCGGCCCGCACCCGGGTGCATCTCGGCGGGTCACTGCTCGCGGATTTCTCGATCGGGCAGGACAAACCGAGCGCCACCCGGCCCTACCCGAACTCGCTGGCCCTCCCCCAGTTCAAGACCGAGGAGATCCTACGCGACCGGCTCGCCGATTTCGGCGTACGGGTGGAATTCGGCACCGGTGTACGAGACTTCCAGGCCAACGCCGGCGGGGTGGTGGTGGAGCTGGACACCGGCGAAAGCGCCCAGGTGTCCTATCTGGTCGGCTGCGACGGCGGCCGCAGCACCGTCCGCAAGCGGCTGGGGCTTCGGTTTTCCGGTCGTACGGAGGAAGACGTCCAGGTTCTGCTCGCCGACGCGTACGTCGAGGGGCTCGCACATTCCAATGCCACCCAGATCTGGCTCGGGGCCGACACGTTCGTGGCACGCCCGTCCGGCGAGGGCGGCCGGTGGCAGCTCGTCGCCTCGGTGCCCCCGGACCACCCCGAGCCTTCGGCGCGGCTGCTGGAAAAAAAAACTGGCCCGCGAACGTACTGGCCTGGACCTGCGTCTGGTCGACCCGAACTGGCTGTCGGTCTGGCGCTACCACCTCCGGATGGTCGACACCTACCGCGTCGGCCCGGTGTTCCTGGCCGGCGACGCCGCCCACGTGCACAGCCCGTTCGGCGCCTTCGGGATGAACACCGGGGTCCAGGATGCTGACAACCTGGGCTGGAAACTCGGGTGGGTGCTGCGCGGTCACGCCGACGACGGGTTGCTCGACACGTACGAGCAGGAGCGGCTGCCGGTCGCCCGGGCCGTGCTGGCCGAGAGCGACCGCACCTTCTCCACTGCCGCCCGACCGCCGGCCTTCCTGCGCCCGCTCCTCCCGCTGCTGGTCAGGCCGTACCTCACTCGCCTGAACAAACGCGGCCGCTACGACCACCCGAGCTATCCGGACAGCTCGTTGAGTGTCGGCCCGGGAGCCGGCGTGAGCGCACCGGACGGCCGCTATGGGACCGGCCGACTTTTCGACCTCTACCGCGGATCCCACCTGACCGTGCTGGCTTTCGGACAGCCGCTGGACCAGTTTGCGCTCTACGGCCCGGCTGTACGCGGCTATTCGGTCGACTCCGCCGACATCCGCCGCGCGTACGGCGTCCGACCCGGCACCTTCGTCGTGATCCGCCCCGACGGGTACATCGGTGCCGTCGTACGCGAGGTCGCCGACCTCACTGCCTACCTCGATCGGACACTGTCCCTGCACCTGGTTGACCGCTAGCGGAGCGAGCGGACCCAGGAGGAGAGGAGGTCGGCGCCGGCGTCGCCGGACTTCTCGGGGTGGAACTGGGTGACGGTCAAGGCTCGCCATTCGACGGCCGAGATGAAGTCGTCCTCGCCGTGGCGGGTGGTGGTGACGAGCGCGTCGGGAGGCAGCACCGAAACGTCGCAAGCCGCGTACGAGTGCACGAAGTAGAACCGCTGGTCCTCGACGCCGGCGAAAACCCGCGATCCGGCTGGTACGGAAACGGTGTTCCAACCCATGTGCGGCACTCGCTCGGCCCGCAGCCGGCGGATCTCGCCGGGCAGCGCGCCAATGCCGTCCGTGCGCACGCCGTGCTCGTCACCGCGCGCGAACATCACTTGCATTCCCACACAAATCCCGAGCACGGGCCGATCGTCAGCGAGCCGCTTGCGGACCATCACATCGGCGCCGCACGCGACGACGCCCTCCATGCAGGCCGCGAAAAAGCGCCGACCCCGGGCACCACACAGCCGTCGGCGGTCTCGGCAGCGGACACGTCCGGGCTGACGATCACGTCGGCGCCAACCCGGGCGAGCGCGCGCTCAGCGGAGCGCAGGTTGCCCGAGCCGTGGTCGACCACAACCACCCGAGGGGGGTCACAGCACGCCCTTGGTGCTCGGGATGCCTCGCACCCGCGGGTCGACCTCGACGGCCGCCCGCAGCGCCCGCGCGACGGCCTTGAACTGCGCCTCGGCGATGTGGTGCGGATCGCGGCCGCGGGTCACGTCGATGTGCAGCGCGATCTTGGCGTTGTGCGCGAAGGCCTCCCACACGTGGCGTACGAGCGTGCAGCTGAAGACACCGTTGATCACCGCGGTGTCCATCACGGCCGGCTCGTTGTGGACCAGGAACGGCCGCCCGGACAGGTCGACGACCACCTGGGCGAGTGCCTCGTCCAGCGGCACCGCGGCCTGCCCGAAGCGGCTGATGCCGGTCTTGTCCCCGAGCGCCTCGGCGAACGCCTGGCCGAGCGCGATCGCCGTGTCCTCGACCGTGTGATGCGGGTCGATGTGCAGGTCACCGACGGTGTGTACGGTCAAATCGAACAGCCCGTGCTTGCCCAGCTGGGCGAGCATATGGTCGTAGAAACCGACCCCGGTCTCCACGTCGGTGATGCCACGGCCGTCGAGTTCGATCTCGATCAGCACCTTGGACTCGGCCGTTTTCCGCTCAATCCGGGCGGTCCGGCTCATCGGCGCTCCCCCATCCCGTCTTCCGTGCGTACCCGTCATGCCATCCGGTCCGCGTCCGTCGCCACCTGGTCGAACGCGCCCAGGAACGCGCTGCATTCAGCCGGCGTGCCGGCGGTCACCCGGAGCCACCCGGGCATCCCCACGTCCCGGATGAGAACTCCCGCGCCGAGCAGACGTTGCCATAACGCGGGAGCGTCGGCGAACCGGCCGAACAGCACGAAGTTGGCGTCCGACGGGACCACCTCCCAACCCCGCGCGGTCAGCTCGCTGACCAATCTGTCCCGCTCACCGCGGATGCTGTCCACACCCGCCTGGAGCTCGGTCGCGTGCCGCAACGCGGCTCTCGCGGCGGCCTGGGTCAGCGCGGACAGGTGATATGGCAGGCGTACGAGCTGCAGCGCCTGCACCACCGCCGGCGACGCGGCCAGGTAACCGAGCCGGCCGCCAGCGAAGGCGAAGGCCTTGCTCATCGTCCTGGTGACCACCAGCCGCGGATATTCCGGCAGCAACGTCACCGCGCTTTTCGTCCCTGGCCTGGCGAATTCGCCGTACGCCTCATCGACGACGACCATCGCGGGGGTCGCGTCGGCGACCGCTCTGATCGTGTCGAGATCAATCGCTGTGCCGGTCGGATTGTTCGGCGAGCAAAGGAAAACCAGGTTCGGCCGCACGACTTTTACTTGCTCGACCGCGGAAATCGGGTCGAGCGTGAAGTCCGACGCCCGCCGGCCGTCGACCCACGGCGTACAGGTCGCCTCGGCGATCCGCTGATGCATCGAGTACGAGGGGGTGTAGCCCAGCGCTTTTAGTCCTGGGCCACCAAAAGCCTGTAAAAGCTGCTGCAGGATCTCATTCGAGCCGTTGGCCGCCCACAGCTGGTCGACGGTCAGCGGCTCGCCGGTCTGCTTGGCCAAATATGCCGTGAGCTCCTCGCGCAACGCGACCGCGTCCCGGTCCGGATAGCGGTTTACCTCGGCGACCTCGGTGGCCACCGCGGCCACGATCGCGGCCGCCACCGCCGCCGGCGGCGGGCTGGAGTTTTCGTTGGTGTTCAGCCGAACCGGCACGTCCAGCTGAGGCGCACCATACGGGTGCTGGCCGCGCAGGTCCGCCCGCAGCGGGAGATCCTCAAGGTCGGTCACCGGAACCTCACCTGGACGGCTTCGCCGTGCGCCGGCAGGTCCTCGGCGTTCGCCAGCGCCACCACGTGCCCGGCGACTTCGGCGAGCGCGGGTTTGTCGTACTCGATGATGTGGACGCCACGCAGGAACGTCTGCACGCTCAGCCCGGACGAATGCCGGGCGCAGCCGCCGGTCGGCAACACGTGGTTGGAGCCGGCGCAGTAGTCGCCGAGGCTGACCGGCGCGTACGGCCCGACAAAGATCGCGCCGGCGCTGCGTACCCGCAACGCCATCTCGCGGGCGTCAGCGGTCTGGATCTCCAGGTGCTCGGCCGCGTACGCGTTCACGACCCGCAGCCCGTGCTCGACATCGTCGACCAGGATCGCGCCGGACTGCGGACCGCTCAGCGCCTCGGTGACCCGCTCGGTGTGCTTGGTCGCGCCGACCAGTTTCGGCAGCGTCCGCTGCACCTCGGCGAGCAGCTCCTCGGAGTCCGTGACCAGCACGCTCGCCGCGGCCGGGTCGTGTTCGGCCTGGCTGATCAGGTCCGCGGCCACATGTAGGGGATCGGCCGTACGGTCCGCGAGGATGGCGATCTCGGTCGGACCGGCCTCGGAGTCGATGCCCACCAGGCCGCGCAGCTGCCGCTTGGCGGCCGTCACGTAGATGTTCCCGGGGCCGGTCACCATGTCGACCGCACGGACGTTTTCGATGCCGTACGCGAACATCGCGACCGCCTGGGCGCCGCCGACCGAGTAGACCTCGTCGACCCCGAGCAGCTCGCAGGCAGCCAGGATGGCGGGGTGCACGCGGCCACCGTGGTCCCGCTGCGGCGGCGAGGCGATCGCCAGCGAAGCGACGCCGGCCTCCTGCGCCGGCACCACGTTCATCACCACCGACGACGGATAGACGGCCAGGCCGCCCGGCACATAAAGGCCCACCCGCTCAACCGGCACCCACCGCTCGGTGACCGTGCCGCCGGGCGCCAGCCGGGTCGTCACATCCTGCCGGCGCTGGTCCGCGTGCACCGCGCGGGCCCGCTGGATAGTGGTCTCCAGAGCGGCTCTCACGGCCGGATCCAGGCCCTCCAGTGCCGTCCGCAGATGCTCACGCGGCACCCGTACGTCGGACAGCTCGACACCGTCGAAGCGCTGGGTGGCGGCCAGCACGGCCGGCAACCCACGGTCCCGCACGTCGTCGAGAATCGGCTGGATCCGCTGCGCGGCGGCACCGACGTCCACCGCGGCCCGGGGCAGCACGGTCCGCGGGTCGGTGTCACTTCCACGCAGGTCGGTCGTCGTCAGCACTCCTGCGAGTCTACGGCCCGGCGCGCCCGGTGATCCGGCCGGCGCATCGGGCGTGGCAGGGACCACTTTCGGCGCGCCGGTACGGGCGGATGCGTTGTCTAGACCTGAGATTCACCAGGCGAACCGGCCGGCACCGGCATACGCTCGCCCGAGTGGAGGCAATCCCGTTGTTCCCCTTGGGGACCGTACTGTTCCCGGGTGTCGTGTTGCCGCTACACGTTTTCGAACCCCGTTATCGCGCCCTGACCAGGCTTCTCATGGAAGCTCCGGAAGGCCCTGGCCGAGAGTTCGGCGTGGTCAGCATCAAGCAGGGCTGGGAGGTCGGCGTCGACGGCGTGAAAGCGCTCTACGACGTGGGCTGTACGGCGGAGTTGCGGCAGGTGGCGGCATATCCGGACGGCCGCTACGACATCGTGTCGGTGGGCCGCCGCCGATTTCGGCTGCACGACCTGGACACCACGTCCGCGCCGTACCCGTTCGGCGAGGTCGAGTGGCTGCCGGACGAGCCGTACGAGCTGGCCGAGGCGACCCTGCTGTCGGTGAGCGTCGCCGAGGTGTTCCAGCGCTATGTCGCGTTGATCGCGAGCGTCACCGAGACGCAACGGGACGAGGATCTGCCGCCGCAGCCCGAACACATCGAGCTGCGCTCGGCGGCCGGCGCCACGGCGCTGAAGCTGCCAGCCGAGCCGACCACGCTGTCCCATCTGGTCGCCGCGAGCGCACCGCTGCCGCAGCGGGACCGTCAGGACCTGCTGGCCGAGGTGTCCACCATCGCCCGGCTGCGCCGCGAGCTGCGGCTGCTGCTCAAGCGGGAGGCGACGATGCTTCGGCGGCTTCGGGCTGTTCCGGTGCCGCTGGCCGAGCTGCGGGCGCCGCTAAGTCTGAACTAGTTTCCGCGGGCGCATGCTCGCCCCAAACCTCCGGCGGGATCTCGAAGTCGCCGCGGCGCAGGTCGCCGTACTTCGACCAGCCCGCGGTCACCACGTACACCAGCACCGCGACGAGCGGCTCGATCAGCAGGACGCCGGTCGCCCGTACGCTCACCGGCGCGGTGAACTGGGTGCCGACCGGGCCGCTGGCCACCAACCGGTCGAGGTCGCGAGGCCGATCTGGTGGCCAACGACCATCGCCAACGCCGAGCCGGCGGCGCCACCGACAGCCAGCCCGATGGCCATCCACGGACCGCGCCGGCTAAGCCACAGGTATCCGCCGACGCCGGCCAGGATGCCCACCACCAGCCCGATCGCACCAAGGACGGCGTCCGCCGCGACGAAGACCTCGTTGTCGAAACCGGTGTAGATCGCACCGCCGGCGGTTTGCGCGGCCATCGCGTGCGGCGCGATCGCCGACCACAGCAGGCCAAGGGGGGCGCCGAGGACGAGCAGCACCGCGGCGGCGATGCCGGCTCGCACCAGGTCCGCGACGGCGAAGGCGCGGCCGATCGACAGAGCCGGCGGTTGCCAGTCGGCGTACGGGTCAGCCTGCTCTGGGTCCTCCTGGGCCTGTGTTGGCTGGCTCTGGTCGGGCTTTCTCAGGTGGACCCGGCTGTTGGGCTCCGGGGCGGCGGCGGCTGACTGCCGTCCTCGGCCGCTTCGGTGGCGCTCTGCTCGCTCGTCATGACCGTTTGAGCTTGTCATACCCGTTTCTCGTATCACTCTCAAGGACCTCGCTTGCGTACTGAGTCATCGACTGATGAGGTCGAGTTGGCTAACCATCGGCTTCAGCGAGGAGACAGCGCAGTGGAGCAGGGCAACACGCGGCGGCGCAGCGCGACCTGGTTCGGCGGGTCGGACAAGAGCGGCATGATTCACCGTTCCTGGATGCGAAACCAGGGCTACACCGACGAGGTTTTCGACGGCCGGCCGGTGATTGGGATCGCGGTCACCGCCTCCGATCTGGCGCCCTGCAACGCGCACCTGACCCAGGTCGCGGACGCGGTGAAAACCGGGGTTTGGCAGGCCGGCGGATTCCCGCTCGCGTTTCCGGCGATGGCACTGGGCGAAACTTTGTTGCGTCCGACCGCGATGCTTTATCGCAACCTGCTCGCGATGGAAGCCGAAGAGCTGATGCGCGCCAACCCGATGGACGGCGTAGTGCTGCTTTCCGGCTGCGACAAGACAACTCCGGGTCTGTTGATGGCCGCGTCCAGTGTGGACATTCCGGCGCTGATGGTGACCGGCGGGCCGATGCTGAACGGCAAGTTCAAGGGCCAGGACATCGGATCCGGTACGCACGTGTGGAAGTTCGACGAGGAAGTACGCGCCGGTCGGATGACTCAGGAGGAATGTTTCTTCGCGGAAAGCTGCATGTCCCGGTCAAACGGTCACTGCATGACGATGGGCACCGCGTCCACGATGGCCAGCATGGCCGAGGCTTTGGGGATGCAGCTGCCTTATTCGGCCACCTGGCCAGCGGTCGACGCGCGCCGTTACAAGACCGCGACGCAGGCCGGCCAGCGGATCGTGAAAATGGTGGAGGAAGACCTGCGGCCGAGCCAGATCATGACGCGTACCGCTTTCGAGAACGCCATTCGTGTCAATGCCGCCATTGGCGGCTCGACAAACGCGGTGATTCACTTGACCGCGATCGCCGGCCGGCTCGGGGTGCCGCTGGAGCTGGACGATTTCGACCGGCTGGTAAGGGACATTCCGACCCTGGTTGACCTGATGCCGTCCGGACGTTTCCTGATGGAGGATTTCTGTTACGCCGGCGGGATTCCGGCGGTGATGGCCGAGCTCAGTTCACTGATCGACACGTCCGCGATCACAGTGACCGGCGCGACGCTCGCCCAGAACATCGCCGACGCCGAATGCTATAACCGGGAAGTCATTCGTACGCTGGAAAACCCGCTCCAGGAAGCCGGCACCGGCACCGCCGTACTGCGCGGCAACCTGGCACCGGACGGAGCGGTCATCAAACAGTCGGCGGCCTCGGTGAAGCTCATGACACACCGCGGCCCGGCGATGGTTTTCGAGTCTCCAGAGGAATATTACGCGGTCGCCGACGACCCGGAGATGCCGGTCGACGAGAACACCGTGCTGGTCATCAGAAACTGCGGCCCGCGCGGCTATCCGGGGATGCCGGAGGTCAGCAACGTGACCCTGCCGACGAAACTGCTCAAGCGCGGCATCACCGACATGGTACGGATCTGTGACGGCAGGATGTCCGGCACCGCGTACGGCACGGTGGTCCTGCACGTCTCGCCGGAAGCCGCGGTCGGCGGTCCGCTCGCACTCGTACGCACCGGGGACATCGTCTCGCTGGACGTGCCGGCACGGACGATCGCCATGGAGGTCGACGACGAGGAGTTGGCCCGCCGCCGGGCCGACTGGAAGGCGCCCGCACCACACGCCACCCGCGGTTGGGTACGGCTCTACGGCGAGCATGTTCTGCAAGCCGATCAAGGCGTCGACCTCGACTTCCTGGTCGGCGCGAGCGGACACGACGTGCCCCGCGAGTCGCACTAGTGTCCTGACTGTGTCCCACCTAACACGAGCTGACACTCGCCACCAACGGCTGAATGTCAGAGGCTTTAACTTAGTAGTCGACCGAGCAAAGGTGCACTGACATGGGCATTCAAGACATTCCATTGACCACCCTGGACGGCTCGCCGTCCACCCTCGGGGCGCTGGGCGACAAGGCGCTGCTGGTCGTCAACGTGGCGTCCAAATGTGGACTGACCCCGCAGTACGAGGGCCTGGAGCGGCTACAGAAGCGCTACGCCGACCGCGGATTCTCGGTCGTCGGCTTCCCCTGCAACCAGTTCGCCGGCCAGGAACCCGGCTCCGCCGAGGAAATCCAGGAGTTCTGCTCCACCACGTACGGCGTGAGCTTCCCGCTCTTCGAGAAGATCGACGTCAACGGCGAGAGCCGGCACCCGCTCTACGCCGAACTGACCAAGGTCGCCGACGCTGAGGGCGCAGCTGGCGACGTGCAGTGGAACTCGAGAGAAATTCCTGGTCACCGCCGACGGCTCGGTCACTCGCTTCCGTCCGCGCACCGAGCCCGAGGACGAGATCGTCACCTCCGCCATCGACGCCGCCCTCGCTTAGGGCGCGCCGAGTCCGCGACACCCCACTGGTGTCGGCCGCCACGTCGACTGCGGGACAAAACCCCGCACTCGACGTCGAGTGCGGCACAATGTCCCGCACTCGACGAAAAACATACCCAAAGGTCGCTGTCATGATCGTCGAGATCGATCCGCGGTCGGCGACACCGCCGTACGAGCAGCTGCGCGTTCAGGTCACCGAGCAGGCCCGCTCGGGCGTGCTGCCGGCCGGCACCCGACTGCCGCCGGTCCGCCAACTCGCCACCGATCTGGGCATCGCCGCGAACACCGTCGCCCGTACGTACCGTGAGCTGGAGCAGGACGGCGTCGTCGTCACCCGCGGCCGACATGGCACTTTTGTGGCCGCCAGTCCAGACGCCGGTCTGCAAGCCGCTCACGAAGCGGCGCTCGCGTACGCGGCTCGTGTCCGGCAACTCGGCATCGACGCCGACAAGGCGCTCTCTCTCGTGAAGCAGGCACTGCGTTTGTAAGACTGAACCTATGAGTGTTTCGCCGATGCCGGGTGCGAGGGATGGCTGTGCGTACGGGAAATCGACGGCCCCGGCGAGGTGGCCGTCGGCGCCGATGATCTGGTGGTTTCCGCCTCGGTGGCCAAGACCCCAGTGGCGTTAGAGGTCTTTAGGCAGATCTCCGGCGGAAAACTCGACCCGACTGAGCGCGTCCGCCTCTCCCCCACCAGCAACACCGCCGGGCCAACCGGATTCTCGAACTTCGCCGACGACGTTGAGGTGTCCGTACGGGACCTGGCTCGGATGATGATGGTGATCAGTGACAACGCGGCCACCGACGTACTGATCGACAAGGTCGGTCTGGACAGCATCCACGCCACCCTGACCTCGCTCGGGCTCACGCGTACGATCATCCCGACGACATTGCGGGACATGCTCGACTCCGTCGGCACGGACGCTGGCTTCGCCGACTGGAAAGAGCTGGTCAACGCCTCCGCCGACCCGCATGTCGACGAACTGGTTTCCCGGTCTCGCGCTATGCGGCCGGCGACGGCGATGCGTACGACCGCAAGCGAAGCAGCCACTCTGGTGAGCCTGATCTGGCGCGACGAAGCCGGCCCGCCGCAAGCCTGCGCGCAGGTCAGACAGTTGATGGCGACCCAACTCACCCGGCACCGGCTGGCCATGGGTTTTCCGCGCCCGGTCAGGGTTTCCGCTAAGAGCGGCGGGCTGCTCGGCGTCGTACGCAACGAGGCCGGCGTGATCCAGTTTCCGGACGGCTCGCGTTACGCCGCCGCGGTTTTCACCCGAGCACTGACCCATCCCGCCAACGACAGCCACATCAACACCGCCATTGGCCTGGCCGCCGCCAACGCCGTCGCCACCCTCCGAACGTAGCCACAGCCCTTTAGGACACGAACCAGACGACGAGTCGTACGTTTTCGTCGCCGTGCACCGAAGCCAGCAACGCGCAGGCGTCCCACAAAGGCTGCCAATCGCCTCCCGAGTCAAGGGACAGGGCATCCCGGCGGCGAAGCCGCTCGGCCCGAAAGACAGTGGTGCCGTCCACCCATTCGGTACCGTCCGGCCAGTTCCGCTCGCCATAGCCGCCGACCGGACCGGTGATCCCGGCGACTTCAGTGAACTTTCGGCTCCAGACCGCCTTTTCCACCATCCGTAACTCACCGGCGGCGCCTCGCTCGTACTGATGGATCCGGCTGTCCGGCGCCTCCGCGAACTCGTCCCAGTCAACCGCTTTCAGCTCGTCCCAGCCGATCCAGGTGTCCCCGAAACCCATGTCCTCCAGCGACTCGGCGTGATCCTGTCTCACTACGTCGGACACATCCACGGGCAGGCCACGATCGGCAGCAATCGGACCGAACTTCGCGTAGTTCCGGACTCCGAAAAGACAGCCGAAGGCGTCGTAGTCCCGTGCTGTGGTCAAAAGCGACAGGTTGATCGCCGCCGACCATGAGGTCTCATCCAAATTGCCCGGCCACGCCCGACACTCCAGCCATCCGTAAATATCCGTTCCCATACCCACCATGCTCCTGGTACGGGCGCCCGCGCGTCGACCTTTTCTCAACCGGCTGCGCTATCGGACCTCAGGACAGCTGGCGCAGCCGCAGGGTGCCGTGGAAAGGCTCGGGCAGGTCCAACTCACCAGCCGGCGCGGTCGCCGAGTGACGTACGTATTTGTTCGACGTGGTTTCGAGCTCGTAAAGCTCGGCAAAATACCCAGCTGGGGTTTCCTGCACGATCAGATACCACGCGATGCCAGCCTCGGCATAGACGATCATCTTCTGGTCGTACTCGTCGCCTCCACCAGGCGACACGATTTCGGCCACGAGTTGGACGTTCTGCGGATCAGCCGGTCGACCGCGGTAACGGCTTCGCAGGACTACCAGATCGGGTGACCTGTAGCGATGACCGTCAGCCATCCGTACGTCTACCGGTCCTACCACGAGGTGCGGATCCCCGATCGCTTCGGATAGATCGTTGGCAAGAACTCTTGCCGCGTACTGATGTTCATACGTCGGCTCGGGCACCAGGATCAGCCTTCCGTCGTGCAGCGCTCGACATGGACGCCCTCTGGGAGTGCGTTGTAGTCGGCCTCTGTCCATTCCCCCCCCCCCGGTGGAAGACAATCAGCTGCCCTAGAGTGACACGAGGATCCTCGCCGCCCGGCCCATCACCGTCAGACACGTGTGCTGAAATACTCATGACACCCTCCTCTCACCAACCGCTGACGACATCCTAGCCGAGGCATGCGCCGGCACATCTAGGCGACGATGCAGCCGGAGCCCAGGAGGGCTTTGAGGTCGCCCATCAGCGCCGGAGAAGGTGTCACACGCAGGCCGTCCTGGAGGCGGAGCATGGTGGCTTGACCGCCGTTGGTGACTTTCAGTCGGACCTCGGTGGTGCCGGGGTGGGTGACCAGCACCTCGCGGAGCTGGTTCACCAGCGGCGGGGTGCAGCGGTTGGCGGCCAGCGACAGGGTCACCGGGGCCTTGGAGATGTCGGTCAGGTTCGGGATCGACAGGTCCGAGACGATCAGTCGCGGCACGTCGTCACGTTTGTCGACGCGGGCCTTCAACACGACGATCGCGTCCTCGGCAATGTGCATGCTGACCAGCTCGTACGTGGCTGGGAAGAACAGCGCCTCGACCGAGCCCGACAAGTCCTCCAGCTGGGCCATCGCCCACGACTTGCCGGCCTTGGTGACCTTGCGGGTCACGCCGCCGAGGATGCCGGCGACGGTGACGAGTTTGCCGTCTGGCACAGCGTCTTCGTTCAACGCCACCAAAGAAGTGTCCGCGGCCGCCGAAAGGACGTGTTCCACCCCGGAAAGTGGGTGGTCCGAAACGTAGAGGCCGAGCATTTCCCGCTCGAACGCGAGCAGATCGGCCTTCTCCCACTCGCCTGCCGGGATCGCCGGCGTGACGACGACCGCTTCCTCGTCGGCGCCGACATCGCCGAACAGGTCGAACTGGCCGATCGCCTCATTTCGTTTGGTGGCGCTGAAAGCGTCGACCGCATCGGCGTGGATCGCCAGCAGGCCACGGCGCGGGTGGTTGAGCGAGTCGAAGGCCCCGGCCTTGACCAGGGCTTCCATCGTCTTCTTGTTGCAGGCCACCGCATCGACTTTGCGGAGGAAATCGTAAAAGTCTGTATAGGCGCCTTTTTCCTTGCGGCAGCGCTCGATCGCGGCAACCACGTTGGCGCCGACGTTGCGCACGGCCGCCAGGCCGAAGCGGATGTCGGTGCCGACCGGGGTGTAGTCGGCGCTGGAGGAGTTCACGTCCGGCGGCAGCACCTGGATGCCCATCCGGCGGCATTCGTTCAGGTAGACCGCCGACTTGTCCTTGTCATCCCGTACCGAAGTCAGCAGCGCGGCCATGTATTCGGCCGGATAGTTGGCTTTCAGAAATGCCGTCCAGTACGAGACGACACCGTACGCGGCGCTGTGCGCTTTGTTGAACGCGTAGTCGGAGAACGGCACCAGGATGTCCCACAGCGCCTTCACCGCGGCCATCGAGAAGCCGTTGGATTTCATGCCCTCACTGAATGGCACGAATTCCTTGTCCAGGACTTCTTTTTTCTTCTTGCCCATCGCACGCCTGAGCAGGTCCGCTTGACCGAGCGTGTAGTTGCCGACCTTCTGCGCGATTTCCATGACCTGCTCCTGATAAACGATCAGGCCGTAGGTCTTGGACAGGATGTCCTTGAGAGCGTCCTCGAGCTCGGGATGAATCGGCGTGATGTCCTGCTGCTTGTTCTTGCGCAGCGCGTAGTTGATGTGCGAGTTCGCGCCCATCGGTCCGGGTCGGTAAAGCGCGCCGACCGCGGAGATGTCCTCGAAGTTGTCCGGCTGCATCAACCGCAGCAGCGACCGCATCGGACCGCCGTCGAACTGGAAGACGCCGAGCGTGTCACCGCGGCCGAGCAGCTCGTACGTCTTCGGGTCGTCCAGGGCCAGGTGGTCCAGGTCGATGTCGACGTCGTGGTTGAGTTTTACGTTGCGCAGCGCGTCTTCGATGATGGTCAGGTTGCGCAGGCCCAGGAAGTCCATCTTCTTCAGCAGGCCGAGCGACTCGCACGTCGGGTAGTCGAACTGGGTGATGATCACGCCGTCGGAGTCCCGCCGCATCACCGGGATGTAGTCGGTGATCGTCTCCGAACTCATGATCACCCCGGCCGCGTGCACGCCGGTCTGCCGGATCAGGCCCTCGATTCCCTTGGCACGGTCGAAAACCTGCCGGACGTCGACCTCGTCGTTGTAGAGCCGGCGAAGCTCGCCGGCCTCGTTGTAGCGCGGGTGTTTCTCGTCGAACACCCCGGACAGCGGGATGTCCTTGCCCATCACCGCCGGTGGGAACGCCTTGGTGATCCGGTCGCCCAGCGCGTACGGGAAACCCTGGATCCGGCCGGCGTCCTTGATGGCCGCCTTCGCTTTGATCGTGCCGTACGTGGCGATCTGGGCGATCTTGTC
The DNA here is from genome assembly GCF_010993775.1 of Fodinicola feengrottensis. Classification (GTDB taxonomy): domain Bacteria; phylum Actinomycetota; class Actinomycetes; order Mycobacteriales; family HKI-0501; genus Fodinicola; species Fodinicola feengrottensis. Next base: position 7,934 of record NZ_WOTO01000039.1, on the reverse strand, counting down.
CTCGCCCCATTTTTCCGTCACATACTTGATAACCTCGCCGCGGCCACGCTCGTCGAAGTCGATGTCGATATCGGGCATCGACTCGCGCTCGGGATTCAGGAAGCGCTCGAAGAACAGGCCGTGCAGCAACGGGTCCAGGTCGGTGATGCCCATCGCGTACGCGACGATGGCACCGGCGGCCGAGCCTCGGCCGGGGCCGACCCGCACGCCGTTGTTCTTGGACCACACGATGAAGTCGGCCACGACCAGGAAATACGATGCGTATCCCTTGTCCAGGATGACCTTCATCTCGTAGTCGGCCTGCTCCTGGTGCTTGGGCGGAATGCCGTCCGGGAAGCGCCGGCGCATCCCGCGCTCGACCTCGATCCGGAACCAGGACTCCTCGGTCTCCCCTTCCGGCACGGGGTAACGCGGCGACAGGTCCTTGAACTGGAACATCCCGGTGGTGTCCACCCGCTCGGCGATCAGCAGGGTGTTCCGGCAGCCTTCCTGCCAGGCGTCGGACGAGTCGATGCCGCGCATCTCGTCCGCGGTCTTGATGTAGTAGCCGCTGCCGGAGAACTTGAACCGATCCGGGTCGGCGAGCGTCTTGCCAGTCTGGATGCACAGCAACGCGTCGTGCGAGTCCGCGTCCGCCTCGTGCGTGTAGTGCGAGTCGTTGGTCACCACGAACGGCAGGCCGAGCTCCTTGCCGATCCGCAGCAGCCCGTCCCGCACCTTCAGTTCGATGTCCAGCCCGTGGTCCATCAACTCGATGAAGTAGTTGTCCGCGCCGAAGATGTCGCGGTATTTGGCCGCCGAGGCGAGCGCCTGGTCGTACTGACCGAGCCGCAGGCGGGTCTGCACCTCGCCGGACGGGCAGCCGGTGGTCGCCATCACCCCGGCCGCGTGCTCGGCCAGCGTCTCGTCGTCCATCCGGGCCCACTTGCGTACGAAACCCTCTGTATACGCCCGGGAGGTCAGCTTGAAGAGGTTGTGCAGGCCCTGCGCGTTGCGCGCCCACAGCGTCTTGTGGGTGTAGTGGCCGCCACCGGAGACGTCGTCGCGCTTCTGGTGCGGATCGCCCCACTTCACCGGCTGCTTGTGAGCGCGCGAGGCGGCGCCACATACGCCTCAATGCCGATCACCGGCGTGACGCCGGCCTTCATCGCCTGCTTGTAGAAGTCGTTCGCGCCGTGCATGTTGCCGTGGTCGGTCATCGCGACCGCCGGCATCTCCTGGCGCGCCACCTCGGCGAACAGATCCTTCAGGCGCGCCGCGCCGTCCAGCATCGAGTATTCCGTATGCACGTGCAGGTGTACGAACGAATCACTGGACGAGCCGGGCGACGACATCCTCGGCTTGACCCCCCTCTTTTTTTCAAAACCAACGACCCAAAGTGGTGTGGGTCCGTCAGCGATCCTCGCACGCCGGTATGACAACTTTGGCGTTGGCCAAGGCGCGTGTCGGACCGGTTCGGTCCGATGGAACCCGGACCGCTTTACGCCAGCAACACACTGTAAGCAGCAGAATGGCGGCGGGTGGGTTTCACCAGCCGAAGGGGAATGAGATGTCAGCGCTGGTCGGCACGGCAGCGACCGCTGCCCGTCTGCAGCGGACAGCGCTGTGGCCATGGGCCATCCGGGTGTGGGCGACCGAGCTGGGCCCGCGGGAGATCGACGGGCGCGCCGGCGGGCCCGTGCCCGTCTCAGACGGTTGGTACGGGTCCGTAGGGACCGTGCCGGTCGAGCTCTTCGAGTGGCGACAGCCGGTGTTGGCTGGCCGCGACGACTGGGCCGCCGCGATCGGGCCGCGGCCGGCCGACTGGTTGTCGATGATGAGCGTGGTCGCGCACCTCGCAAGGCCCGCCGGACAGTTCCGGCTGGGCATCCGGTACGTCGGCCCCGAGCTCGTCGACCAAGGCCTGCCGAGCAACCAGCACTTCAAGCTGGCCGAGGCGGACCAGGACGGCGCCCGGCTGCTGGCGCTGCCGGCTGTACGGTCCGCCCTCGCGCCGGTGAGCACCGACTTCGTCACGCTCGCCGACCGTGCGGTGCTCGTACACATCCCGCTCCGGGACCGGACCGCCGACCAGCTCGCTCGCCGCCAAGATCGGCCAGGTCGCCGCGCTCGCAGCCGCCCTGGAGACCGCGGCCCACCCGGACGCCCAGATCGCGCCCGCCGTCTGATCTTGCGGAGTTCGCTGAACAGGCCAGCGGGCAGGCAGAATGCAACGCGTGCCTGACTCCCTCGACCTCATCACCGTCGGCGAGCCGATGGTCCTGTTCCAGCCGCCGGCCGACCAGCGCCTGCTGACGGCCCCCAGGCTGGACGTACACGTCGCCGGCGCCGAACTGAACGTGGCGGCCGGCACCGCCCGGTTCGGCGTCCGGACAGCCCTCTGTACGGCGGTGGGCGCCGACCCGCTGGGCGCCCGGCTGATCGCCGCCGCCGCCGATCTCGGCATTGACACCACCCTGATCGCCACCGACCCGGAGCGCCCCACCGGGCTGTTCCTCAAGGACGTGACCGACGACGGCGCCCGCCGGGTCTACTACTACCGGGCCGGGTCGGCGGCCGCCGGGCTGACCGCCGCCGACGCGGACCGGGGTGCTGGCGGCGCGGCCGACCGCGATCCTCACGTCCGGCCTCACCGCGGCCCTGGGCGAGGGCCCGTACGCGCTGGTCGCCCGGCTCTGCCGGGAGGCGCCGGCGGCCGGCATCGAGGTCGCCTTCGACGTGAACATCCGCCCGCAGTTGGGCGATGTGAGGGGCCAGGGCAAGCGCTCTCGGGAGCTGCTGGAGGGCTGCGGCCGACTGTTCATCGGTACGGACGAGGCGCTGCCGGTCTTCGGCGTCGACGCCCCGGACGCGATCATCGCCGCCGCCCGCTCGGCCGGCGTCGCCGAGACCGTCGTCAAGGCCGGCGCCGACGGCCTGTGGGTCGACGCCGGCGCTGACACGTACCACCTGCCATCCGCGGCCTCCTCGGTGGTGGATCCGGTCGGCGCCGGCGACGCGGGTCGCCGCCGGCTATCTGGTCGGTCGGCTCCGCGGGCTGGCCGAGCTGCCGTCCGCGTGGCTCGGCAACCAGCTGGCCGCCGGCATCGTCTCCACGCTCGGTGATGTCACCGGCTTACCCACCCACGTCGAGGCCGCCGAGCTGCTCGTACGCGCCGCCGAAAACAAACCCGCCTAACCGGCGGTGTCTGGGGGCGGTGCGACGGTGGTGAGTTGTTCGGGGAGCAGCGGGGTGAAGACCGCGGAGTAAGGGTCGGTAATCTGCGGGGTGGGGTCGACGGCGCGTACGGCCGACCGGCTGGCGAAGGTGCGAAGGGCCGCCGGCGCGCCGGAGATGACGGCGGCGTAGAGGCAGCCGCAGCCGGAGCGGTAGGCGGTGGCCTCGCGACGAGCGATGTCGGCGCCGATGAGGTCTTGGGTTCGGCCGGCGGGGTCGGTGGCCGCGGACTGCCGCAACTGGGTGGATTCGGTGGAGCGTTCGGTGGCCAGCCGGGCCATTCCCGCTGCCAGGTCGGTGCCGGCATGGGTGACCGGAAAAGACGAAAGGCGCGTCTGTACGCCTGGCAGCGGCACTCTCGCGAAGGCCAGTTTTACCGTCGTACCGGACAAAACCGAAGCGGCCGAAGAAGCCGTCTGATAGTCCCGAAATGACACGAGAGCGAGCACCGGTTCGGTTCCGGACAACGCGGCCAGCGATTGCCGGGTCGACGCGAGGTACGCCGCGATGTTGGCGCCTTGGGAAGGACCGGCTCGTACGACGTCAATGTCGTCCACATTGGACGGCGGTGGCGCCGACGCGGCACCGAAAACTACTGTTCCGCCGATCAGGACCGCGACGACCGCCAAACCCAGCAAAACCTGCGAGAAAACCGCGAGCCGGCGAAATCCCGCGACCAACCGGGCTGCGCCGCGCCGCAGCCGCCGGAGCGGGTTCATACCGAGGCGTCACGCAGCAGGTCGAGGGCGTGCTGCAGATCCGCCGGATACGGCGAGGTGAATTCGACCCACTGGCCGTGCGCCGGATGCTCGAAACCAAGCCGGGCGGCATGCAGCCACTGCCGGGTCAGGCCCACCCGCTGGGCGAGCGTGGGATCGGCCCCGTACGTCAGATCGCCGACACATGGGTGCCGCATCGCCGCCATGTGCACGCGGATTTGGTGCGTACGACCGGTTTCCAGCTTCACGTCGACCAAACTGGCCGCCCGAAAAGCCTCCGCCGTCTCGTAGTGCGTGACGCTCGGCCGGCCGCCGGCCACCACCGCGAACTTCCAGTCCGACGACGGGTGTCGGTCGATCGGGGCGTCGATGGTGCCGCGCAGCGGATCCAGATGTCCTTGCACGACAGCCGCATAACCCTTGTCGACCGTACGTTCCTTGAAAGCCCGCTTCAGCAACGTGTAGGCGCGCTCGCTTTTCGCGACGACCATCAGCCCGGTGGTGCCCGCGTCCAGCCGGTGCACCACGCCCTGTCGCTCGGCCGCGCCACTGGTGGAGACGCGGTGCCCCATCGCGGCCAGGCCGCCGATCACCGTCGGCCCGGTCCAGCCGGGGCTCGGATGTGCGGCGACGCCAACGGGCTTGTCGACGATGGCGATGTCGTCGTCCGCATAGACGACACTCAGCCCCTCGACGGTGGCGATCTCGAGTTTCGGCGCGCCTGGCGGCGGCGGCAACGTCACTTCCAGCCACGCGCCGCCGGTCACCCGGTCGGACTTGCCCTGCGCCACCCCATCGACGCTGACGTCACCGGCGGCGGCCAGCGCGGCGGCCGTCGTACGCGACAGGCCGAACATTCGGGCCAGCGCGGCATCGACCCGCATGCCGTCCAACCCGTCGGGCACCGGCATGGACCGGCGGTCGCCAGTCAGGGAGTCACTCACGAGGACGAGTCTGACACCGGTCCGTCAGACTTCGCCGACTGGTCACCCATTCGTTGCCCGTCGACGCCGATGCCGCGGAAAACCAGCAACACCACCAGCCCCACTCCAACGCACAGACACGAGTCGGCGACATTGAAGATCGGCCACCAGCCGATGCTGACGAAGTCGACCACTCCGCCCTGCAATGGTGCCGGCGCACGGAAAATCCGGTCGGTCAGGTTGCCGGCCGCGCCGCCCAGGATCAGCCCGAGCGCGATCGCCCAGCCCAGCGACTTCAGTTTCCGGGCGATCCGGATGATGTAGCCGATCACGCCAATGGCGAACAGCGACAACACCACTGTGTACGTCTGCCCCAACGAAAACGCGGCACCGGTGTTGCGCGTCGGCTGCAGCGACACCAGGTTGCCGATCAGCCAGATCGGCGGCCGGCCCTCCAGGTAGGCGACCACAAGTGCCTTGGTCAGCTGGTCCAAACCGATGACGACCACGGCGATCACCGCGAACGGCAGGATGCGCCCTAGCAGTGGGCGGGGGCGAACAGCGGCCGGCTCATCGTCCCCGGTGGTGGACATCGCGCTCAGTGTCGCTCCTCAAGCTGTTTGCAGGTCACGCACAGCGTAACGAACGGGAAAGCCTCCAGCCGGGCGGTCGGGATTTTGTTGCCGCACTGCTCGCAGATGCCGTACGTGCCGGAGTCCAACCGGACAGCGCACGCTCGACCTGGTCCAGCCGGGCCTGGATGCCACGCGCCAGCGACAGCTCCTGCTCCCGCTCGAAGGCCTTGCTGCCGGCGTCTGCCTGGTCGTCGCCGGCGCCGTCGGAGACCCGGTCCCGCTGCAGTTCGGAGATCTCTTCGACGGCACGGGCGTGTTCCCCGCGCAGGTCGTCGGCGCGGGCGGCCAGATCGGCTCTGATGTCCGCATATTCCGTGCTGGCGCCGGCCAGCGGCGCTGATGAGGTGTTGGGGCTCACGGGCCTGGTCCATTCTGCTCGCCGCCGCGGCGCACCTGGCGGGATCCGGTCCGACAGTGGATGTCCTGTCTTGCGCTCTTGCATGCCGGCGAGCGCGGCCCCGCTGTCGCCCACGACCCCGGTATCACCGGTCGCGAGGTCTCGCCGAGACGCCTTCCCCGAGGCAGACACGATACGTAACGTCCGTGTTCGCCACAACGTGACATGCGCCAATGCATGTGGCTGTCAGACCAGGGTAGGCGGGGATTCTGGATCCGCTAGCGGGAAACCGCGGCAGCCGGAAGTTATGCGTACCGCTATTGCCGTACGGCCATCAAGGCGGCCACCGGACGGCATCCGCCACAGGGGGTGAAACCCAGCTCGAATGCCTCCCACACCGGCACCGGCTCGGACTCCTTGTCCGCCAGGTGTGCACAAGTGGGCAGATGAAACCGCGGTCGTCCATCTACCACGAAGACCTCGTCATCGCGGGCGGAGAACTCGTCGGCCACCCCGGTGCCGATCGGCTCGATGCCGGGCTCGTCCGCCGGGTCGTCCGGATCGCGCAGCACGTCCCGCCGCTCGACCGGCTCCTTGCCGGCGGTCTCGGCCGCATTCGACTTCTCCGCCGGGCCCTTGCCAACCGGGATCTTGCCAACCGGGACCTTCACCGGCGGGATTTTCAGCGGCGGAACCTTGACCGGCGGCGCCTTGACCGGCGGCTTGACCTGGGAAGTCTTGGCCGACTCAGTCTTGGCGGGCTCAGCTTTGAGAGGCTCAGCTTTGAGAGGCTCAGCTTTGAGAGGCTCGGCTTTGAGGGCGGGTGGTGGTGGTGGCGTGACCGGCAGTTGGGTCGTCGGGCTGTCGAGCGCTGGATCCACCGATCCGACCGGCCCGCTGCGCTCCGCGGACTTCCCGGCCGGCTGGGCCGGAATGCCGCTGGTGGAAGACCGGTCGGCGGCCGGCGGCGGGGCGAAGGGCAGGTCCTCTGGCGGTACGGGCTTGCGCCGGCCCCGTTCGGCCACCACCGGTGGCCTCTTCGCGGACGGTACGACAGCAGGCGGCACGACAGCAGGCGGGACGACAGCGGGCGGGACGGCCGACGATGGGTGGGCCGCGGGTGGAGCGGCGGCTGGGACCCGCGGCAGCACCGCGGTCTCGGTCTTGCTCTCAGAACTGCGAGAGGCGGGGGTCTTCGCCGCCTTCTTGACCGGTTCGGCGACGGATCGGGCCGGCAGTCGACGGACCTGGCGGGCTCCCAGGTACAGCAAAACGGCGGCCACCACGCTGATGCCAATGGCACCGGTGATCAGCAGGACATTGCTGGTCACCGCTCCATAGATCAGCACCGCGGCGGCCGCCACGATGAGCAGCAGGCTCCCGACGAGCACCCGCTCAGCTCCCGTTCAGTGCTTCGTACGCGATCAGTAGCGGCTGTCGTGGCCGCTGTCCAGGCCCAGGCCCCGGACACACCGCCACCGAACGAGCCGGACACACCGGTCGAGAGTGTTGATCCCGGTCGAGCTGGTGCTGGCCGACGAACGGTCGCTCCGGCTCTCGGTCTCGATGGCCTGGCCACGGTCGGTCAGGTCGCGCAAACTGGGTCTCCAGAACGCCTTCAGGCGGGTCCTGTGTACTCCCGCTCGAAGGACTTGAGCTCCTCGATGTGCTTCTGCAGGGCGGAGCGCTTCGCGTCCAGGCTGCCCATGGCCTCCTGGTGCCGCTGGCGGGCCTCCTGCTCCAGGGCCTCGGCCTTGGCCCGCGCGTTGCGGGTCAGCTCGTCAGCCTTGGCGCGCGCGTCGGTGAGCAGCTTCTCAGCCTCCCGACGGGCCTCCCCGACGTGATCGTCGGCGGTGCGCTGTGCCAACATGAGCACCCGCAACGCCTGCTCACCGCCGGGTTCTCCGGAAAGTGAGACCCCCCATCGCGCCGGCCATCTGAGGCTGGCTGCCACGCTGGGCGTCCTGGGCACGAGATGCCGCCTGCTGGGCCTGCTGAGCGGCCTGCTGGGCTGCTTGGGCCTCCTGCCGGAGCCGGTCCATCTGGCCCTTGAGCTCGGAGTTCTCCTGGGCGAGCCGACGACTGTCGGCTGTCGTCCGTACG
>NZ_WOTO01000005.1 GCF_010993775.1 Fodinicola feengrottensis | reverse complement strand
GCCAGCTCGGACAGACGTCGACGGAGTCGCCCAGCATCAGCTCGGCGTCCGCGGCGGTCAGCGCGGCCGGGTTGCCGGTAGTGTTCGCGCTGGACACCGCCATCGGGCCGACCTTGGCCAGCAGCTCCAACGCGACTGGGTGCAGCGGCATCCGTACGGCCACCGTGCCGTACGTGTCACCGAGGTCCCAGTCCAGCGACGCGATGTGCTCGACGATGATCGTCAGGCCGCCCGGCCAGAAGGCCTCGACCAGGTCACGGGCGACCGCCGGCATGGTCATGACCAGGCCGTCCAGCGTCCGCCACGACGGCACCAGCACCGGCGGCGGCATCGAGCGGCCGCGGCCCTTGGCGGCCAGCAGCTTGCCGACCGCCGCCCGGTTGAACGCGTCGGCGCCGACGCCGTAAACGGTGTCGGTCGGGATCACCACCAGGTCGCCCCGGCCAGCCGCCTCGGCGGCCGCGTCCAGGCCCAGCTGGCGGGTGGATTCGTCGCGGGTGTCGTACGTCAGGCTCATGCGGTTTTCCTCACACCGGCAGTTTCCCACTTCCTGATCAGGCCCTCTCAGGGAGAGCGGCCCTGATCGATCGCTCCTTAAAGGAAACCCGGTGTTTTGGCCTCAACCAAAGGAGATTGAGTCGATCAGTGCGAGCGCACTACGAACTGACTCGAACCGTAGCCAGCCAAGGTCGAGGGAGAGTCAGTCATGAAGAGGATCGCTGCTTTCGGAGTGTCCCTGTTACTGGCCGGCGGCGGTGCCGTCATCGCCGCGACACCGGCGTACGCCGACACCACCTGTCCAGCGCACAACTTCTGCCTGTGGACCGACGGGCATTTCACCGGAACCAAGCAAATCATCAGCGGGTACGCGAGCTATCAGGACGTGAACTCGACGCTGCACGACCACGCCAGCTCGTGGAAGAACGCCAACGCCAGCCAGCGTGAATGCGTCTATGACCACGTCAACGGCGCCCTCGTCACCCTGCAGGTCGTCAACGCCGGCCAGCAGGTCGGCGTCGTACCAGCCGGCACCAACGACCGCGCGGACGCCATCGGCTTCTGCTGAGTCGCGGTCAGCCGCGGCGGGCGGACAGACCGGATGTTTCCGAGCTGTCCGCCCAGATGACGGGTTGGACCGTTCAGCGCGTCGGGACGAGATCAACAACGTCACTGTGAAGTTTGGCCAGCCCTTGATCAAAGGTTGCCAGTCGACCGCCTCGCACCCTGACCAGCTCCGCGAGGTAGGCGTCGGTCACCTGGCGATGGCCAATGACTCCATCCATGGACACGTCAAGATATGAGATGTCGGCTGGCCAGAATTCGTGCCGAGGACTGTCGGTCACGGCCTTGAGAACCGCTTTGGCCGTCGCGGCGGTTTGTCCTTCACGTAGGAGCAGCCGCACCAGACTGCCCTCGGATATCGGACACGTGGCGAACCGATCTTCTCCCTCCACCAGCCAGTTCTCGGCGGCGTCATGATGCACATGACTGGCGACGAGAAGGGCGATGAGCACGTTCGCATCCAGGAGAACCGTCACTGGTCGTCTTCCAGTGAACGGACGTCCTCGGTCGTGATGGTGGTAGCAAGATGGACCACCGGCAAACCGGTGCGCGCACTCCGGGTAACCTCCGGCGTCCCGCCCTGCCCCAAGGCTCGCCGCATCAGATCGACGACCGTCTCGCTCAAGGTCCGCGCCGTATCCCGCGCGATCGACACCGCTTGCCGATGAAGGTCCTCGGGGAGGTCAATGGTCGTCCGCATAGAACACATCATAGCATCTCCGCATCAAGATGCGACGATCTCCATCGGAGAATGTGCTAACATTTTGTCATGACAATGACGGTGGGAATCAGGGAGCTCACCCGGCACACGTCCAGGGTGATTCACCAAGCCGCAGACGGCGAAACAATCCTCGTAACGGAGCACGACGAGCCCATCGCCATGCTTGTTCCGCTGCCGCGCACCGGCAATCCAGCCGTCGATCAACTCATCCGCGAGGGAAAGCTGACTCCCGCAAGCAATCCAGGCGGGATTGCCGCACTGCTCGCCATCACACCAACACCGGCGAGCAACGACATCGACACCACCGAGGTCATTTCAGAGCAGCGCGAAGACCGCGAGTGATCTACTTGGACAGCTCGGCCGTGGTCAAGCTCGCGCGGCAGGAGAACGAAACGGCGGCACTGCGTTCCTGGCTCGCCGCGAACCCACATCCGCTGGTGTGTTCGGCCTTGGCGCGCACTGAGACAGCTCGGGCGCTGCGCCGAAACGACCAGGCCGCACTCAAGATATTGCCCAACGTTCTCGCATTGCTACTTCAGCGCCCGATAACCGGTGCCATCCTTGACGCCGCGGGTCAGCTACCGGGAACGACCCTGAGAAGTCTGGACGCCATTCACCTCGCGACCGCTGAAGACCTCAAGCCAGCACTGACCCATTTCATCGCGTACGACAAACGGCTCGCTGACGCGGCGCGTTCGCTCGGCCTACACGTAGTCGTTCCCGAGTAGGGAACGCCGCTAGCGGCGGCGGGCGGTGGTGTAGCGGGGACGGGCGGACAGGTCGGGGTGATCCGAGATGTCCGTCCAGCCCCCCGCGGCGGCCAGGATGGCCGGCACCGATTCGCCTTGTACGTCCGCGTGTTCGATGCCGACCCAGCCGCCGGGTTTGAGCAGGGCGTGCATGCGCGGCACGAGTTTACGTACGGTGTCGAGGCCGTCGGCGCCGCCGCCCCACAGGGCCATCGCCGGGTCGTGGTCGGCGACCTCCGGGGGCGGCGCGGAGTCGTCCGGCACGTACGGCGGATTGCAGACCAGGAGGTCGGCCTGTCCGTCCACATCGGACAGGACGGCCGGGTCGGTGGCGTCGCCGCTGACCAGGTGAACCCGGTTTTGTCCGTACTTGTCGATGTTTCGCTGTGCCCAGGCGACCGCGAGCGGCGAGAACTCCACGGCGTGTACGACCGCGGCCGCACATTCGTCCACAATGGACAGTGAGATCGCGGCGGAACCGGCACAGAGTTCCACCACCACCGGGCTGTCCAGCGAACCAGCCCGGTCGATTGCCCACTGGGCCAGCATTTCGGTCTCTGGGCGGGGAATGAAGACGCCCGGGCCGACCGCGAGCTCCAGATAGCGAAAGCCCGCGAGGCCGGTCAGGTGCTGCAGCGGGATCCGGTTCGCTCGGTCCTCGACCAGGTCGTCGAAGTGCCTTTGTTGGTCGGAATCGAAACCCTCAACCAAAAGCAGCCCGGACCGCGTCGTACCCAACACGTGCGCGGCCAGCCATTCCGCGTCCACCTGCGGCGAGTCGACGCCGGCTTCAGCGAGCCGCTGGACCGCCACCGAAAGCATGCCAGCGAGCACGGCTCAGCTGCTGCCGGCGGTGGCGGCGGCCAGCCGGTCCTGGCCGTCCTGGTTCACCAGCGCGTCGATGACGCCGTCCAGCTCACCGTCGAGCACGGCGTCCAGGTTGTACGCCTTGTAGCCGACGCGGTGGTCGGAGATGCGGTTCTCCGGGAAGTTGTACGTCCGTACCCGCTCCGAGCGGTCGACCGTACGCACCTGCGACCGGCGCTCGGCGCTGGCCGCCGCGTCGGCTTCCTCCTGGGCGGCCGCGAGCATCCGCGACCGCAGGATCCGCATCGCCTGTTCTTTGTTCTGCAGCTGGGATTTCTCGTTCTGGCAGGACACCACGATGCCGGTCGGTACGTGCGTGATGCGGACCGCGGAGTCCGTGGTGTTGACGCTCTGCCCACCGGGTCCGGACGACCGGAACACGTCGATCCGCAGGTCGTTGGGGTCGATCTGCACGTCGATGTCCTCCGCCTCGGGCAGCACCAGGACGCCGGCGGCGGAAGTGTGTACGCGGCCCTGCGACTCGGTGACCGGCACGCGCTGCACGCGATGCACGCCACCCTCGTACTTGAGGCGCGCCCAGACACCCTCACCGGGCGCCGGGATGCCCTTGGCTTTTACCGCCAACGCAACATCTTTGTAGCCACCGAGCGCGGATTCGGTCGCTTCCATCAGCTCGGTCTTCCAGCCGCGACGCTCCGCATACCGCATGTACATCCGGAGCAGATCGCCGGCGAACAGCGCCGACTCCTCGCCGCCCTCCCCCGCCTTGACCTCCAGGATCACGTCCTTGCCGTCGGACGGGTCGCGCGGCATCAGCAGCTCGGTGAGCCGGCCGGTCAACTGCGGGATGCGGGCCGAGATCTCGTCCGCCTCGGCGGCGAAAGACGCGTCTTCGGTGGCCAGCTCCTTCGCGGTGGCGAGGTCGTCACGAGCCGACTCCAACGCGGTCGCGGCGGCCACGATCGGGCCCAGTTCGGCGTACCGGCGACCGACCTGACGCGCCTTGGCCGCGTCGCTGTGCAGCCCTGGATCGGACATCTGCTTCTCCAGGTCCGCGTACTCAGTGCGGATCGCCGGCAGCGAGGTCAGCGGATCGGACATGTCAGGCCCTTCGGGTGGTACGGATGTGAAGGCATAGACAAAGGCGCGCCCGGAGACCCAAGTCTCCGGACGCGCCTTGATGTAGCTAGCGTGCGCGCTTGCCGAAACGACGCTCGAACCGGGCAACCCGGCCACCGGAGTCCAGAATCTTCTGCTTACCGGTGTAGAACGGGTGGCACTGGGAGCACACCTCGGCGTGAATCTCGCCGCCCTTGGCGGGTGTGCGTGTGGTGAAAGTGGCACCGCACGAACAGCTCACCGTGGTCTCGGCATACTTCGGGTGGATGTCGGCCTTCATGATCTCCTCATTCTGACGTGGTCGCCGGGTCGGCCGTGACGCTCAGGACTCTTGCCAGCCGTGAACCGGAACCTGCGAACCGCCCACCAGTGTGACAGACGGCCTCACGTAGTGCTAAACCGCATGCTCCCCCGCGGTATTCCGGGGTCCAGAACCGCGTCATCAGTCGACGCCGCGCGCGGGGGCGGGCGCCGAAGGCGGCGAAAACAGTGGTGCCGGCGCCGAAAAAACAGCAGGCCGACGACGATCACGGCGCTGGCGACTGTCCAGGCGAAGCCGGTGGTGGCGTCGGCGCGTACGACCAGGGCCACCAGAGCGACCAGGGCGGCGGCGGCGCGGCTGGTACGGCCATGCGCCAGCTTCGGGAAAGATCGAAGGGGTTCGCGGCGCACAGGACCAACATGGGCAGCACCCACCACGGCATCGGCGGTTGGGCCGAGTCGCCGACTGGCACGGCGGCGAGCACCACGACGATGCCCAGGCCGGCACCGGCGGCGACCACGCCGCCGCGCGCGCAGGACCGTCATCGGGCCCATCTCGGCCTGCCGGCGCTGGACGACCAATGCGCCCAGGGCCGCCGCCAGCAGGGCGAGAACCAGCACCAACTGGTCCTGGGCGCGGGCCGGGGCGCCGTTCATGCCGGGCAGCTCGGGCAGCACGCCGTGCGTCACGGTCGGCTGCAGAGCTGCCGCCGGTACGGTCACGGCCAGCAACGCGAGGGCCACCAAGGCGGCGAAGGAAGTGCGGCGAAAACCCGCGATCAGGGCCGGCACGGTGGCCAGCAAGGCGATGGTCGGGCTGACCAACAGGCTCATCATCAGCAGGGCGACCGTCGCGGCGGCGAGCGTGACCCATCGCAGCATTCGTTCGCAGCGACCAGAAAGCGGATCCAGCACGGACAGCGAGCGGACTCGGGCGTTGTGTGCGCGTCGAGCGCCATCCGCCGAGCGCTGCGCATCGAACGCCGTCACCGCATTGTCCTCCCGACCGCCCGCCTCGCCCCTTGCTCTCACCCTATGAAGGACAGGCCCCGACAATCGAGTCATTTATGAGCGCCGTCACGCGGTCGTTATTCAGCTGCCCGGGCAAACCGGCCGAAACCAGCGAGCTACCGATGGGTAATAAAACAAGAATCCGACCCCATCCCGCGGGGCCGGATTTTTGCTTGCGCGTACGAACAAACTAGTCGGAACCAAAAGTTCCCGGCGTGGTCTTCTGAATCTGCATCAGGAATTCAGCGTTCGTTTGGGTCTTCCGCAGCTGAGCCAGCAAAAGCTCCAGCGCCTGCTGCGAGTCGAGCGCGGACAGCACCCGGCGAAGCTTGATCACGATGCCCAGCTCGTCCGGCGCCAGCAGGATTTCTTCCTTACGGGTACTCGAAGCATCCACGTCGACAGCCGGGAAGATCCGCTTGTCGGACAGCTTGCGGTCCAGCTTCAGCTCGGCGTTGCCGGTGCCCTTGAACTCCTCGAAAATCACCGTGTCCATCGTGGACCCGGTCTCCACCAGCGCGGTGGCGAGAATGGTCAGCGAGCCGCCGTTCTCGATGTTCCGAGCCGCACCAAGGAAACGCTTCGGCGGGTAAAGCGCGGTCGAGTCCACACCACCGGACAGGATCCGGCCCGAGGCCGGCGCCGCCAGGTTGTACGCGCGACCCAGCCGGGTGATCGAGTCGAGCAGCACGACCACGTCGTGGCCCAGCTCCACCAGCCGTTTCGCCCGTTCGATGGAGAGCTCGGCGACCGTGGTGTGGTCTGCCGGCGGCCGGTCGAAGGTAGAGGCGATGACCTCGCCCTTCACCGAGCGCTGCATGTCGGTGACCTCTTCCGGACGCTCGTCGACCAGCACGACCATCAGGTGGCATTCGGGGTTGTTGGTGGTGATCGCGTTGGCGATGGCCTGCAGGACCATCGTCTTACCGGCCTTGGGCGGCGACACGATCAACGCGCGCTGGCCCTTGCCGATCGGCATCACCAGGTCGATCACCCGCGTGGTGAGCACGTTGGCCTCGGTCTCCAGCCGCAGCCGCGTCTGTCTGGGGGTAGAGCGGCGTGAGCTTGGTGAACTCCGGCCGGTTGCGGGCCTCCTCCGGGGGCACGCCGTTGACCGTGTCCAGCCGTACGAGCGCGTTGTACTTGTCGCGCCGCTCGCCCTCACGGGGCTGCCGAACCGCACCGATCACGTGGTCGCCGCGACGCAGGCCGTTGCGGCGAACCTGCGACATCGACACGTAAACGTCGGTCGGGCCGGTCAGATATCCGGACGTACGAACAAAGGCGTAGTTGTCGAGAACGTCAACAATGCCGGCGACCGGAATAAGTACGTCGTCGTCACGAACTTCGGGCTCGGTGTTGTCGAAACGCTCGTTGCCACCACGCTCCCGAGCACCGCCGCCACCGCCACCACCGGTGTTGCCGCCGCGGCGGTTGCGGTCGCGGAACCGGCGCGGCCGGCGCCGGCCGTCCGCGTCTTCCTCGTCGTCCTGCTGGTTGTTCTGCGGGTTCTGCCGGCCCTGGTTGCGGTTCTGCTGGTTGCCGCGGTCGGCCCGGTCGTTCCGGTTGTCGGTGCGGTTCTCGCTCCGATTGTCGGTCCGGTTCTCGGCCCGACTATCGGTACGGTTGTCCGCTCGACTGTCGTTGCGGTTGCGGCCGCCCTGACCGTCGCGCTGGTTCTCGGTACGACCCGGCTGCTGGTCGGTGTGCGCCGCGGCCCGAGCCGGTTCGCGCTGCTGGGGAGCCTCTCTCGGCGGGCGCCTCGACGGCCTCCTCGCGCACTCGCTCCTGGCGGCCCCGACGCCGGTCCGTACGAGCCGGCGCGGCGGTCTCGACGACTGGCGCCTCGACGGTCTCGCGGGCCTCGTTGCTGGCGGCCTTGGCGGCCTGCTTGGCGGCCGAGCGCGGTGCCGGCGCGGACCGGGGCGCGGGGCGTACGGCCCGTCGGCGCCTCGCTGGCCGGTGCGGTGTCCGCGCTGGTCAGGGTGTCGGCCGGGGCAGCCGTACCAGCCGCCCGGGTGGCTACCCGACGGCCACGCCGACGGGGTGCCTCGCTCGCCACCGGCGCAGCCGGTTCCTCGACCGGGAGCAGGGTGTCCTGCCCGGAAGAGCCGCCCTGCTTGGCCTTGATCGCGGTGATGAGGTCGCTCTTGCGCATCCTGGCCGTGCCGGTGATACCGAGCTCGCTGGCCAGCGTCTGCAATTCCGGCAGCTTCATGCCGGTGATCCCCCCGGTCGAGCGGCGCCGCGGCTTCGCGGCGGAGGCCGACTCGGTCAGGAGGTCAGTGGTGTCGCTCAATGGGGATTCCTTCCCTACGACGACGCCCGGGACACGAACCCGGCGTCGGTTGCACTGCGACCGACGCCAGGGCCCACGCCCCAGCATCGGAGACCCGCGTACTCACGGAATGCGGACAGCCCCGAAACGCACCGGCGATATGGACCGCTGCGATCGAAAGAAGTGTCCGTGCCTCAGCCCGCCCAGGGAACCCGGTCACAAAACGTCATCGAAGCGACGTATTGCGGCGGAGGAACCCCCGGAACGAGAAAATGGCCTCAAGACACTGGCCCGGTAGCGCTCACGCGCCAAAAGGGCGGCTGTACTGCTTCCAGAGCGTAGACTGCCCGGTCAACGACGGCAACAACACCCCACCGGCGTGTCCGTAATCACCTTGCCGCGTTTGCGCCGCCCAGCGCCCGTGAGAACGCTTTCAGGACGGCCGCGCCACCGCTCCACAGTAGTCAACAGTCAGTGGCAGGACAGCTGTTCCGGCCGGCGCGTACCCGGCCAGCACCTCGACCGAAGGACCGTCGCCGCTGGTCAGCGCCAGTACGGTCGCGCCCGCGCCGCTGATGACAGCGGGAATGTCGGCGGCTCGCAGCTTCTCGACCAACATCGCTGACACCGGCATCGCGGCAGCTCGATAGGCCTGGGTGGAGGCGGTCCTCGGTGGCCGCGAGCAACACCGACAGGTCGGTGGTCAGAGCGTGTACGAGCAAAGCCGCGCGACCCGCGTTCGCGGCCGCGTCGGCGTGCGGGACCCGCGCGGGCAGCAATCCGCGCGCGACCTCGGTGGACAGCGGCTGGGTGGGGACGAAGGCGACCGGCACGAGATCCGCCGCCGGGTGAAACCGTACGGCCTGCGCTTTCGGCCCTTCCATCCACGCGATCGTGCCGGCGCCGAGCAGGCACGCGGCCACGTTGTCGGGGTGGCCCTCCAGCTCGGTGGCCAGGCTCAGCAGTTCGTCGTCGGACAGCGCGCCGCGCGGGCCCGCATCCGGGTCGGCGAGGACGCTGGCCGCCACCACGCCGGCCACGATCGCGGCCGCCGAGGACCCCAGCCCACGCCCGTGCGGGATCCTGTTGGTGCAGCTCAGCCGCAGGCCAGCTGGCTGGCCACCGAGCCGGTCGAAAGCGGCCCGGGCGGCGCGTACGAGCAGATGCGACTCGTCGGTCGGCACGTCCCGGGCGCCCTCGCCAGTCACCTCGACCAGCAAGCCGTCCGACACGATGCTCAGCTCGACGTCGTCGTACAAACCCAGCGCGAGACCCAGGGCGTCAAAGCCCGGGCCCAGATTCGCACTCGAGGCCGGCACTCGTACGCGTACGCCCGACGGCCGGTAGGCACGCCCCATTCGCACTCCCCCAGGAAGATCTTCGGCCAGAACGATCCAGCAGGCGGCCCATCGGCGAGGTCTTCCCCAATGCCGGCAAACCGCTCCTGAGCAGGCTACCGATCAATCATGATTGGCCTGCTCCTGCGGGTTTGTTTACCCAATTTCCGCAGGCACCCGGTGCAAAAAACTATATCTGCACAGGAAAGGGACACGATGTCAGAAGCACCGTTTCGGGGTCTGCCCCACAGACCCCGCCACGGACTCAAACGCGGCCTGATAGCGGTCAGCGCGGCGACGCTGGTCGCCGCCGGCATGACCCCGGCCGCGGTCGCGGCGGCGCCCGCGCCGGCCGCGAAAGCCGGCTCCGGCCAGCAGTCAGGGCTCGTCCGACCAGGAGAAGTACGACTTCTACGACTCCCGCCAGGTTTCCGCGGCCCAGCCCGCGCTGCAGAAGCGAGCAGCCGTCAAGGCCGCGACGCCGTCCAGCGGCGTACCAGCGCTTCGCTCGCAGCTCGGGCCGCAGGGCGTCGTGCAGATAGACCCGTTGACGAACACCCCGCGCTCAATCGCCAAGCTCGACGGTTTCCTCACGCAGCCCAGCAAACAGCCGGCGAAGACGGTCGCGCTGAACTACGTGACCGCGCACCAGAACGTCTTCGGTCTGACCGCCGCGGACCTGTCCGCGCTGACGCTGCGGCGCGACTACGTCGACATCAGCGGTACGCACCACCTCAGCTTCGTGCAGTCGGTGGGCGGCGTGCCGGTCTTCGACAACGGCCTGCAGGCCAACGTGGCGAAGAACGGCCAGCTGATCAACCTCGTCGGTGCGCCCGTCTCCGGGATCACCACCGCGTCGCTACCGGCCGCCTCGGTGACCGCCGACAAGGCCCGTTCGCTGTCCGCGAGCAGCGTGAAATCCGCTCCGCTCAAGGCCACCGCGGCCGCCCCGACCGGGGCCGCGCAAGTCACCAAATACAGCAATGGTGACCAGGTCAGCCAGGTGGTCTTCCAGACCGCGTCCGGTCCCAGGCGGGGCTGGCAGACGGTCGTCACCACCGCGTCCGGCCGGATGTTCGTACACGTCGTCGACGCGCAGACCGGTGCCGTTCTTTATCGGCAGAGCCTGACCGACAACGACAGCGCCGACACGTTCGACAACTACCCGGGCGCGCCGGCCGGCGGCAAGGCCACCACGCACACGTACAAGCAGAGCTGGCTGCCCAACGGCTCGCCGAAGCTGGCCGGCAACGTCGGTCACGTGTACGCGGACATCAACGACGACAACATCGCGAACCCGAACGAGGAAATCGCGCCGAGCGCGCCAGGGAAGTTCCAGTTCCCGCTGAAAACCTTCAATGTGGCTGGTCAGCCGTGCTCTGCGGCCTTCCCGTGCACGTGGGACCCGTCGGTGCCGAACTCGTGGCGTACGAACGTGTCACAGGGCGCCGCGCAGGTCATGTACTTCCTCGGGAAATACCACGACCACCTGGAAGCCGCCCCGATCGGCTTCACCCGGGCGGCTGGCAACTTCGAGGCAGTTGACGACGACGCCGTACAGGCGCAGGTCTTCGACGGCGCGGCCACCGCCGCGAGCGGCAGCCTGCCGGACGGCGCGCACATCAACAACGCGAACTTCGGTACGCCGCCGGACGGCCAGAAGCCGACCATGCAGATGTACCTGTTCCGCCAGCCGGGCAACCCGAACGACCCGTGGCTGGCGTCCTTCGGTGGCAACGAGTCGGACATCGTCTACCACGAATACACCCACGGCCTGTCGCACCGGCTGGTCGTGGACGCCAACGGCCTGTCCCACATCGGCGCCCAGGAGGGCGGCTCGATGGGTGAGGCCTGGAGCGACTGGTACGCGATGGATTACCTGGTCAACGACAAGTTGGTCAAGGACACCGCCGCTCCCGGCGAGGTCCGGGTCGGCCAGTACGTCGGCGCCGGCAAGGACGGCATCCGTACGCAGCCGCTGGACTGCCCGGTGGGATCCACCTCGCCGGCCTGCCCCGGCAGCGCCTTCGGCGCCGGTCCCGGCGGCTACACCTTCGGCGACTTCGGCCTGATCAGCAAGCGCGGCACCGCCGAGGTGCACGCGGACGGCGAGATCTGGGGCGAGACGCTCTGGGACCTGCGGGCCGCGATCGGCTCGAAGATGGCCGAGACGCTGGTCACCCGGGGGATGGAGCTGTCCCCGATGGAGCCGTCGTACCTCGACATGCGTAACTCCATCCTGCAAGCCGACACCGTCGTCAACGGCGGCAAGCTGAACAGCAAGATCTGGCAGGTCTTCGCGCACCGCGGCATGGGTTGGTTCGCCAGCGTCACCGACGCCGGCGACACCCACCCGGTCGAGGACTTCTCGTTGCCGCCGGCGCCGGGCACCCCGACCGGCTCCGTCAGCGGCACCGCGAACGACGTGGACAGTGGCCACGGCGCTCCCGGCGTCCTGGTCGGCTTCGGCGGCCACAACTCCGGTTTCCCCCCCCGTGACTACCAGGCCGTGACCGACGCCAACGGCAAATACACGATCAGTGGCATCTACGCCGGTACGTACCCGGCGCTCATCGCTGGTGGCGCTGGCTACGACCGACAGGTCAAGACCGGAGTTTCGGTGCCATCACACGCGATCACCGTCAACTGGCAGATTCGCCGGGACTGGGCGGCTGCCTCCGGTGGGGCCGCGATCAACAGCTTCACCGGTGTCGACTACAGCAGCTTCGGCTGTGGCCCGCCCGGCGACATCGACCAGTCGTTGAGCACCGGCTGGGGCAGCGAGACGAACCCGGTCGCCGGCGTGCCGACGGCGGCCAAGAACATCGTTATCAAGCTGCCCAAACCGGTGTCGATCACCGAGTTGTCGATCGACCCGAGCAACACCTGCGGCGACGACCCGACCGCGGCGACCAAGGACTACACGATCGAGACCTCGACCGACGGGCAGGTGTGGGTGCCGGCCGCGGCCGGTTCCTTCGCCACCGGCGATCGCGGCCGCCTCAACAAGGTGACGTTGACCGCCGGCACACAGAACGTGTCGTACGTCCGCTTCACGATGGTGAACCCGCAGGTCCCAGGCGTCTACGCGACCGCATGCGCGGCGAACCCCGGGCTGAGCGGCTGCTCCTTCCTGGATTCCAGTGAGGTAGCGGTTTACGGCGCCGCCGGCTGATCTTTGGCCGCACTGGATCTTTGGCAACACTGGGCGGTGTCCTCTTCGGAGGGCACCGCCTTTTGCTTGTACGGTCGTGAGAGTGACTGACTTCCGGATGGTTTTCACCAAGTACGACGGCTCTCGGCACTGGCACGAGACTCTCGAACTGCTGGGCGAGGACCAGCACGGTCTGTGGATCGGCGCCTCCAGCGGCAGCGTCATCCAGCGCGGCGACGAGCCGCCCATCACGCTCCCGCAGCGCACGTCATCCTGATTCCGGCCGAGCCGCACTGGTGGACGGTCGTGTTCAACGGACCGCAGGAGACATACCTCGAGGTCTACTGCGACATCTGCACTGTCCCGGTGCGTACGGACAACCAGGTCACGATGGTCGACCTGGATTTGGACGTGGTCCGGCGCTGGGACGGGGTCGTCGAGATTCTGGACGAGGACGAGTTCGAAATTCACCAGGTGACATACGGATATTCACCCGAAGTGATCGCTTCGGCACGTAAAGCTGCCGACGAGTTGGCCGAAATCGTTCGGTCTGGCGCCGAACCGTTCGCCACCGCGTACAAACCGTGGTTGGCAAAGGTCTCCTGACCGACATGACGTAGGAAAACTGGAAATTTAAGGCATCGGGGCAACGACTTAATTTCGCCTTCAGGTCCCCTTGACCCGCGCCCGCCTACTGTCGATCTTGCACCTCCGGCTCACCAGCATCTTTGTCGCGCGTTCACGCGCCGCTGCCCTGTGTCGTTTTTCGGCCTGGTTGAGCTGTTCCTTCGATCGACAGGAGACGCATGTGAATAAGCGCGCCATTTTCCGGGTTAGCGTGATAGGGGCGATGGCCCTCGCGGTGGTGCCAGCGGCCGGCACCGCGGCCTCGGCCGCGCCCGCACGGGTCGGCATCGCCGGTGCCAGCAACTGGACCACGCAGGCGAAAACCGCTGGTGCGGTGCCGGACAGCACACCGGTGACCTTCGGCGTCAACGTGAGCCTCCGGGATTCCGCTGGTCTCCAGCAGTATGTCCAGCAAGTCTCCACTCCGGGCAGCTCGAACTTCCGGAAGTTCCTTACCCCGCAACAGTTTGCCGACGCGTACGCTCCGACAGCAGACACTCAACGTAAAGTAAGCAACTGGTTGTCGTCGCAGGGCCTGCAGGTCCGCTATTCCTCCACTGACCGTACATATATCGCGGTGTCCGGGTCCGCGGCGCAGATCCACCAGGCTTTTGGTGCCCCACTGGACAAGTACAGCAAGAGCGGTCGGACCGTGACCGCGCCGAGCGGCGGCCTGAGCGTACCGGCCGACCTCGGCGGTGCCATTCAGGGCGTGGTCGGGCTGGACACCTCGCACCAGATCCAGACCACCAACCGGAAACCGACACCGACAGCCACCGCCGCTCGTTCCGCCGGAACCGATGACGGCTGCTCGAATTTCTATGGTCAGCACACCGTCTCGGCCGAATGGGACGCCGCCCCGGCGCCCTTTGGCGCTCGCCTTCCGGGCGCGAACTGTGGCTACACGCCTCAACAACTCGCCACCGCACGGGGCATCACCAGCACCGGGCTGACCGGAAAGGGCATCACCGTGGGCATCGGCCTGTGGTGCAACGACCTGATGACCGAGGCGGACACCAACCGCTGGGCGAGCATTCACTGGCCCGGCCTCAAAGCCGGCCAATACACTTCCCTGCAGCCAAAAGACGGCCCGCAGTGCACCGGCCCGGACGGCGAGCAGGATCTGGACGTACAAGCGATCCACGGCGCCGCACCAAACGCGAACATCGTCTACGGCAACGCTTCCGCCCCACAGGACGACGCGTTGATCTCGATGTTCCACCAGTTCCTGGACGCCAACAAGGTCGACATCATCACCAACTCGTGGGGTGAGGTGTGGTGTCCGATGTGGACCCCGCCAGCTCCACCGCGTACGAAAACGTCTTCATGCAGGCCGCCGCCCCAAGGCGTCTCCATCCTGTTCTCCTCCGGCGACGCCGGCGACAACAGCAACGGCAACGCCCCGAAAAAAAACGGCACCCTGAACGACTACCCTGCGTCCGACCCGCTGGCCACCGCGGTCGGCGGCACGTCACTCGGGCTGACCAACGCCAGCGGCTCCGCGGTCGGCTTCGAACAGGGCTGGACCACCGCCGAAAGCGACGAGACCAACGACAAGTGGAGCCCCTGGTCCTCTGGCCGCTCCGCCGGCGGTGGCGGCACCAGCAAGACCTTTGCCCAGCCGTTCTACCAAAAGGGCCGCGTCCCGGCCGCCCTCGCCGGTGCCACCCCGCACCGCGTCTACCCCGACCTCGCCAACATCGCCGACTGGTACGCCGGCTACCGCATCGGCACTCACGACGACTTCGACCAGTCCGGCAACTTCGAAATGCAGGAAAACGGCGGCACCAGCCTCGCCTCCCCGTACACCGCCGGCATGGTCGCGCTTGCGCTGGAATCCAACAAGGGCACCCGCCTCGGCTTCCTGAACCCCTTGATCTACGCCAAATCCCACGCCGGCTTGACCGATATCAAGGCCGGACCAGTGAAATACGGCACCGAGCAGGTCTCCTTCGAAGGCCCCCGCGCAGCTGAGGCATTCAACGCCGAATCACTGCTGAACCAGACGCTGCATGCGACGGACGGCTTCGACAACACAAGACCGGCTGGGGCGTCCCCGGCTCCGCCCGGTCCTTCGTCACCGGTTTGATCGGGTAGCTTCCCCG
Organism: Fodinicola feengrottensis; assembly: GCF_010993775.1. GTDB lineage: Bacteria > Actinomycetota > Actinomycetes > Mycobacteriales > HKI-0501 > Fodinicola > Fodinicola feengrottensis. Next base: position 232,769 of record NZ_WOTO01000005.1, on the reverse strand, counting down.
TCTGTTGCGGTTCTGCTTTGTCCCGCATCAGTAGTCCCACCAGTCTCGCCGGCAACAGGTCCCTCATCGAGTGCGGGACAAAACCCCACACTCGACGTCGAGTGCGGGACAAAGTCCCGCACTCGACGAAAACCCAGCCCTCACCACAGCGAGGGTGACGTTGTGGGGGCGGATCGCCCTAAAATCAGTCGACGAGTTGCAGGGCCTTCGCGGCGGCCTGCGGATCGGTGGCGATGGTGATCGGCTTGGGGGCGCCATCGATGGCCCAGTCAGGATCCTTCAGGCCATTCCCCGTCACCGTGCACACAACCCGCAGACCAGCCTCGAGAGTGCCGGCTTCGCGCGCGGCCAACAGCCCAGCGACGCTGGACGCACTGGCGGGCTCCACGAAAACGGCCTCTCGTCGGGCCAACAGTTTGTACGCGGCCAAAATCTGCCGGTCAGTCACCGATTCGATGGCCCCGCCGGACTCGTCCCGAGCGGCCAACGCCTTGGTCCAGGAGGCGGGATTTCCGATCCGGATGGCGGTGGCGATCGTCGTCGGGGTGTTCCACGACGTGACCGAGGACGATCGGGGCGGCACCGGCGGCTTGGAAGCCGCGCATGACTGGCCGGTGGGTGGAGATCTTGTCGTCCGCGTATTCGACATATCCACGCCAGTACGCGGTGATGTTGCCGGCATTGCCGACCGGCAGGCAGTGCACGTCGGGGGCGTCACCGAGCACGTCGATGATCTCGAAGGAGGCGGTTTTCTGGCCCTGGATACGGAACTCGTTCACCGAGTTGACCAGGCTGACCGGATATTCGATGGCCAGTTTGGAAGCCAGCGCCAGGCAGTCGTCGAAGTTGCCGTCGACCTGCAGCAGCCGTGCCCCGTGCACCAATGCCTGCGCCAGCTTGCCCATCGCGATTTTCCCGCGAGGCACCAGAACGGCGCAGACAATGCCGGCACGTGCCGCGTAGGCGGCTGCTGAGGCGGAAGTGTTTCCGGTGGAGGCACAGATAACGGCCTTGGCGCCTTGTTCGACGGCCTTGGAGATCGCCATCGTCATGCCGCGGTCCTTGAAGGAACCGGTGGGATTCGCGCCCTCAACCTTGAGAAAGACATCGCAGCCAGTCATTTCTGACAATACTGGCGCGGGAAGCAGCGGGGTGCCGCCCTCCAGCAACGTGATGCGGGGGGTCGCGTCGGTGACGGGCAGTCGGTCCGCGTATTCGTCGATGAGCCCGCGCCAGCGGACCCTGGAAAGATCAGCGCCGTCCCTCACGTTTCCCCCCCTCAACCCTCATCACCGAGAGCACTTTTCGCACCGAGTCGAGCCGGCGCAACCTGTCCACTGTGGACGACAGCGCGGCATCTGGGGCCGCGTGGGTGACCACCACGAGAGTGGCGTCGTCCCCGTGCCCTTCTTGTTTGACCGTACGGATAGACACCCCGCTGGTGGCGAATTCCGAGGCGACCGCGGCCAGCACGCCGGCTCGGTCGGCGACTTCCAGGCTCAGGTGATAGCGGGTGATCGCCTCGCCGATCGGGCGCACCGGCAGCAGCGCGTACGATGTGTCGCTGGCGGACCGCACGCCGGTGAGCTTGTGCCGAGCGACCGCCACCACGTCACCCAGCACCGCGCTCGCGGTCGGCGAACCGCCGGCACCGCGGCCGTAGAACATCAACTCGCCGGCCGCATCCGCCTCAACGAAAACAGCGTTGAACGCGCCGGTGACGCCGGCGAGTGGATGGCTGCGCGGAATCATCGCGGGGTGTACGCGTACGCCGACACTTTCGGTGCCATCGGCGTCCACCTGGCGCTGAGCGATGCACAGCAGCTTCACGGTGCAGCCGATCGTACGGGCGCTCGCCACATCGGCGGCGGTGATTTCCGTTATGCCTTCACGATAAACGTCCGCCGCGGTGACCGGTGTGTGGAAGGCAAGAGAAGCCAGAATGGCGGCTTTGGCGGCCGCGTCATAGCCCTCGACATCAGCGGTCGGATCGGCCTCCGCATAGCCGAGCGCGGTCGCTTCCTCAAGCGCCTCACCAAAACCGGCGCCGGTCGAGTCCATCGCGGACAGGATGAAGTTGGTCGTCCCGTTGACGATTCCCATCACCCTGGTGATCCGGTCGCCGTGCAGCGATTCGCGCAGCGGACCGAGCAACGGGATGCCGCCGGCCACGCTGGCCTCGTAATAAAGATCGGCGCCACCCTCGGCCGCGGCGGCCTGCAGGGCAGCGCCGTCCTCGGCCAGCAGGGCCTTGTTGGCGGTCACCACGGACTTTCCGGATTTCAGCGCGGCGAGCAGCCAGTCACGAGCCGGCTCGAGGCCGCCGACGACCTCGATCACCACGTCGACATCGTCGCGCTCGATCAACGACATCGGGTCGTCGGTGAAAAAGCTCGGCCGGCACCGGCAGATCCGAGCGGTCGACGGTGAGTCGCCGGACCGCGATGCCAGCGATTTCCAGCCGCGCCCCCACTCGCGCGGCCAGCTCGTCACCATTGCGGTGCAACAGCCGGATAACTTCTGAGCCGACCGTGCCACAGCCCAGAAGCGCGAGCCTCAACACCCGCTTTTGGCCGGTCATCCGGCATCCAACCGGAGCAGGTCGTCCTCGGTTTCCCGGCGCAGCAACACTTTCGACTGCCCGCCGCCGACCGAGACCACCGGCGGTCGGGGCACCTGATTGTAATTGCTCGCCATGCTGCGGCAATACGCCCCGGTGCCGGCGATCGCGAGCAGGTCCCCCGGCTCCAGGTCGGACGGCAGCCAGGCGTCTTTCACCACGATGTCACCGGATTCGCAGTGTTTGCCAACGACACGGGCCAGCATCGGCTCGGCGTCCGAACCGCGGGAAGCCAAGACGCACGTGTACGCGGCGTCGTAAAGAGCGGTCCGGATGTTGTCGCTCATGCCACCGTCGACGGAAACGAAATGGCGCACGGCACCCGCGTCCAACTGGACCGGTTTGACCGTGCCCACCTCATAAATCGTGATGCCCGCCGGACCGACCAGCGCGCGTCCCGGCTCGACGACCAGCCGCGGCAACCGCAGCCCGTGCCGGCCGCATTCGTACGCCACGATGGTCCGCAGATCAGCGGCAAACCGATGCAGTTGCGCCGGGTCATCGTCCACTGTGTACGCGACGCCGAGCCCACCGCCGAGGTCCAGCTCGGTCAGCTCCACGTCATGCTCGGCCCTGATGTCGGCGAGCAGCTGGACGACACGTTTCGCGGCCACCTCAAAACCGGCGGTGTCGAAGATCTGCGAGCCAATGTGGCTGTGCAGCCCGACCAGTTCCAGCGAAGGCAGTGCCAAAACGCGACGCACTGCTTCGGCCGCGCCGCCAGAACTCAGCGAGAATCCGAATTTCTGGTCCTCGTGCGCGGTAGCGATGAATTCGTGCGTGTGCGCCTCGACACCCACAGTCGTACGAATCATCACCTTCTGCCGAATCCCAGCCGCGGCGGCGATATCGGCGAGCCGGACAATCTCCACGTACGAGTCCAGGACCACGCAGCCGACCCGCTCGGCAACCGCCCGGCGCAGCTCGGCGTCGCTTTTGTTGTTGCCATGCATGGCAATGCGGTCGGTCGGGAAGTCGGCTCGCAGCGCAATGCCCAGCTCTCCTCCGCTGCACACGTCCAGTCCGAGGCCCTCGCTGGCGACCCAGCGCGCGAAACCAACGGACAGAAATGCCTTGCCGGCGTAGTAGACATCGGCGCCGGCGAAGGCCTCCCGGAACGTACGAGCACGGGCCGCGAGATCAGCCTGGTCGAGCAGGTAGAGCGGACTTCCATGCTCAGCAACGAGATCTCGTACGTCCATGCCGCCCAGATGCACGACGCCGTCGATCCGCTCGGCGGTGGCCGGCCAAACGGCCGGATGCAGCTCGCTCAGGTCGTCGGGCGGTGCGGCAGCGGCGGCCGGGTGAATCATCATCGCCGTGCGCCGGCCCGGCGGGATGCGCCCTCACATCCGCTCCGGAGCGGTCACGCCGAGCAGCCCGAGGCCGTTGGCCAGCACCGTACGAGTGGCCTCACAGAGCCAAAGCCTCGCCCTGTTCGTGTCCGTGGCTTCCTCGTCTCCTTGCGGTAACACCCGATGTGAGTCGTAAAAACGGTGATAGAGCCCGGCGAGGCTTTCCAGATAGCGGGCGATCCGGTGCGGTTCACGCAGCTCGGCCGCGGTCGCGATCACCGCTGGATATTCGGCGAGCGCACCCAGCAGCGCGTTCGTCTTTTCCTCCGACAGCAGCGAAGGATCGAGCTCGCCGCGATCGACCCCAAGGTCGGCCGCGTTGCGCAGCACCGACGAGATCCGCGCGTACGCGTACTGAACGTAAAAGACCGGGTTGTCGTTGGTTTTCTTGGTCAACAGGTCGACATCGAGCACCATCGACGAGTCGGTCGAGAACCGGGTCAGCTGATAACGCGCGGCATCCACGCCGACCAGGTCGATCACGTCCCGGAGGGTGATGATGGTGCCGGCGCGCTTGGACAGCTTCATCTCGGCGCCGTTCTGAATGACCTTGACCAACTGTCCAATCAGGACATCCACCGACTCGTCCGGATTGTCGCCCGCACACGACGCGATCGCCTTGATCCGGTTGATATAGCCGTGGTGGTCGGCGCCGAGCAGATAGAGACAGCGGTCGAAACCACGGCTCCGCTTGTTCACGTAATAGGCAGCATCAGAGCCAAAATACGTGTACTCGCCGTCCGACTTGATCAGCGGACGGTCCTTGTCGTCGCCGAAGTCGCTGGTCCGCATCCAGACGGCGCCCTCTTTTTCGTACACATGCCCCTGACCGCGCAGCTTGGCCATCGCCTCGTCGATCGCGCCGGACGAGTGCAGCGAGCGCTCGGAGAACCACACGTCGAAGTTCGTACGGAACTCGGCCAGCACGGCCTTCTGCTCGTCGAGCTGGCGCTGGTACCTCTTCGCGGAAGGCGGTCAGCCGCTCGTCTTCGGGCAGCGCCATGATGTCCGGACGGTCCTTGACGATCGCGTTCGCCAGGTCGGTGACATATTCGCCTTTGTAGCCATTTTCCGGCACCGGCTCACCGAGCGCGCCGGCGACCAGCGACAGAGCGAAGTTCTGCAGCTGGTTGCCACGGTCGTTGATGTAGAACTCGCGCGCGACCTCGGCGCCAGCGGCCTCGAAGACCCGGGCCAGCACGTCGCCGACGGCGGCCCACCGGGTGTGCCCGAGGTGCACCGGGCCGGTCGGGTTCGCGGACACGAACTCCAGGTTGATCCTGCTGCCTTTGAGCAGCTCACCGCGCCCGTACGCGGCGCCGGCCGCGACGATCGTACGAGCCAGCTCGCCAGCGGCGGCGGCCTCCAGCCGGATGTTCAGGAACCCCGGCCCGGCGACCTCGGCGGACGCGATGCCGGCGGCCTGCGCCAACTGCTCGCCGATCCAGGTCGCGAGGTCCCGCGGCTTGGCGCCGAGTTTCTTGGCCAGTTGCAGCGCGATCGTCGTCGCATAGTCGCCGTGGTCCCGATTCCGGGGTCGCTCGACCGTCGTAGTCTCCGGCAGGGCGGAGGTGTCCAGGCCGTGGGCGGCGAAAGTGGCCCTCACGGCATCGAGTACGGCGGCGGAGACGGCTTCGGGAGTCACAACGCAATGCTACCGACGTGGGATTGACCACCGGAAACGCATTAGCTCACGCGCCACTTAGTGGGATCTGACATGGTGATCGGCAGCATCATCACGCCGAGCACGGAGGACCGGATGACTGGTGACGGGCTGGCTGGGCGGTTGGCCGCCCTCGTCGGCGAGGCGAATCTGCTGATCGGCGAGGCGATCTCCGACGACTACAGGCACGACGAGGCACTCGGTGTGGCGCCCGTCACGCCTGCGTACGTCGTGAAGCCCGGCACCGCGCAGGAGGTCGCCAGCGTGCTGAAGCTGGCGAACGACTCGCGCGTACCGGTCACCGCCCGCGGTTCCGGCAGCGGACTGTCCGGCGGCGCCGTCCCGCGCGCGCGACGGCGTCGTCGTCTCGTTCGAGCGGATGGCGTCGATCGCCGAGATCGACACGGTCAACCACACCGCGACTGTCCAGCCAGGCGTCACGCTCGCGCAACTGGACGAGGCCACCGCGAAGGTGGGCCTCGCGTACCAGGTGCATCCGGGCGAGCTGTCCGGCAGCCTCGGCGGCAACGTGAACACCAACGCCGGCGGCATGAGCGCGATCCGGTACGGCGTGACCAGGCAACACGTGCTCGGGCTGGAAGTGGTGCTGGCGACCGGCGAGATCCTGCGTACCGGCGGGAAGGTCTCCAAGGTCAGCAGCGGGTACGACCTGACCCAGCTGATCGTCGGATCAGAAGGCACGTTGGCGCTGGTCACCGAGGCGGTGCTGCGGCTCGCGCCGCGGCTGGAACACCAGACCACGCTGCTGGCGCCCTTCAGCACGCTGGACGAGAGTGACCCGGGCGGTCCCGAAGATCGTGGCGAGCGGGATCGGACCGACGATCCTGGAATACATCGACATGCTGACGATGGCCGCGATCAGCCACAACGCCAACCTGTCACTGGGCATCCCGGATTCCGTACGCGACACCGCACAGGCGTACCTGGTGGTATCGCTGGAAAACCGGGACGCCGATCGGCTGGAGACGGACATCGAGACGGCCGGCGAGCAGCTCGGCGAACTCGGCGCGATCGACGTGTACGTGTTGCCCGGACCGGCCGCACGCAAGCTCATCGAAGCCCGCGAAAAGGCATTTTGGACCGCTAAAGCGGCCGGCGCGGACTGCATCATCGACACCGTCGTACCGCGTGGCGCCATCCCGGATTTCGTCGCCCAGGCGAGCAAGATCGCCACCGAACACGGCTCGTACGTGATCGGCTGCGGGCACGCCGGCGACGGCAACGTGCATTTCGCGCTCTTCCAGAAAGACCCGGAAGCCCGCGATCAGACGCTGGAAGGCAATGTTCGCGGCCGGGATGGCGCTGGGCGGGATGATCTCCGGCGAGCACGGCATTGGCCAGGAGAAGAAGAAATACTTCCTGGAGCTGGAGGACCCCACCAAGATCGCCCTGATGCGGCGGATAAAATCGGCCTTCGATCCCAACGGCATTCTCAATCCGGATATTCTGCTGGTTTCCCCGGAAGGCAACGCATGAACGGCGCACAGGCTCTGATCCGTACGCTCGTCGACTCCGGCGTCGACGTGTGCTTCTCCAATCCGGGCACCTCGGAGATGCATTTCGTGGCCGCTCTGGACTCCGTCCCCGAAATGCACGGCGTGCTGGCGCTTTTCGAAGGCGTCGCGACCGGTGCCGCCGACGGGTACGCGCGAATGGCCGACAAGCCGGCCGGCGTTCTGCTGCATTTTGGGCCCAGGTCTGGGAAACGGGCTCGCCAACCTGCACAACGCGCGGCGCGCGGCGACCCCCGTCGTGAACATCGTTGGCGATCAGCGCTTGACCACAAACGTTATGACGCGCCGCTGGAGTCGGACATCGACGCGATCGCGAGCGCGGTGTCCAACTGGCAGCGGCGCAGCGAGAAAACCACCGATGTCGGTCGCGACGCGGCCGACGCGGTGGCCGCCGCCTGCTCGCCGCCCGGCGGGGTGGCAACACTCATCCTGCCGGCCGATGTTTCCTGGTCAGAAGGCGGACAGGCGGCTGATCCGGTACGCCCGCAGGAGCGGACGCCAGTCGCCGAGGAAGCTGTCATCGACGCCGTCAACGCGTTGACTTCCGGCGAGCGTACGGTCATCCTGCTCGGCGGCGCCGCCACCCGCGAACCCGCGCTGGTCGCGGCCAGCCGGATCAGCGCGGCCAGCGGCGCGATCGTGCTCGCCGAGACCTTCCCGGCCCGGATCACCCGGGGTGCCGGAGTGCCCACTTTCGACCGCCTCGGTTACCTTGCCGAGCAAGTCGCGTACCAACTCGAAGGCGTCCAGCACCTGATCCTGGCTGGCGCCCGCTCACCGGTTTCTTTCTTCGCCTATCCCGGAAAAGCCAGCGACCTGGTGCCGGACGGCTGTGCCGTGCACACTCTCGCCGGTGCCAGCGAGGACGCCGCCGGCGCGCTGGAGCGGCTCGCCGAGGTGATCGGCAAGGACGCCGAGCCGGTGCTCGCCGCCGCGCACCGGCCGGAGCTGCCGACCGGCCCGCTGACCGCGCAGAACTGGCCGGACGTGATTGGCGCGCTGCTGCCGGAAAACGCGATTGTCGCGGATGAGGCCAACACCTCGGGCGTACTCATTCCCAGCGCCACCGCCGGTTCCCCGAAACACGACGTGCTGACCCTCACCGGTGGGGCCATTGGCTACGGCCTGCCGGTCGCCACCGGCGCCGCGCTCGCCTGCCCGGACCGGCCGGTGTTGTGCCTGCAGGCGGACGGCAGCGCGATGTACACGATCTCCGCGCTGTGGACCCACGCCAGGGAAAACCTGAACATCACCACCGTGCTGCTGAACAACTCCGCGTACGCGATCCTGCGGTTGGAGCTGCAGCGGGTCGGCGCGCAAGCTGGTGGGCCGCGGGCCAAGGACCTGCTGGACCTGTCTCGGCCGGACCTGGATTTCGTGTCCATCGCTCAGGGAATGGGCGTGCCAGCGTCGAAAGCGACCACCGCCGAAGAACTGGCCGAAGCACTGAAAGCCGCGTTCGCCGAGCCCGGCCCGCACCTGATCGAAGCCATCGTTCCCGCAATGATTCCCTAGGGGCCTAGGAAAACAGCACGTTCGCGGCCCGGCGGGCCAGGGTTTCCAGTTCTGCCGGGCTGTTCGCGGCGAGGACCTCGCTGCGGTAGAGGGTGACCAGGCCGTGGCAGAAGAACCAGCCGGCCAGGCCAGCCGCCTCTGAGTCCTTTGTGGACTGTCCAGTTGCCGCGGCCAGGTCGACCGTGCCGGCGCCGGCCCGCAGAATCGCCATCGTACGATCGCGTTGCTCGGCCAGGTCCGGATCGTCGCGATACAGGGCCGGGCGGAACATCACGTCGAAATGCGCGGGATGCGCCACCGCGAACCGCACATATCCCACGCCGACTTCCAGGAAACTGTTGGTTTCCCGAAGAATCTCGTCCAGCTCGTCTCCGAGCAACCGGTAGCCCTGGGCCGCGACGGCGGTGAGCAGCCCGGTCCGATCGGTGAAGTGATAAGCCGGCGCGGCATGCGAGACGTTGGCCCGACGGGCGAGATCGCGCAGACTGAGCCGCTCGAACCCGTTCTCTGCGATGGCGGCGACCGCGTGGTCTATGAGCACGCGACGTAAGTCGCCGTGGTGGTACGGCTGCACTCCGGTCACGATCACACCCTAGCCGAGATCTTGGCATTGACAAGATCGGCCTTTTCGGCGAATCTTGTCAGTGACAAGATTGAGTCAGAAGACGGGAACACATGGTGACCAAACCCGTAAGTCCGTGGGACTCGCCTGGATTCCTTCGGTTCTGGACAGCGTCAACGGTTTCTGGGTTCGGCACGTACGTGACGACTCTCGCCATCCAGGTGCTGATTGTGCTGTCCCTGCACCAAGGATCGGTGGCCGTCGGGCTGGTCAGCGCGGCCCGCTGGTTGCCCTATCTGCTGTTCGGCTTGGTCGCCGGCGTTCTGATTGACCGTACGCGGCGCCGGCCGTTGTTGGTGGCGACCGATCTCGGCCGGGGCGTCCTACTGGTCGGCATTCCCTTGCTGGCAGTGACTCACCAGCTTACTTTGAGTGTACTGATGGCATTCATGGCCGTCTTCGGGCTGATGTCGTTGCTGAACGACGCGGCTTTCCAGTCGTACGTGCCCCGGCTGGTACCCACGAATCTGCTCACCGCGGCCCATGCCCGACTCGACCAGAGCGACGCCGTTTCGCAGACCTCCGGGCCGGCGCTCGCCGGTGGGCTGGTGTCGCTGCTGACCGCGCCGTGGGCAATTCTCGTGGACGCCGCGAGCTATCTCGTCTCGGGCATTTTGTTGATGCGCATTTCGGTCGCGGAGCCGCCAGGTCAACCGCTGTCGATCCGCGGCGTACGGCAGGACGCGGTGGAAGGCCTGCGGTGGGTCTACAAACACCCCACTCTGCGGCTCATCGCCCTGAACACCCACGGCTGGTTTCTCTGCTCGGCCGTGGTCGGCGCGGTCATGCCGGCGTTTGCGTTGCGTACGCTCGATCTCAGCCCGTTCGGCCTCGGACTCGCTCTCGCCGGCGGCGGCGGCGTTGGCGGACTCGCCGGCAGCCTCGCGGCCACCCGGTTGGGAGCGCGGTGGGGCAGCGGGCGGGTGATCGTCGCATGTCGTGCGCTGAGCGCGGTGTCCTGGTCTTTTGTCGCTCTCAGCACGCCACACTGGTATGGCTGGCTTGTTTTCGGTGCCGGGCAACTCCTCTTTGGTTTCTCACTCGGCGCCGAAAACGCGAACGAGATGGGCTACCGACAGGCCGTCACTCCCGACCGGCTGCAAGGCCGGATGAACGCCACCATGCGCTCGATCAACCGCGCGATGATCGTCATCGGCGCCCCGGTGGGCGGATTCCTCGGTGACACGATCGGCTACCGGCCGATGCTCTGGGCGGGCGCCGGCGGATTTCTGGTGGTGGCCCTGGCCTTGGGCCTTTCCCGGTTCCGCGACGCCCGCACCTGAACCTCCGCGAGAGTGGCGTTCTAGGGTGACAAGACCCCCGAAACGGCACCCTCGCGGCGGGGTGTTTACGGCATTCCGGCGATGGCGGCGCTGGTGGCTTGGGCGGCGTCGGTCGTACCGATCCCGGGCAGGCCGTTGAAGCCGCTCCAGTTTCCGTTGCTGAAGCGGACTTCGTGATACACCCGGTTGTCCAGGCCGACGATCACCACCTGGGACGACCCGTCCGGTTCGCCGGCGATGCCGACGGATTTCGCGCCAGCTGCCTCGGTCGTGCCGATGCCGGGCACCGGCCGCAGACCGCTCCAGTTTCCGTTCGCGTAACGGATCTCGTGATAGACCCGGTCGTTCATGTCGATGATCGCGACCTGGGCGGAGTTTCCTGGCAGACCAGCGATGCTGACCGCCTTCGCGGTGGCACCCAGCGGCGCGAACCCACTCCAGTTTCCATCCGGGAAACGGATCTCGTGATAGACCTGATTGTCGAGGCCGACGATCAGCACCTGCGCCGAACCGTCCGACATTCCGGTGATGGCGACCGCTTTCGCGCCGGCCGGCTCGGTCGTACCGATGCCCGGCAGACCGTTGAAGCCGCTCCAGTTTCCGTCTGGGAAACGAACTTCGTGGTAGACGCGGTTGTCCGTACCGATGATGACCACCTGCGACGAGCCGTTTGGCAGGCCGGCGACGCCGGCCGCTTTCGCACCGGCCGTCTCGGTGGTACCGATGCCTGGCAGACCCTGGAAACCGCGCCAGTTTCCATCCGGGTAACGGATCTCGTGATAGACCCGGTCGTTGCCGACGATCACCACCTGGGCGGATCCGTCATCATGCAGGCCGGCCACCGCGACATCTTGGGCGTGCGTGGGCAAGCTGCCAAAGCCGGTCCAGTTTCCGTCCGGGAACCGGATTTCGTGGTAGACCAAGCCATCCATGCCGGCAATGACGACCTGCGCCGAGCCAGGCCCAGCGGTCGGAGTGCCACCCCCGGTCAGGCCAACCGGCGTGACGATGACAATGGTTCCGGACATATAGGCGCCCGGCGCGTGCCAGTCATCGAATCGTACGAGCCCGGGGCTGCCTTGGTTTCCGCCAATAGTCTGAACGAAACCATCTCCACGTACGGCCACCACGATGTTCACGTGCGCGGCGAAACTGCCCTGGTAATAGACAATCGCGTCACCGACATGCGGGGTGGTGGTGATGATGTTGTTGTTCGCCCTGCCGTAGCTGGTGAAACTCCCCGAATCCGCGGTCAGGCCGGCAGTCCTGACACCGGGAGTCTGGCCCCACACCCAGCGGGCGAAGTCCGAGCACCATTCCCCGGCGTCACCACACCCCCACCCATTGCCCGAGCAGCCCTTTCCCAGCTGGGCATGGGCGAGGTTGGCAATGTCCTGGCCGGTGGCGGCCTGCGCCGGGCTGGCGGTGAAGGCCACCGTGCCGGCCAACAGGAGAACCAGGACAAGGAGCAGCTTCCGTACGGCAACACGCATGACCCGGCCTCCAGGGCGAAACGAGCGACTGCAGACACAAACGCCCGGCAAGGCCAGTTGTCACACCGTTATTCGATCGAGCCGCCGCGCCGCCAGTAGCCGAGGAAGGTGACCGACTCGCGGTCCACCTTGCGTTCCTTGACCAAATGCCGGCGCAGCGCGGTCACCGTGCTCGACTCACCAGCCAGCCACGCGTACGGCCGACCGGCGAGAAACTGGGCTTCGGTGACCGCGCGGCGCAGCGACAGGCCGATCCCGTCGCCGGCGCCAGAGCGCGGCAGCCAGGTGACGTCGACATTGCCTTGGGTGGCCATCGGCTGCACGTCCGCCTCGTCGTCCGGCACCTCGACGAAGACCATCGCTTTTTCGTCCGGGCCAAAGGATTCCAGGATGCCGGAAATGGCCGGCAGGGCGGTTTCGTCGCCGACGATCAGCCGCCAGTCGCTGTCCGCGACCGGCCGGTATTCGTACCCGACAGTGGGCACCACGGCCGCGTTCGGGCCGCAGATCACCACTCGGTCACCGGTCTTGGCGCGGGTCGCCCAACTGGAGGCCGGCCCGCTGTCGCCATGCAGCACGAAATCGACATCCACCTCGCCGGCGGCCGGTCGGTGATTGCGGATCGTGTACGTACGCATCGGCGGGCGCACGGCGTCGGGCATCTCGCGATAGCGCTGATACCAGTCCACCCCGTCCGGCACCTGCGGCTCGGTTTGGCCGGGCAACGGGAAGAAGAGCTTGATGCGATGGTCAATCCCGACGGTGGTGAATCCGTCGAGCTCGCCACCGAACGTGATCCGGGCCATATGCGGGGTGAGGACCTCGCGGCTCACCACTTCGGCACCGAACATCCGGTAGGCACTGTCGTTTTGCCGGACCGGTGCGGCCGGCGGGCTCGGCGCAGCAACACTGCTGTCGGCCATGAGCAACTCCCCCACGGTTCTGTTTCCACCCAGTCGCGTACAGCACGCCACTACGCGACTAAGGACACCATACAGCAAGGTAAGCCTTACCTACCGGTCGCGCATCTTGAAGTGGGAGCGCCCACATATCGTTTTAGACCAGTGGCACGATTCGGGTAGCCGTACAGCCAGCCAGGTTGCCTGCCGATCGGCGGACCGCTAGACAAGTGGTCTAACGAGAATGGACAGACCCCTGGTGAACCCGATGGCGGGTCACGGAAAGTGTGTGAACGTCATCGGTACGGTTCCGTGGTCGGCGAGGAGGTCCAGCGATGCCCAACGCGGCACCCGGCAAGATCGCCGAGATCCGGGCTCGGCTGTTGGACCTGATCGACCAACAGCCGGAGGGCACCATCCTGCCGTCCGAGCGGGAGCTGGCGGCCCGCTGGCAAGTGGCCCGGATGACCCTGCGCCGGGCGATGGACGAGCTCGTCCTGCAGGACCTGCTGGTACGCCGGCAGGGCAGCGGCACCTTCACGTCTCGCCCGAAGATCAGTCGCCGACTGGCGATGACCTCCTTCTCCGAGGAGATGTCCCGGCGCGGGATGCGGCCGGCCAGCCGTACGCTCGAACTGCGCCGACACCGCGCCGACCGGGCCCGCAGCCGGCAGTTGCGGATCCCCATCGGCGACCCGGTGGTGGAGTTCGTCCGGCTGCGGCTCGCGGACGACCTGCCGATGGCCGTGGAGCGTACGACCGTGCCGGAGCGGTATGTGCCGGGGCTGACCGCCGACGACCTGGACGGGTCCTGGTACGAGCTGCTGGCCAGCCGCTATGGCGTGGAAATCGCCAGTGGCACCTGCCACCTGGAGCCGGCGATGCCCGATCCGAAGACCGCCGACCGGCTACAGATCCCGGTCACCCAGCCCTGCCTCGCGATCCGCGGGATGAGCCTGGACATCCGTGGCCGGGTGATGGAGAGCTGCGTCTCGATGTATCGGGGCGATCGCGCTACTCGATCACCGCGGAGCTGCGCCCGCCGCGCCCGTCGGTGCCTCGCGGAGCCCTCGGCTGAGCTCTTTTCCTTACACTGCACCAACGTTCCGTGGAGGCGTAACGATGTCCGCAGGTGCTCGATGATGGCAGCGCCGCGCTGGGTGGCCATCGACGGCGGCCAGTCGGGCCTGCGGCTGGTCGCCGGGCCGGAGCCGGCCAGCGGCGCTGGTCCGGGGTTCAGCTACCGCGGCGGCGATCCGGTGGGTGCCGTCGCCCGGGCCGTACGGGCAGCCGCCGCCGATGCCGGGCTGACCGGCCCGGTGGACGTTGCTTGCCTTGGCCTGACCGGAAATCCCACCGATCCTGACGACTCCCAGCGGCTGGCCGCGGCGGTGGGCGGGGCGTTGGACGCCACCGAGGTGCGGCTCTGCGAGGACATGGTGACCGCCCACGCGGGCGCGCTGCCCTCGCGGCAGGGAGTCGTGGTGGCAGCTGGCAGCGGGGTGGTGTGCCTGGGCGTCGGCGCGGATGCGGCGATCCACAAAGTCGACGGCGGTGGGTATCTTTTCGGTGACGTGGGCAGCGGCTTCGCGATCGGCCGGGCCGGTGTGCGAGCGGTGCTGGCCGCTCGGGACGGTCGCGGCAGGCCGACCACGCTGACCGCTCGGGCCGAGAATTTCTATGGCGGGGTAAGGAATCTCGCGGTCAGGCTGGCCAGCTCCGACGCCCTGGTGGCCGAGGTGGCCGGCTTCGCGATCGACGTTTTCGCCGCCGCCGCCCATGACCCGGTCGCCGCGGCCATCGTCGCGGACGCTGCCGCCGGCCTCGCGCACAGCATCGTGGTGACCGTTCGGCGATTGTCGCGTACCGAACCGGTCACTGTCGCCTACACCGGATCCCTCTTCCAGGCCGGTGAGATCTTCCTCGGGCCGATCCGTAGCCGGCTGGCCGAGGTGGTGCCCACGGCCACCTTCGTACCAGCCGCCGGAACCCCTTTGGACGGCGCGAAACTCCTCGCGCAAGGCTCCCTCGGGCCGTACGCGCGACTGGTCCGGGTTTATCGGCCCGAACCGCTGCCCATCGTGTCCACTATGGACAGCCTGCCGTTTCCGGCCGGTTCGCTGGTGGTCTCTTGTCAGGCCTGGTACGGAAATCCTCTGCACGGGCCGGAGTCGATGGCGCTGATGGCCGCCGCGGCCGCCGCTGGTGGTGCCTTGGGCGTACGAGCGAACGGGCCGTCCGACGTGGCCGCCATCCGGTCCACTGTGGACTTGCCGATCATCGGGATAAACAAGCTCGGCGACCCCGGCGGGGTTTACATCACCCCGACCGTGGCGGCGGCGGCCGAAGTGGTGCGGGCCGGCGCCAGCATGGTCGCGATTGACGGCACCGACCGTCCGCGACCCGACGGCAGCACCCTCGCCGATCAGATTTCCGGGATCCATAACGAACTTGGCGTCCAGGTGATGGCCGATGTGGACTCGCTGGCGGCCGGCATCGCGGCCCGGCAGGCCGGCGCCGACCTGATCGCCACCACCCTGTCCGGCTACACCGGCGGCCCGGTGCCGGACGACCCGGACGTGGAACTGGTGGCCGCACTCGTGGACCGGCTGGACTGCCCGGTGTTGGCCGAAGGACGATACTGGACACCGGATCAGGTGCGAGCCGCGATCACGGCCGGCGCGTACGCGGTGATCGTCGGCACCGCGGTGACCAACCCGATGGCCATCACCACTCGACTTTTGAAGGCGATGCAATGATTTCCGTTGGGCATGGGGTGGTGTCGCTGGACGTGCCGCTGGGCACCCCGATGGGCGGATATATGCCGCCCGGGTAGGCCCCAGCACCGGCACCTTGGACGGGCTGGAAATGCACGCGGTCAGCATGAGCGCCGCAGGGCGCCGATTTCTCTGGCTGGTTGGCGACTTGCCCGCCATCAACACCGATCTCGCCGACGCGATCACTGCCCGGCTTTCGTCCGCCTCCCCCGAATTGGTGTGGGTCGGTGCCACCCACACCCACTCCGGGCCGGACACCGGCTGCCACGCTGGCGGCGGCACCACCCCGCCCCCGCTTTGTTGACTCAGCTGACAAACGCGGCACAGGAAGCCGCCGCTGCTGCGGTACGTGCCGAGGTGCCGGGTTTCCTGACTGTCCATAGTGGAGAGTTGGAGGCGGTGGCCGGACAGCGCAGCGGTCCCGCGCCGCTGGGCACCGTCCCGATCACCGCGCTCGCTTTCCGTTCCCCTGCCGGAGATTTGCTCGGCATGATCGCGATCCTGCCGATCCATCCGACGATCCTTGGAGCCGACAACCAACTGGTCAGCGCGGACCTCGCGGGCGCGGTCCGGCAGGGCCTCATCGACGTGCCCTGGACCATGGTCGCCACCGGCGCCGCCGGCGACATCAGTACGCGCCCGCATCGCCGCGAGCAGACGCCGACCGAGCTGGCCCGGCTCGGCACCCTAGCGGCCGCGCAACTGATGGCGCTGCTGGAAAATCCCGGGTCCGCGGTGGACGGTGCTGGGTTGGCCGGCGCTCGTACGCTCGGATTCGGGCTGCCGGCTCGTACGAACGAAGGCGCTCCCGCACTCGCCGGCATTCGGTCACGACTGGCCGCGGCTCAGGCCACTGGTGACCCAGTGGCCGTACGGGAAGCTGAAACCGCCTTGCAGGGCGCCGAACTGTCCGCCGTTTCGCGCCCTGCCGATCCACGGCTCACCGTCAGCGCCATCCAGGTCGGCTCGCTGCGCCTGGTGGCCTTCGGCGCCGAGCCGTACTTGGACCTGCAGGCCCAGGTCATCGCCGGCGCACCGGACGTCAGCGCCCTTGTCGGCTACACGCACGGATATCTTGGCTACCTGCCAACGAAAGCCGCCTACGACACCGACGTCTACGAAGTAAACATTTCTCCGGTGGCAGCCGGCGCTGGTGAACTCGCGGTCGCTGAGGGCATCCGCCTTTCCTCGACTTTGGCGTCACAGTTCCGTAGTTGACGCCACCATCACCCGGCCGGGTAGGCCTGGAGTTCGTAGAACGAGTAGCCCCATTGCAGGGCGCGTTTTGCCCCCTGCATACGGAGGTAGCTGGCGTTGACCGGATCGAAGCGGACTGTCTCCACCCCGCCACTGCCGTGCGATTGGTCGGCGACCGTTGTCCAGGTCGTACCGTCGGACGAGACCTGGAGTTTGTACGCCGAAGCGTAAGACGCCTCCCACTGAATGACCACTTTGGACAGTGGGTACGAGCCGGCCAGCTTGACTGTCCACCAGGCGTTGTCGTCATAGCAGGACGACCACCGGGTCTGCGGGTCGCCATCGTTTCCGAAAGGTGCGCCGAACCGGCTCGGATCATCGATCTCCACGCACGACGCGGTGGCCGATGCGCCCGCTGAGGCCAAAGCCACGTTGGTGCCGAGCGTGTGCGGATAAATGTGCAGCGGCACCTGGAAAATACGACCGGCGAGCGTCACCGTAAGCTGCTTCGCACCGGTTGGCGCGGACGCGGAAACGGTGACAGCCAACGGAATCTGGGTCTGGTCTCCCCTGCGTACGGACACGTCGACCGACGCGGGGGACGGTCACACTCGCTGGGGCAGTGACCTGCAGCCGGCCGCGGACCGCGGCCAACGCCGTACTCGCCACCGTGAGGGTCGCGGACACCTGAGCGCCCGCGTCGGCCACCAGTGCGGCCGGGTCGACCGTCAGCGCTGCTGGTACGCCGGACGGCACCGGAACGACCTCGGCCACTGCCGGTGCTGTGGAGTTTTCCAGCCACCGCAGCCGTACGGCGTCGACGCTGAGTCCCTTGACCGGGAGTTCGGCGTAGCCGCTGGAAATCCGGCCGATCGGCTGCCACTGGCCGGACGTACGCACGTCAACCTCGGCCGCCGTTCGCCGGCCGGCCGGCACCGCCACCAGGGACCGCGGACAGCGGCGCGGCACTCGCCGCGCTGATGACCAACGCGTCGCCCGAAACCGGCGCGGCGGCTGCCACATAAGAAGTGTCGAGGTTCCGGTCGGTCACGTTTGTCAACGACGATCCCGATGCTGCGGCCGGGCCACCAGTCACCGACCAAGAAGCGGTGCTGCTGAGCCCAAACCAGCGATCGTTCGTCGCCAACGCGTCCCGTACGAACGCGTCTGCGACCGTGTTGGCGACCTTCACATGCGTGGTTCCGTCAATAGGATCGACCTGATGTGCGGCCGCTGCCACCAAAGCCGGGATCTGCTGCCGGTCAGCCCAGGCCCGCGCCCCGTCTCCGGACCGCTGCGCTCGCAGCATGTCCAGCGACAGTTTCATCGCCTGGCCCCACGATGTCATCGCGTCCAGCCATGGGCCGGTCTCGGTCGCGAAAGCCGGTTCAAGACCGGCCCGCAGGATCGTCGGCGCTTGCGCGAAGTCCCGTACCTGCTGCTGGAAAACCGCGATTCCGTGCTGGTCATCGTGTTGCCACGCCGACCAGAAAGCGCTGACCGCGGCCGCCAACCGCGGTGCCTCCACCGGATCGATGGTTTGCATCCAGTTCTCGGCATCGGCGTACCAGCGCAACGCGTCGACGACCCGCTGGTTTCCGTGCGCGTACTCGTATGCGCCGGCCAGCCAGGACACCCGCGGGTCGAAACCGGTGTCGTTCCAGGCGAAGTCGGCGACCCCGAACAGGTCGACCTTACTCGCGGCGGCCTGGTTCATCGGGTTCGCCACGATGCCGACCTGGGCACTCGCGACGCCGTCCTGCCGGCCAAGATAGGGCGACATCGGCGTACGGCCACGCATGTAGTCGTTGACCGGATAGTTGTCCCACAGCAGCATGTCGTGCCCGAACACCTGCTCGGCGGTTTTGGTCTGCGCCACCGTGATCGTGGTCGGGATCACCGCGGTGCCGGTCCACATGACGATCACGTTCTTGTCCAGCTGCTCACGCAAAGCCGTCTTGTATGGCGAATCCGTGATCGAGTAGTACTCGGTGGCGACCGTCTCCAGCCGGCGGACATCGCTGTGTTTGGCGATGAAATCCTGGTTGATCCGGTTCAGCAGGTACGACTGCGCCGCGCCGGCCGCGGCACCTCCGGTGCCGAATTTCGTGGCGTCCGCGGGACAGTTCCAGTTGGTGTAGCTGATGTCGTCCAGCGGAATGTCGAAGGCCCGGACACCAATCGCGTACACCTGCTCGAACTTCGCGATCAGGGTGGCGATGTCCGTCTCGGACGAATAGCAGACCGACAGGCCCGGCGAGAGCGCATACGTCAGCCGGACATGGTTGGCATTGGCCCGATCCACCAGCTCTTTCAGATCGGCGAGCTTGTCCGCCGGGTAGAGGTCACGCCACCTCTCGCGCAGGTACGGGTCGTCTTTCGGGGAGTATTCGTAGGTGTTCATCTTGTGCTGGCCGTAAAAATCGAGCTGGTCCAGCCGGGAGGCGTGCGACAGGGAGTGCCGTAAAAACCCTCGATGGTGCCGCGCACCTGCGCGGCGGGCCAGTCGCGTACGTGCACCACCGGCAGCAGCCGGGACCGCGCGGCCGCGCTGAGCAGCTGGCGGAAAGACTGCACCACCGCATAGAAAGTGCCGGTCGGGTCGACCCCGGCGAGCGCGACCAACTGGCGGCCGTGGCTGCTCCCGGTGGCCAGCACATAGCCCTCCGCGGGCAAACCTTCGGTGTTGCCGGCCGACAAAGTCGCCAACACGTCGGCGGTCGCCGGATTTTCCGTTGCACCACCGAGATAGACGGTCAGCGGCCCGGACTCCGGCCGGTCGGTGACCTGCACCCGTACGCCGGCGCCTTGCAGTGCCACTGTCAACGCGGTCAACGCAGCGGGATCGGTGGCCGCACCGCGTACGACGGTGACCGTCGGTGGCAACACAACGGCGCCCCGTGACACCGAAATCTGGTGTGGCCTGGGATAAATCGAGGGCGCCGGTGCGGCCGCTTCAGCCGGTGCGTACGACACGGCCACCGCCGTGGCGGCGCCCAACATAACGGTGACGGCAGCTCTTCCCCATCGCACGTACGCCTCCGAACCGGTGCGGCAGCCGTCGGCTCACGGCTCCACCGGTCGGATCCGCGCGCCGAACCGCGCCCACAGTTCCTCGTTGTGGGCGTCGCCTTCGGGCACGTTGTTGGAAACCATGACCGGTGGACGGATGCCGCGCTCCAGCAGCCGGCCGCACACCTGCGTGACGACCAACTGCACGATCAGAGCGCCGGCAACCGTGGACATCGGCCCGGTCGCAGCACCGTCCGGCAGCGGCACCGAAGCATCTCCGTAGCGCCCGCAATTGTCAATAACCACATCGGCGACCTCGAAGAGCCGCAACCCGCTTGGATGCCGCGAAGTGATCCGCCGACTGTGCTCCAACGACGTGATCGCGACGATCTTGTGACCGCGGGCGCGGGCCAACTGGGCCATTTCCACGATGACGCCGTTTGCCGCCGGACTGCGAGGCGATCACGAAGACATCGCGCGGATCCACTTCAGCGAGCCGCAAAATCCGCTCCGCGAGGCCGGGATCGCGTTCACAGAGCGGATCCAGGATCTCCTTCGGGTCAGTGTCACCGAACAGCACCAGATCCTTGACCGCGAGCATGTTGACGGGCAGCAGGCCGCCGGCCCGGCCGGTGAATTCCTGCGCGAGTGACCGGGAGTGGCCAGTGCCAAAAGCCTGCACCACAGCCCCGTCGGCGATGGCCGCCGCGATCAGCTCGGCGGCCTCGGTGACCGGCCCACCCTGGGTCTCGATGATCCGGTCGACCACCGCCCTGGCCTGCTCGGCCGCCGCCGTCCACCGCACCGTCGGATAGGTCACATCGCCTCCATGTCGCCGTCACCTCGGCCTGACGCTAGGAGCCAGGCCGGCCGATGAGAAGGGGAACCGCCACTTGCCGGAGACCAGTGCGCTCCGTCGCCGCGTCACACGCTGCGCGTACCGCGTCCGAACGCCACCACTGGTCTACAGGACGCTCGAACGGGCGGACCTTTGCCCTATTGAGCATCAAACCGGCGCGAAATTGCCATCGACCCTGGCCCACCTGATGCAAGTCATTTGCAGATACCAGATAATGGGGGAAGAAGACTGAGGACGTAAAGAAAGGCTGGCCATGGCCGCTCCCACCGCTGCCGCGGTTCGCACTCGCCGGTTCAGCCTCTCGCCTGGCGAGTGGCGCAGCGCCGGCGGCATGGTGACCATGATCGCCGTCCTGCACCTCCTGGGCTGGGGCACTCTCGTCCTGCTGGTCATTCCGGCCGGGTACAAGGTCGGCAGCGGCATTTTCGGCATCGCGCTCGGTGTCACCGCGTACACGCTGGGCATGCGACACGCGTTCGACGCCGACCACATCGCCGCGATCGACAACACCACGCGAAAACTAATGGCCGACGGCAAACGGCCGATGTCGGTCGGATTCTGGTTCTCACTCGGCCATTCCAGCATCGTGTTCCTGCTGTGCGTTCTGCTGGCGCTCGGCATTCACGTGGCCGGCCAACTGGGTGATGACAGTTCCACCCTGCACCAGGTCACCAGCCTGATCGGCACGCTGGTTTCGGGCGTTTTCCTGATGATCCTGGGCATCATCAACCTGGTGATCCTGGTCGGGATCGTCAAGGTGTTCCAGCGGATGCGGCACGGCGACTACGACGAAGCC
Organism: Fodinicola feengrottensis; assembly: GCF_010993775.1. Lineage (GTDB taxonomy): Bacteria > Actinomycetota > Actinomycetes > Mycobacteriales > HKI-0501 > Fodinicola > Fodinicola feengrottensis. The sequence continues at coordinate 211,143 of NZ_WOTO01000005.1, read as the reverse complement.
GAATTGGAGCACCACCTCAACAACCGCGGCTTCATGAACCGGATTCTGCGCGGGGTCACCAAAGCCGTCACCAAACCGTGGCAGATGTATCCGGTGGGCCTGCTGTTCGGCCTCGGTTTCGACACCGCCACCGAAATCGGCCTGCTGGTGCTGGCCGGCGGCGCGGCCGCTTCGTCACTGCCTTGGTACGCGATCCTGACCCTGCCGGTACTTTTCGCCGCCGGCATGTCACTGCTGGACACCATCGACGGATCCTTCATGAATTTCGCGTACGGATGGGCTTCGCCAAGCCGGTCCGCAAGGTCTACTACAACATCACCATCACCGGGCTGTCCGTGCTGGTCGCGGTGGTGATCGGCGGCGTCGAGCTGATCGGCCTACTGGCGGACAAACTCGGCATAGACTCCGGCCCGCTGGGCTGGATCGCCGGCCTGGACCTGAATTACGTGGGATTCGTCATCGTCGGGTTGTTCGTCCTCACCTGGATCGTCGCGCTCGCGGTCTGGCGGTTCGCCCGAATAGAGGACCGCTGGTCATCGGCTCCAGTGCCCGGGTCGGCTGACTGAGCCCGGAAGTCTCGTACGAGCGTCGCCGCGCGCCGCGTTGACCTGAGACTGGGTAAGGAAAATGCTGCCAGTGAGGTCGGCCCCGCGCAGGTCTGCGTCCCGCACGTCGGCGCCGATCAGATCAGCCAACCGCAGGTCCGCCGCACCAAGATCGGCGCCGATCAAGTAGGCACCGCGCAGATTCGCGCCGCGCAAGTCGGCATTCCTCAGCCGTGCGCGCGATCAGGTCCGCTCCGCTACGGTCTTTTTTCTTACGCCCGGCGTTAGCTCGTACGAGTTCACTGGTCTTCACCAACAACACGTTGACACCCTGCCGGTGTTCGGCCACGTCGAATTTCATGAGGACATCGGCGTTTTCGTGAGTCAGTCGCTCGGTTTCGTCGTACCCGCGAACGATCTCGTCTCGCAGCGAGCGCGCGCCGGCTCCAGCTCCCGGGCCTCGGCCAAATACCAGAGCAGTTCGTGTAACTGGCGCATCACCGGAAGCAAGGCGAACATGTGACCGGCGGTCTCCGGCGCCTGTCGCCAATCCTTACCACCGAAAGTCTCCTGGGAGATTTTCTGGCCAGCACCAAAACAGTCATAGACCGTACAACCGGCAAACCCGCGCGGTCGCAGGTCTTGGTGAATGCCGCAGCGAAAGTCATCGGCCAGGTTCGGACAAGGTTCGCCGGCGCGTTTGTCTATCCCGAAGTCCGCCGACTTCGCGAACGTCAGCGCGACACAGCACAGGCCGAAACAGCTGGCGCAGTCGGCGCGCAGCTCAGACTTCTCGGGCAATGGTTCACTCTCCTGCCCATGCCGGCGGGCTGGCACAAGTCCATCCTGGTCGCCCCTTCCACCCGCCGCGACACACAGTGCCATCATAGGCCTTTCAGATATGTGTTTCATGTCACATACATGAACGACCTGGCCGATGGTCATGGAGGCGCCGGTGTACACGCAGAACCTGAATCCGACCGGTTCGCTGACGTTGTCTGCTTTGCTCGCTTCGCTGCCGTTGTTGGCATTGCTGATCGCGCTCGGCGTTTTCAAGTGGCGCGCCCATTGGGCTGGTACGGCGGCGCTGCTGATCTCGCTGGTGGTCGCCATCGCCGTTTATCACATGCCGATTGGACAGACCCTGAACGCGGGCGTTTTCGGTGCCGCGCTGAGCATTCTCGCGCGTTCTGTGGATCACCTTCAACGCGATCTGGATCTACAACTTGACCGTACGAACCGGGCATTTCGCGGTGCTGCGGCGGGCTTTCGCGGCTATCAGTGACGATCGGCGGATCCAGGCGATCGTCATCGCGTTCTCGTTCGGCGCATTGCTGGAATCGCTGGCCGGCGGTGGCTCGCCGATCGCGATCTGTGCCGTCATGCTGATCGCGATCGGCTTCCACCCGCTCAAAGCCGCCACCGTAGCACTTGTCGCGAACACCGCTCCGGTGGCGTTCGGCGGCCTGGGCAACCCGATCACCATCATGGGCCAGGTCACCGAGCTGTCCGCCGGCTCCTTCGGTGCCATGGCCGGCCGCCAAGTCGCCATTCTCGCGGTTTTCGTGCCCTTCGTCCTGGTCGGCATCGTGGACGGCTGGAAGGGCGTACGCGAGGTGTGGCCGGCCGCGCTCACCTGCGGGCTGTCCTTCGGGATCGCGCAGTTCGCGTTTTCCAACTTCGTCAACTACAAACTCTGCGACATCTTCGCCTCGCTGGTGTCCGCGCTCGCCGTCATCCTGCTGAACCGGGTATGGAAGCCGCGGCCAGCCGTCGTCGCGGTGCCGGTGATCGCCGGTGGCGCCGCCGACGACCCGACTTTCACCCGGCGAGTGGGCGACCCCGGCGGCGACTCCCGCAAGGATGTGGTGCTGGCTTTCGCGCCCTACGCGGTGGTTGTGGTGCTTTTCTCCCCTCGCCCAGGTGCCGGCCATCGCGACCGTCCTCAACGCACCGACCATCACTTTCAGCTGGCCGGGCCTGAGCATCCTTTCGCAGGCGGGAAAAGCGGTCTCAGTGGCGTACAAGCTGAACTGGCTGTCCGCCACCGGCACCCTCCTTTTCCTGTCCGGCGTGATCACCGCGCTGCTGCTCGGCGTGAAACCGTTGGCGGCCCTCAAAACGTACGGGCAGACGCTCCGGCAGTTCGGCTGGGCGATCGTGACGATCTTGCTCGTTTTCGCGCTGTCGTACGTGATGAACCTGTCCGGCCAGATCTCCACGCTCGGCCTCTGGCTCGCCGGCGCCGGCGTGTTCTTCGCCTTCCTCTCGCCGCTGGTCGGTTGGTTCGGCGTCGCGGTCACCGGTACGGACGCCGGCTCGAACGCGCTTTTCGGGAAACTGCAGGTGACCGCGGCCCAACAGCTGCACGCCAGCCCGATCCTGTTCGGCGCCGCGAACACCTCCGGCGGCGTGATGGCGAAGATGATCTCGCCGCAGAACCTGGCGATCGGTACCGCCGCGGTCGGCGAAGTCGGCGCCGAAGGCGTGCTGTTCCGTCGAGTTTTCGGCTGGAGCGCGCTCTTTCTGCTGGCGATGTGCGTGATCGTCTTCCTGCAGTCCACCCCGGTCCTGGGCTGGATGCGGGTGGGCTAACGCAACTCCTCCATCACCGCGGCGAAATCCTTCATCGAGGTTTCCAGGACGGTGAAATGCGAGATGCCGGTGTCCGCTCGGATCTCGCGCAGCCGGTCCGCGATTTCCTTGACCGTACCGATCTGCAGAATCGGTGTGGTCGTCAAGCAAGTCCGCGTCGGTTCGATCGGGGCTCATCATCCGCGCCCGCTCCAGGGTGGCCTTCGGGTTGTCCGTGACCGCGACCCGCTGGATTAACAGGTTGAACTCGACGTCGTCGGCGCGCTCTCCGGCCGCCGTACGGGTGAAAGCCGCCCGCTCGACGAGCGTCGCGGTGTCGCCGGCGACGAGGGAACCGGCCTTGGCCACCCCAGTGAAACCGATGATTTCGGCGTGCTTCGCGGCCAGCCGCAACACCCGGTCCCCGGCGCCGCCGATCAACAGCGGCGGTCGCGGTGCCTGGACTGGTCGTGGCTGATGGTCAGGGTCGGCCAGAATCCGGTCCAGCTCAAGGATCGTGTGCTCCAGCCGGTCCACCCGCTGGCCGCCGCTTTCGAAGGGCAGCCCGGCGGTGTCGAACTCCGCTTTCACATATCCGGTGCCCAGGCCAAGATCCAGCCGGCCACCGGTGAGCTGGTCGAGGCCGGCGACCTCACGGGCCAGCAGCGTGGGGTTGTAAAAAGCCACGTTCAAAACGAAAGGCGCCACCCGCGGCCGCTCGGTCGCCTCTGCCGCCAGCAAAAGACTGGTAAAGGGCGCCGGCATGCCGAGGTGATCGGGCACCATGATCACGTCGTAGCCAGCTGATTCGGCCGTACGCGCCTTGCCTACCCACTCATCGCGGCCGCAGGCCGCCAGCAGATTGACGGAAAAACGAAAAGGTCGGCTCACCTAGGGCGTGTCTCCTAATTCCAGGTGGATGAGGGTCGAGATCCAAGCGCCGGCTGGGGTTAGGAGACACACCCTAATATCCCTTCGGACCGGAAGTTACCTCCTGGACCTTACGTCGGGCCCGCGGTGTCCCGGATTCGACGCAGGACGAGCGCGAGTTGCAGCCGAGCACGGCCGGCCGGGGTGTCCACGCGAAAACCCAGCACGGACTCGGCAAGCGCGAGCCGCGCGGCCACCGTGCTGTGGTGCCGAAACACGGCGGCCGCCGCCTTGCGAACCGAGTCCGTTGCCTCCACCGCGATCAGGATATCCAGGGTTTCCGCGCCGCTCGCGCCCCTTGCGAGCTGGTCCAGAGCTGTCACATCGGCCACCGTCGCGATGTCCGCGGCAGTGAGCCTTTCGGCTAGCAGCGCGAAACCGCCGAGCTCGGCGGCTCGTACGACCGGCTGTACTGCCGTGCCCAAACGCACCGCCGTACGCGCGGACCGCCAGGCCCGCGGCGCCTCGATGGCCGGCGTCCGCTCGGCGATTCCGACGATCGTCCCGGCCGGCGGCCGGATGTGCGGTTCAGTGTCTGGGAAAAGCCAACTCACCAGAGCCGCCCGCTGCTGCCCGAGATCAGCCGTCCGTACGCCGGCGGGTCGGCCGCCGAGCGCGGCAACCACCTCGTCGAACCCGGACGTCGTCGAACTTCGCACCGCCAGCACGAAAACCGGTGTGGTCGGCGCGAGCCCAAGCAACTGCAGTGCCCGCGAGCGCTCAGCGATGCCAGCGCTGTCAGACAAAGCCAGCTCCACCAGCGCCGGATCGCCCAGCTCGGGCGCCGGCACCCGGGAGTGGTCGAGCAGCGCGGCCGCGGTGATCGCGAAACGCTCCAGCACCATCGCGCGTCCAGCGGCAACGGATCGCTGGCCCGCTCCAGCCAGATCGTCATCCCACCAGCGAACTTGCGGCGGATGGCCGACGCCGGCACCTTGCCGGCCGTGCTGAGCCGGCCGCTGGGGTCCGCTCGTACGAACAAACCGCCGTCCACCCGTACGCCCGCGGGGCACTCCGCGAGCCGCGCGGCATTGCGTACCAGCGTGTCCACATCGGTCGGCCCGGTGATCATCTGGTCGAAGAAGCCGATCACTCGCAGCGCGTTTCTCCGCGTCGGCGTCCAAGGCGGACAGCCGCAGGATCAACCCTTCCATAGGCCGGACCCTACGCCGTGAACCCGCCAGTTGGCTCGCGGATGGCCGCGATGCCCGCCAGCTGGCGGCTGCTTTCCGGTAGCGGAAGGGACCATCCTTGCTTTAGATAGCCGAGAAGGAGGACACCATGACGTATGCATTTGATCCGGAGTTGCGGCCCTGGGTGGAGATGCTGCCCAAGATCGACATAGCCAACCTCGACCTCGCCGCTCTGCGCTCGGGCGGCATCCCGCAGCTGTTCACCCAGCACACGTACGAGCCGACGCAGCCGCTGGAGATCCGGAACCTGACGATCCCGGGCCCGGACGGTGGCCCGGACGTGCCGGTACGGGTGTACGCGCCGGCCGAGCACGGCGGCGACCTGCCGGGCCTGGTCTACATCCACGGCGGCGGCTTCATCCTGGGCAGCCTCGACCAGGTCGATCCGCTGGGCCAGCGACTCGCGGACCAGCTGTCCATGGTCGTGGTGTCGGTCGACTACCGGCTGGCTCCGGAAAACCGGTTCCCGGCCGGCCTGGAAGACTGCTACGCGGCCCTGCTGTGGACCGCCGCCAAGGCCGCTGACCTGGGCATAGACCCGACCCGGCTGGGAGTCGGCGGCGACAGCGCCGGCGGTGGCCTCGCGGCGGCGACCGCGCTGCTCGCGCGGGACCGCGGCGGCCCGGCGATCAAGGCGCAGATCCTCGGCGTACCGGAACTGGACGACCGGCTCACGACGCCGTCGATGGTCGCTTACACCGACACTCCTCTGTGGAACCGCCCGAACGCGACCGCGAGCTGGCGCTTCTACCTTCCTGAAGAGGTCGAGCCGGGCGGCGACGCGGTGTCCGAATACGCGCGCGCCCGCCCGCGCCAAGGATCTTTCCGGGCTGCCTCCGGCTTACGTCAGCGTCTGCGAATTCGATCCGCTGCGCGACGAAGGCATGATTTACGCGCAACGGCTCGTACAAGCCGGGGTCGCCACCGAGCTGCATCTCTACCCGGGCACTTTCCACGGCTCCGGGATGATCGTCGACGCCACGATCAGCAAGCGGATGGCCGCCGACACCATCGAGTATTACCGCCGCGCACTCTGAATATGAATCAAGGTGGGACGATCGGCGGCCAGGGCGTTCGTGATGTCCTCGGTGAGGTCGCCGGCCGTCATCGCGTGGCACCCCAAAGACTGGCCTAGCGCAACGAAATCGGGATGGCCGAGGTCGACCGCGTGGACCGGGTCGCCACGCTCGGCCATCTCGTTGCGTATCTCGCCATAGCCGCCGTTGTCCACTATCAGTACGGGCAAGGGCAACCCCAGCTGGGCGGCGGTGGCGAGTTCCGCGACGGTGAACATCAGGCCACCGTCGCCTTCCAGGGCCACCACTGGAGTGTCCGGCTCGGCCAGCTTCGCGCCAATCGCGGCTGGCAGGCCGTAGCCGAGGGTTCCCAGCCCAGTGGGGAAAAGAAAGCACCCGGGCCGATAGCCGGGCAGGTTCGACAGTGCGCCGTAATAGCTGACCATCGCATTGTCGGCGGCGACCACGCCGTCCCGCCCAAGGGCCGCCGCCAGGCTGTCCACAATGGACCTCCATGGGGCGCCTTCGATGGCGGCCTGCGCACTGACCCGTTCCCGCCACTGCGCTGGCCGCTGCGTCGATTCCCTTGCTGGCAAAGCCAAAGCCAGCTCGGTCAACGCCTGCCGGGCATCGCCAACGATCGCCAGGTCCGGCTCGGCGTTCGTCAGCAACTGCGCCGGGTCGATATCCACTCGTACGAGCTTGCCACGAAACTCCAGGCCACCGGCGAAAAGATCGGAAGGCGCCAACTCGGTGCCGATCGCCAGCAGCACATCGCATTCGGCGACAAAGTCGAAAACCGCGCGATGGTGCAGGCCGGCGCCGAGCGACAGCGGATGATCAGCCGGCAGGATTCCCTTGCCGTTGGTGCTCGCGATCACCGGCGCGCCCAGCGACTCGGCCACCCTCGCCAATTCCGCGGCCGCGGCTCGTACGCCCCCGCCGGCGATGATGCCCGGAAACTGAGCGTCAGCCAGCATGTGCGCGGCCTCGGAGATCGCCGCGCGGGTCCGCGATCGCGGTGGCCACCCGGATGGGCGCCGGCAGCCGTACGCTCGCGACCCGGTCGAGAAGATCCAGCGGCACATCGATATGCCGAGGTCGCGGCCGGCCCGTACGCATATCGGCGAAAGCCTGCGCCACCGCGCCGCGACCGGGATCTCCTGGACGCTGTGCACCCGATGGCTGCCGGCGGTGACCGCGTCCATCGCGGCCCGCTGATCCTTGACCTCATGCAACAGCCCGTTTCCGCGGCCGGGATGGTCGACCGGCACCGCTGGCGAAAGGAAAAGCACCGGCACCGAGTCCGAATAGGACTGTGCGGCGGCGGTCGCCGCGTTGAGGATCGCCGGACCGGTGGTCGTCACTACCACGCCCGGCCGGCCGCTCACCCTGGCATAGCCGTCAGCGGCATAGCCGGCACCCTGCTCGTGCCGGGTCAGCACATGCCGGATGCCGTACTGCTGGAAATACGGGTAGATCGGCAGGCTGTGAGTGCCGGGAATCCCGAAAACGGTGTCCACGCCGTGGGTGGCCAACCCGGCCACCAGGGCCTCGCCGCCGGTCATTTGTCTGCTCACGACGGGAATCGTACGGCGATCCGGTCCAGATTTTGCGCGGCCAGCGCCAGCGCGGCGGCGCGTGGTGTGCCAGGCCGGGCCAGCGTGGCCGCGACGAGAGCGCGCATCCGCTGCCGGATCTTGCCAAAGGCGGATTCCGCGGTCGGCTCGATGTCTCCGAACAAAGTCCACCACCACCAGGCGTTTGTGGCTGAATTCGCGAGAAAATCCGGGATGATGGTGACCCCGCGAGCGGCCAGCGACCGCTCCGCGGCGGCGGTCACCGGCAGGTTCGCCGCCTCGACGATCACCTGGGCCGCGACCCGATCGCAGTTCGTTTCGTCCACGCAATAGGAAACGGCCGCAGGCACCAGCACCTCGGCCGGCACCGCGAGCCAATCGTCCAGCGGCAGCGTGGTGTCCCCGGGACGCAGTCCCATCCGGTCGATGCCGCCAAGCGGATCGCGGTGCCGCAACAGGTTTTCCACGTCCAGGCCGGCCGGATTCGCCACCACGCCGTGCCGGTCGGCGATGCCCACCACGAGAACTCCGGCAGCGGCCAGATATCGCGCGGTGGCCCCACCCATCGACCCGAAACCCTGCACCACCCGCCCGTACCGGCCCGTCTTTTGCTGGCAGCGCAGCCAAAAAGTCGCTTCGGCCACGCCGTACCCGCCAACGAGTTCATCCAGCGGCACGCCGTCGACCTTCACCCCGAACGCCGCCGCGAGCCGGTCGCGAGCTTGCTTTTCGTTGTCCAGCAACGGATAGACCGCCTGGATCGAACTACCCATGCCCATCTCGCCGAGCACGTCGTCGATGGTGTCCTGGCGTAGCCCGAAATCCTCGCCCATCGTCCAATGCCGCTCGATCAGCGCCCGCATCGCGGTGAGATAACGACCCAGAATCTCACGGGCGTTGCGATCGTACGGGTCGAAGTCGATGCCCCCTTTGGCGCCACCGAGCGGCACGTACCGGCCCGTCGAGTCGTAATGCAGCGCTTCTTTCAACGTCATGCCGGCGGCCAGCCCACGCACCTCGTCGAGCGTGCAGCCCGCGCGCATCCGCAGCCCACCGCTGGAAACTCCGCGCACCAACCGGTCGATGACCAGGAAACCGGTCGTACCGGTCACTGGATCGACCCAGGTGACCTCCAGATACGCGGCCATGGACACCTCTCGCTACTGACTGATTGATTAGTCAGTATCGAGAGTATGGGCCGATCCGTCAAGGACTCCTAAATGCCCAGCTCGGCCTTGAGGCAGTCCTGCAGCCAACTGGTCACCTCGCGCCGGGTGATCGCGCCGGGACGGGCCACCAACTGCACCGCGAGGCCGTCCAGCAGCGAGGTCAGCCGCCATGCGGCGGCCCGCGGATCGGCGCAGCGGAACTCCCCGCTGGCCACCCCCTCGACGATCAGGTCGGCCACCGTCTCCCGCCACCGCAGGTCCAGCCGCTGCGCCACGTCACCCAGAATCGGGTCACGCAGGCCGGCCGCGATAGCTTCGATCCACAGCGTCCAACCGGCCGCGTCGCCGGTCGGACCGTACTGCCGCAGCACCGCCCGGAGCCGTTTTTCGGCGCCACCACTGGTCTTCTTGAGGGTCCGATCCAGGGCCGCGAGATCTTGCTCAGCGGCCGCCGCGAAAGCCTGGGCGACCAGGTTCTCGATGGTGCCGAAGTGGTAGAAAATAAGTGCCGTACTCACGCCCAGCGCCTTGGCGATCTCGGCCGCTCTGGTGCCCGCGATGCCGCGCTCGCGCACCTGGTCCAGCGTCGCGGCAAGGATCTCGTCCCGCCGGACCGCCACCGCTTTCCGCTCCCGTTCCACCTCCGGAACAGTACCGGCGACCTTGACAACCGGCGACCCTGCCCACACAGTGACTCCAACAGTTTACTGATCGAGTAGTCAGTACGAGGTGTGGCGATGTCGACGAGCCCAACCCTGAGCGCAATGGGACAACCAGCGCAAAAACCTGCGCAAGACCTTTCGGCGCTTCGATGTGCTGGCCTTCCTGGTGTGCACGATGGTCGGCCTGGACACCATTGGTTCGGTCGCCGCACACGGCCCGCAGGGCTTGGTGTGGATGGTGATCCTCGCCGCGGTTTTCCTGCTGCCGTACGGAATGCTGGTGTCCGAGCTGAGCACCGCGATCCCGGTCGAGGGCGGGCCGTACGTGTGGACCAAGCTCGCCTTCGGCAAGTTCGTGGCGGCGATCAACCAGGTCATGTACTGGTTTTCCAACCCGGTCTGGGTGGGCGGCACGCTGTGCATTCTCGCGGTGACCACTTTCCAGACGTTTTTCTTCCCGCTGCCCGGATTCTGGGGTTACCTGGGCGGTCTGGTCTTCATTTGGGCGACCGTGCTGGGCGTGCTGGCCGCCCTCAACATCGGCAAATGGATCCCCACCGCCGGCGCGTTCGTACGCATCCTGATGCTCGGCTTCTTTGTTGTCACTGCGATTGTCTACGGCGTACAACACGGCATCCAGCCATTGACCGGCAGCGCTTTCGCGCCCAGCTATCTCGGATTCATCGCGCTCGTACCGGTGCTGATCTTCAACTACGTCGGCTTCGAACTCCCCAGCAACGCGGCAGAGGAGATGACCAACCCGCAGCGGGACATCCCCTTCGCCGTGCTGCGCACCGGCTTTGGCGCGTTCATCTTGTACGGCGGACCGATCCTGTGCATTCTGCTGGTGCTGCCGGCCAAACAAATCAACGGGCTAGGTGGATTCCTGGACGCGGTGAAGGCGGTTTTCACCGTCTACGGCGGAAGTGTCCACTCCGACGGCACGGTTGAGTTGTCCGGCGCCGGCGCGGTGTTCGCCGGCATCTGCGCTGCCGGCTTCATCATTGGCCTGCTCACCAGTGGCGTCACCTGGTCGATGGGCGGCGATCGGGCCCAGGCGGTGGCCTGCACGGACGGCGCCGGCCCGGCCTGGCTGGGAAAAATCTCACCGCGATTCGGCACGCCGGTCCGCATCAACGTGCTGTCCGGCATCCTGTCGACGATTATGATGGTGTTGGCGCGCGTACTCACCTCCGGCGACGGTCAGAAATACTTCTCCGCCGCCCTCGGCCTCGCGATCTCGACGACTTTCTTCACGTACATCGCGATGTTCCCGGCACTGACCGTGCTGCGCCGCAAACTGCCCGACCTCCCCCGGCCGTACCAGGTGCCCGGCGGCCGCATCGGCGCGTGGGTGGTTTCGTCGGTCACCGGACTGATCGTGCTGTTCACCGTGGTTGTCTTGCTGTGGCCCGGTTTCGGCGTCGGCTGGTTCGGCACGTCCGGCAGTCCGGACGACTCGCTGCCGGCGAGTTTCGCTGGGCAGCGGCTCGGTTACACTCTCAGCCAGGTGCTGCCCTTGCTCGCCATCATCCTGGTGGGCGTGATCTTCTTCGTGGTCGGCTCGTACCAGCTGCGCAAAGCCGACCGCGAACCCGACCTGATTTCGTAGGATCGTGGCCTAAACTCGCACTTCGCGAAAGTCCAGGCCGAGGAGATCGGCCACCGCGGCCAGTTCGGCGGCGCGGTGGCCGGTGCCCAGCGACCAGTGGTGGTCAACACCGGAAGCGCTCCAGGAATCAGTCCATTCTCCTGGATCGCAGCCGAAATCCACCCGTGAGGTGGTGTTGCCGATCCTCAGCAGCGGGCCAGGCACCACCGTGCCCTCGGAGGCGACCATCAGGTAACTGCCGTCTTTCGCCTGCCCGAGGCCGAAAGCTGTCACCGGCCCCTGCCGTACGTCGAATTCCACCGAGACACCCCAGCCACGTTTTCCGTGATAGACACCCAGCCCGCGCAGCAGCGGGCGGCGACCACTGATGGCCAGGTGAGCCGGGCCATCGTGGCCCATTTCCACGACGTTGTCGAGGAAGTTCAGCGCCTGCAGCTCGGTGAACGACCCACCGGCGCCGAGGCGGTCCATGATCAGCATGGCCAGCGCGAATTCCGCAGTTCGTACTCGCCAGCTGCCGGGACTCCGCGCGCGGTCAGCAGCGATGCGCCCAAAATCAGGCCGGCGCCCAGGCGCTCATGCTGCTCGCCGGCCAAACCTCGGTGATAGTAGGCCAACGAATCCAGACCGAAATCCTCGACCAGCCGGTCGAGGCCGACCGAGACCCGAGCGCCCCAAGCGAAATCGGTCTCATCGACGGTGTCATCGAGGTCGAAAACCGAACGCGCCAAGTCCATTCGGGCGACCGCTTCGGCATCTGACACTTTCTCGACCCGTACTCGAAGGTCATCCAGTTCCAACACCTCGACATGTCCGCCAAGCTGCGCGGAAACCGAGGTGAGGTCGGTGGAGACATCCAGCATGCCAGGGTAAAGATGGCCCATCAGCCCATGCCGGGCGTGCCGGAGCGCGCCACGCACAGCCGCTGCCCGTACCCCCCGACCGATCCGGGTCCACGCCCGCTCGTCCTCCAGAAAGCCCGACACACACTCCGAAAGTCGATGCCGGCCCGGCGAAAGGTGTTGGCCATTTCCGGCAACGGACAAGAGCCGCAGTAGGCCAGCCAGGCGCCGGTATCGAAGGTGTCGTGGTCCATCTTTTCGGTTGGTTGCAGGTTGATCAGCAGCACCGGCGCACCGCTTCGCTGCGCTACCGGAGCAAGCATCGACGCCGTCATGTACGTCGTCAGAAAACCGACAATCAGGTCACACCCGGCGACCCGCAGCCGCTCGGCCGCCGCCGCGCCTTCGTACGGATCGGAGATGAATCCGACATCGACCACCTCGAAGTCGTCCTCGCCCAGCGCCCGCAGTCGTTCTCCCACTCGCGTCGCTGAGCGCTGAAGCTGGGGAAGCAGATCGGGAAACTGTGGCCAGTACGCGCCGAGGCCGCCGGCCACCAGGCCAATTTTGGCCTTGCGTGGCCGCACCCGCGGCAGTGTCTCAGGCACTGAAGTCATCCAAACCTCCGCGAATCCGGGCCCTCGGGTGAAACCTTTCAGCAGCACGCTAGGGTGCGCGTACAGCCTCGTCAAGGCGCTCTCCGCACATCCCACCCGCGGTGAAATGATTCATGTCCAAAGGTGGCCAGTGATCGACACCCTTGCGTCTACCAGGCCCGCTGGTTAGCATCGCCGCCTAATACGTTTCAAATACGCCTGACGATGGCCGAAGCGGAGACGCACATGACGGGCGCCGGGGCACCCAGCATCAAGGATGTAGCCGCGGCGGCGGGCGTTTCGCTCGGCACCGTCTCTCAACGTGCTGAATCGGCCGGAACAGGTCAGCCAGCGGACTCGCGCCCGCGTCGAGGCAGCAATTGCGTCCCTCGGCTTCGTCCGCAACGAATCGGCCCGGCAACTGCGCTCCGGCCGCAGTCGTACGATCGCCTTTGTCGTGCTGGACGGCGGAAACCCGTTCTTCACCGACGTTGCCCGCGGTGTCCAGCAGGTCGCCGACGCGGCCGGCATGGCGGTCTTTCTCTGCAACAGCGGCGATGATCCGAGCCGTCAGGCCGCTTACGTTGACCTGCTGGAAGAACAACGGGTCGGCGGCATGCTCATCACCCCCTTGGCCGGCGACGAGGAACGCATCGACCTCCTGCGCCAACGCGGCATGCCAGTCATCGTGGTCGACCGCGCCGGCGGTCCCGGCAGCTGCTCGGTTACCGTCAACGACCTGCTCGGCGGCGAACTCGCGGTCACCCACCTGGTGGACGGCGGTCACCGCCGAATCGCCTTTGTCGGTGGCCCCATCGGCATCGGCCAAGTCGCCGACCGACTCCGCGGCGCCCGGGAAACCCTGGCACAATCCGGAAAGGGCGACCTCGTCGTGCTGGAAACCACCGCCCTCAACGTCGCCGAAGGCCGCCGCGCCGGCGAACGCCTCGCCGGCCTACCCGCCTCCCGCCGCCCCACCGCTGCCTTCTGCGCCAACGATCTGCTGGCCCTGGGCCTCCTGCAACAAATGGTACGACTGGGCCGCCGCGCCCCCGACGACCTCGCCATCGTCGGCTACGACGACATCGAATTCGCCAGCGCCGCCGCCGTACCACTGAGCTCAGTCAGCCAACCACGAGAACTTTTGGGCCGTACGGCCGCGGAGCTCCTCCTCTCCGAAGCACGAGATGGCTCCACACATGAACACCAGCAGGTAGTCTTCGCCCCCGAACTCGTCGTCCGCTCTTCCACCATGTAACCGCGCGGCTCAAACAACCCCTTCGGCCTGGTAAGCAGACGCCTGCAAAGAGAAAAGAGTCGCGTACACCCCCTCGGACGCCATCAAATATTCATGCGTCCCCTGCTCCACAATCCTGCCCTTTTCCAACACGACGATCACATCAGCGTGCCGCACGTTGGCCAGCCGATGAGTAATAAGAATAGTCGTACGCGCGTCGCCATCTGACTCACTCAATCGCTGCAAGGACTGGAAAACCGCATGTTCGGCCCGGGCGTCCATCGCCGCGGTTGGCTCGTCCGCCACCAGGATCGGGGCGTCCCGGTAGAGGCCGCGGGCGACGCTGATCCGCTGCCATTGACCGCCGGACAGGTCGCGGCCGTTGCTGAAGCTCCGGACACAGTACGGTTTTTCCACCGTGCGGCAGTTCTTCGATCACCGCATGGGCGCCGGAATCGCGCCTCGCCCGGGACAGCGCTTCACCGGTCGGGTCGAGGCGGTCGAGGCGGCCGATGCGGATGTTGTCGTCCGCGGTCATCGGCCAACGCGCTGGATCTTGCAGGACCATGGTGATGCGCTGGTGGATCGAGAGTTCGTCGACGGTGGTCAGGTCGACGTCGTCCCAGCGGACGGTCCCGGTTGTCGGCTGATAGAGCCCGGTGAGCAGTTTCGCGAGCGTGCTTTTGCCCGATCCGTTCTCGCCCACCAGCGCGATCGTCTGTCCTTTGTGGATCGTCAGGTCGATGTCGCGCACCGCCGGCGCGTCCTGGCCAGGATAGGTGAATGACATCGCTTCGGTGCTGATCCGCTGCGGATCGGCTGGCGCGGCGAGGTCGGATGGTGTGGCCGTACGTTTTGCGGTCTCTTCCAGCAGAGTTGTATAGAGCTCCAGATACAACGTGTTCTCGTAGAGTGTATTGACGCCGAACATTGTGTTGGCAAGTGCCGATGCCGCCATCCGCATCGCCACCATGGCGGCACCTGCCAGCGCCAACGCAAGCGTGCCGGAATAGAGCAGCATCCCCAACGCCCCGAAGGCAACCCCGCTGCCGACCCCAGCGATCGCGCGTCCTACCAAGTGGACACGGGTTTTCGCCAGCTCAACCCGCCGCGATTCGGCGGTCAACTGGTCGCTGATCCGGCGATATTCGCCCAGCAGCGCCGATCCAGCAGTGCATGCGCGCATTTCGGCGGCGTTGTCGCGGTCGGTCAGCAGGTCGCTCGCAAGGCTCTGTCGCCGGTGCCGGGAAAACCATCCGCAGGAAAGAACGATAAGAGAGCTTGGCTGCCCGCGCGGACGCCCCCAGACATTCGGGTACGACGGCCAGCAAAACCAGTGGTGCCAGCAATGGATGCAGCAGCCCGGCGGCGACCACCGCGGCGCACAAGTAGATCACCGATCCGCTGATGTCCGCGATCGCCTTGATACTGGACCCAATGCTGTTGACCCCATGCAGCAGACTCTGCCGCAGCAAATCGGCGTAATCGCTGTCCTCAAAGGCAATCAGCGGCACCTTCGATACCGCCGTATGCACTTGGACCTGCGCGGCCTGCTCAACCTGAGGTTTCAACACCGCCTGCGCCGCGCCGCTGAGGGCTTCCAGCAAGGCCCGCGCCGAAAACGCCGCCACCACCTGGACAACGGCCGGGAGCGACGCTACCACGAGCGCCGGCGTCGGGCCCTTCGCCAACAACGAGGTCAGCACATCCGCGGTCGCCAGCAAGCCAAACGCCGTTACGCATCCGCTGACTATCGCCAACACGCCGGCCGCCGCCGTGAGCCACCGGGACGACCGCCATGCCAACCCGACCACCAGTCGTACGCCCGCGGGCAGCGCCCGTAAGGTGCGCCACAAACTGGTGGAGGCCACTTGCTGCTCGATGAGCGTCCATTTCGGCAGCGACAGGTCATCGACCCCGACCAGCGGCCGACCCGCGTCGGCCGTCATCAAGTCGCTCGCGGGCGCCAGGGTGCGCGCACGAGGCTTTCCCTGGTACGCAAAGCCAGACCGAGGACTCGCTGCTCCGGCGGGTGGCCGCAGCCCAGTAGCCGATTGCAGTGCATATGCACAAAACTGCGGGCGAGGTGAATCTTGGGCCGCAGAAGTTCGGCATTCTCCGCTAGCTGGTCCAGATCATCCGCCACCGCCCCGACAACAGTGTCCCTCGCGGCGAGGATTTCCCGCGCGGCCGGACCATCGGGTTGGTTGAGCAGCCAGTCCGGCTCTCCGAGCACCGACCGCAGAGCGGGCTGCTGCGCCCGGAACTCCTCCGAGGTGTCCTTGCGTTCCACCAATCCAGCGGCGTAGAGGCGCTCACGCTCGGCCGTGTCGAGGCCCAGTGCGGCCAACAGCCGGTCAACCGAGTAGATGGCAAGCTCGGTACGGTCGATGTCCGACTTTTGTTGTTCGAGCAGGCTCAGCAAATCCACCACGGCGACGCTGTCGGCCGCGAAGAGTCGCTCGGACACCACCATCGCGGCGGGACCGCCGTAGCGCTCCACCTCCTGGTCGTACGTGTCGAGGCAGAACCGTTGCACATAGCCGTGCGCCACCAGATCGGCTCCCCAGCGCAACAGGGTGGGCGCGAGCCGGTCATTCAACTTGTCGGGATTGCCGTGCCAACGCACCCGGATATGCGGCTCCGGATCCTCGTAACGCATGAAAAACCACGAGTCGGCGAGCCCATTGGCGGTCGCCTCGCTGGCGAGATCACGAATCGGACCAGCCAGCAGGTCCTGCTCGTACGGCGGCAGGTGGTAGAGCTTGGCGAACAGCCAGTCGCTGCCCGGTGGCCACAGCCTCGCCTGCGGGAGCGGTGGGGCGACCGGTGGTACGGCCGCGGCCCGCGCTCGCGCGGCACGCGGTTTTTTCTTCGCTGTTCAACACAACGGGGACCACCAGCTCGCTCAGGTACGTGCCATCCGCGCCCGGCACCCAGGCGTGATCCGGCGCCGGCAACGCCTCGTGCAGCAGGACCGCGGGACCGTCGCCGCCGGCTTTCCTGCTCTCCGCCCGAAGTTGCTCGAGATGGTCTGGCTCATCCAGGTCGAGCAGCAGCCGGTTGTCGGCGAGGGCGAGATACGAATACCGCGGCGGTTGCCAGCGCTCCCGCCATTTTCCGAAAGAGGCGGCGAAAGCCTGCGGCGCCGAGCAGTCCAGGGTGCCGGCGGGAATCTGCCAGCGGGCCGGGGTGAGCACGGCACGGCCCAGTTGTACACGTGGGAGGAAGGGAAATCCGGCCGCGGGTCCCCAGTCGAACGAGCTGAAGGTTGTCCGGTGGTCACGGCTGACCTCTTCCAGAAACCGTACGATGGCCGGCGCATTCGAAGTGTTCAGCATATGCCCGGCCGTTGGCACCACCTCCCGATCCGCGGCCGGCCAACGGATCACGAATCGACCGTCCCGAATGCCCACCGTCAGCTCGTTCACCGGCAACTGCCGGTCCAGTGCGGCGCCGGGCGTGGTGCCCAGCGCCAGCTCCCGGTCGCGGACCAGTGGGCGGATGGTGACGTTGGCGAGCCTGCAGCTGCGTGGCAAGTAGGTCACCTCGGCGCGGATCTTTTCGCTGTCCCGGGCTGTCTCCGCGTCCGCCACCGCCTGCAGCGCGGCCACCGCCGAAGCGCCGAGTTGGTCCGCGAACCGGCCGAGCACCCGGCCGGCCGAGCCGGCACCGAGATTCGGTCCAATCACCACTTGAAAATCGCCGGCATCCACCGCCGCGGCCGACCTCGCCAGCACGAAAGCCGAAATATCCAGCGAAGTCGGCGCGTTCGCTGGTTTCAGCTCCTCGACCTGGAGCTTGTCCATTGTCGCCGCGTCCAACTCGACGACCTGTTGGCCGTCTTTGATGGCATTCAACGCGAGATCGACCAGAGTCCGCTCTCGTACGGACGGTTGCTCACTATGCGAAGCACGGGCCGGCCGGTGCGAATGACCGGGCGCGCCGAGGCCCAGCTTGGGATCGAGCAGCTCCAGGATCGGCACCTCCCGCTCGGATCCGTATTTTGTCTCGAATTCAGACCGATACTCGTCGAGATGGATGGAGCCATTGGGCCGCGGCGACAACCGGAGCAAGGTCTCGGCAAGGGTGGCCACCTCGCTTGCCACCGCAGCACTGACCTGGCGATTTTCCAGTGAAAGCGCCAAGTCCGTCTGCAGCGGCCCTTTCCCGGCCGGGCCGTCCTTGCTCGGTACGACTTCGTGAGCGGCCTGCGCTTTGGCTGCCAGCTTGGCATAGCCGGGTGCGGCTTGATCGAGATCGAGCCGGTCCCAGTCGGCTATCTCGGTCAACAGGTCAGCCAGCGCGCCGGCGGCCTCGGCGGCGGCGGTCGGGATGCTCGCCAGCTTCTCGGCCACATACCGGGCCGGATGGGCGATCGTCAGCGGCGGTCGCAGATCGGTCAGCAACACCGTTTGTTCCCACAGTTGCTGGACAAACGGTTCGACCTTGGAACGCGACGCACCGCTGGCCGACAGGTGGCCAATCAGTTCTTCGTACGGGATAGGCGTACGAGCGCATTCCAACGCCGTGCGTACGGCCCCGGTCGCTCGCAGGTTAACCGCGCGGCCGGCCTCAGCCGGATCGCCGATGGTCGCTCTTTCGGTGAGGAAGAGCCGATCGGCGCGGACAAACGCGGCCGGATTCGCGTACCAGTTCAGACCGGACCGCACTTCGGCACGTCTTTCCACGGTGGCGACGAAATCCATCAGCCAGCCCATGTCCGGCCTGGTATGGGTACGCGGGTGGTCGGCGCTCAGGGAGAGGTCAGTACGATCGCCCCATTCAGCCAGCCCGACGCCAGCGAAGGCCCCGAAAAGGCGTCGGCCGAATGGACATCCGGATGAGATAGCGCAACAGTTTCCCGGCCAAACGCCGCTGCGCGGCCGCACTCGTTGGCGGGTTTTCCAGCGCTCGTACGAGATCGCCGGCACCGACCGCGAGGGCGCGCTGCATTCGGGGGTCGGCCGGCCACCGCCGAGCCCGGAGCGGTTTCGGTTGGCCACTGACGCTCCGGTTGGCCGGCCAGCGCCAGATACTGCTCAACTGGGAGCACCGGCGTACGCACCATCAGCCAGTCCAGCGGCCGATACAGCGGCTGTCGGCTCGCTCGACCCACCTTTTTTCTCCTTCACGCTAGTAACAACAGCCGGTCCCAGCCGGGCTCCCGGTCGCTGCCCGCGGCCAGCAGGGCAAGGGCGGCACCGGCCGCGCCGTCCAGCAGCCCCGGCCGGTCCACCAGCTCACCACCGGCCTCCGATGCGAAATAGCCGAGCGGACGTTCTGGTTGGTACAGGGCCAAAAGTCTCTCAGTAAGATCGATTGCCTCGGCCGCGAACAGGTCGTCGCCGGTGTCATTCCAGAACCGCAGGGTGATCTGCAGCAGACCGCCGACGCCGTGGCACAACCCTGGGGAACGGCCGACAATCCTGACTTTCCATGGCCGGCGATAGACGGCGGCCATCGCCTGCAGGGCCATCGATCGAAGCTTGTCATCGTCCAGGGCCGCGCCAGCCAACCACAGCACCCTGGCTATTCCGGGAGTGCCATAGCACCATCCACTCTGCGCCGGATAGGGCAGATCCCGAGTTTGCTGGGACGGCGGGACGGCGGCCGGCCAGTTCGGACCCCATTCGTCGTCAAGGCGGTGATTCAGGATCCATTGCACGGCCTGCTCAATCGCCACTTCCTGTCCTGGCACCGAAATGCCAGCGGTCGCGGCCAACGACAGCACTGCTACCGGCCCGGGAATGCCATGCGACAAGCCCAGGTTGTAGGCGCCTTCCCGGAATTCCTTGGCCATCGGGCTTTCCGGTACGAGCGCGTCGAACGGAGTGAACCAGTTGGGCCCGTCCGGCCCTTCGCCGGTGAGCACCACCAACCCGGCCAGTACGGCTCGCAACGACTGGACAGCTGCCGGATTTTCGGTCCTGCGAAGGAGATAGCCGGCCGTCCCGGCCAGCCCGGCGACGGCGTCGTACGCCCGGGACGGCAGGCCCGTTGGGGTCTTCGCCAACTGTTCGCCGCGAGCCCGTGCGATCGGTACGATCGCGTCGTCCGCTTTTGCCAGCAACTGCTGGTATCGGCTGCCGCCCTGCGAGAGCCAGTGGGCGGTGAAAGCGATTCCGCCCAGTCCGCCGAAGAGTCCAGGGTGGGCGCTCCAGGGCCCTTCGATGGCCCGGGTGGCATCGGCGAGCGCCGCGTGGGCGGCATGGTCCCAGCCGTGCCCCGGCCGCAGCCGGTCCAACTGCCCATGCAGCACAGCGGCGCCCGCCGACGATTCCAGCCCGGCCTGCGTTGGCGCGACCGGCGTTCCGAGGGCCTGCGCGCTGCCCATCGCGCGCAGGCGCTCAGCCACCTCGGTCGCGGTCGAGACCGCGATCGCCGCCAACGGCACGGGCAGCGGCGTACGCCACGGCGCCATCGGACCGGACGGCGCCGGCGCAGGTTTCAGGCTTGTCATGGAATTACCGGCAGTCCCAACCGTGGGTGTTGCAGAGTCCACAGGTCGCGTCGTGCGAGTCGTCGCAACCAACCGGACCGGAGGTGTGTGCCGGTCCGGACCACGGCGACTGGTAGTTCGGCTCCTCCAGCCGAATATCCAGGTCGAATTCGTCCAAGCCGTTGGGCATGTCATTTTCCTTTCGAGAGAAGAAGAAGAACAGGCAAGCACTGTCCAGGTTGCGGCCTGCCGGAGCCGTTGGCGATGGGCGGCGACCGGGAAGATCCAGGAAAGGTTCCCGGTATCGACGGGAACACCTGAAGTCTTTCGAGGTCAGCGCCGCCAAGTTTCCCCTAAGGGCAGCGATACGCGCACAACCGTGAATCACTCGGGAAGGCGCACAACAGCCGGGCATCGAGGAAAGATGCCCGGCTGGAGGTCGAAAATCTAGACTTTGCGGCGACGAGCGGCGAGCGCGCCACCGGCCGCGAGCAGCACGCCGAAGGCGAAGATCAGCGTGCCCATCACGTTGACCTGGGGCGGCAGGCCGACCCTGGTGGCGCCCCCCAGATCCACAGCGGGAAGGTCTCGGTCGACCCGGCATTGAAGCTGGTGATGATGAAGTCGTCGATGGACAGCGCGAAAGCCAGCAATGCGCCGGAAAGAATGCCGGGCAGGATCATCGGCAGGGTGACCAACCGGAAGGTGTCCCACGGCCCGGCGCCGAGGTCGCGGGCGGCCTCTTCCAGTGAGGGGTCCAAAGTCGCGGCCCTGGCCCGTACGGTGATCGCCACGAAGGACAGCGAGAACATCACGTGCGAGATGAGAATGGTCAGATATCCCCGCGGAATGTCCAGGTTCAGGAACATGGACAGCAGCGCGGCACCCATCACCACCTCGGGCGCGGCGATGGCGGCGAACATGATGGTGTCCAGAATGCCGGCGCCGCGGAACCGGTAGCGGGCCAGCGCGAGCCCGATCAGAGTGCCCAGAGCGCCGGCGATGACCGCGGTGAGCAACGCGATCGTGACCGAGTTCAGCAGCGCCACAGTCAGGTCCGGAATGGCGAAGAGGTCGCGATACCAGTGCAGGGTGAAGCCCTGCCAGGTGTTGTTGAACCGACCTTTGGTGTCGTTGAAGCCAAACACGATCATGCCGGCGACCGGTACGAACAGCCAGGCCAGCACCGCCCAGGTCCAGACCCGCAGATATCCACCGGACCGGCGCGCCCGTGCGGCCCGCGCCGGCACGTCAGCGACGGCGGTCGGTGGCTCTTGCGTGAGTACGCTCATCGGGCCGCCGCCTCCATGATGTCCTTGGTGCCCAACGCTCGCGCGTACGCGAAAATACCGATCAACAGCAGTGCCATCAGAGTGAAGGAGAGCACCGAGGCGATCGGGTAGTTGCTGGCCACGAAATACTGCGACTGGATGACGTTGCCGATCATGGTGTTCGCGGTGCCACCGAGCACCTGGGAGTTCACGAAGTCGGAACTGGCCGGCACGAAAGTCATGATGACACCGGCGAAAACTCCAGGCAGCGACAGCGGCAGGATGATCTTGGTGAAGATCGCTGTTCGGCCCGCGTAAAGGTCACGACCGGCCTCCACTATCCGGTGGTCGACCCGGTCCAGCGCCAGGTAGATCGGCAACACCATGAACGGCAACCAGTTGTACGTGAGGCCCAACACCACCGCCGGAGCGGTCGCGAGGACATGGAAGTCCGCGGGCAGCAGCCCCCAGGACTTCAGCGGCGCCAACAAGATGCCGTTGTCTGACAGGAGAAAGCTCCACGCCGTCGTACGCAACACAAAGGAGACGAAGAACGGCAACAACATGAGCAGCAGGTACGTGGATTTGCGGGTGCCACCGTGGAAAGCGATCCAGTACGCCATCGGGTAGGCGAGCACGATCGCGAGGATGGTCGCCGCCAGCCCGTAGGCCAGCGACCGCAGGAGCTGGGTGTGATAGAGCCCGATCGCGTTGGTGTAGTTGGAGAAACTCCACGTCGGGCTGAAGCCGCTGACCACGTCACCGGTCTGCAGCGAGAGCGACAGCATGAAGACCGCTGGGATGACGAAGAAAATGGCCAGCCAGAGTCCGCCGGGCAGGACCAGGAAGTACGGTGAAAGCGTCGCGCGCAGCCTGTTCATCGCTCACCCCTGGATGATGGGCTGGAAGATGTCCTGGAAAGTACGGTCTTCGGTCGGCGTCAGCGGCCGGAAACTGTGCAGCCGCGCGTAGTCGGTCGCGGATGGATAGACCAACGGGCTGTCCGCGATCTCCGTCAGTGAGTCCTGGTCGTCACCGGTGGCCGCCGCCGCCTGCGCCCGGATCACCGCCTGGGTGGCCGGCACCGGGGTCACGTAGTTGATGTACTCGGCCAGCCCAGCGGCTATTTTGGGCTGATAGAAGAAGTCCATCAGCTGCAGCGCGTCGACCGGGTTCTCGGCCGTCAGCGGGATGCACATGTTGTCGGTCCACAGCGAGCCGCCCTCTTTCGGAATGACGAACTTGAGTCCGGTGCCTTCGGAGACGTTCTGTTGGAAGATGTCGCCGGACCATGCCATGGTGATCCAGATGTCGCCGTTGGCCAGGGACTTGATGTAGGTCTGGTCGTAGTACGCGCGGACAATGCCCTTGTCCCGCTGTTGTTTCAGGGTCGCGGCGGACTTTTTCCAGTCCGCCGGGCCGGCGCTGGCCGGATTGATGCCCAACTTGTACATGCCGAAATAGCCGAGTTCGTCGGTCGCCGAGAACATCCCCACCTTGCCGGCGTAAGCCGGATCCCACAGGTCGGCGATGCTGGTGATTTCTTTCTTGACGTATTTCGGATTGTAGCCAATACCAGTTATCCCGGACGTCCAGGGGATCGTGTAGAGATTCCCTGGATCGAAGATCTCTTTCTTGTACGTCGGCCCCGCGTACTGGGCGAAATTCGGCAGCCGGCTGTGATCCAACGGCACCAGATATCCGAGCAGCTGCATCTTGGTCAGCTCGATGCCGTTGGTCATCACCATCAGGTCGTAACCAATCGACTGGCCGGCCGCGAGCTGCGGCTGGATCCGGCCGAACCACGACGGGTCGTCCTGGATGACCTCCTGGTATTTCACCGTGGTGCCGGTGGCCTGGGTGAACTGTTTCAGCTGCGTACGCTTGTCATCCATGTAAAGCGGCCAGTTGGCGAAGTTCAGCTTGCCGTGCCGGCTCTGGCCGGCCCAGTACGAGGTGATTTCCTGTTGCGTCGGCGGCGGCTTCTGCTGTCCTTTTACTCCACACGCGGCCAACCCGAGCGACACCCCGCCGGCCAACAGCAACGACCGCCGGGACATGGTCAGGCCTCGGTGCAAGGCGGCCCGATTCACGCCGCCGCCTCGGCCGGACGCACCGGGGTCAGCGGGTACGAATGCCGGGCCTGCCAGTAAAGCCACACCCGGTCGCCGCGCTCGGCCACATCGGAGGCATCCGAGCCGTTCTGCAGGAAAACCGTCATGTCCGCGCCGGTGTCCGTACGCACCGCATAGCTCGTCGAGGTGCCGAGGTAGACAACTTCGGTGACATCACCGAGAATCCGGCAGCAGTCGCCGTCCGGCTTGGTCGCCGACAGCCGCACTTTCTCTGGGCGTACGGTCAGTTCGAGCTCTTCGCCGACAACCGCGGCGGTGGTCTCGACCAGCACCCGTTGGCCGTCACCCGGCTCGATCACCGCGTGCCCGTCGACGACTTTGGCCACCGCGCCGGACAAAAGGTTGGACGTGCCGATGAAACCGGCGACGAAACGGCTGGCCGGCCGTTCGTAGATCTCCCGCGGGCCGCCCAGCTGTTCGACCACGCCGGCGTTCATCACGGCGATCCGGTCGGACATCGTCAGCGCCTCGCTTTGGTCGTGTGTCACGTAAACGAACGTGATGCCGACCTCCCGCTGAATGCGCTTGAGCTCAATCTGCATGGACTGGCGGAGCTTGAGGTCCAACGCACCAAGCGGCTCGTCCAAAAGCAACGCGCGCGGCTTGTTCACCAGCGCCCGCGCCAAAGCGACCCGCTGCTGTTGGCCACCGGAAAGCTGGCCGGGCCGGCGTTTCTCCATGCCGCCGAGCTCCACCAGCTCCAGCATCTGGCCCACCCGGCTGGTGACCTCGGAGCGGCTGACCGCCTTGCGGCGCAAGCCGAAAGCGACGTTCTCGAAAATCGTCATGTGCGGAAACAGTGCGTACGACTGGAAAACCATGTTGACGTCCCGGCGGTGCGCCGGGATGGACGTGACGTCCTCGCCGAGCAGGTGCACCGAACCGGTGGTGGGCACCTCGAACCCGGCCACCATCCGCATCGTGGTGGTTTTCCCGCAGCCGGACGGCCCTAACAGCGAGAAGAACTCGCCCTGCCCGACTTCCAGGTCAAGCCGCCGGACGGCCGGCACCTCGCCGTGCACCGAGCCGTACGTCTTGCTGAGGCCCACCAAGCCGATCGCCGGCGGTTCCCCAGCGGCCACCACGGTTTTCACGTGGCCGCCGGATTTCGTTGCGGTATCACCCATTCTGGTCGCTCCACTGCTCGCGGTCAGGCGCCGAAATAGCTCATGACGTGCTTGACCCTGGTGTATTCCTCCAGGGAGTAGAGGGAGAGATCCTTTCCGTAGCCGGAGTGCTTGAATCCGCCGTGCGGCATTTCGGCGACAATCGGGATATGCGTGTTGATCCACACGCAGCCAAAATCCAGTCGGCGGGAGACCCGCATCGCGCGGGCGTGATCACGCGTCCAGACGCTGGACGCGAGGCCGTATTCCACCCCGTTCGCCCAGGCGACCGCCTGTTCCTCGTCAGTGAAACGCTGGACGGTCACCACCGGGCCGAAAACCTCCTGCTGGATGAGGTCGTCGTCGTCCTGCCGCAGCCCGGAGATGACGGTGGGCTCGTAGAAAAAGCCGCGGCCGCCGACCGCGCGACCACCGGTCCGTACCTCGGCGTGCGACGGCGCGTTGGACACGAACGCACTCACTCGCGCCAGTTGGTTGGCATTGTTGAGCGGCCCGAAATCGGCGTCCGGGTTGTCCAACCCGCCGGTGATGGTACGAGCGGCGGCTTCGGTCAGCGCGGCCACGAAATCATCGTGTACGCCAGCACCGGCCAACACCCGGGTCGCGGCCGTACAGTCCTGGCCGGCGTTGAAATATCCGGCGGCGGCGATGCCGGCGGCCGCTTTTTCCACGTCCGCGTCGTCGAAAACGATGACTGGCGCCTTGCCGCCCAATTCCAGGTGCAGCCGCTTGAGATCTTTCGAGGCGGCCACAGCGACTTCGGTGCCGGCTCGTACGCTCCCAGTCACCGACACCAACTGCGGGATGCGGTGTTCCACCAACGCCCGGCCGGTGTCCCGGTCACCGGTGACGACGTTGAAAACGCCCGGTGGCAGGAATTCGGCGCCGATCTCGGCGAGCAGCAGGGTGCTGACCGGCGTGGTGTCCGACGGCTTGAGGACCGTGGTGTTGCCGGCCGCGAGTGCTGGCGCGAACTTCCAGGTCGCCATCACCATCGGGTAGTTCCACGGCGTCACCTGGCCCACCACCCCGATCGGCTCACGCCGGATCCACGAGGTGTGGTCAGCCAAATACTCGCCGGCGGCCCGTCCCTCCAGCACCCGGGCGGCGCCGGCGAAGAACCGCAGCGAGTCCAGGATCTGCCAGATCTCCTCGGATTTGGTGAGCCCGCGCGGCTTACCGGTGTTCTGGCACTCCAGCTCGACGAGCTCATCGGCGCGCGCCTCGATCGCGTCGGCGAACCGGAACAGCGCGAGGCTGCGTTCGGCCGGCGTGGCGTCCGCCCACCCTGGCGCGGCCTTCGCGGCGGCCTGGAAGGCCGCGTCCACGTCGGCCGGCCCGGACCGCGGCGCCACCGCGAACACCTCGCCCGTACACGGATCAACCAGCTCGTCCGTCCGGCCGTCGGCGGCGTTCACGTACGCCCCACCGACGAAGTTCTGCAGCTGACGCACCCATCCACCCCTCTCCTGTCACCGCCTGGAGAGTGTCGACTTTGACAGACTCGATGCCTGTCGACAAGTGATTCCGTTGAATTACTCCCCGCAACCGACGGAATCAATTGACCTGAGTGGCCTTGGACAGCGAACAGGTGCACAGCCAGGGCTTGGCTGTGCACCTGTTTCGTACGAGAGCGGTTAGTTGGTGGCCGGCGGCGTGACGCTGGTGTACGTCACGGACCCGTACTCCCGGCAGGTGCCTCCGCCCTGGACCTTGCCATTGAGGGGGATCGGGTCGCCTGCCTTGGTGCAGTTGATCCGGATGGCCAGCACGTGCGGCTTGGTCCCGTCCTGCCCACCGGCCTTCGCCGTGGTGAGAACCAGCGCCGGGTCGAACTTGAACGGGAGCTCGAACAGGTTGTCCAACGCCTGCGTCCACTTCGGGACACCATCGACGAGGATCTCGATGGTGCCAGTGTCCTTCTGCGGATTCGTGATGTCGATCTGGGGCACGGTGTAGACACCGCCCTTGACCGGCACCAGGGTGGCCAGGTCGCGGGGGTCGGTGGTGACGGCGCTCTGCTGGCCGTTGTTGGCGTGGGCAGCCAGCTGGGTGGACGCGTTCGCGACGACGGGCGCCTTGCCGCTGGGCGTGGCGCTGGGCGCGGGCGCGGCCCCGTCGGGGGGTATGCCGGCCTTGTCGAGCCGCCGGTTGGCCGCCGCTGCCGCCGACTGGGCGGCCTGTACGGCCGCCGCCGACTGGCCGGCGGCGTCCTCGGCCGCCTTCTGCGCGGCACTGTCGATCGCCGGTTTGGCCAGCAGGAACCAGGCCGCCGCCGCGAGGAGGATGATCAGCGCCAGGATCGCGGCCACCCACTTGAGGATGTTCCGCGGCAGGATCGCCACCTGGAGCATGTTCGCGTCGAGCACGATCGGCGCGCCGTCGCCCGGCGACACCATCACCTGGAACGGCCGGGTGATCGGCTGTCCCCGCCAGTACGCGCGGCGGGCCCGTACGTCGATCGCGGAGAACAATGCCTGCCCGGGCTGCACGGTCAACATCGATGGGCGCGGCCGTACGGTCAACTGCCCGTCCGGGTCGCCGCCGGAAAGCTCGACATGGACGGGCACGTTGCCGGTGTTGTCCACCGCCACCTCGTGCCGGGCCCGCCGGCGTCCCCTCGACGTACGCGGACTGATCTCCGCGGTCGTCTGGAAGAACGGGCGGATCCGGACCAGGCCCTCCACCGCGGTGGCCGCCGCCGGGTTCTCGGCCGGCAGCACCCGTACGGCGTAGGGGACCTCACCGGCCGGCACCCGGGACGAGCGGGGCGGGGAGAACGTCACCGAGACCTCGGCGTCGTTGTCCGGGTAGATGTTGACCACCGCGGGTTCGATCGTGGCCCAGCCGGCCGCCGGCCCCACCACTTCGAACCTGTATTGCTCGATGATCGGGCTGCTGTTTCGGATGGTCACACCGCATGAGGCGGTGGCGCCCGGCTCGATGTCCAGAGTCGGCGCGTCTAGGGTCGCGTGGGTGCTCACGAAGGGCACCGTAGGGGGTAACCGCCGCCCGGGCACGTCTCAAGTGGGAACACCTTCGGGCAACAACAACCGCACTTTAAGGGCACCTTAACCGTCACGAGGATGCTGACGGCACAACGTTGGTGTCACCCGTGTGACCCCCTTCTGGCAGGTGGTTTAGATGATGGAACGGCTCGCGGTCCTCCTCCACGCGCGTGATCCGATCTCGTACGCGGGCATCAGGGGGCAGCTGGCACCCCGCCCGGAGGTCCGGATCGTCAGCAACGACGACGAGTGGGAGTCCGCGACGGTCGCGCTGGTGGTCACCGACCGGATCGACGAGGCGGCCATCCGGGCGCTGCGTGGGCTGCGGTGTGCCGGGGCATCAACCGGCTGGTCATCGTGGCCACCCAGATCGACGAGTCCGAGCTGGTAGCGGTGGTGGAGATCGGCGTCGCCGGGCTGGTACGACGCACCGACGCCACCGCCGACCACCTGGTCAAGGTGCTCAAGTCGGCCGCCGCCGGTGACGGCGCGGTGCCGCCGGACCTGCTCGGTAGGCTGCTCAACCAGGTCGGGCAGCTGCAGCGACAGGTGCTCGGCCCGCGCGGACTCACCTTCTCCGGCCTCGCCGAGCGGGAGGTCCTGGTGCTGCGGCTGGTGGCGGACGGACTCGACACCGAGGAGATCGCGCAGAAACTGTCGTACTCCCAGCGGACCGTCAAGAACGTGCTCCACGACGTGACCAGCCGGTTGCACCTTCGGAACCGCTCGCACGCGGTGGCGTACGCGCTGAAGCACGGCTTGATCTGAACGTTCATTAAGGCAGGGAGCGGTGCCCGATCGGGCACCGCTCCCTGCCCGATTCTCTGGCCAGCGTCCGGTGTCCCTGGACCGCTGGCCACGCAACGGTGGACACCGGTGCCGTCCGGGGTTGCCGACGACGAGGAGATGGGTTCCGACTGTGGCGAAGAAGGACACTGCCGTTCGTACTCGAACGAGAGTGGCGGCAGTGCTGGTCCTGGCGATGGTGGCCGCGCTGACGCCCGCGTCCGTCGCACAGGCGCAGTCGCGTCCCGGAGGTCCGCAGCACAACGCCTACGGCGACCTGCTCGCGTACGCCGGCGGCGGCAGCCCGACGCTGGCCAGCGGGTCCACCCACGCGAGCGTGCTGCCCGCGGCCCTCGCCGACAGCAGCGCCGACGACCCGAGCGCGGCCGGCTCGGCGCTGGTCTGGATCACCCACACCCCGGCCACCGGCGGCTCAAGCGAGACCGACGGCGACGTCATGTACTGGGCCGGCGGCACCGCCGCGCCCGTACGGCTGACCAACGACTCGTACGTCGACGAGCACCCCGCGCTCTCCCCGGACCACAAGACCGTCGCCTTCGCCTCCAACCGGGACGGCCAGTTCGACATCTGGCTGGTCGACACCAACGGCACCAACCTGCGCCGACTGACCACCAGCCAGGGCAACGACGACTGGCCGAGCTTCGGCCCCAACAGCGACCGGATCGCGTTCGCCAGCACCCCGGGACGACCCGTACGGCGACATCTACACGGTGTCCACCGCGGGCGGAGCCGTGCACCGTGTCACCACCGAGCCGACCTCCGAAGGCGAGCCGGCATGGTCACCGGACGGCCGCACGATCGCCTTCAGCACCGACCGCTTCCGCAGCAGCTTCAGCGACAAGGCGCATTCGGACGTCATGCTGGTCCCGGCGGCCGGTGGCCCCGAGACCCGGTTGACCACCAGCATCGACTCCGGCGAGCCAGCGTGGTCGACGACGGACGGCACGCTGGCCTTCGTCAGCCGTACGGCGGACACCGGCGGGGACATCTACACCATGAAGCCGGGCCAGCAGAGCGCCACCGCGCTCGCGGTCGGCCCGGAACCGGACTCCCGGCCGACCTGGTTCACCGCCGGCGGCGCCGCCTCTGTCGTCTACGGCAGCATGCACACCAGCACCGACTCGGACATCTGGACCGTGGACCAGTACAGCCAGGACCCGGCCGGCAGCCAGCGGCGGAACCTGACCGCCACCCCGGGCACCGCCGAGTCCGATCCGTCTTTCTCGTACGACGGCACCCAGCTCGCCTTCACCCAGACCAACAGCGGCGGCCAGAGCCGCATCGTGCTGGCCAACAGCGACGGGACCGGCATCCGGGCCCTGACCGCGTTCACGTTCGACCAGTACGACTCGCAGCCGGAGTGGTCGGCGGACGGCAAGCTGGTCGCCTTCACCCGCCGGACCGGCAACGGGGACGGCAGCCACACCTTCATACGGATCGCCGAGGTCGGCGGGTCCGGCCGGCAGTGGCAGGTCCCGCAGACCGGCACCGGGAACTTCTACGACGACCACCCGACGCTCTCGCCGGACGGCACCACGATCGCGTTCCGCCGCTACCTGAACGGCCAGTCCCGGATCTATACGGCCGCTCTCACGCACAACTCGGACGGCTCAGTCGACATCGCCGAGCCGCAGCTGTTGCTGTCCGACGATTCGCACGAGGACTGCGGCGGCCAAGGGCCGATCGGCGACTCCGACCCGCAATACCAGCGCAGCACGTTCCAGACGCTGATCGCTTTCGTCGCCGAGAGTGGGCACCGCATCTGCGCGTACGACCCGAGCCTGCCCAGCGGAGCGCGGATCACCACCATGGGCCGCCCAACGGCGGACGGCAACCTGTCCGAGCCGGCGTGGACCGGCAGCCTGCTCGCCTTCACTCTGACGCCCTCGATCAACACCCTGGCCGCCCGGATGGCCGCAGCGGCCAAGCCGAAGGCCGAGCAGGTGAACGCCGACTCGTCGCTGTGGATCGTTTTCGGCGCCGAGCGCAACCACACGCCGACGCAGCTGCTGTCCGCGCCGGGTGGGGTCGACCACGCGAGCTTCCAGTCGATGAGCGGCGACGTGTCGCTCTCGGTCAGCTCCTCGCCGGAGCCTGCCAACCCCGGTGACCAGGTGCAGCTCACGTACAAGGTCACCAACAACTCGGCCCTGCCGGTCCCGCACACCTGGTTGCGGATGGACCTGCCGCCCGGTCTGCCAGTACGGTCGGTCACCCCGCAACCGGCCTGCCAGACCGACGGCACCGCCTGCGTGATCACCAACCTGGCCGCCAAGGGCTCCTTCACGGCGCAGGTGACAGTGACCGCGGCACAGGCGACGGCCGGCCGGGCCAGCGGCACCGTACAAGCGCAGTATCCGGACGGCGTCAGCGCCGAGACCCAGACCGCGGACATCCTGGTGACGCCGTCGACCGACTATCGCCTCTCGTACGCCAGCAATGACGCGGCGAACCTCTTCTACGCGACACCCGGCACCCCAACCAGGACGCCCGCGCTGACTGGTACGGCCGGGCTGTACGGCACCGACGTCAGCGCCAACGGCACCGCGCTGACGTGGGTGAGCAGGGCCGCCGCGAGCGGCAGCGCGAACGTCGGCGGCTCGCTCACGTACGCCGCCGACGCGGGGTCGGCCCCGGTCAAACTGAGCACCGACACGTCGTCGTACCGCCATCCCGTGCTGTCGCCGGACGGCAAGCGGATCGCCTTCTCGTCCAACCGCAGCGGCCAGTTCAACATCTGGGTCGTCAACATCGACGGCAGCGGGCTGATGCGGATCACCACCGGCTCCAACGACGACTGGCCGGCCTGGTCGCCGAACGGCCAGAACATCGCCTTCAGCAGTACGCGTACGGATGCGGCCGGCGACATCTATGTCACGCCGGCCGCCGGCGGCGCGACCACCCGGCTCACCTCGTCGGCCGGCATCGACATCCAGCCGGCGTACTCCCCCGACGGCACCCGGATCGCCTTCGCCACCACCCGGTTCCGCGGCGGCGCCACCAGCGGGCCGACCGATGTCGCGATCATGCCGGTCGTGGGCGGGGTGGCCACCCGAATGACCAGCGCGACGGACTCCAGCCGGCCGGCGTGGTCGCCGGACGGGACCCAGATCGCGTACGTGACCACCCACGACGACGGCGCCGGCGACATCTACGCGCTCAAGCTCGGCACCACCACCCCGGCCAAGGTCGCCACCCGGTCGGACACCGCCGAGACGAGCCCCACCTGGTGGACTCCCACCAGTGGCGCCCAGCCGGCCGTGCTTTACTCCGCCCTGACCAACGGCAACGACAGTGACATCTGGAGCAGCGCGCTCAACGGCGCCGGCCGGATCGACCACTCGGCCCGGCCCGGCCTGGACGAGAACGAGCCGGCGTACAGCAAGGACGGCAGGAAGCTCGCGTACACCGAGTTCGACTCGACGGGAGACAGCCGGATCGTGCTCGCCGCCGCCGACGGCAGCGGCGCGAAACCGCTGGCCGACTTCGGCGACACGCTGCTCAGCGACAGCTCACCGACCTGGTCGCGGACGGCAAGATGCTTGCCTTCACCCGGACCCGCTACACCGTCTCGTCCACCGGCGAGTACACGACCGCGGATTCCTGGATCGTGATCATGCGAGTCGACACGACTCCGGTGGTGCTCCTGGACCGGCTGCCGCTGCCGGCTGGGACCACCGGCTTCGACGCCGATCCAGCCTGGTCCTCGACCAACCCCAACCAGCTCGCACTGGCCCGGTACGCCAATCCCAACCAGTTCGGGAGCAGCGCGGACGTCTGGTTGGCGACGCTGGCCATCACCAACACCACCGCCACCGTCACCAGCCAGCACAGGCTGACCACCTCGGACACCCAGTGCGGCACCGCCCGGAACTACACGCCGGCGTGGTCACCGGACGGCAAGCAGCTCGCGTACGTCGCGCTTCGTCTCGGCGGGCGAGGGCAGCTTCACCCAGCTCTGCGCGATCGGCGCCTCCGGGTCTAACGACCGCAAGGTGCTTGACGACAACAGCAACGGCACCACGATCTCCGTCGCCGACCCGGCGTGGTCACCGGACGGCAATTACATCGCCTTCGGATCGTTCATCCAGGGGTCGGACCTCGCCGCCGCCGCCAAGCCGGCCACGACCAAGTCACGTACCACCAGGCGGGCCGCGGCCAAGCCGGCCGCCGCCCCGGGCGCCGCCAAGCCAGCCGCCGCGCAGGCGAGTCAGGTTTCCGGTAACGACACGATCATGCTGGTGAACGCCACGGGTGGGCCGGGCGTCCAGGTTCTCGGTACGCCCGGTGGCGCCGCCGAGCCGGCGTTCGAGCCGAAGGCACCCGATGACGTCGTCCCGCCGAACACCGTCGGGCTGGGCGTCTCGGCCACGCCGCAGCCGGGGTACGTGGGAGGGCCGGTCGTCGCGGTGACGTACACGGTCACCACAACCAACACACGACGCTCCGGTGCTGAACCCGGTCGTCGCCACCGGCCTGCCCACCACGCTGCCAGTTGCCTCGGTGAAGCCGTCGACGGTTTGTAACGCGACCGCGACAACCTGCACGCTGCCGACCATCCCGGCCTTCGGCAAGTCCACCTTCACAGTCAACCTGACCCCGGCGGCCGCGGTGAACGCGCAGGTGACGGGCAAGCTGTCGTACAACTTCACGGGCAGCCCGACGGCCAGCACGAGCAAGACCGTGCCGCTGGTGGTGATCGGCCCGAACCTGAAGACCGTCCCGTCGGTCGGCCCACCCGGGCTGGACCCGGTGGCCACCGGCAGCGGCTTCCCGCCCAACACGCAGTTGCTGGTGACCTGGGACAGCGGAGTCAAGATGCCGCCGTCGAAGGTCACCACGGACGCCAAGGGCACGTTCCGGATCCCGGTCCTGGTCCCGTACCACGACTGGCCGGGCAAGCGGAAGGTCACCGTCACCTTCGTCAAGACCGGCCAGACCATCACACCGACACAGGCCGGCTACATGGTCGGCGGCGTGCCGAACTTCCCCGGTGTCGACTAACCCTCAGGAGACAACGCGATGATTCACGAGGTCGATGAGGCTCTGCGTGAGCTGGTACGCAGCAGGGCGTTGCCGGGCAACGAGGTGGAGGTGGCGTTCGAGGCGCCGACCAAGGACTGGGCGGCCCGGCGGAACGCGCCGACCGTCAACATCTACCTGTACGACATCCGCGAGGACATGCGCAAACGGTCCCGCGGCATGATCAACGCGTACGACGACCTCGGCAAGATCGAGTCCCGGCATATGCCGCCCCGGCACATCAAGCTGTCGTATCTGCTGACCGCCTGGACCCAGCGGCCGGAGGACGAGCACCGGCTGCTGTCCGCACTGCTGACCAGCCTGCTCAGTTACGAGGAGATGCCTCGCGAGCTGCTGACCGGATCGCTCGCCCAGATCGGCCGGCCGGTCGCGGTGACGGTGGCCCTACCGCCGCCCGAGGACCGCTCTTTCGCCGACGTGTGGACGGCCCTTGGAGGTGAGCTGAAGCCCTCGCTCGACGTGGTGATCAGCGCGCCGGTGATGGCCGGCCGGTCTTCCAGGCCGCCCAGACCGCGACCGCCGGTATGTCGCTCGTCAGCACCGACACCGAGACCGGCGAGTCCGACGACCCGCTGCGCCACCTGGTGGAATACCCCACCGAGGAGGAGATCGCGGCGGCCGCCGGCAGCACCATCGCCGGCACCGTGGTCCGGTCCGGCCGCGGCGGTGGTCGTACGACCGGCGCAGGCGCGACCGGCGGCGGTAGGGACGGCGGCGGTAAGGGCGGCGGTGGTTCCGCTGGGGATGGCGACTCCGGTACGACCGACGGCACTGGTGGGGCTGGTGGACTCAGTGGGCTGGGCGGGGCGGTGCCGGTGCGCGTACGGGCAGTGGCCATCCGGCCGGGATTCCCGGGGTGCCCGGCGAGCCCAGCTATGGCGAGCCCGGCCCCGGTGGCGCACCCACACCGCGGATCGCGATCCGACGGCGGATGCGGATCGGTCAAACGGCGGCGAACCCGGCCGGTGGCATCTCCAGGGGCGGCACCTCAAGGGCAGCGCTTCCAAAGACAGCACTTCTAAAGACGGCACCTCTAGAGACAAGGGAACTGAGAAGAAGTGACGACGGCACAGTCCGTCCTGGACCGGTTGGCGGTCCTGGAAGGCCGGGTCCGGCAGGTGCTGGCGGCCCGACAGGCCGCCGATCCGCGCGCCGATGACGCTTTTCGCGGTCTGTATCTGTCGGACGAGATGATCGAGACGCTGCTGGAGGAGCCGCGCGGCCCGCTGACCGGCGGTGAGCCGACCGGCCCGCCCAGCCACCGCCGATCCCAGCCGGCTTGGCCGGCTGGCCGCCGGAGCCCAGCTGTCCGAGCTGGACACCGAGCTGTTGCTGATCGCGGTGGCGCCGGACGTGGACAGCCGGTTCGAACAGTTTTTCGGTTATCTCAACGATGATGTGACCCGCCGCCGGGCCACCGTCGGCCTCGCGCTGCGGCTCTGCGGGCTGCCGGAGAACTCGGCCATTGGCCGTACCCGGCTGACCGGGCGACGCGCCGCTGATGCGTACTGGTCTGGTCGCCGTCGAGGACACCGACCGGCCGCTGCTGAGCCGGCAGCTGCGGGTGCCCGATCGGGTCGCCGCTTACCTGCTTGGCGACGACCGGCCCGACGCCACCCTGACCTCGGTGTGCTGGCCGGACGACTTGGCCGACCTGCCGGCGCTGCCCGGTGCCACCGAACTCGCGCGGGCGCTGCG
This sequence comes from Fodinicola feengrottensis, assembly GCF_010993775.1. Classification (GTDB taxonomy): domain Bacteria; phylum Actinomycetota; class Actinomycetes; order Mycobacteriales; family HKI-0501; genus Fodinicola; species Fodinicola feengrottensis. Next base: position 175,656 of record NZ_WOTO01000005.1, on the reverse strand, counting down.
GGCCGGAACTTCGTTGACGTACCTGCGAGAACTCGCCGGCGGCAGCGGGCTGGCGCTGGCCGCGGCCGCGCTGGCGCTGGCCGGTCGGCCGCCGCTGCCGATCAACCTCGAGGTGCTGGAGAGCGGTGAGTCGGACGGCTCCACCCTGCGCGGCCTGCTGGTCGAGGCGCTGCTCACCGGCGCCGGCATCATCGCCGGGCCGCTGGGCACCGACGGCGGCCGCGCCCTGCGGGTCACCGTCGAGCTGATGGTGCGAGCCGCCGTGCCGCTGATCGTGTTCGGCCCGAGCCCGAGCCGGTGGGATCCGCGCTGGTCCGACCGGGCGCCGCGGCGGGCGGACGCCGCGCGCGGTCGGTCCGGCCCTACGGGACGAGCTGTGGCACGGCGGCCTCGACGGCAGCCTCGCCGTCGGGGTGGAGCCGACCGACGTGACCGCGCAGTTCATCCTCTCTCCCGTGCAGATCCGCCGGGCGGCCGCGGCGGCGCGTACGCTCGCGGTCGCCGACGGCGACAGCGGCGTACAAGCGGCCCACCTGCGTCAGGGCGCCCGCGACCAGAACGCGGCCGGCCTGGAGCGGCTCGCCCGCCGGATCGAGCCGGCGGTCGGCTGGGCCGACCTGGTGCTGCCGGACCAGGTGGCCGGCCAGCTCGGCGAGCTGTCCGCTCGGGCCCGGCACCGCGAGCGTGTGCTCACCGACTGGCGGATGCGGCCAGGTGGCGGCCGCGGCCGCGGGGTCACCGCGCTGTTCGCCGGCGACTCCGGCACCGGCAAGACGATGTCGGCGGAGGTGATCGCGGGCGACCTCGGGCTCGACCTCTACACCGTGAACCTCGCGACCGTGGTCGACAAATATGTCGGTGAGACCGAGAAGAACCTGGAGCGGATCTTCACCGAGGCGGCCGGCGTCAACGGCGTACTGCTTTTCGACGAGGGCCGACGCGATTTTCGGCAAGCGTTCGGAAGTACGGGACGCGCACGACCGCTACGCGAACATGGAAAGCGCGTATTTGTTGCAGCGCATCGAAACCTTCGACGGCCTCGCCATCCTCGCCACCAACCTGCGGGCCAACCTGGACGAGGCCTTCACTCGCCGACTGGACATCGTGGTCGATTTCCCGGTCCCAGACGAGCCGCTGCGCCGCGCGCTCTGGGACGCCTGTCTCGGTCGTACTCTGCCCCGTTCGTCCGATGTGGACCTGGACTTCCTCGCCGCTTCCTTCGAACTGGCCGGCGGGCACATCCGGTCGGCCGCCGTCACCGCCGCGTACCTGGCCGCCGAGGCCGACCGCTCGGTGAGCATGGCCGACCTCGCCGGCGCGGTCGCCCGGGAATACCGCAAGCTCGGGCGGCTGGTGCTGGAACGCGAATTCGGAAAATACGTCGGAGTCCTGTCCGGGCGCAGTCAGAGCGCCTTCTGAGATTTATTGATCTTGGTTGGTCGGTCCGTACGAAACGGATAATCCGGACCGGCGTCCGCTATCGGTGGGCCGACTAACCAAGCGCCACCCGATCTGGGTGGAGGCCCACTTCACCAGGGGACTGCGACAGCGCCGTAGCGGCTGGCGAGGTGGATCTACGTGGAGTGCGGGTGCCTTCCCGGGCCATCCGGGAAGGGGTGACGGAAGGCTTGACAGGGGTCAACTCGCGATCCTTGACAGATCACGCTATGAAACCGCAGCGTCCCGTGTGTTTGCCGGCGACCGCGGGTGCCCGGCCGGGTCGGGCGGCGTCGGGTGGGGCGATGGCGGTGCCCTATGGGGCACAAAGTGGTTCCCGGATACCCATCCTGTTGGTCGTGTCACCGGCCCCGTACGAAGACGAGGATTCCTACGGAGAACAAAAACCCTCGACCGGGAGGCTCGATGCCCACCTATCTGTCCCCAGGCGTGTACGTGGAGGAGGTCGACTCTGGTTCGCGCCCGATTGAGGGCGTAGGAACCGCAGTCGCCGCCTTCGTCGGCTTCGCCGCCCAGGGTCCCTTCAACACCCCGACGCTGGTGTCGAACTGGACGCAGTACGTCCAGAACTTCGGCGACTTCGTCGAGGGGACCTACCTCGCTCAGTCCGTCTACGGCTACTTCCTCAACGGCGGCGGCAACTGCTACGTGGTCCGCATCGGTGGTGAGGCCGCGAACGGCAAGGCCGCGCTGCCGGCCGGCCCGCAGGCTCAGCTCGGCGCCTACCAGGTGGTCGGCAGGGAGCTGACCGCCGGTGGCGGCGGCGACATCAGCGTCGTCGAGGTCGGCCCGGCGACCGGGGAGAACCCGGCCGACGACCGCTTCACGCTGAACGTCAAGCGTGGCAACAAGGTCGAAGAGACCTTCGAGAACGTCACCACCAAGCGTGGCAAGGACAACGTCGTCACCGCGGTACGCGAGCGGTCGAAGTTGATCACCCTGACCGAGCAGAACACCGGCCCCGGTGTGGTCGCCAAGCCCGCCGGCAGCGCCACCCTGAAGCCGCCGCCCACCCCGGAGCCGGTGCCCGAGCGGGTGAACGCCATGGACTACGTCGGTGACGTGTCCGCGCGGACCGGTTTCGGTGGCCTGGAGACGATCGAAGAGATCACCATGGTCGCGGCGCCGGACCTGATGACCGCGTACGAGCGTGGCGCCATCGACGGCGAGACGCTGAAGGCCGTTCAGCTCGGCATGATCGCGCACTGCGAGCTGATGGGCGACCGGGTCGCGATCATCGACCCGCCGCCGAACCTGAACGTCCAGGAAGTGCGTAACTGGCGGGTGAACGAGGCCGGCTACGACTCCAAGTACGCCGCGCTCTACTACCCCCTGCCCAAGGTGCTGAACCCGGCCAACGGCAAGAACGAGTTCATCCCGCCGAGCGGCCACGTGGCCGGTGTGTGGGCCCGCAGCGACGACGAGCGCGGGGTGCACAAGGCGCCGGCGAACGAGGTCATTCGCGGCGCGGTGTCGCTGCAGACCTCGATGACCCGGACCGAGCAGGAGCTGCTCAACCCGATTGGCGTCAACGCGATCCGGTCGTTCCCGGGCCGTGGGGTACGCATCTGGGGTGCTCGTACGCTCTCGTCCGACCCGGCGTGGCGCTACCTGAACGTCCGTCGCCTCTTCAACTACCTCGAAGAGTCGATCCTGGGCGGCACCCAGTTCGTCGTCTTCGAGCCGAACGACGACGCACTGTGGGCCCGGATCCGTCGTACGATCGCCGCTTTCCTGGTGAACGAATGGCGCAAGGGCGCCCTGTTCGGCCTGACGCCGGACGAGGCCTTCTACGTCAAGTGTGACCGGGAGACCAACCCGGCCGAGGGCATCGACGCCGGCCAGGTCGTCTGTGAGATCGGCGTCGCGCCGGTCAAGCCCGCCGAGTTCGTGATCTTCCGGCTGGCCCAGTTCTCCGGTGGCACCAGCCTGGTGAACGAGTAACCGACCGCGCATCCGATTTTGGAGTAAGGAGAATCCACCATGGCACTACCCGATCTCGACAGAGCGGTCGGTTGGTCGTTCGGCCTGGAAATCGACGGCATCCAGGTGAAGGAAATTCAGGAGATCAGCGGCCTGAAGATGGAGCAGGACGTCATCGAGCTGAAGCACAACTCGTCGGCGGACGGCAAGTACGTCAACAAGAAGATGCCGGGCCGGGCGAAGGCGGGCGAGTTCACCGTCACCCGTGGCCTGTCCGACGACTCCTCGTTCGAGAAGCTGATCAAGGATGCCCGGCTGGGCAACATGGGATCGGCTCGTAAGAACGGCGCAGTCGTGGTCTACGACTACCAGGGCGCGGCGATCAAGCGCTACAAGATCACCGCACTGTGGGCCAAGAGCCTGGAAATCGGCTCGCTGAAGGCCGGCGGAACCGACGTGCTGACCGAGAAGCTCACGCTGACCTACGAAACAATGGAAGTGGAGTAGCGCGATGCGCCGCACCATGGTCCTCCCGGACGCCGCCGCGGTGGCGGCGGCGTCCGGGGCCCCGCCCGCCCGGCCCAGCCGCCGAGGCGGCTCCGCCGGCAGCCGCACAGACGCTGCGCGCACCGAGTTCGCGTTCGAGTTGCCTCGCGGCTACGTCGACGACGACGGCAAGGTGCACAAGCACGGCGTCATGCGGCTGGCGACCGCGCGGGACGAGCTGTTCCCGTTGCGCGACGACCGGGTTCGGGAGAACCCGGCCTACCTGACCGTGGTGCTGCTGGCCCGGGTGATCACCCGGCTCGGCGACATCACCGACGTACACGCCATGATCATGGAGGACCTGTTCGCCTCCGACCTGGCCTTTCTGCAGGATCTCTACCGGCGGATCAACAGCGAGGGCCACACCCCGCCGCGGTCACCTGCCCGGAGTGCGAACACCGGTTCACCGTCGACGTGGCAGGTGGGCGCCTGGGGGAATCGTGACGTACGCGACCGACCGGCTGCACGAGGAGATCGCGTACGTCGCGTCGCGTACCACTTCCACTGGTCGTGGGAGGAAATCCTCGATATGGAACACCCTGACCGTCAGCGGTTCGTGGCGGAGATCGCCCGCATCAACACCAGGATGAGCGAGAGTCGGTAGCAACCATGTGGCCATGGTCGTCACGCGTCCAGCGGACCGCCCAGGAGGTAACTCCGGGCGGTCCGGCGGCGCCACCAGCGAGTCAACCGGAGCCGGCGCCGTTCCGGGCCGCCGAAGCCGGCGACTGGCAGGCGATGGCGCCGATGGGGCGTACGTTCTCGGCGCACCCGCTGGTCAACCCGGTCCAGCGGTTGACCGACAACCTGACCAGCTGGCGCGATCCCACGTACCTCGCGCCGCTGGGCCACAGCATTGACCCCGGGTGGCCCGTCCGGGGTCATCCCGGCGTCCCTGACCCCGCCGCCGCAGCTGCCCACCTCGCCGCAGGACATGCCGTTGGCGACGCCCGCGCCGAGCCAGCCGGAGGCTCGTCGCGGCGGCGCTTTTTCACCGCTATCCAGCGAATTTTCGGTGGCGATGCCACCGCACCCCCTCGTCCGACCGTCGCCCGCTCGGTGCAGACGCCGGCCGACCCCGTTTTCGCTGACGCGCCCACCGCGTCGGCCGGTTCCACCGCGCCGACCGTCGGCGCGAGCCCGCAGGCGATGATGCCGGTCCTGGACCAGGCGCCGGCTCAAGCCGCGCAGCCGACCAGCCACCCCGACCTGGTGCTCGCCACCCCGGTCCAGCGGGCCGAGTCGCTCACCACTTCGACGTACCAGCCACCCACCCGGACGCTGACCGTACTGCCCGCCCCCCCGACCCCGCGCCAGTGGTCTCGCGAGCCGTCGCGGACCCGGGAGCTGACCTGCTCGGCGATCCGGTTTCGTTGGCGGACAACCAAAATCTCCCCGAAGCAGCCCAGGACTCGGCCGTGCCGACGCTTGGGTACGACACCGACTCCACGCCGGCCGACCAGCCGGCAGCGCCAGCGCCGACCACCAGTGCGCCCGGATCGATGCCGGGCATGCCGGTCGTACCAGCGGTCCAGCGGGCCGTCGACGACAACCCCCCGACACCCGCCGGGAGGCGCGTAGGGCTGGGCCCCGCGTTGAGCGGACCCAGTGCGAGCAGCCGGCCGACCGCGCAACGCGCCGCCGACTCCCCCCTCCTTGCCGCTGGCTGCCCAGCCGGCACCGGACGAGGCGCCGACCGTTCAGCCCACGCTCGGGTATCAGCCACCGGTGTCCGGCCAGTCGGCCGGATCGACTCCGGTCGCGCCTTCGGTCCAGCGGGCCAGCGCCGCGGGTACGACCAGCCGCCGACCCGGCCTCGGTGCGCCACTGAACCAGGTGGGCGACGCCGCCGCTGGACCGGGGCCGGCGCGCTGGGCGGCTCCCCTGACCTGCCGCTCTCGGTGTCCCGGGCAGCGGACGGTGTCGGCTCGGTGGCCGGCCCGAAGTCCTTCTCCGAAATCGCCGCCGCGGCCGTCCAGCGGGCCGCCGCCGACGAGTCCGGCGACCCGGCGTTTGACAACGCGGCTTTGGACAGCGCGGCTTTGGACAGCGCGGCTTTGGACAGCGCGACCGACGAAGGCGCCCAACACCCGCCGGAAGTCGGCGCCCCGCCGGCGCTGCCGGTGGCTCCGACGCTCAACTCCAGCCAGCTCTCGGATCCGGCACCGGCCCGCGACCTCGCGCCGATGCCGGTCCAGCGCGTTCCGGCCGCCGGCTCGGATCCGCTGGTCACCCGCCCACCGGCGGACCGCCCGACGGTCGGCGCCACCGAGTCCACGATGTCCACAGTGGACAGTGGCCCGACGCTGTCGTACGCCAGCGGCTCCGCTCGTACGACGCCATCGGGTCCCGATCCGTTGGCCGGCCTGCCGGAGCTGCCGGTCGTCCAACTCGCCGCGGACGGCTCGTACCGCCCGGCCACCAGCAGCAGCACCGCCGCGACCTCGGCCACCCAGACCCTCGGCTCGACTGGAACGAGCGGTACTGGCGGCATAGACCTGGCCACCAGCACTGACCTCACCGCCAGCACCGACTTCAGCGCCGACAGTGGTGCGGCCTCTTCCGGCAGCAGCGACCTCCCGCTCGCCGCCGGTGAGCTGACCAGCAGCCCATCCGGCGGCCCTTCCGGCGCCGGTGCGCGGTCGCTGATGGAGAACCTGCCGGTGGTTCAGCTGGTCGGCGACCGCTCGCCGATCCCGGTGCTGCCGACCGCGGCTACCACCGCCGGCGCCGGCGCGACCGGCCCGGTCGCCGTACCGGCCACCAACAGCTGGAGCGCCAGCGCACCACCGACGGTGGTCTCCCGGGCCATCTCCTCCACGGTTCCCACTCCACCCGCGACCCCGAGTGCCGCGAGCAACGGCGCAAGGCAGGCGACCAACCGGCAGGAGGGGCTCCCAAACGCGGCTCCGGTCCAGCGGTCCGCCACCTTCGACCTCCCGACCGCCCCGATCGCCGGTCCCGCCGACACCATCTCGGCCCCCAGCGGACCCTTCGGCGGCACGGCCAGTCCAGCGCAGGCGCCAGCGAGTACGGCGGTGCAGCGGGCCAGTGGCCTGCCGGAGCTGACACTGCCGCCGGTGGCGCAACTCGCGTCGGCCGGGTCGGACGGCGGTGCGGCAACCGGAGCCGGTACGCCCGGACGGCGGCCAGCCGGGGCCCAGCCGCTGGTGTTGCCGCCGACCCCCAGGAGCAGCTGACCGCGCAGATGGTGCAGCGGTTCGCGGCCGGGCCGGAGCCGGTGGTGCAGACGTACCCGACCGAGACCATGACGGTGCAGGCCGCCGACGCCGGCCCGGCCCCGGGCGGCGGCACCAACTCCGGCCGGCGGCGCACCAGCGGCGCATCCGGCCGCCGGCGCCCAGCCACCGGAGGAGCTGCTGAAAACGCTCTTCGATCCGCTGTTGCGCCGGCTGAAGGCCGAGCTGCGGCTGGACCGCGAGCGTCGCGGCCTGATCACCGACACCAAGCGTTGACCACGAGGAGACTGAACGATGGCTGATGATGTAGAGGCCCCGGTAGCGGTCTGTTTCGTGGTGAAGATCGACGACCAGAGCCTGGGTACGTTCGACAGCTGCGACGGCCTCGGCATGGAGTTCGTGATGGAGACCCGCGAGGAGGGTGGCCAGAACGGCATGGTGTGGCAGCTGCCCACCCGGATCAAGTGGTCGAACGTGAAGCTGACCCGGCCGGTGAGCAAGGACACCGAGAAGGTGACCAAGTACTTCGCCGCGATGGCCGCTGGTTTCCAGCGCAAGACGGCCGTCATCGAGGCTCGTACGCTGCACGGCGAAGTGGTCACCAGCTGGTCGCTGGCCGGGGTGATCCCGGTCAAGTGGAGCGGCCCGCAGCTGGGCATGGACAACAACAAGATCGCGATGGAGACCCTGGAGCTCGCGCACCACGGTTTCCTCGGCACCTGACCGGGCAGGGATAAATCATGAGTTCACCAGTCACCTTCAGCTCGCCCGGCACGCCGGCGGCCAGTACGTACGGCTCGACGCCGCCGGACAAGCTGATGCACGCCAGCCTCATCGTGATGGAGCCGCCGGCGTCCGCGACAACCGGCGAACCGGGCGCCCAGATCGACGAGATCAAGTTCCAGTTCAACCCCAAAGAGCTGTCGCTGACCAAGACGGCGAAGTGGAAGCGCAGCGACCAGCGCAACGCGAAGAAGAGCGCGCCGCCGGAGTTCACCGGATCGGACCCGGCCAAGCTGCAGCTGGAGATGTTCCTGGACGGCACCGAGAAGATGGACGACTCGGTGGTCAAGACCGTCGAGAAGCTGTTCCAGTGCTGCGTACCGACCGCGAAAAGCAACAGCAACACCAAATCCTCGCCGCCGTGGGTGAAGTTCGTCTGGGGCGGGATGCACAGCTTCCCGGGCGCGATCACCACGGTGACGGCGAAATACACCCTGTTCAGCTCGAGCGGCACCCCGATCCGGGCGCTGTGCACGCTGACCCTGGAGGAGATCTCCGGCACCACGCCTGCCAGAACCCCACCTCCGGGTCGCTGGCCGGCCGGGACGTACACACCACCACGATTGGCGACACGCTCGCCTCGGTCGCCTACTCGGCGTACGGGAACCCCGAGCTCTGGCGTGACCTGGCCGAGGCCAACAACATCGACAACCCGATGGCGTTGCGGCCGGGCACCCGGCTGCTCATCCCCGCGCTTGAGGACCTGAACGTGGGTGGCCGTGGCTAACGAAAGTTTCGCCAACGCGCTGGTCGTCGAGGTCAACGGCGCCAAGCTGCCGGCCGACGTGGCCAGCATGATGGTGATGGCGTACGTGGACGACAGCCGCAACGTGCCGGACCTGTTCGTGCTGCGCTTTCGCGACCAGGACCAACTGGTGCTGCAGAAGGGCAAGTTCCAGATCGGCGTGCCGATCAAGCTCTCGGTGCAGACCGCCGACCCGAGCGGCCCGCTGCCGCTGTTCGACGGCGAGTGCACCGCGATCGAACTGGACGCGGACGTCACCGGCACCTTCACCGAGGTCCGCGGCTTCGACAAAGCGCACCGGCTGACCCGAGGGCGCCGGGTCGTCGCGTACCCGAACATGACCCTCAGCGACATCGTCAACAAGGTCGCCAGCCGGGCCCAGATCCCGGTCGGCAAGATCGACCCGGTGAGCGGGTTCGGCGGCGACCCGAACTCACAGGTCACCCAGGACAACATCAACGACGCCGAGTTCCTGCAGCGACTGGCCGACCTGGTCGGCGCGCAATACACCGTGACGGACGGGAAGCTGACCTTCAAGCTGCCCGAGCCGCCCAGTGACGCGCCCGACAAGACCGCGAAGTCGACCACCAACCCGCTGGTGCTGGAGCTCGGCCGCAACCTCGACTCGATCCGGGCCACCATCACCGCCGCCGAGCAGGTGCCCCAGGTGGAGGCGCGTGGCTGGGACCCCAAGACGAAGCAGGCGGTCACCCAGCAGGCGCCTCCCAAGTTGGCCGGCACCGAGGTCTCCGGGCTGGATCCGGTGGCGCTGGCCGGCAAGGTCGGCAGCCCGCCGATGCTGTCCGCCAACCCGGCACTGCGCAACCACGGCCTGGTCAAGGCCAGCTCGGACGCGATGGCCGCGCAGTTCGGCAACGCGTGCGCCGAGCTGCTGGAGGGCGTCGCCAAGGGCAACCCCAAGCTGCGGGCCGGCGAGGCCGTGTCACTGGGCAACGTGGCGGCGCAGTTCGCCGGCAAATACACCCTCACGAGTACGAGGCACCTGTTCAGCCCGGAGGTCGGCTACACCACCGCCTTCACCGTGTCGCACCGCGAGGACCGGTCGTTCTACGGCCTGACCTCGGGCGCTGGCGGCGGCGCGAACGGCGTCACCGGGCCGGTGCCGGCGATCGTCAGCGACATCAAGGACCCGGACAAGGTCGGCCGGGTCAAGGTGACCTATCCGTGGCTGTCCGACGACTACACCAGTGGCTGGGCTCGTACGGTCCAGGCCACCGGCGGCAACACGTACGGCTCGGTGTTCCTGCCGGAGGTCGGCGACGAGGTGCTGGTGGACTTCGAGAACGGCGACTTCGACTACCCGTACGTGCTCGGCGGCCTCTACAACGGCAAGGACGCGATGCCCAAGCTCGCGACCGACCCGGTGGACAGCGCGGCCGGGCAGGTCGGCGTCCGGGCCCTGGTGTCGCGTACGCACCATCGGCTGGAGCTGATCGACAAATCGGACGTGGACGCGATCCTGCTGTCCACCGGCGACGACAAGCTGCTGATCAAGCTCGACCACAAGAACCAGAACATCGAGGTCACCAGCAGCAAGTCGATCGCGATCACCGCGAAGAACGGCATCAAGATCGACTCCGGTACCGGTCCGTTGGAGATGAAGGGCCAGAAGGTCACGGACGTCGACCACCGACGTACAGGTGGACGCCAACGCCGCGATCAAGATGAAAGCCACCGGCCCGGCCAGCCTGGAGGGCGCCACCATGAAGGTCGCTGGCACCGCCACCGGCGAGGTCTCGGCCGGCGCGATGCTCACCGTCAAGGGCGCCATGGTCAAGATCAACTAGGTCCGTCAACCCATATTTCCCAGCGAGAAAGAGAAAAAGCCATGCCACCAGCGGCGCGAGTCGGGGATCTCACCCCGCATCCAGGCGTCGTCACCGGACCTGGGGTGCCGACGGTGCTGATCGGCGGTATGCCGGCGTCCGTCATGGGCGATCTGCACACGTGTGCGTTCCCGCCACCGGCGGTGCACCCGCCGACCCCGCTCATTCCGCCGTGCTGCCCGACCGTGCTCATCGGCGGCAAACCGGCGGCACGGGTCGGCGACATGTCCGGCTGTGGCGCGCCGATCCTGCCGCCAGGCTGCCCGACCGTGATGATCGGCTGAGGGGCCTGACATGCGACACGAGTTCATTGGCGCCGGCTGGGCCTTCCCGCTGCACACCGACGCGACCGGTTCGATGGCGCTGGTCGCCGGCGACCGCGAGGTGGCCGAGGCGATCCGGCTGATCCTCGCGACGATGCCGGGCGAGCGCCCGATGCGGCCGGCTTTTGGCTGCAACATCCACGACCTGGTGTTCGCCCCGGCGGACGCGGCGACCGCCGGGCAGATCGCGTACGAGGTACGGGTCTCACTCGACCGGTGGGAGCCGCGGATCCTGCTGGACGACGTGGTCGTCAGCTTCGACCGGGTCGACGAGGGCATGCTGCTGATCGACATCCGCTACCGGCTGCGGGACAGCAACGACCCACGCAACCTGGTTTTCCCCTTCTACACCATTCCCGCCCACGACGGACCGGACGGCATCGCGGCCGAGCAGCGCCCGGCCGAGATCGCCGCCGCCACCGACGCGGTGGCGCTCAGCAAGGGAGACGCGTGATGGCGCTGCCCACCCCCAACCTGGATGACCGCCGGTTCCAGGACCTTGTCGACGAAGCGAAGCGGATGGTGCAGCAGCGCTGCCCGGAGTGGACCGACCACAACGTGTCGGACCCGGGTGTCACGCTGATCGAGACCTTCGCCTTCATGGTCGACCAGCTGCTCTACCGGCTGAACCGGGTGCCGGACCTGCACTATCTGAAGTTCCTGGACCTGATTGGCGTGCAGCCCTTCCCGCCGACCGCGGCCGTCGGCGACGTGACCTTCTGGCTCTCAGCCGCCCAGGAGAACCCCATCCGGGTGCCGGTCGGTACGCAGGTTTCCAGCGTACGCACCGAAATCGAGGACTCCGTCGTCTTCACCGTGACCAAGAAGCTGGACATCGTGCCCAGCAGCCTGGTCCGGTTGGCGTTGGCCGCGCCCGGCAACACGCCAGTGGACCGCACTGACGAGCTCGCCGACTCCGGCTCGATCCCGGTCTTCTCACCGGTCCCGCAGGTCGGCGACACGGGTGGATGTTCGGGCTGTCCAACGCGGTGCCCAGTTGCGCGGTGCTGATCCGGGTGGAGGCGCAGGCCGAGGGCGTCGGCGTCGACCCGCGGGACCCACCGTGGATCTGGGAGGCGTGGAACGGCCAGGGCTGGACGGTCTGCGAAATCGACTGGGACACCACTGGCGGGTTCAACAAGCCCGGCGACATCGTCCTGCACGTGCCTTCGACGCACACCCCGTCGGTGGTCGGCCGGGCCCGCGCCGGCTGGCTGCGCTGTCGCGTACTGGAGGCCGAGGAAGGCCAGCGGTTCTATTCCAAGCCGCCCAAGCTGTTCAGCGCGTCGGTCAGCACCATCGGTGGTACGGCCGCCGCCGCGCACGCGGACATCATCGTGAACGAGGTGCTCGGCGAGTCCAACGGCACGTCCGGCCAGCGGTTCACCTTTGGCCGGCAGCCACTGGTGGCCCCGGAGGGCCCGATGACCGCCGAGGTCTCCGGGCCGGAGGGCTGGCAGGAGTGTGCAGGTCACGTCCTTCGCCGAGTCCAAGGCCACCGACCGGCACTTCACCCTCGACCCGGTCGGCGGCGAGCTGATGTTCGGGCCAGCGATCCGGCAGCCGGACGGCGGCATGGTGCATTACGGCGCGGTGCCGCCCAAGAGCTCGGTCATCCGGGTGCCCGAATACCGTACGGGTGGCGGCCGGGACGGCAACGTGGCCCGCGGCATGCTGCAGGTCCAGCGTGAGCCGATCCCGTTCGTGAGCAGTGTCATCAACCGGCGGCCGGCGATTGGCGGAGTGGACGCCGAGTCCGTCGAGGACGCCGCCATTCGCGGACCTTTGTTGCTGCGTACGAAAGACCGGGCCGTCACCGCCGAGGACTACGAGGCGCTGGCGATCGAGGCCGCGCCGGACGCGGCCCGGATCCGCTGTGTACCGGTCGAGGAGGCCGGCACCGCCGTCCGGGTGCTCGTCGTACCAGCCGTCGGGGACACCACGGACCTGCGCTTCGCCGACCTCAAACCCAGCAACGAGCTGCTGACCCGGATCGGCGCGCACCTGTCCGGCCGGCGCTGCGTCGGCGCCCGAGTGGCCGTCGAGCCGCCGTTCTACCAGGGCGTGACGGTGGTGGCGCAGCTGACGGCGACCACGCGAGCGTCCGCGGACGCGCTGCGGGCCCGCGCCATTCGTACGCTCGACACGTACTTCAACCCGATCACCGGCGGCGCCGACGGCCGCGGCTGGCCGTTCGGTCGGCCCGTCCAGGCCGGCGAGGTCTTCGCGGTGCTGCAGCGGCTGCGCGGGGTGGAGCTGGTGGAAGGCGTCCAGCTGTTCGCCGCCGATCCGGTGACCGGCGACCGCGGCGACCCGCAGCAGCGTATCGACCTGGCCGCGAACGGGCTGGTCTTCTCGTACCGGCACCAGATCCGGGTGCGGTGACGCGATGCGTGACGCGGTCCAGGAACTGCCCAGCGCGTACCCGATCGGGGCGCAGCTGCCGGCCGTCTATCTGGAGGACGAGTTCACCCAGCGGATCACCGACGCGCTGGACGCGGTTCTCGCGCCGGTGTTCTCGGTGCTCGACTGTTTCGCCATGTACATCGACCCGCGGCTCGCGCCGCCGGACTTCCTGGACTGGCTGTCCGAGTGGGTGGCACTGCGGCTGGACGAGGGATGGAGCCCGGCCCAGCGCCGGACCCTGGTCACCCACGCGGTCCAGCTACACCGGTGGCGGGGCACCGCACACGGCCTGTCTACGATTACCAAGCTGCTGACCGGTGGTCAGGTGGAGATCGCCGACTCCGGCGGGGTGTCGATCTCCGAGACGGCCGGCTCGGCTTTGCCCGGCTCGTCGCCGGCGCAGGCGATCGTACGGGTAAAAGTGCCGGATCCGGACAAGATTGACCTCCGCCGACTAAAGTCAGCGGTTATCGAGACGATCCCGGCGCACGTTGCGGTCCGGGTCGAGGTGTTGTCGTCAAGCCAGCCGCAGAGCGGCGGCACGAGCACTGAGGGTGCTTCTGGATGATCGTATGCAAGACCTGCGGAGAGCAGAACGAGAACGAAGCTCGCTTCTGCGCGAACTGCAGCTCCTTCCTCGAATGGGACGGCCAGGCGGTGCCGACCGGGCCGGTCCCGGTGCACCTGCTGGACCGTACGCAGCCTGACCAGGGCACCGCGCCGGGCGCTGGGGCGCCGGCCGTTCCCGGTGCGCCACCGGGCGAGCGGCCGCCGATCCAGCCGACCACGGTGATCAACGTGCCGCGGGAGATGCTGAACCGGCCAAGCCGTGGCCTGTCCGGCACCACGCCGACGATGCCACCGCCGCCCCCCACACCCGCCGCCGCCGCCTCCGGGCGGTTATCCGCCTCCGCCGACCGCCCCGTCGGCTGGCGGCTATCAGCCGTATCCGCAGCAGCCACCAGCGCCGCCGCAGCCGTACCAGCCGTATCCGCAGCCAGCGGCGCGTCCCGCTGCCGGCCCGCAGGCCCAGCAGCCGGGGCGGGCCGGCAGCCCTCGGACGAGCAGACCCGGCGGCGCCGCCGGCCCGCTTCCTCGAGCACCCCACAGCCAGGCGTCGCGCCTGGTGAGATCCCCTGCCGGGTGTGTGGCACCGGCAACCCGCCGGATCGCCAGTTCTGCCGGACCTGCGGCACGTCCACAGTGGACAACGTGGCCCCCCGCCACCGGAACGGGTCGGTTTCTGGCGCCGGCTGTTCGGCGGCGGCGACCGGACCGTGGAGGCCGGCACCCGGCACAACCGGGTCCGCCAGCCCCTGCACCTGATCCGGCCGATCGTCATCCTGGTGATCATCATCGCTCTGCTGATCGTCGGCTTCGGACCGGCCCGGCCGGCCATCGTGGAGGGCGTCAACCTCGCCCGCGACCGCTTCGCCACCAAGTCAACGGTGTCCCCGGTGACTTGGACAGCATCGTCGAGCTACTCGGCGACGAACGGTCCGAAGATGGCGGTCGACGGTGGCGCCAACACCTTCTGGGCACCCCAGAAGAGTGCGAACCTCGGTCGCGGCGAGTGGGTCCAGATGGACTTCAACCCGCCCATCGGGCGACTGCTGCAGATCTCCATCGCCAACGGAGAATCGCAGCAAATTGCCGCGTACAAGGCCGGTGGCCGCATCGGCATCCTCACGGTGACAGTCAAGGACCAAAGCGGAAACTCAACCGACAAGACGATCAACTTGACCGATACCCAGATCATCCAACAGTTCTCGGTCACCGGTAACAACATCGCGAGTATCAGATTCACCATCGTCGATCCTATTTCGGCCAACGATGACAAACCGATCGCCATGAACGAGATCAATTTCTATCAGGACAACTCCCGGCAACCGGGTCGGTAGCAAGACGAGAACTGGGCATCTCCCGATGGGAGGTGCCCAGTTTTTGTTGCGTCAGGCGGGTTCGGCGATGCAGGCGGTGCCGATCCGGCGGAATCCCACGGTCGCGTAGACGCGGGCGATTTCCTCGCTGCCGGCGGACAGGAACACCAGCCGGGCACCGGTTTGGTACGCCTGCCGGGCCAGTGCCGCGGTGACCGCGGCGGCCAGCCCGCGCCGACGGGCGGCCGGCAGCGTACCGACGCCGACCACCTCGGCAACCTCCCCCGCTCGTTGGGTGGCACCGCCGCCCAACACACCCTCGGTCGCACTTTCGGCCAGCACGTGAACGCGCAGGCCGGCGGCCATCAACTCGAGGTCGGTCTGGCTCGTACGACGACCATCGGGCACTGCTTCGTCGCGCTCGGCGGCGTACCAGCCGCGCCGGTTTCGGTGCCGGGGTTGCCAAAAGCGACACCAAGCGCGGCCCGCAGCTGTACGAGGTCGTCCTGGACCGCTGGATCGGCCGCGTCAAGCAACCGGATGGTCGCGTTTTTTTTCGGCGCCAGGTCTGACAAACGCTCCGGCTCGCAGACCATCAGCGGGGCCCGCAGGACAGCCAGCCCAGCGGCCTCGGCGAGGTCAAGCAGGCCCGGAGTGGTCTGGTGCACCCACTCGAAAAGCCTCCGGCACACCGAGCGCGCGCTGCCTCGCTCGTACGACATCGAGGTCCGCACGGGTCGGCGACGCGCCGAGCACCGGCCGGGCGTAGAGCGGATACGCGCCCTCGTCCCGCTGCACGAACAGGGCCAGCCCACCATGCACCTCGACAGTCGCCTGCTGCCGGGGCACCGCGTCGTAGAAATTCTCAAGCTCGACGAAGAGGTCAGTGGTAGTCATCGCGGTCGACGCTAACCCACGTTGACCTGCGGCGCAGCACCTTTTTCCCGGCGCAGCAGCTCGAAACTGACCACCGCGGCGGCGGTCGACACGTTCAGCGACTCAACGTCGCCGGCCATCGGGATCCGCACCCAGCGGCCCACGTACGGCCGAACCTCCGCGCCGAGGCCGTGCGTTTCGCCGCCCAGCACGAAAACCATCCGCTCCCCGAACTCGGCGTGGAACAGCGACTCGGCGCCGTCGGAGTCCAGACCGACCAGCACGTACCCGGCCTCGGTCAGGCTTTCGGCGGCCTCCACCGCGCTGCCGCAGCGCAGCAGAGGTGCCCGGAAAACGATGCCGGCGGAGGCCTTCACCACCAGGGGACCCAGGCTCGCGACCCCGTGCCGCGGGATGATGATCCCGTCGATGCCGGCCGCGGTGGCGGCCCGGATGATCATGCCGACGTTGGCCGGCGTGGTGATCCCGTCGAGCAGCAGCAGCTTGCGCGGCTGCTCGCGGTAGCTCTCGTTCAGCGCCGCCGCGAGCGTCCGCATCTTTGGTGCCAGCACGTCCGCCAGCACGCCCTGATCCTGCTTGCCGTTGCCCGCGAGCCGCTTGATCCGGTCCGCGTCCACCCTGCGTACGGGCACGTTGGCGGCCTTGGCGGCGGCCAGGATGTCGGTCACCGACTCGCCGCGGGCCTGCTGCGCGAGCAGCACCTTGTCGACCGTCAGCCGCTGGTCGCGAAGCGCCTCGATCACCGGCTTGCGCCCGTACACCGTCAGGAACCGGTCCCCTCGGCGACTCGTCTGAGGTCATCGGGTCAGCATCCCAGGGTCAGCTCAAGTGCGGGCCGATCAGGGTCAGGTCGGCCGGGCCAAGCCGGTGGAAGCCGTCCGGGGAGGCGGACCGGTCGGACTGCGCGATGCCGAGCTGGTGCCAGTACGGATAAAGCAGCCGCGGCCGGCTGACCCGCTCCAAGCGGTCCACCTCGGCCGCGCTGAGGTCGAGGTCGGCGGCCGCGAGGTTGTCGGCGAGCTGTTCGGCCGTACGCGCGCGCGATGATCACCGACGACACCGCCGGCCGGGTCAGCAGCCAGGCGATCGCCACCTGGGCGGCCGAGACCTGGTGCGCCTCGCCGACCTCGACCAGCACGTCGACGATGTCGTAGAGCGCGTTCTCGTCCGGCACCGGCGGCTCACCCCAGTCGCCCAGGTGACGGCCCTGCGACGGCTGGGTGTCGCGGCGGTATTTGCCGGACAGCAGCCCGCCGGCCAGCGGGCTCCACACCAGGATGCCCAGGCCCTGGTCGACGGCGGCCGGCACCAGCTCGTACTCGGCCTCCCGGCACTGCAGGGTGTAGTGGATCTGTTCGCTGACAAACCGCGCCCAACCGTGCCGCTCTGAGACGCCCAACGCCTTGAGCAGGTGCCATCCGGAGTAGTTGGAGGCACCCACGTACCGCACCTTGCCGCTGGTGACGAGATGGTCGAGCGCGGCCAGCGTCTCCTCCAGCGGCGTGACGCCGTCCCACTCGTGCAGCTGGTAAAGGTCGAGGTGGTCGGTGCCGAGCCGGGTCAGGCTCGCCTCGGCCTGGTTGATGATGTGGTGCCGGGACAGCCCCACGTCATTGGCCCCACGGCCCATCGCGAACCGGACTTTGCTGGCGACCAACACCGCATCCCGCTTGCCGGCGATCGCTTTTCCTACATATTCCTCGGAAACACCGCTGGAGTACATGTTCGCGGTGTCGATCAGGTTGCCGCCGGCGGCCAGATACTGGTCGACCCGGCTGGCTTCCGCAGCATCGGTCTGCCCGATCGCGGAAAACCCGCCCTTGCCACCAAAGGTCATCGTCCCCATCGTCAGGGTGGAAACGCGAAGGCCAGAGTTTCCCAGTTGTCGATAGCGCATAAATCCACCGTACGGCGTGCCGGCTGGCCACGCAGAATACGGTGTCCCTTCCCACTCCCGTCGTGCGACGATGCGATTCATGACCCTCGCCGCGCTGCTGGCTTTCGCTGGTACGACCCTGCTGCTGGTGCTCACGCCGGGACTGGACTCGATGCTGGTCATCCGGCACAGCGTGGCCGGCGGCATCCGCGCCGGCCTGGCCACCATCGCCGGCACGCTGGCCGGCACGGCCCTGTGGGCAGCCGCGAGTGTGGCTGGTCTCACCGCCCTGCTGACCGCTTCCCCGGTGGCGTACGACGCGGTCCGCATCGGCGGCGCCGGCTATTTGATCTGGATGGGCGTCTCGGCTCTCTACAAGTCTTTCCGGGCCGGCAAGTCCACAGTGGACGATGCCGCCGATCAGCCGCTGCGCCCGCTGCGGGCGCTTCGCCGCGGCATCGTCACCAACGTGCTGAACCCCAAGGTTGGCGTCTTTTTCATCAGCCTGTTGCCGCAGTTCCTGCCCACCACCGGAAACAACACCGGCTGGGCGGCACTGCTGGTCGGCATTCACCTCGGTCTGTGCGCCGCCTGGTATCCGGTGCTCGCGGTGGTCGGCGACCGTGCCCGTACGATCCTGCGCCAGGCCCGTTTCCGCCGCATCCTGGACCGAGTGACCGCCGGCGTGCTGGTCGGCCTCGGCCTCAAACTCGCCCTCCAAAGCGGCTGACGGAGCGGGCTTCGGTGAGCGGGCGGCTGTCCTGTCACAGCCGCAGATTTCGGGTGGATGCCCTATGCCTTCTTGGTCTTGCCGAACGCAGCGCGCAGCTGTGGACCGCGGACCATCACGGCGACCCCGATCAGCGGCAGGACGCTGATGCCCTGCATGACGGCGGCGTACCCGGTCGGGCACATGCCGGGGATCAGATCGACGCCGATGACGGCGATCGGCATGATCGAGGTCACGGTCCGCAGTCGCTCAAAGCTCTTTTGGTTGTCCTGAGCGGCTTGGCTCGCCCAGTGGACCAGCAGCGGCGCGACCGCGAGCAGAATGCCGCCGCGGATCCGCATGAAAGCGCTCGCTGGCTGGTCCACGAAGAAGGTAAGCGCCGCGGCCGCGCCAAGGACGATCGCGCTGACCACGCCGTACAGCGTGATGGACTTCTTGACGGGTGTCAAAAGTCTCACGGGTCCGGGAGTCGTCGACCTCGATCGTGGTGTTGAACATTTCGTTTCTCCTCAAGTCGTTGTTGTAGTGACAACGCTAGGAAGAACGAGGTCGACACGGAATCCGTCTGGACCCCCAAGGGGGGGGTCCAGACCCACTCTGACCCATGGCTATGGCTTGTTCACGCCAGCCAGAAAAGTGGCGGTGGTTTCGTCGGCGGGCAGGAATGGAATCTCCAGTTTCAGCTCCGCGATGGTGACATCCACGGCGGTGGCGAAGGTCGTGACGGTGGTCATCAGCCGCAGCTCGTGGTCGCCGGATCGCAGCCGCAGCGGCACCGCGAAACCGAGATGGTCCGCGGTGATGGGCAGACTCGGCACGTACGGCCGAAGTTCGGCAACCAGCTCCGCCATTCGCCCGTCCGGGTCGTGGACGCTGGCCTGGTCGAGGCGTTCCACGACGTGCCTGGCCCACTCGGCGAAGTTGACGATCCGCGGTGCCATTCCGTTGGGGTGCAACGCGATTCGGTAAGCGTTCGCCGGTTTTTCCAGCAATGCCGGTGCGACGCCTTCGGTCAGTACGCTGAATGCTTTGTTCGTCGCGACAATGCCGCCATAGCGGTCCACCACGATCGCCGGATAGGGCAGGTGGCCGGCCAGCACGTGGTCGAGCGCGGTCCGTACGGCGGCGAGGCGCGGGTCGTCGAGGTCGGTCTGCGGGTAGACGGGTGCGAAACCGGCGGCCAGCAGGAGCTCGTTGCGGTCCCGCAGCGGCAACTGGAGCGACTCGGCCAGCCGTACGACCATGCCGCGGCCGGGCATCGACCGGCCGCTTTCCATGAAGCTCACATGCCGCTGGGTCGTGCCGGCCCGGAGGGCCAGCTCCAACTGGCTCACCCGGCGGTCGGTACGCCGTGACCGGAGCGCCCGCGGAAAAATTCCATTCCCCAGTTGTAGCCCCGGCCGGGCCTGCTGACCATTCCCTGCCGGGAATTGCCGGCATTCCGCCGCGGCGGCAGGCTTCCCGGCATGACGAACGACTTGCGCACAGGTATCGTGCTGCCGACCCGGCAGGCCCAGTGGACCGACCTTTCTGACGCCCGCCAGCTGGTCTCTTTCGCTCAGGAGGCGGAAAAAATCGGGTTCGACTCGGTCTGGTCCAACGACACCCTGATCAATCCGGGCATCGAGGCGCTGACGTTGCTGGCGGCGCTGGCCCCAGCGACGACGAGCGGGTGACGCTCGGCACCGCGGCGCTGCTTCCCGCGCTGCGGCGGCCAGTCCAGGCAGCGCAGACCATCGCGTCCATCGACCTACTGTCCGGCGGCGACCGGCTGGTGCTCGCGGTCGGCGCCGGCTTTCCGGGCCGGTCCGAACCGGAGTTCGCGGTCTCCGACGTGAGGTGGCGGACCCGTTTTTTCCCAGCTGGACGACACCGTACGGCTCTGGCGGCAGCTGTGGTCCGGTGCCGGCCGCCCGGATTTTGCCGGCAGAGTCCTGCATTTTGATGATCTGCCCGCCGGGCTCACCTCGGCCACCCCTGGTGGGCCGCCGCTGTGGCTCGGTGGCGCGACCCCGGCCGCGGTACGCCGGACTGGACGGCTTTATGACGGGTGGCTCCCCTATCCGCCCGATCCGGCCGACTACCGCACCGGGCTCGCGGCCGTACGAACAGCGGCCAGCGAGGCCGGGCGCCTCGCCGATGACGTCACGCCCGCATTGTTTGTCACTGTCCTGGTGGACGAGGACCGGGAACGTGGGCTGCGGACACTGGACCAGTACTGCCTCAAAAACTACGGCAGGCCGCTGGCCGTCATCGGGACGATCCAGCTCGCGGTGACCGGATCACCGGACGAGATCGTGGCACAGTTGCGGCCGTACGTCGACGCCGGCGCCCGCCACCTGGTCTGCCGGATCGGCGCGCTTGACGTGAAAGCGCAATGGGAACAGTTGGAACCCATCGCCGCCCTGCCGCTCTGATTCCGTCAGGAAAAACTCGGTAGGGACAGTAATCGCGCCGACCACGCCAGTGCGACCGCCAGCCGCTGCCGCCGCAGGTCGAACAATGCCGGATTGCTCTCCCGGGCCGGCGTGAGCAGCGGCTGCTGGCCGGCAATCAATGCGGCGTGGCCGGCCGCGTGAGGCCCTTGGCGACTCTCCGGCGGCGGGCCGCCCTCGGCATGCAGAGCGACCAGCCAGAGATGGCGGTCGAGCCACGGATCCCCTATCGCGCTGACGCCCAGTCGACCAGCACGAGACGGCCAGCATCCGCCCAGAGGTTGGCCGCGCGTACGTCCCGGTGGATCAGCTGGTCACCCTCGACCGGCGCGTCCTGCGCGGCGGCCCGCACTGCGCCGAGATGGGCATCCAGCCACCCGGAGGAGCAAATGTCCAGGCGCAGCAAGCGTTGTGGGTCCGCCGCGATCACGTCCCACGGATTGACCGCCGCGCGCAGTCGCGGAATTTTCGTTGACGCCGGCGAGCTGTGCACCTGGTCGAGCAGTTTTTTTTCCGTCGCGTCGACCAGATCGGGAGTCCAGGCACGCACCCATCCCTGCGGCGACAGGCTTTCCAGTGCGAGCAGCGGAACCGGCTCGCGGGAGGTCGCCAGCACGCGCGGCAGATATGGCCTGCTTCCCAACGATTCGTACACGTCCAGCTCAGCGTTGAGCTCCGTACGGGCGGCCGGGTTGGCTGCCTTGACGAACACCGAGCCACCCCCGGCACGGTCCGCGATGCGACATACCGCCCCGGTGTGTCCGCCAGTCACCGGCCGCAGCCTGGTGAGTTCCGCACCCAGCGCGCCTCCAGCGAGGTCGCGGAGGTCTTTGTCGGTCAGCAAAACCGTGGTCGGCGGCCGGCCGGACAGCCGGGAAAGCAACAAGTCGACCACAGGCTCGTTGGCCCGCCGGACCGCCTCCCGGGACTCCGGATCCGGCCCGCCGAGCGACTCGGTGACCAGCCGGTAAACCAGCGCACGCAACAACAACTGGTCGATGCCGGGCTCGTCGGCCAGCTCGTCCAGAATCGCCGCCGGCGCCTGCGACCAGACCAGCAGGTCCACTGCCGCAACTGCCAGCGCGAAGCCGGCCGGCCGCCAGTACGGCGAAAAATCGATCACCGCCGGCGGCTGCTCGGCCGCGAACAAGACGTTGCCGGCGATGTCTCCGTGCACCAGCTGGCTGGGCAGACCAATCGGGTGTTCCGCGTCCTGCAGAGCGGTCACCAGCTCCGCGAGCTCCGGTGCCACCTCTACGGTCGTCTCGCCCCAGGCCACCCGGTCGGCGACGGCCCACCGGTTGCGCCCGCGGCCCAGCCAGCGCGGTGCCGCGACACCGTCCAGGGCAGCGTGAAAGGCGCGGCGGGGTGGCGACCAGCGCAGGCCATCGGGCCAGCGGCGCCGGCTCGCCGGCGACCCTGGTCCAGGCCGCCCAGCTGTCCACGATCCACGACCCGTCGGCGGACCGAATCGGCCGGGGCACCCGAAAACCGGGGCCAGTCAGGTTGGCGAACACGCTGGCCTGCCACGCTCCGACCACTGGGTGATGGCCGGGCTTGAGGAGCACGTCGCCGATCTGCCAGCAGTTGCCGCCACCGCCTGGCAGCCGCCGGGCCACCCCGGAAACCCCAAAAGCGGCGCGTACGTCGGAAGGCGGTTCGTCAGTCATCGGCACCACACTCTTGCCCGACACGCGCCCCGTCAACCGAATAAGGCGCTCAGAGCTGGTAAGCGTCCCCGCTCGCCGGCCGGCACCAGGTCGACGTAGTCGGGGTGTTTGGCGATCCAGCCGCGGATGAACGGGCAGTCCGGCAGCACCCCGAGGCCCCGCTCGCGGGCCGCGTCCAGGGCCGTACGAGCGAGTTGGCCTCCGACGCCTTTGCCGCCGAAGGCCGACTCCACCTGAGTGTGGGTGAAGGTGATCCGGTCGCCGGCCAGCACATATTGCGCGAAGCCGGCGAGGCTATCTCCGTCGTACGCCTCGAAACGACTCTTCGCAGGGTTGTCGACAACCTTTATTTCCACGACATCTCCTCACTCGCCTCTAGCCGGGTCCGCAGCTCGGCGAGCCGGGCGCGATAGCGCTCGACGTTGGCCAGCTTGATGTGTTCGTAGCCGCGGATCAGGTCCGGCAGGGCGGCGATCTCGACCGCGACCGGGTGCCCGCCTGAGCCGAGGTGCTGCAGCGACTCCTGGACGGCCTGGCGATACTCGGTGATCAGCTCGCGCTCCACTTTCGTACGTGTGCATAGCCGAAAACGTCGAGCGGGGTGCCGCGAAGCCTGCGCATTGCCCGCAGCACGGTGAAAGCCGGCTTCGCGGTGGCGCCGAGGCTGATTTTCCGTTTCATGCCAAGGGCCCGCAGGATGGGTGGGTGCAGTTTGTACACGTACCGAGCGCCCGCACCAAAACGTGCCTTCACGTCCCGGTCCACTGCCGGATCCAGCGACAGGCGGGCCACCTCGTACTCGTCTTTGTACGCCATCAGCTTGAAAAGTTGCCGGGCGACCGTCTCGGTCAGCTCGGTCGAGCCGGTCGGTTCCTCGGCCTTGCGTACCTTTTCCACGAAGTCCACATAGGACTGTGCGTAGGCCGCATTCTGATACGAGGCCAGCTCTGGTACCCGGATCGCCAGGATCTCGGACAAAGTCAGCGCCGCGGCCGAAACGGATTCCGTTGGGTTCAGCGAATCCACTGTGACCCGCAACGCGGCCGGGTCGGCAACCGCCTGCCGGCCGCGCCGGAAGGCCTGCAGGTTGGCTTCCACCTTAACGCCATTGAGGGCGATCGCTTCTTCGAGCGCGGACGCTGGAAGAGGCAGGCAACCCGCCTGGAAAGCGGCGCCAATCAACAGAATGTTGGCGAACTGGTCGTCGCCGAACAGCGACTCGGCGAGCCCACGGGCGTCCACGAAAACGCCACTGCCGGCTCTGCTGGCCTCCCCGATCCGGGCCAGCACGCCATCCGGATCGGGGAAGGAGGTGGCCGTGTCGAGGATCATTTTTCCGGTCGGTACGCGGGTGGTCGACACCACCGCGACCGTCCTTTGTGGACCAGCGGCGGCCAGGTTTCGCGCGTCCGCGGCGACCAGCAGGTCCGCGCCGAGGTAGAGATCGCATTCGCCGGCGGCCAGTTTGTGCGCGACCTGGACCGGTTCGCGGCTGATTTTCAGGTCCGAGACGACCGCGCCGCCCTTCTGCGCCAACCCGAGCTGATCCAGGCCACGGACGTGCCGGCCGGCGATCACCGCGGCGGCACCGAGCACCTGGGAGAGGGTGACCACACCAGTGCCGCCCACCCCGGTGATCCGCATGCTGAAGTTTTCCTCGGGCACCTGCAAAACCGGCTCCGGGAGCGAGTCGGCGAGGTCAGGTGCGACCGGTTTTGCCGTACGAGCACCGGGTTCCACGGTCAGGAAGGACGGGCAGTCGCCGGCCAGACACGAATAGTCCTTGTTGCAGGACGGTTGGTGGATCTGGGTTTTCCGGCCGAACTCGGTCTCCACTGGTTGCACGGACATGCAGTTCGACTTGTCCCCGCAGTCGCCACAGCCCTCACAAACGCGCTCATTGATCATCACCCGAGTGCTCGGCTCCGGCGCCAACCCGCGTTTGCGTTTGCGGCGCAGCTCGGTCGCGCATTCCTGGTCGTGGATCAGAACCGTGACGCCCGGCACCGCGGCGAGAGTCTCCTGCGCCTGCGCGATCCGCTCCCCCGGCGCCACACCTGGACACCGTCCGGGGCAGCGCGACTCGTCGGTAGTCTTTTGGCTCCCCTGTGCTGATAATGATCCGTTTGACACCCTCGGCGAGCAACATCCGGGTGATCTCCGGCACCGACCGCAGGCCGATCGCCTGCTGGCCACCGGTCATCGCGACCGCGGAGTTGTAGAGCAGTTTGTACGTGACATTCACCCGCGCGGCCACGGTGGCCCGCAGGGCGAGGCTGCCCGAGTGGTGGAAGGTGCCGTCGCCGAGATTCTGCAGAAGGTGTTGGCGCTCCAGGAAAGGCGCCATCCCGATCCACTGCGCGCCCTCGCCGCCCATCTGGGTGACGCCAACGATCTCGCCAAAACGGCTGGAGCCGGCCGGGCCGTCGTGGTCCATCAACAAAACCATCGCATGGCAGCCGATGCCGGCCCCGACCAAGGAGCCCTCCGGCGCCCTGGTGGAGGTGTTGTGCGGGCAGCCAGAACAGTAGAACGGCGTACGCGCCAGCAGTGGCAACGAAATCCGCTTCCGGCGCGGCTTCGCCCGGTCGAGCCACGCTCGTACGGACGGAAAGTCGCCGTGCGCGAGCAGCCGGCCAGCGATCGCCTGGGCGATGATGTCCGGGTCCAGTTCACCGGACCGCGCCAACATGACCTGACCATCCGGGGTGACCTTCCCGGTGACCAGCGGCGCGCCGGCCCGACCGTACAACCGGTCCTTGACCGCGGCCTCGATGAACGACCGTTTCTCTTCCACCACCACGATCTCGGCCAGCCCGGCGGCGAACGAGTCCACAATGGACGGCTCGAGCGGGTGCACCATGCCCAGTTCCAGCAGCCGGACGCCCCGGCGGCCCAGCTCGGCGTCGTCCAGGCCGAGTTGGCGCAGCGCCTGCCGCAGATCGAGATATGTCTTGCCAGCGGCCACCAGACCGACCCGGTCATCATCGGCCGTACGAACGGTGATGCGGTTGAGGTCGTTGGCCACCGCGTATCGGCGGGCCAACTCCAGGCGGGCGCCGAAAAGAGTCGCCTCCAACCCATCCAGGAACGGCCTGACCAAGCGACCGTCCGGCTGGTGCCTATACGGCTTGCCGTCGATCTCCAGGTCCGGGATGACCGGCACGATCCGGTCCGGGTGGACCTGCGCGGTGGCCCGAGCCGTCGGCCACGTTGGTGGCCACCTTGACCGCCACCCACAGGCCGCTGACCCGGGACATCGCGACCGCGTGCTGGCCGAGGTCGAGCACGCCCTGCGGATCGGCCGGCGACAGCACCGGCATGCCCAGGTCGGCCAGCGCCATCTCCGAGCTGCTCGGCACGGTCGACGACTTCGCCACCGCGTCGTCGCCGACCAGCGCCAGCGCGCCGCCGTCGGGGTGCGCTCCGATCAGGTTTGCGTGCCGAAGCGCGTCGCCGGCCCGGTCCAGGCCCGGCGCCTTGCCGTACCAATAGCCGGTGACCCCGGCAAATTTCAGGCCTTCGACGGTGCCGGCGACCTGGCTGCCCAGCACCGCGGTGGCCGCCAGCTCCTCGTTGACGCCCGGCTGGAAGACCACCTGCTGCTCGGCCAGCAACCGGCCCTGCCGCTGTAACTCCAAGTCATAGCCGGCGAGCGGGGACCCTTCGTACCCGGAGACGAAAGCCGCCGTGTTCCGGTCAGCGCGCGCGTCCGCTCGGCGTACGTCCAGCGGTAACCGCACCAACGCCTGGACTCCGGTCAGGTAGACCAACCCGTCGGTCCGCGAATACCGCTCGTCCAGCAGGCGTCCAGCCACCCCACACCTCCGTTTGGACCATCTCCCTGCACCCTAACCTGGGAAATCACCCACCTCACCGGCACGCGTGCCCAGGACGTGCCGGGCGTTCCGGACAATGAAACGCGGGTGGCACAGCTCGGTAACGTTTTTAGCGATAAACCACCAGGGCCTTGTAGGTGATCTTCGTCACTGGTAATGCTTTTCCCACCTTCCTTCTCGCGATCGGAGCCACCATGGCCAAGATCTCCCGTCGCCATCTCCTCACCGGATCAGCAGCACTCGGGGCCGGCGTCGTCGGCACCCTGGTCTTCACCGAATCGGCCCACGCCACCCCGGCGGCCGTGCCCGGTCACGCCAAGATCATGAGCGTCGTCCAACACACCGGAAACAAGGCGCAGGTTTCCGCCAATGGCAGCACCGAAACCGTCGCTGTCCACGGCTTCCCGGCCGGGTGGCAGCTGCGCCCCGGCGACCTGGTGCTCGTCAGCGGCGCCGCGAGCACCACGCCCAACACGGCGTTTCCGCTGGTCACCAGGCTTGTCGGCAGCGTACAAAGGAGTTCCGGGCAGGTCCGGGTTTCCTCCGCCGCGATCGAGCTCCGGCCGCAGACCATCCAACAGAGCGCCGCCGTCGGCGACCAGAACGTGCGCGGCCCGAAATACGAGGCGTACGTCATCGAGAACAGCCGCGACACCACGCTCGCTTGCGTGGCCCTGCGGCCGACGACGTTCTAGTGGCACTCCTGTCGATCCTGGTCACGATCGCGACCGCCGGCGTTCTTACCTGGGCAGGCTTGGAAAAGGTACGGACGAACGAGGATTTCCGGATCACTCTCACGGCTCTGGGCCTGCCGGTCCCAGCAGTGTGGATGGCCGCGTACGCGATGCCGACGGCCGAGCTGGCGACGGCCGCCGGCCTCGTGCTGCTGCCTGACCAATCGTGGCCGCGGGTCGCGCTGGCGGCCCTGGGCATCATTTTCGCGGCCGCTGGCGGTCTTGCGCTGCGGCTCGGACGGCCGGTCGCCTGCTCGTGCCTCGGCGCGACGGCGGCGGCACACTCGGCTGGCGGCAGGTCGCCCTGTTGCCCGGGTGGCTCGCCGCCGCTGCCTTGCTTCAATGGCAACCAGTGGCCTGGACCTGGCAAGACGGCGTGCAATACCTAGCCGCTGTGGTGGTCGTGCTCGGCGCGGTCCGCGGCGCCGCGGTCGTACGAGCGTGGCGGTCCGCGGCCGGAGACCGCACGGCCATCGCCGAGGCATCGGTCGTTCAGCGGCCGATTTTCGACACCAGCCCCACGGACGGAGTCACCGAATGACCATTGCCCTGTCCGTCGCGGTCGTCATCCTCGGAGCCCTGCTGTTCGTGCTGCTGGGATCCCAGGTCGAGATGTACCGCGACATCGCCCAGCTTCGTGACCTGAGCGGCCTGATCGACCGGCCGCTGAAGGTTGACGTGAGCGCCGCAGTAGGTGCGCGGCCAAGCGCGTACGGGCTGCCCGCCGCACTGGACACCGTCGACGCCGGCCTCGTGCTGTTCCTGTCCGACAAGTGCGCGACCTGCCGGACCATCGCCACCTCACTCGGCAGCCAGTTCCCGGCCGACCTGTGGGTGGTGCTCGACCCGGCCAACCCGCGCAAGGACTCCGAAATCAAGGTCAACTATCCGCTGGAGCAAGAAAAAGTCACGGTGGATCACAGCCGAGAGATCAGCGCTTCGGTCGGGGTGACACTGACCCCCCCGCGATCGTCGTGCTGGACGGCCGGATCGTCCGAGAGCCGCCACCGTGCCCTCCACCCGGCAGCTCACCGAAACGCTGCGCACGCTGCGCGGCGACCCGACTGTCGAAGCACCACCTGGAGCAGAACTTCCGTTGGTTTCCGCGGCATCGAGGAAGGACCACCCATGACCGAGCAGACGATCACCAAAACCATCGAGTCGCCCGCCAAGGTGGTCCGCGAGAACGCGCGCGGGGCGGGGGGTACTGGGCATGCTCGGCGCCGGCGGAATGGCCCTGGTCGGCGGGCTCGCGGGCGTACTGGCGACCGCCGAGCCGGCCGCCGCCGACTGCCAGGGCTCGCCGTGCTGCCACCTCGCCAGATGTAACAAGTGTGCCGGCAGCTGCTGGAACTGGGGCTGCCCCGGCGGCTACACCCGGCAGCAGTATTGGGGCTGCGTGGCCGGCAGCCGGCCAATCTGGTGCGGCGAATGCACGACGTCCACGAGTACGTGCTGGAGCGGCACCTTCTACTGCTCGATCTGGTGGGATGACAACGCCTGCTACGACGCGCTGGTCGCAGCCGTCGCCGTGCTGGCGATGACCGCCGGATTCGCGCAGCTTTTCAGCCCCTGAGGCACTTCTTTCGTCGGAATGATCCGGCCACTGGTACGCCCGGTGGCCGGACCGGCGACCTCCCTCGGGCAGGGAGGACCCCAGCGGCACGGCTTCTGGCTGCGCCCGATCGGTGCGCTGGCGACAGGTTTCCTGCTGTCCGCCGCAGTGATTTTCGCCCTGACGCTGGGAATTGGCGCCGCTGTCGGAGTGCCCCTGGTGCCCTCGACCTTCCGGCTTCTCGGTGCGGTCGCGCTGGTTCTGGTGCTGTGCGGCTTCGAAATCGCGGCACTGCGGGGAAAGACCGTGTGCCGGCTGAGTTGGCGCCGGCAGACCCCGAAAAAAAAACCTGATTTACAAGTACGGCCCGGTACGCGGCCCACTGCTGTGGGGCCTGGACACCGGTCTGACCGTGACGACCTTCCGGATCTCGGCGGCCACCTGGGCCACCCTGGCCTCGCGCTGCTGCAACTCGCCCCGGTCTGGACCGGAGTCGCGTACGGGATCGGCTTCGCGGCCCCGCTCGCGGCCGCCACCGTTCTGCCGCGCTGGCGACCACCGCTGGCCGACGGCACGATCCACGAGCCGCACTGGATCGCGGTCGCGCTGTCCCGCCGGTTGTGGGTCCCGCAGGCGATCAACCTCGTGGTGATGGTCGCCGTGCTCGCCCTGATCGTGAACCGTATGTTCTAACCCGGCGGCAGGTGCTCGTACGCCCAGATGGAGAGCTGTCGCATGATCGGGATCAGCGCCAGGCCGTGATCGGTCAGCTCGTACGACACCGACACCGGCGGGCCCTCGGCGACCTTGCGGGTGATCAGCCCCATGCCCGCGAGGTCCGACAGCCGGTCGGACAGCACCGAGTCACTGACCCCGTCGATGGCCCGCGACAGCTCACGAAAGCCGGCCGGGCCGGCCATAAGGCAGCCCAAAACGACCCCACTCCAACGCTGCCGAGGACACTGAACGCGCGCGAAAGCTCAATGTCGGCGCGCGTACACGCGACCGGCGGATGCACGGGCTGTTCCACGTCCACAGAAAAGATACTAGCTCGATCGCTGTCACTTCGAAATTCCTAGCTGCTAGTCTTGGCGTTGGCACTTTTGAATGACGAGTATGGAGGCAGCAGTTGACCGAGAACAGGCCGAGCATCGTCGTGTTGGGCGGCGGCTATGCCGGGATCAAGGTGGCCAAGGCTCTCGACGAGGTCGCCGACGTGACCCTCGTCGACCCGACCGACGCGTTCGTACACAATGTCGCCGCATTGCGCGCGCTCGTCGACCCGCCATGGCTGGACAAGATTTTCCTGCCGTACGAACGACTTCTGAAGCAGGGTCGGTTCATTCAGGACCGCGCCACCGCGGTCGAGGGTCGGCGGGTGACGCTCGGTTCCGGTGCGGTGTTGGAGCCGGACTACCTGGTGCTGGCCACCGGTTCGGGCTACCCGTTCCCGGCCAAGAGCAACGAGCCGGACACCACCACCGCGCACGCGCAGTTCCGCGATGCACACCAGGCGCTGCGAGAAGCCGGACGGGTGCTGATCATCGGCGCCGGGCCGACCGGCCTGGAGCTGGCCGGCGAAATCAAGGCGTACTTTCCGGACAAACACCTCACCATCGCCGACGGGGCCAACGACATCCTGCCCGGCCCGTTCCATCAGGCACTGCGTGACGAGCTCCGCGACCAGGTGACCGCCCTCGGCATCGACCTCCGTTTGGGCGTACGACTAACCGAACTGCCAGCCGCCCCACCCGCCACCGCCGCACCCATCGCGGTCGCCACCGAAGACGGCCAGAAGCTCACCGCCGACATCTGGTTCCGCGCCTTCGGGGTCACCCCGCGGTCGGACTACCTGCGCGGCCCGCTCGCCGAAGCCCGAGACGCCGACGGCTACCTGCGAGTCGACGAATACCTGCGCCTCACCGACCGCGTCTTCGCCGTCGGCGACATCAGCGCCGCCGACCGCAACATGGCCTCGGTCGCCGGCCACCAAGCCACTTTCCTGGTGGCCCACCTGCAAGCCCTCATCGCCGGCGAAGGCGACCTGCCCACGTACGAACCAGCCCCCGTCGGCATCGCCGTGCCCCTCGGCCCCGACGGCGGCGCCGGCCAGTTCCCCGGCTCCCCCCCGACATCGTCGGCCCCACCGTCGTTTCCGAGGTGAAGGGTCGCCACCTGCGAGTAGAGCCAACGGCCGCCCTCTTCGACGCCTAGACCATCAGAAATCCATTTCCGGTGCCGCGGCGGCGGCGTCCTTGTCCGGGATTTCGGCCACGACCACCTCAGTGGTGAGGAAAAGGGCCGCGATCGATGCCGCGTTACGCAGCGCGGACCGGGTCACCTTTGCCGGGTCGATGACTCCGGCGGCGAAGAGGTCCTCGTACGCACCGGTCGCCGCGTTGAGGCCGTGGCCGGGTGGCAGCGACTTGACCCGGTCCGATACGACACCACCTTCCATGCCGGCGTTGGTCGCGATCTGCCGCAGCGGCGCTTCGACGGCTAGCCGTACGATCGCCGCACCGGTCGCCTCGTCGCCTTCCAGGCCCGTCGGGATCGCCTGCGCTGCCTGTAAAAGCGCCACTCCGCCGCCAGCCACGACACCCTCCTCGACGGCGGCTTTGGCGTTGCGTACGGCGTCCTCAATGCGGTGCTTGCGTTCCTTCAACTCCACCTCGGTGGCCGCGCCGACCTTGATGACGGCCACCCCGCCGGCGAGTTTGGCCAGTCTTTCCTGGAGTTTCTCCCGGTCGTAGTCGGAGTCGCTGCGGTCGATCTCGGCCCGGATCTGTTGCACCCGACCGGAAATCTGGGCGGTGTCGCCGGCGCCGTCAACGATGGTGGTCTCGTCCTTGGTGATCACGGCTTTGCGAGCACGGCCCAGCAAAGCCAGGTCAGCGGTCTCCAGCTTCAGCCCGACTTCCTCGCTGATCACCTGGCCACCGGTGAGGATCGCGAGATCGGCCAGCATGGCCTTGCGCCGGTCGCCGAAACCGGGGGCTTTCACCGCGACAGAACGGAAAGTGCCCTTCAGCTTGTTCACGATCAGGGTCGGCAGCGCCTCGCCGTCAACGTCCTCGGCCACGATCAACAGCGGCTTGCCGGCCTGCATCACCTTCTCCAGCAGTGGCAGCAGATCCTTGACCGTGGAGATCTTCGCGTCGGTGACCAGCACGTACGGGTCATCGAGCGCGGCCTCCATCCGCTCGGAGTCGGTGACGAAATGCGGGGCCAGATATCCCTTGTCGAAGCGCATTCCCTCGGTGAGTTCCAGCTCCAGCCCGAAAGTGTTGCTCTCCTCGACGGTGACGACGCCCTCCTTGCCGACTTTGTCCAGCGCCTCGGCAATCAGCTCGCCAATGGCCGGGTCGGCGGCCGAAATCGAGGCGGTGGCGGCGATCTGGTCGCGGGTTTCGACCTCCCGAGCCATCGCGAGCAGCTCAGCGGTCACCGCGTCGACGGCTTTTTCGATGCCTCGCTTGAGACCCAGCGGGTTCGCGCCGGCGGCCACGTTGCGCAGGCCTTCACGTACGAGCGCCTGCGCCAAAACTGTCGCCGTGGGTGTGCCGTCGCCAGCCACGTCGTCAGTCTTCTTGGCCACCTCCTTCACCAACTCGGCACCGATTTTCTCGTACGGATCGGAAAGCTCGATCTCGCGCGCGATGCTTACGCCGTCGTTGGTGATGGTCGGCGCGCCCCATTTCTTCTCCAGTACGACGTTGCGCCCACGCGGTCCAAGCGTCACCTTCACCGCGTCCGCGAGGATATTCATGCCGCGTTCGAGGCCGCGCCGGGCCTCCTCGTCGAACGCGATCTTCTTGGCGGTCATCAACTGTCCCCTTCGTTGGTCGGCTTCGCATTGGCACTCGCCGCGGTCGAGTGCCAACACCCACCATACACAAAAATTGCGTGCACGCATCAATGCGTACACGCATTTTCTTGCTAGAGTGGTCGCCATGAGACCGCTGACAACGAAGCCGGCCTGGTGTTCCAGAAACACGGCAACCTCGTCCTCGTCACCGCCGAGGACAACCCTGACCTGGGATTACGTGACCGCAAGAAGGCGGCGACCCGAGAGGCGCTCGGTGCCGCCGCATTGCGGCTCGCGCTTACCAACGGGCCGGAGAACGTACGGGTGAACGACATCGCCGATGCCGTCGGCGTCTCCCCACGCACGTACAACAACTATTTCCACAGCACGCTGCACGCGATCTGCGTCGCGCTCGCAGCCGACCGCGCGCTGCGGGTCGGCCAGGCGGTGCGGACCCGGCCGGCCGACGAACCCCTGCTCACCGTGGTGACCGAGGCCATCGTCAAGCAATATGCCGGCGACGCCGAGCCGACCAAGGAAACCGTCGCACTGATCACGTCGGCGCCGGCTTTGACCAGTGAGTACGCGAAAACCGTTGGGGCACTGGAATATCCGCTGGCAGCCGCGATTCAAGCCCGGACCGGACCCGGGCCGATGCCGGCGGTGGTGGCCGCCGCGGTGTCCGCGGCGGCCCGGGTGGCCACCGAGAACTGGCTCCAGGATGAGGAAACTCGGCCGTTCGAGGCTGTACTGCGGGAGTCGCTGGCGATCGTCGCACCCATCCTTTTGGCGGCGGACGTTAGGCCGGGGTAAGAGCGGGGTGGCTGGCGATCCGGTCCCCCATCCGTTCCACGAATCGCCCCAGCTCATCGGCGTTGTCGTGGGCTTTTCTTGGCGGGACAACGATAAGCCGGTCGACTCCGAGTTCCGCGTACGCGTCGATGAGCTTGTCATCGAGGGGCACCTGAGTGGGGGGAGTCACCGAGATCTCGATCTCGCCCATCCCCGCCGGCCTTTCGTTGTCCGCCGCGGCTTTGCGGAGTCCGTCCAGGGCTGTCTGGGTGCGCTCCGGACTGAGCTCCCAGCCGTACCAGCCGTCGGCCTGCCGGACCGTACGGTCGAAAACACGCTGAACATGCCCACCGAAATGCAGCGGCGGGCCGCCAGCGCGCAGCGGTCCGGGCTCGGCTCGTACGCCCTCATAACTCACATGTTTGCTGGAGAAACTCCGGTCTCCGGCCCAGATCGCCCGCATCGCGTCGAGATAGTCCGCCGTACGATCCCCGCGGTCCGCCATCGAGGCGCCCAGCGCGTCGAATTCCGGCTGCAAATAGCCGACTCCAGCGCCGAACATGAAGCGGCCACCGCTGATCCGGTCCAGCGACACAATCTGTTTCGCCAGCATCAGCGGATGATGCAGCGGGACGACGGTGAGACCGCTGCCCAGCCGCAGTTTCCGGGTGTGCGCAGCGACATTCGCCAGTGCGATAAACGGATCCAACATCGGGGTGTCCGCTTCGGGCCCACGCCCGACTCCCGGCTCCGGAAGGACGTAATGCTCGCCGGTCCACACACTCTCCCACCCGGCCGCCTCGGCGGCAGTGGCCGCCGCGACCGCCACCGACGGGTCAGTGGCGCAGACGTACCCGTTTGATCATGAAAAGCCCTAAATACACCCGTGCTCCTTCAGCTCTGTTTCTTATTCGACGTTAGGCAGGGTCTTCCCATAACACCAGCGACGGATTTGAATGTGAGACATGACGTCTGCGCATGACTTCGCCTGGGCTGACCTTCGGGTCTTCTGCGAGGTGGCCCGGCTCGGCTCCTTCACCGCGGCGGCCGAGCCGCTCGGTTACACCCAGCCGGGGGTCTCCCGGCGGATCGCGGCCCTGGAGCGTACGGTCGGCGGCGGCCCACTTTTCGCCCGACAGGCCCGTGGCGTACGACTGACCCCGGTCGGCGAGGCGCTGCATCGGCACGCCGTGGACATCCTCGGCCGGTTGGAGGCCGCGGCCGCGGAGATGTCCGCGGTCAGCCGCGGCACCGCCGGCCGGCTCCGGATCGGCTCGTTCCACAGTGCCAACGCCGCCCTCGTGCCCGCCACCCTCCGCCGATTCATCAACGACTTTCCTTTGGTGGAAACCAACATCCACGAGGCGGTGAGCCCCGAACTGCTCGATGCGCTGCGCGGCGGGACTCTGGATGTCGCGGTCGTCAGCGACTACCCCAGCGGTGCCCTCGACGCCGACTCCGTCCGGCTCATCCACCTGCTCGACGACCCATTGTTGGTCGCCTTGCCTCGTACGCATCCCTTCGCCAACGCGGCGGCGGTGCACCTTCGCGATCTGGCCGAGGAAACCTGGATCCAAGCCAGCCCACAACCACTGCTGCTCGCGGCCTGCGCCCGCGCCGGTTTCCAGCCATCCAAGTTCATCGACGTACACAGTTGGATCGCCAAGCCTGGTTTTGTCGCCGCCGGCCTCGGCATCAGCCTGCTCCCAGGCCTCGCAGTCGCCGCCATGCGTGCCGACATCGCCATCGTCCCCGTCCTCGACGAAATCGCACCCCGCCAGGTTTTCGCCACCGTACTAGCCCAAGACGCCCCGTCCCCCGCCGCTGCGGCCTTCATCACCTACCTCCAGGAATGGCACTCTCCCGAATGTGTCCGAAATTCTCTCAGCGGACGATAGGACTCTCCCGACCACGTATCTACAAAACCGTCACGCACGACCTATCCATGTCGCATCCGCGAGGAATTGATCTAACCTGGGCGATCACCTTGGGCGGGTTCTTCGGGGACCACCTATCGCGCGACAAGGGCTTCATCATCTTCGAAGGCGCCCAAGCTTCTGAAGCTCAGAGATGAGATGCTGGTAGATGCCTCCGACACTTCGATCAAAATCTTCATCGAGTTCGGGGATCGGAGCACCAGCCGCTACATGTTCCCCCAGCAAATGGATCGCATCCATAAGGTTTCGCGCATCATCAACAGATAGAGCCAGCAAAATCTGCTCTTCCTCAACCACACCGGACCTCACTCGTCTTGAGGTTCCATCACCAAGGGACCTGACATGCCCGGCTCTATAGAGCTGGACTGCCCAATCTTCATGATCCATGAATGCCTCCCAAAAACCTTGCCGGGTCCATTCCTCGGGCCCAAACGTCAAGGATCCACTCTGATTTCGGGTGACGCGCCAAGCCGGTGGAATTCGATCCGAAGAAATCTCGAACAACCTTGAGTCGAAGAGCGATGGAAGCTCAACATCCGAGAACACAATGCGAACTTGTTGGCACCGTCCGCCTGAGCGAAGATCTCAAGGACGAGGTAATCCATCCCGACCTGCAGAGACCCTGACCCCTGAAAGATGCGCTGGTCAGCAACCTCACTTCCCTTGAACGTGACCCTCATCAGTCGCTTACCTCCAGGTCATGACCACTTTGTAGTTGAAATCATACATCACATCCCCCGAGGTCGAATTGTATTGCTAAGGCGGGGTGTTGTAGTGGACTTTCCCCGGACGTGGCCGATGGGCTGGCGATACGGCTGGTCAAGTGTTAGTCGGATGGTTGCTGCGCAAACATGGGCCCGTCGCCGGGGCGACCGTTTGTGGCGGGCGGAGCTGGAAGAGCGACGAATATTCCTCCTCTGTCGCGGCCGCGAAGAGACCGGTGCGGTGGTGTACTTCGCCCGACGAGGCCCTGGATCAGGTCCGATTTTCACAGTGGCACCACGTCGGGACGAATGGGCGTCACTACCGCTTCGTAGGAAACAAGCAGTTGAGTATCGGGCCAGAGCGCTTTGAAATACGAGTTCTCCACAGGGGGTTAAGTGGTCCCTTTCTTATCCACAGAAACGAAAACTGGCAGCCCGACTGTCGGTGGCAGCCGGTAAAATTGGGTCATGAGCAGAAAACGAAGTCGACCAGAATTCACCGACCCCAACAAGCAGCCGTGGCGCACCATGCCACCCAGCTGGGTCCCCCCCCTGCAAATGCTGGAAGAACTCGACCGGTACGGCCGAGCCGACGCTGACACCGCACTGGCCGCGATCGAAACCTTGGATAAGGTGATCTCCTACACCCAGGCGATGCAGATGCGGTTCATGGACCGCTTCACCAACGCCCGCCCCGCCGTAGGCGCACCATTCTCCAAATACGCGGCCGGTGAAATCGCCGCATCACTAACCTGGAGCCTGTCCGCGGCCCAGAAACGACTGAACTTGGCGTACCAACTAGTCCACGAACTCCCCGGCACCATGGCCGGGATGTCCCACGGTCACCTCGACTTGCGCAAGGCATTCACGTTCGCGGACCAGGTCAGCCACCTCTGCCCCGAAGACGCACAGAAAGTCGAAGAAAAGGTCCTACCCGGCGCCGACTCGAAAACGCCTCGATCGATCCGGGACCGGGCCCGCCGGGAGGTCATCAAAATCGACCCGGCAGCCGCCGAAGCCCGCCGCAAGAAACTGGTCTCTGAGAGGCGAGTAGAAAAACAAAAACCCTGCGAAGACGGCATGGCTCTGCTGGGCGCGTTCCTGCCCGCCGAATCAGCCGAAGCGATCTACCGTCGCATCGACACCATCGCCCGCAGCCTCAAAACCAAAGACGAGACTCGGACGATGGACGCTTTGCGAGCGGATGCGTTGACCGATCGTGCCTGGGTGTGCCGAGCAACGTACGCACCAAAATCGAACTCCGCGTCGACGCCACCACCCTGATGGGCCTGGACGACAACCCTGCCATCCTGAGTGGTTACGGGCCGATGACCGCGCAACGCGCCCGCGAACTGGCTGGAGATGAAACCAGTGAGTGGTACCGAATCCTCACCGACCCCGTCAGCGGAGTGGTGATCGACCACGGCCGCACGCGC
The DNA here is from genome assembly GCF_010993775.1 of Fodinicola feengrottensis. GTDB lineage: Bacteria > Actinomycetota > Actinomycetes > Mycobacteriales > HKI-0501 > Fodinicola > Fodinicola feengrottensis. The sequence continues at coordinate 138,132 of NZ_WOTO01000005.1, read as the reverse complement.
TACCGCCCCACCAAGGCGCTACGGGACCTGGTCAACGCACGCGACCAACGATGCTGCGGCCCCGCCTGCAACCGACCCGCGGCGACCTGCGAATTCGACCACACCATCCCCTTCCGCGACCCGGAAGGCAAAACGGCGTACGACAGCACCGGACCAGCCTGCAAATTCCACAACGACATCAAAGAACACGGCTGGACCGTCACCCAACCAACACCAGGACGATTCCTCTGGACCAGCCCCACCGGACGCACCTACGACGTCACACCCAACGACCAATACCCACCACCACCGTTCTAACGGTAGGAAGGGCACCGGTGATCCCGGGTTCACCACGGCCAGCGAGAGTCGCTGGGTCAAGCACGTCTACTACCAAGACGGGGATGTCGTGGTGAGCTTTCCGATGGTGTGACGGAATGGACTTGGTTGGAGCATCCGGCGATCGTCAAGGCCGCGAAGAAGCGGGTTCTGTGATGCACTTCGACAACGATGCGCCAATTCGATCGGACTGTCACAGCGGCACCACCTGCGCCCGACAGGCCAGACCAGACCCCGGTGCTGGACAAGCCAGGTCAAGCAACCTCCCACACCATCAAAATGCTCTTCCGCCATCCACCCTGCGCCACGTCTCAAATGTCCCTTAACTCACTACCGGCTTGGTAGTAGTGCACCTGGAATGGGCCATACGAACTCTGGTAGGTGGACGTAGAATATTTTCCCCACTGCCCCGCACCTCCGCTTTCGGAAAATTTCGCCTGTAGCGCACTATTTCCAAGACTTTCCCCGGGATGATCTCACGGGAGCCCACCCTCCTCCTGGAACAGGCGTCGCGCTCGTCGTCAAGAAGAGGCGCCGAGCCATGCGCACATCGGCGTGACCGCGACGGTGTGCGCCCACGTCCGACTCCAACGCGACGCCATCGACCTCCGAGGCAACGCCCCCCGCAACCGTCGCCCGACCCGACGACGGCGACGAACCACCCCTTTTCTGCAGCACCCGTCCGCTGACGTTGCCGTCGACTACTGCCGTTAGACCCTCCAGAGCCCCACCGGAAGCGAATCCGATGGGGTCTCTATGGTCGTAATTGGGCGGTTCACCGAGCCTCGGAAGATCCTTTAGTTCAGATCTCCCAAGATACCTTGTAACCCTCCGTTTTCAATAACGGCCTCCAGCGCTCGGACCATCCCGGGAATACCTCCCGTGCGAACGATCACCAAATCCGAGCACTGAAAGTAAGCTCCGCTTCGATTTTCCCCGCTCTCAGCCCAATGCATCATGATTCGCTCAATCTCCAAGAGCGTCATGAGCGTCGCACTCCACCTTCATCCGTCAGGGAGCGTGACTTCGGCGTCAACATTCTCCACGGTGTCCACGCGCTCGTCCGTCCGTCCCGAGCATAAATAGGGCCTTGAACTGCGGAGTCTCCACTACATGAAATGGACTACTGGTCATAGAGCTTCATCAATCTCCCGATCACCTTGGGCTCGTTTCCCTTGTCCGCCTTACCCACGATTCGTATTCCACCGACCACGTTCCGGAAGAACAGTCGTCCACCATTGGTACCTCGGTCGTAAGTGACGTCCGTTCCCGCAAGTGCCTTCAATCCGATGCCTGGATTTCATATTTCCATGGAGAGTTGACCGAAGAGGTTGTCCAAGTCGCGCTGCACAGCCTGACTCTTTCCAGCCTGCTGAGCCGCCTTGGTCAGCAGCGGTCGTCACCGATTGCCGAGGACATCGTAATTCCGCAGGTGGAACTGTTATTAACAAAGCACTGGCGTAGTGCCAGCCAGGATATAGTACGTGTGGCTTGCGGTCGTTCGCTACCTGCGTTTTCCCTGGCCAGCGGCTATGTGGCGATCCGTCGGAGTGCGCCGTTGTGCGCTGGTGTGCGTGGTTGTTGCCGTCACTACTGCCGCCTCCAGCGCGACGCTATCGACCTCCTCGACCTCGCCCTCCGCGAGCCCGACCAGCCCGCCACCCGACCCGACGACGGCAACGACCCACCGTTTTGTGCAGCGCCCGTCCGCTGACGTTGCCGTCAACTACTGCCGTCAACCGGCCCCAGAGATCATGATTGACCAAAGATCTCCGGCCCTTAGCGACCCCAGATCAGACAATCCCTCATCAACGACATAGAGCAGTACATGGGATTCAGTTATGCGATAGCAACGATATCCACCCTGCCCTTGGACTTCGTCCAGGCGGCATGAGAAATAACCCTCAACCTTGCCTCGCAGATCATCAAATACAATCCGCTCCGCAATTCCGTCAAGTGATCCCAGCAATGGAGCTGGGATCAGTCCATCAACTCCATCCGCAAGGCGATGGCCTGGATGGCGATGTTCTCGCAAGACCCCACAAATAGGTTGAACTCAAGAAGCCCATAGTCAAGACGCAAGAACTTCTTCCTCCGATCCGCGACGCACTCGCTTCCGAGTGCGTCGCGGATCTGCTCCGGAGACGCTCCAAGGCCAACGCCTGCGACAGTTCCCGTGCCCACAACTGCCGCGAGGTAGTCAATTGCGGTCATTCGATCTTCCCGAGCGCCTTGACGAGGAAGTTCATCTCTGGGCTCGGTTAAGCGAGTTACCCCAGTTGTGATCATTCATATCCGACATGGCAGACCTGGCCTTGTCGATGAGGTCCACTCGAAGCTCCGGATTATTCATGATGGCACTCCTGACCGTCTCAACATCACGCGCACTTGCCATTCCATTGCTCAGGCGAATTCCCTCGAACCCAACACCGCCATCACCGTCGGGAAAGACTCGGATCTCAGAACCCCCGACGTGCATATTCGCCCCCTTCGTAGCCCAGTCAGACGCGGCCGGAGAAATCCGAATGTTGGGCGATGCACAGTCGTGGACGAGGATCAGCGTCGTACCAGCCAGTACATAGTACGTGTGGGTGTCGGCAACCGTGAAGTTGTACGTGACCAGGTGCCGTACGTACCCCGCGACGCCGAGCGGCGGGCCATGCCGTCGGCGTCGAGCCCGGCGCATTTCATACGCAACGTCAGCCGGCGGTCAGCCAGATACCCGACCAGCATGGCGCGCTCGTTGTTCTCGAAACCACCGTCGGCGCGCGGATCGTCCGCCGGCTCGACAAACATGTCCCACCAGCCAAAAGTCCGGGTGAGTTCGGGTCGCTGCTCGCCGTTTTCCGACATACCACCGACTATCGCCCTTTAGCGGACCGTACGCCACCCAGTTTTGCTGCCTAGCCTGCGCGGGCCGGCCGGAGGCGGCCGCGGTGCCAGCCGTAGTTCAGGTCTGACATGTAATACGCGCTGGCCAGAATTGGCTTTGTACCAGCAAAAGGTCCGTGCTGGAAAAACGAGGCGCGGCGCGGTCGTACGTCGACGGCAACCTGGCGAGGTTCCCAGTCGCTGCGGTACGTACGCACCACCACGATCCCGCCGTCACCGCCGGGCGAGAACGTATAGCCGCGAGGACCGGCATAGCGGCGGGCGTCGTCGGGGGTCTCGAAGACCGCGTCCTGGTGCGGTTCGGGTTCAGCGAGGTCCGCGACGATGTCGACGTCAGCGGTGCCGTCGGCCGAATGGGCGACAAACCGGACCTGGCCGTCAGTCTGCTCGGTCCACGCGTGGATCCGCTGGTGGTCGAAGTCGGTGAGCAGATTGCCGGTACGCGTCAGCAATGCGTTGTCCGCATCATTTCGCAGGTGCCGCAAGCCACGCAGGATCCGGCCGCCCGGTGTTTGGTATCGGGCGAAAATTCGGTAACCGGTCATGATTGTGCGCAGGCCCAGAAGGCGCGGCAGGTAGGGAAGCCGCAGTTGACGCAGGCTGACGGCGGCGACCGCGACCAGGGCGAACCGATCCCCCTCCGGCGACCGGTATATTTCCAGGTCCAGCCCGGCCGGCAGGAGCGGGCGCACCTGTTCTGGCGGTAGCCCGAAGGTGACCACCAGTGAATGGTCGAAATGCGCGAGTACGGGCAGCGGATGGCGGCTGAGCGCCCCAAAAAAGCGACAACGGTTTACTTTCTCGCTGGCGGGTCTGTCCAATGTGGACGATAGCGCAGCCGGTCTGCCGCTTGTCGCCGGCCGACCACCTTCCCACCCTTTGCGCCCTGGTAAAGGCAAGCCGGACATGGTAGGCCGGTATGTATGACTGAAGAGCAGGTTGGCGCCGCGTGCGCGCGGTCGCCCACGGCGCACCGACCACCCTCGCCGCCGACCGCATGCTGGTCACGGTTTTCGCGTCACCGGTGGCCGCGCACCTCGTTCGCTACGCGACCGACGCCGGCTACCAGACCGTCCTGGTCGAGCCAGATCCTGATCGCCGCGCCAAAGCCGCCGCCGACGGCCTGGTCGCGGTCGCCGCCGTACCGACCCTGACCTGCGACGCGGACCTGGTCGTCACCGACCACCACCGCGAGGAACTCGGCCAGATGCTCGCTGACGCACTGAAACACCCGGCTCGCTGGATCGGCGTGATGGGCAACCCCCGCCATCCCGGCCCGCACGTCGCGGCTCTTCAGTCCCGCGCCGTACCAGCCACCGACATCGCCCGCGTGCACCGCCCGGTCGGCCTCAACATCGGCTCCCGTACGCCAGCCGAAATCGCGATCTCCACCCTCGCCGGCCTGATCGCCGACCGCAACTCCCGCCCCGGCGGCTTCGATTTCTAGAAACAGCCGGCGAACGGGTCGGGGAACGCGGTCCAGCCGTCCTCACCCAGCGCCAACTCCGCGTCGGTCAACAAGCACTCGGTCAACAGCCCCCGCAAATCCGTACGATCTCCATCCAGGTCAACGAAAACCAGCTCGATCCCGCGATCCCCGAAATAGTCATCCCAGCCCAATGACGCCGCCGTACGCCGGTTCGGCGACACGTCGTCCCAGTCCGAGGGCTCGGCCGACACCAGCCAGAGCCCGGCGGCGCCCATGCTCACCCCACACCCGTGCGACTCGTACGCGACAACCGTGTCCGGCTGGCTGGCGAGCCACAGGTGACCCCGGCCGCGGACCGTACGCTCGATCAGCCGGGGCAGCACGGCGTCGAAGCGGCCGGGGTGGAAGGGTCGCCGGGCCGCGAAAACCATCGTGCCGTCGGCGGCAGCGGGGAGTCCTTCGAGGCCACGAAGGGCCGCGCTGGGCAGGTCCAAATCGCGGTCCGGGCGGTGCAGGATGGCGGCGGCTTCCTGTACGGGCCGCAGTTCGGCCCACGGCGCCAATGCGGTGACCAGGCTCGGCAGCCGTACGTCCGGAGTCTGCGCCGGCGCGACCAGCACGACATCGGAAAACTCCAGCTGACGCAGGATAACGCCGGCCACGGCGCGATCGTCGTCGTCGGCGGTTTTTTGCGGCCGCGATCGCCGAGGTCGTCGTCGCAAGTGAGGTCGGCCAGGAACGTCTCGCCGTCGATGGCCGCCGCGAAGGTGCCCAACCGGACCCAATCCAGCACCGGCCGGCCGTCCACCACGCAGCCGACGCACGCGGAGGCGATGTGTTCCGGCTCGACCACTTCGGGAAGCACCAGCAATTGGTCCGAGGCCGGCCTGGTACGCGCCAGCCGTACGAGCGTGGGCAGCACGTCCTCACGCAGCGAACAGGAAACGCAGCCGTGTACGAGCTCGATCGACTCGGACTCCAGCACCTCGTCGGCGGTGCAGACGAACCGGTGCAACCGGCCCTCCAGCAGCGCGGACAGGTCGTGCCGGACGACCACCAGATCCCGGTCCGCAGCCAGCAACACCTCGGTCGCCGCGGTCGTCGCCCGTGGGCTGAACCCGGACAGCACCGTCACCCGGGGTCGCCTGCCGGCCGTCACCTCGGCGTCCCGCCGCTCATCAGGACCACTCACCCAAGCCGTCGACATGCAGCACTCCATCCCACCGGTCCCACGCCTTACTTGACATGAAAACCATTTTCATTATGGACTGGAGTGCAGACTACGCCAACAATGCCAGGAAGGAAACGCCGTTGTCCGCGAAATGCCAGGTGACCGGTCGACAACCAGGTTTCGGCAAGACCGTGTCCCATTCGCACCACCGCACCTCACGCCGCTGGAACCCTAACCTGCAGCGCCGCCGGTTCTGGTTGCCCAGCCAGAACCGCTACGTGACGTTGCGGGTCAGCGTCAAGGGCCTCAGGACCATCGACAAGTGCGGAATTGAAGCGGTCGTCGCCCGCATTCGCGGCCGCGGGGAAAGGTGTGACAGAGCCGAATGTAACGCTCGTGGATTGATCCACGCCCAGAAACCCGTTGAGCGTTACACCCGGGCAGCCGTTCTCTCTAAAGCAGACCCCTGCGGGCCGCCCACACGATGGCCTGCACTGGTGCGCGTACGCCCAGGTGGTCGCAGATGGCCCTGGTCCGGCGGCGGACCGTACGGGCCGACAACTGCAGCCGGCGGGCGACGGACTCCAGTGGCAGGCCGTCGGCAAGCAGCCGCAGCAGCACCACGTCGTCTTCGGTGAGCGGCTCGAAGCTCCGCAACACCGCTGCATCTTCGGTCATAACGCTCACATCGGCCTCCTAACGCCGTTGGAGATCACCTGTCGGGCCCTACCGCAGGAATGCGGCTGCGACTCCGGCGTCGACAGGTATGTGCAACCCGGTGGTGTGTGACAGTTCGTTGCCGGCCAGGACCGCCACCGCGGCGGCGACCGTCTCCGGCAGTACCTCTCTTTTCAGGAGCGTGCGCTGGGCGTAGAACTCCCCGAGTTTTTCCTCAGGAACCCCGTAAACCGCGGCCCGCTGCGCTCCCCACCCCCCGGCGAAGATCCCCGAACCCCCCGACCACCCCGTCCGGGTTCACGCCGTTGACTCTGATGCCGTACGCGCCAAGCTCGGCTGCCAGCAGCCGCACCTGATGCGCCTGGTCGGCCTTCGCCGCACCGTACGCGACGTTGTTAGGCCCGGCAAAGACCCCGTTCTTGCTGGAGATGTAAATGATGTCGCCGCCAAAGCCCTGCGCCACCATCACCCCCCCCGCGGCCCGGGGGACCGGGACCAGGAACGACCCGCGGGCCATCACCGAGTGTTGGATGTCCCAGTCCTCGTCCGTCGTTTCCAACAACGGCTTGGAAATCGACAGTCCGGCGTTGTTGACGATCAGGTCAACCCCACCAAAAGCCAGGTTCGCCACCGCGAACATCTCGGCAACCGCCGCCGCAGACGAGATGTCCGCGGCCGCCGCGACCGCCACATCGGCCGGCCGCAACGCTTTTCGTTCCGTGTCGAGCTGGGTGGCCACCTCGTGGGCGCGGTCCGCGTCGCGGTCCGCGACCACCACACATGCGCCCTCGGCGGCCAGCCGGGACGCGGTCGCGCGGCCAATCCCGGAAGCCCCGCCCGTCACCAGCGCGACCCGCCCGGCCAGCGGCTTGGGCGCCGGCCGGCGAGCGAGTTTGGCCTCCTCCAACGCCCAGTACTCGATCCGGAACTTCTCCGACTCGTCGATCGGATGGTACGAGGACACCGCTTCGGCGCCACGCATGACATTGATGGCGTTGACGTAGAACTCGCCGGCCACTCGGGCGGTCTGTTTGTCGGCGCCGAAAGAGAACATCCCCACGCCGGGTACGAGCACGATCGCCGGGTCCGCGCCGCGCATCGCGGGCGACTCGGCGTCGGCGTACTTCTGGTAATAGGCGCGATAGTCGTCGCGGTATGCGGCGTGCAGCTCAGCCAGTCGGTCGGACACCTGCGCGAGCGGCGCGTTGGCCGGCACATCCAGCACCAACGGGCGGACTTTGGTGCGCAGGAAGTGATCCGGGCAGGACGTACCCAGCGCGGCCACTCCTGCATCCGTTCCCTGGCCACGAAATCCAGCACCACGTCGGCGTCGGTGAAGTGGCCGACCTGACGGTGATCGGTGGAGGCGATCCCGCGCAGCAAGGGCGCCAACGCGGCGGCCCGCTCGCGGCGGGCAGCGGCGCGCAGCGGCTCTCGCCCAGCCAGCATCGGGCCGAAAGGCTCGGCGCGGCCCTTGGTCGCAAGATAGTCGGTGGCCACCCGGATAATCTCCAGCGAGTGCTGTTCGCAGCTGGCCGAGTCATCGCCCCAGGCGGTGATCCCGTGGCCGCCCAGCACCACGCCGACGGCCTGCGGGTTGTCGCGCTTGATCGCGGCGATGTCCAGGCCCAGCTGGAACCCCGGCCGCCGCCACGGCACCCAGACCACTCGGTCGCCAAAACAGTCGGCCACCAACTGCTCGCCATCGGCCGCGGTGGCCAGCGCGATGCCGGCGTCGGGGTGCAAGTGGTCTACATGTGCGGCGTCGACCAGGCCGTGCATCGCGGTGTCGATCGAGGGCGCGGCACCGCCCTTTCCGTGCAGGCAGAAGTCGAAAGCGGCGACCATCTCGTCCTCGCGCGCGACGCCCGGATAACCGCCGACCAGCGCGTGCAGCCGATCCAGCCGCAGGACCGCGAGGCCCGGTTCGGTGAGAGTGCCCAGGTCACCGCCGGAACCCTTCACCCACATCAGGTCCACCGAGCCGCCGGTGACCGGGTCGACCGCGCTCGCCTTCGCCGACGTGTTGCCACCGGCGAAGTTGGTGTTGCGCGGGTCGGCGCCTAGCCGGTGGCTGCGAGCCAGCAACTCGGCGACCTGTGGATGCGTACGCATGTCTCGCTTTCTGTTCCGGGCAGACTTTCTCAAATTGATTTGGTGTCTAGCGGCCGCCGTTGGCCTACCTCCGAACAACCGCCTGAACCGCTATGCGCCCCAGCCCATAGCCGAGCCACCGGCTCGCTCCGCCTCGATCCGCTTCTGGTAGCCGGACCGGTGATACGCCGCGATCGGATCCGGGTCGACCCCCATTTCCTGCCGTACGTCGGCAAGCAACGGGCGAACGTCGGTCGAGAACGCATCCATCAGTACGGCGTGTGCACCAAGCACATCACCAGAACCTTGGGCGTGAGTCAACGCTTCTCGGTCGACCAATAGAGCTTTCGCCGTCGATTCCTGCACATTGAGCACGGACCGGATCATCGCCGGAATCTTGGGCTCCAGGTTGTGACACTGGTCCAACATGAAAGCGACGCCGGCCTCGGGACGCAGCGAATCCGTCCCGACGATCTCGTTCATGATCCTGAACAGCTGGAACGGGTCCGCCGCGCCGACCATCAGGTCGTCGTCGGCATAGTTCCGGCTGTTGAAATGGAAGCCGCCGAGCTTGCCCTGACCGAGCAGGATCGCCACCAGGAACTCGATATTGGTGCCCGGCGCGTGATGCCCGGTGTCCACCAGCACCTGGGCTTTCTCGCCCAGCCGTACGCAGTGCGCGAACGACGTTCCCCAGTCCGGAACGTCCATCGTGTAGAAGTGCGGCTCGAAGAACTTGTACTCCAGCAGCATTCGCATGCCGTCGGGCATTCGCGCGTACGCCTGCGCCAGCGCCTCGTGCAGCCGCTCCTGGCGGGCCGAGATGTCGTCCTGGCCGGCGTAGTTGGTGCCATCGGCAAACCACAGCGACAGCAGCGTGGAGCCGGTCGCGACGCCGATCTCGACGCATTCCAGCAGGTGGTCGGTGGCCTTGCGACGGATGCCGGGATTCGGGTTGCAGACACTGCCGAGCCGATAATCGTCTTCCTGGAAGACATTCGGATTGATCGCGCCAATGCGGATGCCTTTATCCACAGCATATTGCGCTAATTCGGAATAATTGTCCGCTTTATCCCAGGGGATATGGATGGCAACACTGGGCGCCACCCCGGTCAGCGCGTGCACCATGGCCGCGTCGTCGATCTTCTCGTACGGCGTGCGCGGCACGCCCTCCTGCGCGAAGACCTGAACCGGGTGCCAGAATTACCGTACGCCCACGAGGGAGTCTCGATCCGCTGACTACGCAGCGCCGTCGCCACCGCAGAGCGGCGGGCCGGGTCGAGCTCGGTCATCGGCAGTCTCCTCCAGCGTTTGCGGGCACGCGTTCGTAAATCGTTTCAATCCCGCGCTGAGAGGTAGCCTTGGCCCTGGGAAGGCGCGATGTCAATAGTTGGCGCCCAACCGGCTCATGATGGGTAAGAAGCGACGAAGACCCGCGTGACCGGTCAAGCCGGTGTCCCGCGGACCGTCGCAAGTGGTAAAAGCCCCGGTAAAGCCATGGATCGGGGTGATGTCGGGCACACCCCCCTACGGCCCGACAAACCGTATAGGATCTACGTTTTTTATTTGCCGCCGGCCGTCGATCGCGACCCGATTTACGAACCTCCTCGAGAAAAACGGACTAAATACGCTAATGCCCAAAATTTTGGGCAAGACGCTATACGTTACAGAAACACACAGAACCGCCACCCGGTCGCCCGTACAAGAATCTGACCGGTTTCAGCCAGTGATCTGACCGCTACAGGTCAGTGCGGATCGGCCGGCGTCAGCCCCTCGGTGATCCGGGCCCGGAACTCGGTGCCCTCGTTGACCCGTGGGAAGTCACCATCGGGCACCGGTACGCCGAGGAAGTCGCACAGCGGGCCCCATCCCTGCCCCACCTGGTAGACCAGTAGCCGGTCCGCGGGCACCGCGTCGATCACCTGCTGGTTGTGCTTTTCGAAGACCGAGACGGCGAAGTCGCGGTCCTCGAAGCGCCCCTGGAAGGTGCCGTCCCAGATCAGCTCCTGGAGCAGCCGCATGCGCTCGCCGGGCGACTGGCTCGCGAACCGCTCCTGCATGGCCGGCGGCAACTGGCTCGGATCCCGCATCAGCTTGTAGACGTAGTAGATGGTGTTGTCGACGCTGTCGTACCACTTCTGCGGGTCGCGGACCGAGAGCAGCACCTTCGCGTCCGGATAGGCGGCCACCAGCTCGCGCCAGTACGCGGCCGCCGGCCAGTCCACGGTTGCCGGATATCCAGCGAAAATGTGCTCCCAGTCAGGCTTTTTGCCTTCGATGATCGGCGTCCAGTGCGCCATCCGCTCGGGATTGTCGATCAGCTCGGCCATGTGATAGCACGGCCCGAAACCGATCTGCTCCAGCGCGGTCTTCAGGGAGAGGGTGCCGGTCCGGCCGAACCCGGCGCCGATGAGTTTCAGCATGTGTCCCACCCTATCCCTCGGTCTCAGAGGTTTTTCGCCCGAAGAAATCCGGTTGCCCGGTCCGAACGGCACCAATCACACTTCGTCGGTGACCATTTCCGAGCTGTCGATGCAGATCCGCGTTCGTACGACCACTCGTACGACGCGACAGCAGCGCTGCTCCGGTGCCGGTCACGTCCCCCGCCACCGACCGTGATCGCGGCGATCGTCGCGGGGTTGGTGGCCGGCTATGCCGTCGCCATCCCGATCGGCGCGCCATCGCACTCTGCTTGTCACCCTCAGCGCGCGCGTCTCGCTCCGGGTCGGCGCCGCCGCCGGTCTCGGGGTAGCCACCGCGGACGGCGGGTACGCCCTGATCGCGACCCTCGGCGGCGCCGCGCTGGCCGGCGTCATCGCCCCAATCGCGGCACCGCTGCGGTGGGTCTCGGTGGTCGTACTGATCGGCCTCGCCGTCCGTACGACATGGGCCGCGACCAGGCATTTCCGCGACCAGACCGAAGCGCCACCGGGTGCCATGGTGAGCACGCCTTTTCGGGCGTACGCGGTCGTCCTGGGCCTGACCCTGCTCAACCCGACCACGGTGCTCTACTTCGCGGCGCTGGTGATCGGCCGCAGGTCCGGCGCGCTGACACTGCCCGAAGAGCTCGCCTTCGCGGTCGCCGCGTTCGTCGCGTCGGCCAGCTGGCAGCTCACCCTGGCCGGCGGCGGGGCGTTGCTCGGCCGCCTGCTGACCACCGCGAAAGGCCGGCTGATCAGCGCGTACGTCTCCAGCGCAGTGATCGTCGCGCTGGCCGTGAACACCGTACTGTCCTGACCGGTTTGACCTGTACGGACCGACAAGTCCAGGCTGTCAACGACAAGAATCGTGCTGGAGTAGGGATACGACGAGTATGGCAAGGGTGTCCGCCCAGGAGCGCCGCCACGAACTGATCGAGGCGGCGATCCGGGTGATGGCCCGAGATGGCGTCGCCAAGGCGACCACTCGGGCCATCGTGACCGAGGCCGGCATGCAGCTGGGCTTCTTCCACTACTGCTTCCGTTCCAAGGAAGAGCTGTTGCTGCAAGTCATCGACACGATCAACGAGCGGAACGTGCACGCCGTGATCGGCGTCGTACGACCGCACTCCGACCTGCGCGAGACGCTGCGGGCCAGCGTCGGCGCGTACTGGGAGGAGGTGGAGGCCAACCCCGGCGTCCACCAGCTGACGTACGAGCTGACCCAGTACGCGCTGCGCCGGCCGGAGCTGATCGAGCTGACCCGCCGGCAGTACGCGAACTACTTCCGGGCCGCCACGGGGTTCCTGGAGGCGGTCGCGGCGGCGGCCGGCGTGGAATGGACCGTGGACCTGCCGCTGCTGGCCCGCTACACGTACACGATCATCGACGGCGCCACCCTCAGCTGGGTGGTCGACCGGGACGGCGACAGCGCCCGGCAGGTGCTGGACCAGTTCACCGACTATCTGGTGGCCTCGGCCCGGCAGCGCCAGCCCACCGGCGCACGGTAACGGTTTGTACGTACGTCCAAGACACTTGACAAAGATGTCACCCGGCCAGCACCCTGCCTAGATGGCGATCAGCCTGCTCGTCTTCAACGTTCTGCAGCTGCCGGTCACCGGCTCGCGCCGGCGTGCCGAGCTGGCCGCCGAAGTCGTCGAGCGGGCCGATCCGGATGTCGTCGTGCTCAACGAGGCCTTCAACCGGCCGGCCGGCGCGCTGGTGGCGAGGCTACGGGCGGCCGGCTACCACGTCACCCCGCAGGTTGGCCGGACCGGATCGGGCCGGCGCGGCACGGTCAGCCGGCTGGTCGGTGGCGGCGTACGCGTGCTGTCCCCCGGTTCCCGATCCTGGACCGCCACCATCACACGTTTCGCTCGTACCAACCGGCCACCACCGACGCCCTGTCGAACAAGGGCGTCGCACTGGTGTCACTGGACGCGCCGGCCGGGCCGCTCTGGCTGGCGGCCACCCACCTGCAGGCCGACGAGCGCGGCAACCGGCACGCCGTCCGGATGGCGCAGCTGGCCGAGCTGCGCGCCGCTTCGTGTCCCAGACCGCGCCCAAGACGGTCCCCATGCTGCTCGCCGGCGACCTGAACATCGAATACTTCGCAGCCGACCAGCACGGCCGGCCGGGGCCAGTGGGCACCGATCATGTGGACGCGAACGCCGTGGTCGGCGGCCGGATCCAGCCGGACGGACCCATCCACGCGGCCACCTTCGACGGCACCGCGAACCCGCTGACCGGGCGCCGCTACCGGCACTACAGCAACGTCCTGGACTACGTCGGGCACCTGAACGAGAACGGCTGCCGGCCGCGGCCGACGATCTCCACTCGTACGCTCCGCTACGAACCTGGCCGGGAAGCATCCGACCACCACTTCCCCGTACTTGCCACCGTGATTTTGAATAGGGCGTAAGAACCGCCGGGCTCGCCGCCATTGCCCAGTGACAACACAGTCAAGGGCAAAGGAGCCGGGGAAGAGCGTATGGATCCTTCCAGAATCGAACGCTTCACCGCGCTTTACGACACGTGGCATCCGAATGTGCACGCGTACGTAGTGAGTCGCGCCGGCCGTCAACTCGCGGACGAAGCGGTCAACGACACCTTCATGGTCGCCTGGCGGCGACTTGACGACATACCCGAACCGACACTGCCGTGGTTGCTGGGCGTCGCCCGCAACGTGGTCCGGCAGCAGTTCCGGGCCACCGCGCGGGACGAGTCGCTGCAGGCCGAGATGGTGACCTGGGCGGCGGTCGAGCATCCCGCGAACGATATCGCGGACGGCGTCACCGAGCGGGCTGCCGTACTGCGGGCCCTCGCGTCGCTGCCGGAGGCGGACCGTGAGCTGCTCACCCTGGTCGCGTGGCACGGCCTCAGCTCGCGGGACGCGGCCAAGGTCGTCGGCTGCAGTCAACCCACCTACTTCGTACGGCTGCACCGCGCGCGCCGCCGCCTGGAGACGGCACTCGCCGACTCCGCCGCGGAGCCCGCACCAGCCCTGATACCTGCTTTCGCCAAGGAGATAGCCCGATGAAGAACGACGTCATGAACCAGCTGTCCGCGTCCCGCCCCGACCAGCTCGACCCACTCCCCGACCCGAACCGCCGGGACCGCCAGCTCCACGCTGCTTTCGCCCAGCCGATCGAACGGCGCTCGACCACCCGGCGAACCGTCGTACGCGCCGGGATCGGCTTCGGCGTGGCCACGGGGCTCGCCGGCGCCGTCGCGGTCGCCGTGCTGGCCACCGGTTCGATCTCTCGGCAGCCTGCCAACCACCACCCATCCGGCGGGCACCAACGCCCGGTCGTCCGCGCAGGACATTCTGCTCGCCGCGGCTGACAACTCCAGCAGTCAACCCGCTTCGGGCCGCTTCTGGCTGGCCCAAACCGTTGCCCTGGACGGCGAGATCGCCGGCCCGGCGGACAACCGCTACGCGATCGTCATCAAGGAGCGGTATGACGAGTGGGCAGCCAAGTCCGCCGCAGACGACAGCTGGCAGGTCCATCAGTACCTCGGTGCGGCACCTGCCACTGCCACCGACGCGGCTGCCTGGAAACGTGACGGCGCGCCATCGACATTCAACGTGCTTCCCCCGGCCGCGAAGAAGGGGGCGAAGCCCTATCCGCGGAGCGCGGCGCCGGGGAAGGCAGACCGCCTGAACACCAAGGGCATGGGCGACGACACCTACTGGCTGGGTGATGACAACAAACGCTTCACCGTCACCCAGCTTCAGGCACTGCCTACCAACTCGGCCGCGCTGAAGGCCTATCTCGTCGACATTTTCAAGAACCGCAAGCCCACCTCGGACGAGGCCTGGTCTCAGGACGAGTGGTTGTTCAGGGTTGCCAGCCAGATCCTCACCAGCCCGGTCACGGCCGGAACCCGCTCCGCCGCGTACAAGATGCTGGCGACGGTCACCGGTGTCAAGAGCCTCGGGACCACCAAGGACAACCAGGGCCGCAGCGGCGACACGGTGACTTTCACCTTCGCGAGTCCTAGCGGCAGCCGCGAAGACCGGCTGATCATCAGTCCGCAGACCGGCATGCTGCTGGCTGAGGAGTCGCTCCCTGTCGGCGCCGGCAACGGTGCGGCCAGCAGGCTCGTCGCTGGCACTGACTACCTGAGCATCGGCTGGACCGACGCGCCGCCGTCGCCACAGATTCCGCTGGCCACCGACCATCCGGGCGGCGGAGCCTGACCAGCGACCAACGTCCGGGCCGTTCCGTCCCACCGGAACGGCCCGGACTGTTTCAGTCAGTCGCCTTCGGGTGCCCCGTTCCGGCCCAGGTGATCCAGCCGATCCGGCGGGCCGGATCGGGGCAGTACCAGCTGCGACCTCCCGAGGTCACCTCGTACTGCCACTGCTCAAGGAGAGCGGAATTCACCTTGCGGACCGCGAAATCTCCTCGCAAGCGGTGCTGCCGTGCAGGCTTTTCCGCTTGTGTCTACTTGGTGGAGCCGACCAGGAGGCCGGAGACGAAGTGGCGTTGGAAGGCGAAGAAGACGATCGCGGTGGGGATCGCGGCGAGGATGGAGCCGGCGGCGACGACGACGTTCCAGTTGCTGACATAGCCGCCCTGCAAATTGAGTAGGGCAGCGGTGACCGGGAATTTGGCCTGGGTACGCAGAACCGTGATCGACCAGATCAGGTCGTTGAAGATCCAGGTGGTCGCGAGCGCAGCCAGTGCGGCCAGCGACGGGCGGCACAGTGGCATGATGATCCGCGCGTAGATCTGGACCGTACCGGCGCCGTCGATCTTCGCCGCGTCGGTGATCTCGGTCGGGATCGAGCGCATGAAACCGTGCAGCACGAAAGTGTAAAAACCAAGCCCAAAACCAACATGGATGGCAACAAGTCCGACCAGGCTGTCGTAGATGCCCAAGGACTCGCTGATCCGGGCCACCGGGATAAGCAGGATCTGCGGCGGCAGCAGGTTGCCGGCCAGCATGGTCAGCAAAATCGCGCGCCGGCCCGGAATGCGGTAGCGGCTGAGCGCAAAGGCGGCCATCGATGCCAGCCAGAGACTCAAAACCACCGCTGGCACGGTCACCTCGGCGCTGGTCACCAGCGCCAGGGCAATGCCGCCGTCGCCCACCGCGGTGACGAAACCGCCCAGGTCAAACGAATCCGGCAGGGCCGCGAGGCCACGCGCGGAAATATCGTCGAAAGACCGGACCGCTATGAGTACCACGAAAAGCATCGGCGCCACCCAGAGCAGCGTCAACGGTGTCATCACCGCGTGGAAAACCCAGCCGCGGCGCCGTTTCCGGGCAATCTTCACCGGTCGTACGGGCGGCTCTTTTGGTGGCGCTTCCAGCACGATCTGCGCGGCCATCAGTCCTCCTGCCGGGTGGCGCGGACGAGATAGGTAATGATGAAAAGGATCGCCAGCGCGAAGATCACCACCGCGATCGCCGACGCGTAGCCGAGATTCAGGAACGTGAATCCCTGCTCGAACATGTAAGTGCTGAGCAGCTCCGACGAGTGGTACGGGCCGCCCTGCGTCATCGCCCAGACAATGTCGAACGTACGCAACGAATCGATCACCGTGACCGCAAAGATGACCGTGTTCACGCCCCGCAGCTGCGGCCACACGACGTACCGGAATCGTTGCCACGGCGTGGTTCCGTCCACCGCCGCCGCATCATCCAGGGATGGGTCGCAGCCTTTCAGACCGGCCAGGTAGAGCACCATGACATACCCGACCTGCCTCCAGACGGCGGCGACCAGGACGGCATAAAGTGCGGTGTTCGGGTCAGCGAGCCACTGATGTTCCCAGCTTTTCAGCCCCACCAAGCCAAGAGCCGCGTTGATGGTGCCGTCCGGCTGATAAAGGACCCGCCAGAACAGTCCGGTGACGGCGAGCGAGAACACCATCGGCAGGTAGATCGCGCTGCGGTAGATGCCGACGCCACGGCGTGGCCGGTTCAGCGCCACCGCGAGCGCCAGCCCGCCGGCCACCGAGAGGCCACCGAAGCCGATCGCCCAGATCACGTTGTTTCCCAGCGCCTGCCGAAAAACATCGTCAGCGAACAGATCGGTGTAGTTCTTGGTCCCGACCGACAGCGGCGCGCCGAGGCCGTTCCATTTGGTCAGCGACAGGTAGAAACTGTTGATACCGGGCCAGAAAACCCAGCCCAGCTCGACCGCGGCCGGGATGAGCAGGAAAACCCAGACCGGCCACGGCACTCGACGGCGAACGCGCCGACGTACGACCGCCGAAAGCGCCACCGTCACGACGAGAGCACCTTCTGCGCCGACGACTGCCAGCCGGCCAGGATCGTCGAGACATCCTGGGGAGAGTCCAGGAATTTCGTCAGCGCGGTGTCGGCGGTGGTCTGCAGCTCGTCGCTGGAGTCACGGTTGAAGAACTGGGTGATCGCCTTCGCGCCAGTGAGCAACTGGACACCTTTTTGTACGAGCGGGGAGAATCCGGTCGTACTCACCAGCGGCGAGGTGGGCAGGTTCGACGAGTTGGACAGCTTGATAAAGGTCTCCTGGCTGGCCGGCGACGCGAGGAACGACAGCAAATCCTTGGCGCCGCTGACATTCTGCGACTTCGCACTGGCGAAGAACCCGTCGGTGGGCGCCTCCTCGGCGGTCGGCACGGCCGGATCGATGATCGGCACCTGGAAGAAGTCGATGTCGTCGACGAGGTTCTTGGGCACCGACTGGGTCACGAAAGCACCGATCAAATACATCCCGGCGCTCTGGTTCACCAAAGGGGTGACGGCATCCTGCCAGGAATATGACCCGGCCCTTGGGATCGAAGAACGGCAGCAGCTGTTTGTAGTAGTCCATCACCTTGCGCACTTCGGGGCCGTCGAAGGAATGTTTGCCGGCCAGCAGGTCGCGATGGAAGGTGGCGCCGTTGACCCGCAAGTTCAGGTAGTCGAACCAGCCGGACGCCACCCACGGCGTCGAGCCGGTGCCCATCGTCAGCGGATTGACGCCTTTGCTCTTCAATGTGTGGCAGAGCGCGATGAATTCGGTCCAGCTGGTCGCCGGCCGTACGCCCCATTTGGCGAACGCCGACTTCCGATAGAAAATCCCCCACCAGTAGTAGCTGGTCGGTACGAAGATCTGCTTGCCGTCGGCCGCACTGGACAGCTCACGCAACGCCGGCGAATAGTTCGCCAACGGCCCGTTCCCCTTCCACAGATCCGAAACGTCCAGCAGGAAGCCCTTCTTCGCGTAGTCGCGGGCGACCGATCCGGCGTACCAGGTCAGCACGTCCGGCGGGTTGCCGGAGTTCAGGTAGGTCGGCAGTTGGGCGCGGAAGGACTCGATCGCGATGGTGTTGAGGGTGACTTTCGCTTTGCCGTAGCCCTGCACGATCTTCGTCAGCGCGGCCTTGGGCGCCGCGTCGGACAGCGACGACTGCAGCACCAGAGAGTCCGAGCCGCCACCACCCGCGGTCGGCGCGGTCGCGCACCCGCCCAACACGGCGGCCGCCCCCCCCCCCCGAGGCCCGCCAGAAAAACCACGCCGGCTGACTTGACTGTGGATCATTGTGGACCCTCCCGGGCGCCAGCACTCGCCCGCAACCCATGCGGTGGGCGGGTGAACTCGTGTTTCGCAAAGGTTGCCGCGCCGGAGTTCCCACTGTCAAGATATCTTCGTAATTAATGAATAGTGGCGAGGGGATACGACCGGAATGGGGCAATACGCGGGGCGCGGAGTGCACGGGCAGACGGTCGAGACCATCGCCGGCCGGATCCTGTCCGGACAGCTCCCCGAGGGCGCCACCCTCGACCTCGGGGCGCTGCAGCACGAGTTCGACGTCAGCCTGACCGTGATGCGCGAAGCCCTGCGCGTGCTGGCCGCGAAAGGCATGATCGATGCCCGTCCCAAACGCGGCACGTTCGCCCGAGGGCCGACTGGAGCCTGCTGGACGCGGACGTACTGCGCTGGCAGTTCGGTCAGCGGGCCGAGCCCGGCCTCTTCACGGACCTGCATGACCTGCGCACCATCGTGGAACCCGGCGCGGCCCGGCTAGCCGCCGTCCGGCGTACCGACCAGGACCTGGCGCGCCTGGACGCCGGCCTCACCCAGATGTCCGCCGCCGCCGACCCGGCGGCCGCCGTCGTCGCCGACCTCGCCTTTCACCGCCTGCTGCTGGCCACCACTCACAACGAACTGCTGGTCCGGATGGAGGTGGTGATCGAAACCGGCCTCGCCGAACGGGACCGCATCGTGCACGGCGTACTCGCCGCCGACGACCCCGTCCCCAGCCACACCGCGCCGTCGTCGACGCCATCCGCGCCCAAGACCCCGACCGGGCCGCCCTCGCAATGGAGGAACTCCTGCTCAAGGCGGTCGCCGACGTGGCCAAGGCCTGGTAACTGTCCGCTGTTCGCGGAGGGCGAGGGCTAGACGGCGAGCCGGCGGGTGGAGACGCGGTGGCGGCCCTTCTTGGCGGAGGCCCGTCGGGACAGGATCAGGTTGCTGGTGAACAGGCCACCGGTGACCATCACCAGCGCCATGCCGGCAGCGACCAGGATCAGGCCCCAGCGGGTCCAGCCGCGGGTGTCGAAGGTGGCCGCGGCCGGCTTGGGGTTCACGCCGGGCGTTTGAGCGCCCTGGTCGCCGAAACCGCCGGTAGAGCCGATGCCGCCGTCACCGGCGCCGGGCACGGCCGGCTGGGTGGGCAACCCCGAGGTGGTCGAGCCCGGCCCGTACGTGGTGGGCGGGTACGACGGGTACGAACCCGTCCCGGGGGCGGTGTTGGTGTTGCTGTTGGCCGTTGGCCGCCGGAGTGGGCGACGGGGTCGGTCTCGGGGTGGCCGAGTGGCTCGGGGGGGCGTCGGGGACGCGGTCGCAACCGGGCAGGTCTTATTGATGTCCGGTGCGACCCCGGGCAGTGGTGCCGCGGCTGGCGGCGTGGAGGGCGGCGGGCCCGCGACGTACTTCCAGCCGACCACGGCACCATTGTCAACAGGGGAACTCTGCGATTGACCGGAGGACGCCCAGGCGCCATTGCCGGTCTTCGAGTACGCGAACACCCAGTAGCCGGACGCATTTGGGGTGCAGCCGTCCGCTGGAATGGTGTTGATCTTGCAGACATTCCGATTGGCGTCGAGACCGACCCGGTCCGAGTTCTTCCCCGTGGGGTCGAACTTGGCCATCAGTACGCCCACCGGCGTGATGCCGGAAGACCAGTCAGCACAGGAGACTGAGGGCTGTGGGTACCCGCCTTGGCCGCTGAAGTCGACTATGACGCCGACGTGCGAGCCGGCTGCCGCGTACGCACGCCCGCCGCCGAGGCCGATCGTGGCCAACGGTGTCCACGGTCCGATCGCGAGCAGGCCGGCGGCGAGGACCGCGACCAGCGCGGCCGGCGACCACCACTGACGCGAACCCCCGCGCGCGCGGCGACCACCTGGACGGTGAGCGGCCGGCATCGGCCATGACGTGGACCCCTCCTCGGACGGACAACAGTGGCCATTATTCAATACCGACGCACGGGTTCGGTAGGAAAGTTCCAGGCCGATTGCGGTTGATCCGGACCAAAAACTCAAACTCGCCCGATAGGGCACCTATTAAGTCACCTTTTGTCGGGCTAAATCAGCCGATCAGTGGGTTGCCGCAAATGCGTCCCGGGCACGCCGCATGTGAGCCAGCATCTCGGTACGGGCGACCTCGGGATCGCCGGAGCGGATCGCCGCGAGCAGCTGTCGGTGTTCGTCGATCAACGCGGTCGGCGCCGGGTAGGTCGACTGCAACTGCGCGAGGCACAGCTGCATCTCCTCATGTACGACCGCGTAGAGCCGACTCAACCGCGGGCTCCCCACCGCGTCGACCAACGCGATGTGGAAGTCGGTATGCGCTTGCACCCGCTGCGCCCAGCTGGCCTGCGGCCCCATCGCGGCTAGCCGGGCCAGCATCCGGTCCGCCGCCATGGCGTCGATCCCGCGCTCGGCCAGCGTGCTGACCGTCAGCAGCTCCAGCGGCGTGCGCATGAAATACAGGTCATCCACGTCCGCGACGGACAGCACCGGCACCCGCGCCGACCGGCCATGCTCGCGTACGAGCAGACCGCGGTTCACCAGCGTCTGCAGCGCCGCGCGGACCGTCGGCCGGGCCACCTCGTACCGCTGGGCCAGCGCGATCTCCGGGATCGGCTCCCCCGGCCGCAGCTGGCCGCCGAGAATCTGGCCGCGCAGCTCGGCGACCAACGCGTCGGTCGTACTGGTGACCTGGAGGGCGCTCACTCCGGAATGCTCTGCCCGTCCGCGAGGCGGGCCAAGGGCCACAGGTCCCGCCACATGTGGTCGGCCGCGACGCCGTCCGGCTGCCGCTCATGGTGCCGGTTGACCCAGGCGGTGGGTCAGGCCGAGCTTCTTCTTCGCCGGCGCATTGTCATATTTGAAGCCGAAAGCCACGTGCAGGACCCGATCCGCCGGCACCCCGATCCGCTCCAGCGCGTACGAAAAGAAGGCCACGTCCGGCTTGTACGTGCCCACGTCCTCGGCGGTGATCACGAAGTCGAACGCTACCCGGTGCTGGCGGATGCTGTGCGAAATGATGTCGCGGTCCGTGTTGGACAGGATGGCGAGCTTCATCCCAGCCGCCTTTGCCCTGGTCAGCGCCGGATAGGTGTCCATAAAGGACGGCCACGACCGCATCGCGTTGGCCAGGTCGCGCCCAAGGGTGTCGTCGTACGCCCAGCCGTGCTGCTCGCAGACCTCCGCGAGCGCCTGCGCCAACACCTGCTTGTACGTCCGATAGCCGCTGCCGAGGATGTCGAACTGGATGCGCTCGAACTCCCGCTGCAACTGCACCCCCGGCACCAGCTCGGCGTCGCCGTTGCGCAACGCCAACTGGTAGAGGAACTGCGCAGCCCCGCCCTCCCAGTCCGTCAACGTCCCGTAGTTGTCGAAGGTCACCACGTCGTACGGCGGCATGCTCACTCCTCTTGTCTGACTGTCATCCTGTCAGACAATATACGCTCCACCACGAGGAACGCCAGCCATATTTGCCAGGATCGAGCCTGAACGGCCAGCACCTCATCGGTCGCCGGCCGAACCACTGTTCTAACGATGCGGTGAAGCTGTCAGCACCACGCAGCAACGGTCCGCGGCCGGCTCGAGAACGACCTGGAGGCGGTCCGGCGCCAACGCACCGGCGAGCGCGCGGCGACCAGGGCGCGGTTCATCCGGCACACCAGCTCGGTATGCACCGCGGCGAGCGCGTGAAACGGGCAGTTCGCGAGCACCACGCGCTCTCGTTTTCGCGCCGTGGCTCGTATCCGTCTCGGCAAGGGCCTCAACCGCCGACCCAAGAACGTCGCCTTCCTGCCGTTTCGCAGCCGTACGACCAATAATCGCGCCCTGCGTGGCGGCCGCCTGGTCGAGCGCGTCCAACACCGGCGCGCCCGTCCGGGCCGCGTCGGTGATCGCGTCGGCCATCAACAGGCCGGCCAGCTGGTACTGGCGGCGCGGCAGGGACACCGAGATTTCGTTGGTTGCTCTGCGATAAAGCTTGGAAGGATGTCCAGCACCGGGCCCGGTGCGACCGTCGAGGCGGGCGTAGTCAGCCTCCAACAGGCCCTCCGCCGCCAGCTTGTCGAGGTGGAACTTCGCCTGATGCCGGGGCACCCCGACGGCGTCCGCGGCCTGGTCACGGCTAACCGCGGTGTCCTGACCACACACGAAAAAGTAGAGCTCACGGCGTACCGGCTCAGCGAGGGCACCGATCCCGGTCACGCTCCGCTCGAACTCACCCATCTTCCGCCTTCTCGCCGGCAAGTTGCTTGACGCTCCAAACCTCGTTCTCTAACGTAGAGATTAGTGTCCGTTAGAGCCGGAGGCAAGGTATGAGTATCAGCTACCCCGACGTGCAGGTGGTCGACAGCCCCGTCGGCCTGCCAGCCGCGGCCCGCGCCGCCGAGGATTTCCTGGCCGCGCTCGGGGTCTCCTGCGACAACCCGGAAATGCGCAGAAGCCCGCAGCGGATGGCCGAGGCCTACGCCGCGATGCTCACCCCGCGCCCGTTCGAGGTGACGACTTTTCCCAACGACGAAGGCTATGACGAGCTGATCGTGGTGAAGTCAATCCCGATGCAGTCGGTGTGCGAGCACCATCTGCTGCCCTTCACCGGCATCGCGCACGTCGGCTACATTCCGGCCGACCGGATCGTCGGACTCTCCAAAATCGCCCGGATAGTCGAGAAATTCGCCCGCCGCCCACAGGTCCAGGAGCGCCTCACCAAACAGGTGGCGAACTGGTTCGAGGACCAACTGTCGCCCAAAGGCGTGGGTGTGGTGATCGAGGCGGAGCACATGTGCATGACGCTCCGGGGCGTACGAGCGGCCGGCGCGATCACCAAGACGTCGGCACTTTCCGGTGTCATCAAGGACGTGCCGCAGTCCCGGGCGGAATTCCTCAGCATCGTGGTGTAGACAGCTGCAGTCCAACTCGGAACTCAACGCCAGTGACGGTGCCGGTCGGGGCGGACAGGCTGGACCGCATGACGAACTCAGTGACGGATCCCGGCCGGTTCGCGGTCGGATGGCGGAAATACCTGTGGTTGGCGGCCGGCGCCGCACTGGGCGGTTTCGCCCTGCACAACGACTGGTCGATCTCGATCGCCGGCTGGCTGTTCCTGATCTGCCTGATGCGTTTCACCCGCAGCAGCGGCATCCTGCTTGGTTTTGGATGCAGCTGGCTCGCGTCCGCGGTCGCGACCGTGGTTTTCCTTTTCGCGGGCAACAGATTCTCCTTCGGACCCATTCTCTTTGGCTGCTGCCTGGCGATCTCCACGATCCTGACGTTGCCACTGTTGGTTGACAGGTTGTTGTTCGCTCGTCTCACCCCGCTGCTGGCCACTCTCATCTTTCCCACCACTCGCGTCGCCACCGAGTTCCTGGTGGCCGCGGTGAGCCCTTTCGGTACGATTTTTTCGGCCCACTGGCGGGCACCCAGTCGGCGAACCTGCCGCTGCTGCAGTTGGTCTCGGTGACCGGCATTTACGGCATCAGCTTCCTGATGGCCTGGGCCGCGCCGGTGGCCAACCTGGCGTTGGAAAAGCGGCTGTCCTGGTGGAAAATCCGTACCGTTACTCTCGCTTTCACCGCGCTCCTTGGGCTGGTGCTGCTCGGCGGCGGGATTCGCCTCGCGGTCGCGCCAGCGGCCAAGCAGACCGTACGGGTAGCCGGCGTCAGCTCCTCGGTGCAGGCAAGGCAAAGTAAGCAGGCGCTGGACAATTTCCACACTCCCGATGTCACGCCGGACCAGAAACCCCCCCAGCTGCGCAGGGCATTCGCGTTCGTGACCGACGACCTGTTCCTGCGAAGCACAGTGGAAGCCCACGCTGGCGCGAAAATCATCGTCTGGCCGGAAGCCGGCGCGCTGACCTTGCACGACGATCTGCCAGCGCTGCTCAGCAGGGCCGCCGACTTCGCCCGAACCCAGCACGTCTATCTGGAGATGGGCGTCGGCGTGATCCTGGACAACGCGCCATACACCCGCGACATGGCGGTTCTGGTGGACCCGAACGGAAAAGCGCTGTGGGAGTTCGACAAGGCGCATCCGGTGCCTGGCCTGGAGGACTTTCCAGCCGGTGACGGCAAAGTGCCGGTGGCGAGCACCCCGTTCGGGCGCCTCGCCAACGTCATCTGTTTCGACGCCGACTTCCCTGGCACGCTGCGCCCCTCCGGCGGCCAGGCCGACATCATGCTCGTGCCGGCGAACGACTGGCAGGGCATCGAGAAGATGCACTCGGAGAACGCGGTCTTCCGAGCGGTCGAAAACGGCTAACTCCGTCGTACGGCAGGCCAGCAACGGCATCGCTGTGACCACGGACAATCGCGGAGTCGCCCTCGCGACCACGAACTTCTTCAGCACGCCGCAGCAGAACATGATCGCGTACGTACCCATCCGCGGCACCTGGACCATCTACAGCGCTGTCGGCGACCTGTTCGCCTGGCTGTGCGCGGCCGCCATGATCGCGCTCTGCGCGCTGGCGATCGTACGACCCACCCCCCACCCCGATCCAGGGGTGAAGCTAGGTACAGGGCGGGACGGGGGGCCGGTGCCATGGCGCTGGGCCGGCCCGGCTCCTTACCGTTATGGGGTGCCTACCACTTCCCACGGCCCCGCCGGCGGCCGGATCGCGACCAGCTTGCTGCTGGCGCCGGTCCGGCCGGCCGGCTGGCGGGCGACCGCGCACCTGACCGCGGGGCTGCCGCTGGCCGCCGCCGGCTTCGCGGTGACGGCATTTCTGGGCGCGCTCACCGTCGCGTTGGCGCCGACGGTGTGGTGCCAGCGTTGGGAACGCTCGCCGCGCTGGCGTACTGCGCGAATGGCTTCAGCCGGGCGCAACGGTCCCGGTTCGGCGCCCTGCTTGGCGTCGAGATCGCGCTCGCCGAGCCGGCCCCCGTCGGTGCCGGCGGCCGGTCGGTTCCAGCGGGTCTTCGACCGGGCCCTGAGCTGGCGGACCGGCCGGCAACTCGGCTATCACCTGCTGGCGTTGCCAGTCAGTGTCATCGGCACCGTCGCGGTCGTGACAATGTGGACGGTCGGCGGCGCACTGGCACTTCTGCCGGCGTACGCGTGGATGATGCTCGACCGGTCGGACGCGGTCGTCGAGATCGCGCTCACCGCGGGCGGTCTGACGCTGCTTTTCTCCGCACCCTGGGTGGCCCGTGGACTGTCCACTGTGGACGTTCTGCTGGCGAGATGGCTGCTTGGACCGCGCCGGGCCGAGACTTTGGCGCACCGGGTGCAAACCCTGACCGCCAGCCGAGCCGGCGCGATCGATGCGGCTGATGCCGAACGGCGGCGGATCGAGCGGGATCTCCATGACGGTACGCAGCAACGGCTCACCGCGCTGGCGATGAATCTGGGCATCGCCAGGGAAAGTCTCGGCGACTCCACCGACCCAGCGGCGAAGGTGATCGCCGCTGCCCACGAGGATGCCAAGCAAACACTCGCGGAACTGCGCTCCTTCGTACGCGGTCTGCACCCCGCGGTGTTGAACGATCGAGGCCTGGACGCGGCGCTTTCCGGACTGGCCAGCCGATCCCCGGTGCCCGTACGACTGCATGTCTCGGTCGAGCAGCGACCTTCGGCGACCGTCGAGGCGGTGGCATATTTCGTGGTGTCCGAGGCGTTGACGAATGTCAGCAAGCACGCCCAGGCGACCGCGGTGGAAGTCACCGCCGTACGGACCGAAAATCAGCTGGTAGTGACCATTGTGGACAATGGACGAGGTGGGGCCGCGGACGACGACACCGGAAGCGGGCTGCGTGGGCTTCGCCCAGCGGGTCGCCGCCGTCGACGGCCGGCTGATCGTGAAAAGCCCGCCGGCCGGCGGCACCACCATCACCGCGGAGCTGCCATGCGCATTGTGATCGCAGAGGACTCGATCCTGCTTCGCGAGGGTTTGGTCCGGCTGCTGGAGAGCCGCGGCGACGAGGTGGTGGACGCGGTAGGCGACGCCGATGCATTGCTTGCTAGCGTACAAAACGATCAGCCGGACCTGGTGATCGCGGACGTACGAATGCCGCCGTCGCACACCGACGAGGGCCTGCGGGCCGCGCTCGTGCTGCGCCGGCAGTTCCCGGAGCTGCCGGTGCTCGTCCTTTCCCAGTATGTCGAAGAACGCTATGCCACCGAGCTGCTGTCCGGCCCGACCAGCGGGGTCGGATACCTGCTGAAGGACCGGGTCGCCGACGTCTCGACTTTTATAGACATGCTGCGGCAAGTGGCCGCTGGCGGGACCGTCCTGGATCCGGAAGTGGTGTCGCAGATCCTGGTCCGGCACCGAAGCGACCCGCTCGACCGGCTGACGCCACGTGAATCCGAAGTTCTCGCGCTGATGGCGCAGGGCCGCTCGAACTCGGCCGTCGCCAGTGCGCTGGTAATCAGCGAAAGCGCGGTCGCCAAACATGTCAACAGCATCTTCACCAAGCTTGACCTGCCGCTCGCGGACACCGACCATCGCCGGGTCCTGGCCGTGCTGCGATTCCTGCGAATCAGATAAGAGAAATAGCAAAAATGACAAACACAACGCACGACACCCGAAGTTTTCGCTTTGTCTGGTGGATCACCGGCGGCATCGTCGCCCTTATTGCCGCGGTCGGCATTGGCATTTATGGATGGGGACTGCTGACCACCACCACGGAGACGCAGAACCAGGTCTACCGACAGCCCATCACGGCGTTGAGCATCGACGCCGACGCGGCCACTATAGTGGTCGCCGCCGGCCCGGCCGGTCAGGTGTCAGTGCACAGAGTCCTGGAGACGACCAAGGGCTGGAAGCCGACCATCAGCGAACAATGGAGTGGATCCTCACTACACGTGACGGTCAAATGCCCGGACAGCGTCCTTGGCCGCAAGTGCTCGATCGCGTACGCGATCACCGTGCCGGCCGCCACCACCCTTGCTGTGCAGTCCGACACCGGTGACCTCACGATCGGCGACCTGACCGCCCGGACCACCGTCAACACCTCGTCCGGGACGTCGTCACCGCGACCGGTCTGAGCGGGCCACTGAGCGTACGAGCAGACTCCGGAGAGGTGGTAGGCATGGCCTTGACCAGCACAAATGCCACCGTGGTCGCCGAATCCGGAAACGTGACCCTGGGCTTTGCGGCGGCACCACAGTCGGTGAGCGCCAGCGCGAACTCCGGCAACGTGACGGTGAAGGTGCCGCGCACGGGCACCGCCGCCGACGCGTACGACGTGGTGACGACCGTCGACTCGGGCACCCGCGACCTGTCCGTACGGCAACCCAGCACCACCGGCCGGCGAATCACCGTGCAGGCCGAGTCCGGCAACGTGACCGTGGGCTACCAGAGCTGACGACGATGCCCATTACTTCACCGCTATACCTTTGAAAAACGTGTAATGGAACGTCCCATCGACGATCCTGCGAAGGTCCGCGATGCCTCGATCCCACTCGCCGCTGGTGAGCAGACCGGCAGCCAACGCATCATCGCGTACGCCCTCGACCATCGCGATAAAAACGTGTTGCGAGTGAAGCCCTCGACCAGCGCCGGCCGGGTCCGGTCGACGTACATCGTCCGCGGCCGGACCACCACGTCCCGGAACCCGGCGGCGGTGAGCAGCGGCTCGACCTGCCGGCCGAGCAGCCCGTCACCGCCGGCGCGCGCCTGCAGCTCGACGAGGCAGTCGATGGTGGCCTGCGCGTACGCGCTGGCGGGGTGGAAGAAGGCGGAACCGTGGTCGCCCTCGATCACGGTGATCGTGCCACCCGGACGCAACACCCGACGAACCGCGGCCAGCGCAGCCAGCCACCGGATCCGCCAGGTGCTCGAGCACGAAACAGACGAAAAGGTGGTCGAACTCAGCGTCCGCGAACGGCAGATCGTGCAGGTCAGCGACCTGGAACCGGACATTGGGCGCGGGCACCCTGGCCCGCGCGACCGCTACTGACTCGACCGAAAGGTCGATCGAGACCAGGTCCGCCGCCGGGCTGCCGGCGACCAGATGGACGGTCTGGGCGCCGACCCCACAGCCAACCTCCAGCACCCGCGTGCCGGCCGGAAAATGGGTGCCAGCATGCAACAACTCCGCCAACGTGTCGGCCTGATCGCCCAACCGCCGCGTCTCGACCCCCGAATACCCATGCACGTACCCGACCGCCGTCGCCACATCCATGCCACCACTCTGCGAGGATCCATGGTCCTGTGCACAGGTCCATAATCGGCGATTTCTGCCGGTCCATAGGCTCGACGAACGACAATTCTCGCCGAGTAGACCCGCTACCTTCTCCTAACAGCGAACCGCTGCACCAGGGCCACACTTCGACCTGAGCGCGCAAGGCTCGATCGCCGACGAGGTGGCCCGGCTGGTTGCGCTCGGCGGCACCGTCGTACGCGAAGGTGACGAGCTGACCGTCATGTGCGACCCGGAGGGCAACGAATTCTGCGTGGAATAACGTCGACCAGTTGTTCACCGCGGCCGCCAACGCCTCACTCGGCTTGGTTGGCAGAGCGCGCGCTTCGCAATAGGTAGCCCTTTTCCACAGGCGGCTTTCTTATCCACAGAAACGAAATCAGCGTCCCGACTGTCGGTGGCGGCCAGTAAAATTGGGTCATGAGCAGAAAACGAAGGCGACCAGAATTCACCGACCCAAACAAGCAACCATGGCGCACCATGCCACCCAGCTGGGTTCCCCTGCAAATGCTGGAAGAACTCGACCGGTACGGCCGAGTCGACGCTGACACCGCGCTGGCCGCGATCGAAACCTTGGATAAGGTGATTTCGTATACGCAGGCGATGCAGATGCGGTTCATGGACCGCTTCACCAACGCCCGACCCGCCGTAGGTGCACCTTTCTCCAAATACGCGGCCGGTGAAATCGCCGCATCACTGACCTGGAGCCTGTCGGCCGCTCAGAAGCGGTTGAATTTGGCGTACCAACTGGTCCATGAGCTGCGGGGCACCATGGCTGGGATGTCTCACGGTGACCTTGACCTGCGTAAGGCGTTCACGTTCGCGGACCAGGTCGGCCACCTCTGCCCTGAGGACGCTCGGAAAGTCGAAGAGAAGGTGCTGCCCGGCGCCGACTCGAAAACGCCTCGATCGATCCGGGACAGGGCCCGGCGGGAGGTCATCAAAATCGACCCGGCCGCTGCCGAAGCCCGCCGCAAGAAACTGGTCTCTGAGAGGCGAGTAGAAAAGCAGCCTTGCGAAGACGGGATGGCTCTGCTGGGTGCGTTCCTGCCCGCCGAGTCCGCAGAGGCGATCTACCGCATCATCGACACCATCGCCCGCAGCCTCAAAACCAAAGACGAAACCCGCACCATGGACGCACTCCGAGCCGACGCCCTCACCGACCTCTGTCTGGGTGTCCCGAGCAACGTACGCACCAAAATCGAACTCCGCGTCGACGCCACCACACTGATGGGCCTGGACGACAACCCCGCAATCCTCAGTGGATACGGCCCCATGACCGCACAACGCGCCCGCGAACTCGCCGGCGACCAGAACAGCGAATGGTACCGAATCCTCACCGACCCCATCAGCGGAGTGGTGATCGACCATGGCCGTACGCGCTACCGCCCCACCCAAGCACTACGAGACCTGGTCAACGCACGCGACCAGCGATGCTGCGGCCCCGCCTGCAACCGACCAGCCGCCACCTGCGAGTTCGACCACACCATTCCCTTCCGCAAACCGGAAGGAAAGACCGCGTACGACAGCACCGGACCAGCATGCAAATTCCACAACGACATCAAAGAACACGGCTGGACCGTCACCCAACCGACGCCGGGCCGATTCCTTTGGACCAGCCCCACCGGTCGTACGTACGACGTCACACCCAACGACGAATACCCACCACCACCGTTCTAACCCAAGTCCTGCAAGTAAAGAAGGCGACGCGATGATCAGCATTACCAGCCGGGGCGACCGCGCGTTCGGCACCTAGACCTCGAGCGACACAAAGCCGTCATATAGTCCGGTCCTCAAGTAACGGCACATAAGGGCGAGAATTCCGTTCCCTCGCTGCGGCATATATGCGACCACGGCGTCATTGCGGGAACTCACCATAAAATTGAGGATGATCATGTCGCGTAGCACGAGGAACTCGTTCAGGGCGCTGCTTGATGCTGGAAGGTTTCTGACCTCCCGGTAGCCGGCGAGATACTCCGCCGCTAGACGAGCATATTCATCGCGGTCGTCCAAGCAGGTACGCAGGATCGAGGAGAGCATGGTTGCGATGTCGAGCATATAGTGGCCCCAGCCGCAGTCGTCAAAGTCGATCACGGCCACTTCTCCGGTCGGCATAACTACCACGTTGCCTCGGTGAAGGTCCGCATGGATAAGTGCCCAATCGTCGCCGACGGTCGGCATACGGTCCCGCACCTTCTTGGACACTTCCCGCAGCATCGAACGGTCTGCGCTGGTTAGCCTGCTCCACGCCAGTTCCGACGTCATCGTGGCACCTAGGTCGAAGACTTCCTGATGGCCCCAGGCCGGTCGCTCGAATGGGGCAGATGGCCGGTAACCTGAGGCATGTTCGTGGAGTCGAGCCATGACCCGCCCTAGCTCGGCGGCCAGCTCTGGCCCGAAATGTCGCGGGGCGGCGCCGGGTATCCACTCAAACAACGCCGACGTTACAGGCTCATCCGAACCGTTAAGAGCACTGGTTACGACCAGCTCCGACGACCTAGTCGCCACCGGCGTGGGCACGACAGTCGTCTTCTCAGCTGCAAGAGAGAGCAGCCACTCAAGCTCGGAAGCCTGCGCGGCTGGGCTCCGACCATCTACAACCGAAATGCGCAACACATAACTCTTGCCATTCCGCACGACCAAGTAGACCGCATTATCCTCATATTGCAGTAGCTGCACGCTGTCTGGCATCGCACCATACTGTTTAAGGATAGAGAGGGCCAATGATCGAAGATGCTGCTCCTGCATATGACGACTAAGTTCACTAAATCTGTGATCCATCCTGCTCCTTATCCGGCAGTAGCTGGTCAATCAAAACCACGCGCCCGGGCGCCACGCCGTGGAACAGGTTCAGCTGAGCAAGTCCGCGATGGTGGCGATGCCGGTGCGGATGGCTCGTTCTCCCAGGTTTCCGAAGCCCAACACCAATTGGGCCGGGTCGGTACGACCGCCGGCGCGGCATTCGCTCATGCCGTACAAGCCGACCAACCGCTCCCGGGCCGCCTCGATCACCGCTTTTTTTTCCCCGACGCCCGCGGGTAAATGGGCCACCGCATGGAAACCCGCGGCCAGCCCAGTCAACGTGACCGCGGGAGCGTGGTGTGCGAGCGCGTCGACCAATGCCGTACGGCGAGCCGCGTAAATCCCTCGCATACGACGTAAGTGCCGGTCGAAGCGGCCGGACTCGACGAGTTTGGCCACCGCCAGCTGCTCAAGTCCGGGCGAGCCGCGGTCACTGAGGTGTTTTTTTCCGCAGAAATGGCTGCGTTGAGCGAAGGTGGGCAGAGGATCCAGCCGAGCCGGAGCGTTGGCGCGAGGGATTTGCTGACCGTACCCAACGCAACCACCCGGTCCGGGGCGAGACCTTGCAGTGCACCTACCGGCTCGCGGTCGTAGCGGAACTCGGCGTCGTAGTCGTCCTCGATAATGGTTCCCTTCCGAGAAACCGCCCATGCGACAAGGGCTTGCCGGCGCTCTGGCGTGAGGACGACACCGGTCGGCCATTGGTGGGCCGGCGTCACGACCACCGCGTCCGCACCGGAAGCCGCGAGCGCTTCCACGTCCACGCCGAAAGCGTCGACTGGCACGCGTACGGGCTCAATGCCCAGCGCCTTTTTTGCCGGTAGGCCACCCCGTCCTCATCATATCCGGGATCTTCGAAGGCGATCCGCTGGATGCCTTTTTGTACGAGTGCTCGCAAAACCAAATTGAGGCCTTGCGCGAACCCGGTACACACCACCATCCGGGACGGCTCCGCGGCCGCTCCTCTTACCCGTCCCAGGTAGGACGCCAAAACTTCGCGTAGTTCCAGGATGCCGCGCGGATCCCCGTAATCCAGGGCCGCGTTCGGCATTTCCCGACAGATCTCTTTTTGGGCCCAAAGCCAGTCGCCGCGCGGAAAACTGGCCAGGTCGGGGACGCCGTGCCGAAAGTCCGCGATCAGCCGCGGCGGCGCGGCCGCGGCCGCGGCCGTCACTGGAGTGGTCCAAGCGCCCTCGGCTACCCGGGTCGCCGAACCGACCCGGGTCGTCAGGTAACCCTCGGCTTGCAGCTGGCCGAAGCACTCCTGGACCAGGCCGCGGGAGACGCCGAGCATCCGGGCCAACTCCCGCGACGACGGCAGCAGCGCTCCTGGGCCCGCAACCGGCCGGCGCGGATCGCCTCCCGGAGGCCGCCCTCCAGCTGGCAGC
The DNA here is from genome assembly GCF_010993775.1 of Fodinicola feengrottensis. Lineage (GTDB taxonomy): Bacteria > Actinomycetota > Actinomycetes > Mycobacteriales > HKI-0501 > Fodinicola > Fodinicola feengrottensis. Next base: position 105,295 of record NZ_WOTO01000005.1, on the reverse strand, counting down.
GCAGCGACAACTCCGCCGTACGGTCCAGGGGCAGCAGCAGCTCCGGACTCAAACCGGCCCACTCGATCGGCATAGAATTGGAGCTTAGCGGCGATCCAGTTGGCTCGTAGCGTCCTTCTTATGACAACCACGACGCCGGCCACCCGGCCACGCCTGTTCAGCCGGGCCCTGCTGCTCATCATGGGCGCCAACTTCGGTGCGCTGACCAGCCTCTACCTGCTGCTTTCGGTGGTGCCGCTCTACACCGCGAAACTCGGCGACAACGGGGGCGCGGCGCCGGTCTGTCGACCGGTCTGCTGATGACCGCGACCGTGGTCGCCGAGCTGGCCACGCCCCGGCTGGTGGCCCGGTTCGGCTACCGCTGGGTCCTGGCCGCCGGCCTGATGCTGCTCGGCGCGCCGACGCTGGCCCTCGCCTTCGCGCCAACGATGGCGACAATCATGCTGGTCAGCCTGGTACGGGGCACCGGCTTCGCGATCGTGATGGTGGTCTCCGGCGCGCTGGTCCCGCTGCTGTTGCCCAAGGAACGCCAGGGCGAGGGCCTGGGCATCAGCGGGCTGGTCGCCTGCCTACCGCCGATCGCGGCGCTGCCGCTCGGGCTGTGGCTGGCCAGCGCGGCCGCGCTTCACCGCGGCCTTCCTGGTCGGCGGGTTCTGCGCGCTCGCCGGCCTCGCCGTCATCGGCTGGGTGCCCAAGGTGGCGCCGAGCGGCGAATCGGCGGTCGGCATCGTGGCTGGCCTGCGTACGGCCGCATTGAACCGGCCAGCGATCGTGTTCGCCACCACCGCGATGGCCGGCGGGATCGTGGCCGGCTTCCTGCCGCTGGCGGTGTCCGGCGGCTCCGGTTCGCTGGCCGCCACCGCCCTGCTGGTCCAGGCCGCCACCGCGGCCGGCAGCCGGTGGTTGGCCGGCCGGTTCGGCGACCGTTATGGCGCCGGCAAACTGCTCGTACCAGCCGCCCTCGTCGCCGCCGTCGGTCTGATCCCACTTGTCGTCACCGACAATCCAGTGGCGATTCTCGCCGGCATGGCGGTTTTCGGCATCGGCTTCGGAGCCGCTCAGAACGCGAGCATCGCCCTGATGCTCAGCCGCGTCGCTCCGTCCAGTTACGGCACTGTGAGCGCATTGTGGAATATGTCGTACGACGGCGGCTGGGGCTTGGGCGCCACCGGTTTCGGCATCCTCGCCGCCCGGGTAGGTTTCTCCCCGGCCTTCGCCGCGACAGCCGTCCTGATGGTCGCTACTGTCACGTACTTCCACCGATCCATCAAAAAATAGGAGAAACACCATGAGCAGGATCGTGGTATCGGAATTCATCACCGTCGACGGCGGCATCGACTCCCCCGGCGGCGAACCCGGTTTCGACCGCGCCGGCTGGGCCTTCCAGTTCAGCCGCGGCCCAGAAGGCGACAAGTTCAAACTTGACGAAGTCCAGAAAGCGGACGCCCTGCTGCTGGGCCGCAAAACGTACGACGGCTTCGCCGCGGTCTGGCCGACGGTCAAGGACGAAGCCGGTTTCGCGGAGAAAAAATGAACAGCATGCCCAAATATGTGCTCTCCTCGACACTGACCGGCCCGACCTGGGCGAACACCACTGTGCTGGGAAGCGTCGACGAGATAGCGAAACTGCGCGAATCCGGCGACGACGAGCTGTTGGTCAACGGCAGCGGCCAGCTCGTACGCGCGTTGGGTGAGCGTGGGGGCTGGTAGACGAATATCGGCTGATGGTCTTTCCGACCGTGCTGGGTGGCGGCGAGAAACTGTTCGGCGAGACGAGTACGGCCGCGAAGCTGAAGTTGGTCGATTCCCAGGTGGTGGGCACAGATGGCGTGATTGTTTTGACTTACCAAGCGCTCTAGCGCCACGAACAATGCCGCTCCGATCAGACTGTCGAGATCCAGGGCACGCGTTCGTCCTTGACACTGACGGAGAGGAACACCAACCATGCGTTACATGCTGCTGATCTACGGCTGCAACCGCCCTGAACCTGGAGATCCGGGTTTCGCGGAGGCGCTGACCAGGATCAACGCGTTTGTGGACGAGTGTTGCCGGCGAGGTGTGTACGAGGCCGGCGACCCGTTGAAGACGATCGAGACAGCGACGACCGTGCGCGTACGCGACGGGCAAGCGCTGATGACGGACGGGCCGTTCGCGGAGACGAACGAGCAGTTGGGTGGCTACTACATTCTCGACTGCAAGGACCTCGACGAGGCGTTGGAGCTGGCGGCGCAGTGTCCGATGGCGATGGACGGGTCGATCGAAGTCCGTCCGATCGCGGCCGCCCCGCGGCTGACTTGACGGTCGCGGCGGCGGTCGAGCGCGTCTATCGCGAAGAGCGCGCCCGGATGCTGGCCGCGCTCGTACGAGTGCTCGGCGACTTCGAGCTTGCCGAGGAAGCCCTGCACGAAGCCTGCGCGCAAGCCCTGCGCAGCTGGCCGCGGACCGGGATCCCGGACAACCCGGTGGGTTGGCTGCTAACGGTCGGCCGAAACCGCGGTTTCGACTGGCAGCGCAGAGCCATCAAAGGCCGCGAAAAACAGGAAGTGGCCGCCGTTCACACGGGAGAGGCGATGCCCGGGATCAGCGAGGACGCGCTGGTCGGCCTGGGGGACGACCGGCTGAGCCTGATTTTCACCTGCTGCCATCCAGCGCTCGCGATGCCGGCCCGGGTGGCCCTCACGCTGCAGGTCGTGGTCGGCCTGACAGCTGGCGAGATCGCCCGCGCTTTCCTGGTGGGCGAGTCGACGCTGGCGCAACGGTTGGTACGCGCGAAACGCAAGATCAGAGAAGCCGGCGTCTCGTTCGAGGTGCCGCCCGACCATCGCCTCCCCGAACGACTTTCCGGCGTACTCGCCGTCGTTTACCTCATCTTCACGCAGGTCTACAACGCCTCCCCCGCCGCACCCGAGCATCGCGAACTCCGCGCCGAGGCGATCCGGCTCGGCTCACTGATCGCCACTTTGATGCCGGCCGAGCCTGAGGTGTACGGCCCTGATAGCGCTGATGTTGCTCCACGATTCGCGTACGGCCGCCCGTTACGACCCGGCCGGCGATGTGGTGCTGCTGGACGATCAGGACCGCACGCAATGGGACCAGTCGCAGATCGCGGCCGGCGTCCACCTTCTCGACCGTGCACTGAAACATCACTCAACCGGCCCGTACGCGCTGCAAGCGGCGATCGCCGCCGTACACGCCCAGGCAGCGACCGCGGACGCCACCGACTGGCCGCGAATCGCCGGCTTGTACGCGGCATTGGCCCTCACGCCTCACGCCCTCCCCTGTCGTGGACCTCAACCACGCGATCGCGATCGCGATGACGGACGGACCCGAGGTCGGCCTGCACCTCATCGACGGAATCGACGGTCTGCGCGGCTACCACCTGTGGCACGCTGCCCGTGCCGACATGTTGCGCCGGCTCGATCGACGCGACGAAGCCACGGCCGCGTACGAAAAGGCTCACGACATCGCGACCAACCCTGCCGACCGCCGCTTCCTGGAGCGGCGCCTGAAGGAGCTCGACAACTAATGCGACTCACCCGGTGACCTGGGCTCGGGCGGTTCAGGCCGCCCGGCCCAGAAACGCCAGCAGCCTGGTCTGCTCGTCGGCACCTGGCGGCGGGGTCAGCTCGGGGCCGAAGAAGCCCGGCTCACGACTCATCGACTGCTGCGCCCACGCGTACGAGAGCGGCACCAGCGCCGGGTCCAGCCGCACGTCCATGCCGAGCGGGTGACCGATGTCCCATGTGTGCCCGAGAAAGTCGGTGACCAGCAGGGTCGCCATCGCGGAAAGCGGGATCTCGCCAAGGCCCGGGAGGGTGATGCGGCGCGCGAGGGTCTCTTCGTCGAGCACGCCATTGGCCTCGTCACGGGCCTGTCGCCAGGTCGCGACCGGGTCGACGGCGGCGAGTTCGCCTGGACTCGTGGATCCGGGATCCGGAATCCGGTCTTGCTCTGGTAGTCCTGCCCCGTCGCCCAGGCCCGCAGCTGGTGCTGGGCCCAGATGACATGACCGGCGACATCGCGCACGGTCCACTCCGGGCAGGCCGACCGCGCGTCCCACTGGGCCGCCGGCACGGCGGCCAGCACCTCGTCGAAACCGCCTTGCGCCCGTTTGTACGACTCCATCGTGTCCATGGTGGTTCCTCTCGTCGATGAGACACGTCCAAACCCAAGGACGATCGGCAGACGCGAGACTCGACACTCCCCTATGAAACCGCCCGTTCCAGTTCCTCCAACGCGGCATCGAGATGCCCCAGCAGATGCTGCAGGTGCGGCAGACTCCGGCGGCACCCGACGATCCCGAAATCCAAACTCCCCGCGTGGGACGTCAGCGTGATGTTCATCGCCTGCCCGTCCAACAGGAATGACACCGGATACGTCCCGCTCAACTTCGCGCCGTTGAAATACATGTCCTCGGTGGGACCTGGAACATTGGAGGAGATAATCAGGTTGAAAGGCGGCGGAGTGAGCCGGGTAATGCCCGGCAGCGGCGCCAACCCGACGCCGCCGACCATCAACGCGGACAGCGCGGTGATCTGCAGCGGGGTGAGTTCGGCGTACATTTCCTTGCTGGTGCTCATGGCCGCCATGATCTGCTCCAGCCGGACCGCCGGATCGGGAATGTCGGTGGCCAGTGAGCACAGGATCGTCCCGACCGCGTTGCCGGTGGCGTCGGACTTCAGTCGCGCGCCGCGCAACGAGACCGGCACCATGGCGACCAGCGGGGGGCGGCCGGCAATGCGTTGAGTTCCAACAAATAGCGCCGAAGCGCGCCGGCGGACATGGCGAGGGCGATGTCGTTGACGGTGGAGCCGGAGCGTTTTCCGAGTTCCCGGATCCGGTCCAGCGACCAGGACTGGGCGGCGAATCGGCGGGCGCCGCCGATGCTGACGTTGAGGACGGTTTTCGGGGCTTGGAAAGGCAAGGTCGCGGCCTGCTCTTGAATCGTACGCAGCGCGGTCCGCACCACCGCAGGACCAATGCCCAGCGCGTCGGAAACACCGCCGGCGACCGCTGACAAGCGGTCGGACAGATCCACCCCGTTAACGGCATGGCTGCGGGATTTCGGTCGTGCGGCCCAGAACGGCAGGCAGTCCAGGTCGTCCGGGTCGGTGGTCATCATCCGGACCAGCTGGCGGACCGCGGACGCGCCGTCGACCAGCGCGTGATGAACCTTCGTATACGTGGCGTAGCGGTTGCCTTCGAGGCCATCAATGAGGTGGAACTCCCAGAGCGGCCGGTGCCGGTCCAACAGCGAGCCGTGCAGCCGGGACACCAGCTCCAGCAGCTGCCGGACCTTGCCCGGGCGAGGCAGCGCGGACAGCCTCACGTGGTATTCCAGATCCAGCTCGTCGTCGTCCTGCCAGCCCCACTGGCCGAAACTGGCCAGCGACCGGCGCGGCCGCTGGCGATAGAGCGGCTGAGCCTCAGCAGCGCCGAGCATCTGCCTATAGAGCTCATAAACGTAGTCCGGGCCGGCGCCATCGGGCACGTCGTACAACTGCAGACCACCCACGTGCAATGGATGCTCACGCGATTCGAGCAGGAGGAACATCGCGTCAGTGATCGGCATCGGCATCATCTGCTGGCGACCTCCCTGCTGCTGGAATTGCTGCTGATTGCGAATGCCTACTCGGGCAGGCCGATCGGGTTGGGGAACGGGACGCCCTCGACGGTCCGGGCGACCACCGGTCGCAGCGCCGCCAGCAGCCGGTCGACCCCGAAACCGGCCTCGACGGCCCGGTCGACGCTGGCCGCCAGCCGGTCGGTCAGCTCCTCCACGTCCGTACGCACCTGCCGCCCGCGATCGGTCAGCGCGTCGTCCGCGTCCAACCAGCCGCGCTCCCGCAGACGGTTGATCGCGGCCTCCCACTCCGGCTCCGTCCAGCCCCGGAACTCGCGCTGCTGCTCAGGCACCTGACCAGCGACAACGGCCAACACATTGGCCTCGCAGCCGTCCAGTCCGGCGGTCAGCAACGCGGCCACGTGCCCGTCCCCACGGAACTCCCGCAACGCCGTGGTGGCCCACCACAGGGCCAGGTGCGGGGCGTCCGGGATGGCCAGCGCGGCATGCGCCGCGAACAGCGGTCGCCCGGCCGGATCCAGGCCGACCACCACCTCCGCCAGCGCCTTCGCGACCTCGCCCAACGCTGGGTCGTCAACGCCGTCGCCGAGCAGTTCACGCAGTCGCAGGTCGGCGATCCGCTGGTGTGCGGCGACCGCGTCCGCGGGCGTACCCAAGCTCCAGGCATCGGGCAGCGCGCGGTCGATCCTGGCCGCCGCGAAGTTGTAGAACATCGCCGTCACGACCTCCGGCGGCACCGCACCCAGCGGCCCAGAGCGCCCGGCGACATAGCCCATCCAGAATCCACGCAAGCCCGCCGCGGCATATTCCTCCCGCGCCTGCGGGGCGAAATAGACCGGCGCGTGATAGCCCTCGACAAGGCGCCACATCTCGTTCACGTCCGACAGCGTACGTCCCGGCTCGAACCATAAGCGGCCTGCGTCACATTTTCTTCGGCGCTTGGTGTTGACTGCGGTCGTGGTCCTGGGTTTATGTACATCCCGGCTGATTTCGCAACGACCCGGCGCAGGGCCGGCCTTTGACGTGGAGGCTTCCGTTGGCGGGAAAGCGGCGTTCGATGTTCCTGGTCGGGTTGGTGACCGCGGCTTTCGTGGTGCCGACAGCCCTGTTCAGTACGGCGGTGCCGGGGTCGCCGGCGGAGCCGTCGTCGACGGGAAACTTTCAGTCGTCGTTCGAAACCGCCGATCCGGCGCTAACATGGACAAATACCGCTGAAACCGATAGAAACGGGCGCCCGAAGGCGTCCGGGGTGACCAGCGCTTTCTCCACCGGCATCCCCGGGAACATCGCCGACAAGATCACCAAGATCACCGCGAGCGGCGAGAACACCAGCGGCGGCGAGGTGAAGGAGAACCTGGCCGACGGCGATGTGCACAGCAAATGGCTGGTCTTCGCGCCGACCGGCTGGGTGCAGTACGAGCTGTCCGAGCCGGTCGCGATCGTCAAATACGCGGTGGCCTCCGCCAACGACGAACCGGGCCGCGACCCGAAAGACTGGACACTCACCGGCTCCGCCGACGGCACCACCTGGACCACAGTGGACAGTCGCGGCGGCGAGAGTTTTTTTCCCAGTCGCATGCAGCTGAAACAGTACGACACGACTAACAAAGCGGCGTACAGATTCTATCGCTGGACGGTCACCGCGAATGCCGGCGCCGACATCCTGCAGGCGTCCGAATGGCAACTCGCGGTCGATCCAACCATCGACCCGCCGCAGCCCAACATGCAGACCAAAATCGCCACCGGCCCGGCCAGCGCGCCGGACGCCAAGGCGAACGTCGGCTACACTGGGCTGCATTCGCTGCTGTACGCGGGCAGCCAGACCAGCGCCGGACGCGGTTACTCGTACAACAAAAAATCTACGACGTCTCGGTTCCGGTCGGTCGCGACACCGAGCTTTCCTACCTGCTATTCCCTGAGCTGACCGGCGACGACCTGCGCTATTCCAGCACGTACGCGTCCGTCGACCTGGCCTTCAGCGACGGGACCTATTTGAGCCAGCTCGGCGCGCAGGACCAGCACGGCATCGGGCTCGACCCGATGTCACAGGGGAAATCCAAGACGATCTACGCGAACCAGTGGAACCACGTGGCCGCGAACATCGGGAAAGTGGCCGCTGGCAAGAAGATCTCCCGGATCCTGGTGGCCTACGACAGCCCGAACGGCGCCGCCTTGTTCCGCGGCTGGCTCGACGACATCGCCATCACAGCTCATCCCGCGTCCCGGTCGTACCGAGCGCCGTCCGACTACGTGCTGACCACTCGCGGCACCCAGTCGAGCAGCAATTTCTCCCGTGGCAACAACTTCCCGGCCACCGCGGTGCCGCACGGCTTCAACTTCTGGACGCCGGAAACGAACGCCGGCTCGACGGACTGGCTCTACAACTACAACCGCAGCAATGACGCGGCGAACCTGCCAGAGTTGCAGGCTTTCGCGCTCAGCCACGAACCGAGCCCATGGATGGGCGACCGGCAGACCTTCCAGGTGATGCCGTCGATCGCGGACGGTACGCCGGATGCCAGCCGGACCGGGCGGGCGCTGGCTTTCCAGCACTCGAACGAAATCGCGTCTCCCGATTACTACAGCGTGAAATTCCAGAACGGGCTGCGCACCGAGCTGGCGCCGACCGACCACGCGGCGATGTTCCGATTCACCTTCCCCGGCCAGTCGGCGAACCTGATTTTCGACAACGTGAACAACGGCGGCGGCCTGACCCTGGATCCCGGCGGTCGTACGATCAGCGGCTATTCGGACGTGAAAAGCGGACTTTCGGTCGGTGCTGGGCGGATTTTCGTCTACGCGACCTTCGACCGAGCGGTTGCCGGCAGCGGCATGCTGCCCGGCGGCGGCGGCTCGAACGTCACCGGATATCTGAAATTCACCCTGCCGTCGGCGGGCAGCGCGGTCACCATGCGGATCGCCACCTCGCTGATCAGCGTGGACCAGGCAAAGAAAAACCTGGACCTGGAGGTCGGCCCCGGCTCGACCTTCGAGCGGGTACGGGCCGCGGCGAAATCCCAGTGGGACTCCAAACTCGGTGTGATCACGGTGACCGGCGCGAGCACCGACCAGCTCACCACCCTCTACTCGAACCTCTACCGACTGTTCCTCTATCCCAACTCCGGCTTCGAGAACACCGGCACGGCCCGCAAGCCGGTCTACTCGTACGCGAGCCCGACCGCGCCCCGCACCGGCGCCGACACTCCGACGCAGACGGGATCGTCCGTACGGACCGGAAAGATCTACGTCAACAACGGATTCTGGGACACGTACAGAACAACCTGGCCGGCGTATTCACTGCTGACACCGGATGACGCGGGCACGATGATCAGCGGTTTCCTGCAGCTTTACCAGGACGGCGGCTGGGTGCCGCGGTGGTCGTCGCCGGGCTACGCCAACCTGATGACCGGCACCAGCTCCGATGTCGCCTTCGCGGACGCGTATCTCAAGGGTGTCAGCAATTTCGACGTGCAAGCCGCGTACGACGCCGCTCTGCGCAACGCGACCGTGACCCCGCCGAACGACAGCATCGGCCGGAAGGGCCTGGCCAGCTCGATTTTCCTTGGCTACACCCCGACCAGCACCGGCGAGGGCATGTCGTGGGCAATGGAGGGCTATGTCAACGACTTCGGCATCGCCAACCTGTCGAAGGCTTTGTACGACCGCAGCAAGCCGAATGACCCGCGTCGCAACGAATACCTGTCCAACTACCATTACTTCACCAACCGGGCACAGAACTACGTCCACATGTTCGACCCGAGTATCGGCTTCTTCCAGGGCCGCAAGCCCGACGGCTCGTGGAACCAGGCCGCGTCCACGTACGACCCGCGGGTGTGGGGCGGCGACTACACCGAGACCGACGGCTGCTGGGGAATGGCCTTCACGGTCCCGCAGGACGGCAACGGCCTCGCCAACCTGTACGGCGGAAAAGCCGGCCTGGCAAAGAAACTTGACCAGTATTTCGCGACTCCGGAGACCGCCACCTTCCCCGGCTCGTACGGCGGGGTCATCCACGAGATGACCGAGGCGCGGGACGTACGGATGGGCGAGTACGGCCACAGCAACCAGCCGGCGCACCACATCCTTTACATGTACGACTACGCCGGCCAGCCGTATCAGACGCAGGCCAAGGTCCGGGAAGCACTTTCTCGACTGTACCTGGGAAGTGAGATCGGTCAGGGCTATCCGGGCGACGAGGACAACGGCGAAATGTCGGCGTGGCAGATCTTCAGTTCGCTCGGCATCTACCCGCTGCAGATGGGCAGCCCGTCGTACGCGATCGGGTCGCCGCAGTTCAAGCAGGCCGTGGTTCACCTGCAGAACGGCCGAAAACTGGTCATCAACGCGCCAAACAACAGCGCTCGCAACGTTTATGTGCAGAGCCTGCGAGTGAATGGCCGGCCGTACGACAAGACGTACCTGCCACAGGATCTGCTGGCGCACGGCGGTGTTCTCGACTTCAGCATGGGCCCGAACCCGTCCCGCTGGGGCACCGGACCGAACGACGCGCCGCCGTCGATCACCCAGGGCACCGCGGTCGCGCAGCCGTGGGCGGACACGCTCGCCACCGACGGCTCCACGATCACCGCGGCCGACGGCACGAACGTCCACGCACTGGTCGACAACACCTCGGCCACGCAGGCGACTTTTGGCTCCGCTACCCCGACGATCGAGATGAGCCCGCCGCCGGCAAGGCGATTTCCGCGTACACACTGACATCCGGGACCGCGGCCGGTGACCCGAAGTCCTGGGTGCTGGAAGGCAGCACCGACGGGACGCACTGGACCGGGCTGGACACCCAACAGAACCAGACCTTCGCCTGGCGATCACAAACCCGCGCCTTCGCCATCGCCCACCCCGGCGCCTAACACCACCTACCGGATCAGGGTCACCTCCGCCACCGGCACCGTCTCGCTGGCCGAGGTGGAGCTGCTTGCTTAACAACTCCTGGGAACCTGATCGACCCAGTTGTGAGTCATGCCCCCTGTGACACTGAGGTCGATCAACCAGGAGCGGCGATGTGACTGACGGACAGCTGGCCGTACGACAACAGCTGGATGACCTCTTCCGGGCCACCCATCCCCGGTTGGTGCTGAGCATGTACGCACTGACCGGGGATCGGCGCGAGGCGGAGGACGTCGTCCAGGAGGCGTTCGTACGAGCCGTGGTGCACAGCGCGATCGATCCGGCGACCGGAGTTCTGCACCTGCTGGCCCATCAGCCCGCGAAGACGATCGGTGCCGCGCGGCTCGGCGGTGACGGGACCATTTGGGTGTCGTACAAGGATGGTCCAAGCGCCCTCGACAGCTCGAGCGGCATCGCGGTCACCCACGACGGCGGCCACAGCTGGATCACTCGGCAGATCACCAGCCGGACGGCAGAGTAGTGGGGCCAGTCATCAGTTCGGACGGTATTCGCGCCTATGCCGATTTAAGTCATCTCAGCCAGTCCAGCGGCAACCGGATCTTGATGACCGACAATGGCGGTCAGACCTGGACCCAGCGAGACGGCGACATCTCGCTGCCGGCTAGCCCGTACTCGCTCCCGGACGGTTCCATTATCGGCGTCGACGTGCAACACACCCCATTCAGTGTGGTAGTCACGGCGGACCAGGGCAGGACCTCCACGCCGGTCACTGCTGCGAACAACCCCTCCACGTTCGGCAGAACAGCGGATGGCTTGTACGTCTTGGCCGACCGCGGGGGGCCAACCCATCGGACTACCTCGTCTCGACCGACGGGCGGCACTGGACGAAGTCGCCAAGACCCTGACTGCGAAGCTCAGGAAACCCCGAGGGTGCTTTCCCGGGGGACGAGGTCGCAGTTGGCGCGCCACACCTGGGCGGGTTCGGGGGCGGCGAAGCGGCGGTCGAGCACGTCGACGGCGAGCTCGGCGATCTGCGCCTTGTCGGGGCGCATGCTGGACAGGGTGGGCGTCAAATACGCGGCGTCGTCAACGTCGTCGAAGCCCAGCACGGCGATGTCGTCCGGGATCCGGCGGCCGCTGCGGTGGATCGTACGCATGGCGCCGATCGCCAGCAGGTCGCTCAGGCAGAAGACGGCGTCGGGCGGCTTGGGCAGCGCGAGCAGCCGCTCCATCGCGAGCGCGCCGGCCTCCCGGTCGTGCAGCGCGCCATGCTCGATGTCGTGTAGTCCTTCTCGATCGTGAGGCCAGCGGCCTTCAGGGCTCGCCGGTAGCCGGCAACCCGGGGCGCCTGGCGGCGGCTGCGCGGCTCGTACGCGGGACCGATCAGCGCGATCCGCCGCCGGCCGGCCGCCACCAGGTGACCGGTCGCCACCTGGCCGGCGCCGAGGTTGTCGATCATCACGTGGTCGACCACCGGGTCACCGCCGGCGCCCCCCGACGCGCTGCCGAACAGCACCACCGGCGGGCCGGACGGGCCGGACGGCACGTCGTCGGCGGAGACCTCGGACGGGAACATCAGCACGCCGTCGATGAGGTGGCCGCGGCCGCCGCTCAACAACAACAGCCAGCTCGCGGCCGCGGTCGTGCGCGGTCTGCTCGACGACCAGCGTCCAGTCCCGTTTCTCCGCCTCGATCATCATGAAATGCGCCAGCTCGGCGAAATACGGCAGACCGATTTCGGGCACCGCCAGGGCCACCACCCCGGACCGGCCGCGGGCCAGGTTCCGGGCGGACAGGCTGGGCCGGTAGCCGAGTTCGGCGACCGCCTGCTGCACCCCCGGGCCCGGGTGCCAGGAGCCACCGATGCCTTGTTGTTCAGGACATTGGAAACCGTCATGGTGGAGACCCCGGCCCGGGCCGCCACGTCTTTCAAACTGGCACGCATCCCTTGATTCTGCACTGTCCACATCAGTCGCGTCCGGCCGCAGCCCATATTTCCTCGCGGAGGTGCATTCAGAACGCCCGTGCATTGTCCAACAAACCCGCATTTCAGCTGTATGCAACGATGGAAGGCAACCGTACGGCCGGGAAAATCTGCCCTATCGGCCTTAAGGAAACCTTATTTGGTCAGGAGTATTAGCGCTCAAGGAACTCGACCACCACCCAGTACGCGACCAGGCTCGAAAGTCCGGGGGTACGCATGAAACCGCGAACGTCGTCGCGCATCGCGTCGAACGAGTAGTCGTTGGCCCGCTCGCGGTGGCCATGGCCCCGCCGGTCGAGCGGTCCCCAGGTAGTTTTGCGGCGAGCGTAGAATTAGTTTCGGTCATCGCATCGCAGCTGAGGAGGGCATCATGACGCGACAGTCGTCCCGACTGCCCGCCCTGCTGCCTTTCGTGGTGCTGCTGCAGTTCGCATTCCTGCTGCTGCCACATGTTTTCAGCACCCCAAACCACACCGCACTGGTCGCCGTCGCCGCCTTGCTGGCGACCGGGCTGGCCTGCGGTCTCGCGCTCCCGTACGCATTGCGTGCGGGCACTTCCGCGCCGTCGGTGCGCGGTGCCTCACCCGAGCAGTCCCGGCGGGCGAGTTTCCTGCGCCTGCGCAACCCGGACGCGCCTGGCAGGACTCGGCCAAGAGGACCCACCCGCAGCCCGTCGGCTGCGTGATTTCCCGCTTCGCAAAGAGAATTCCGTAGCCATTCCGCCTGTCCTTTTTCGTGTTCCAAGACATGCCGGAGTTGCTTTCATGCCCGATCTGTTCGGGTGGCCGATGGCGGCCGCCCATTTTCTGGTGACCACCCTCGCCACCCTGCTCTCCCCCATGCTGGCCGGCGCCAGCACGGTGGTGGCGATCGTGCTTTTCACGGTGGCCGTACGACTGTTGCTCCTGCCGTTCAGCCGCGCGGCCGTACGCGGTGAGAAGGCCCGCGCCGCCGTCGCACCGCAAACGCAGGAGATCTCTATCGCCAACACCGCAACGATCCGGAGAAACTGCAGCGTGAGATCGCCGCCCTGCACCGGGAATCCGGTACGTCGATGTTCGCCGGCTTTCTGCCGCTGCTCGCCCAAATGCCGTTCTTCATGGTGATGTATCGGCTGTTCACCTCGTCGACCGTGCAGGGAAAGACCAACGACCTGCTCGGTCACACCCTGCTCGGGACTCCGCTGGGCACGCATTGGGCGACCACCCTGTCGGCCGGTTTTCCCCTGCAGTCAGCGGTTTTCCTGGGCCTGTTCGGTGCGCTCGGGGTGGTCGGCTGGCTGTCGATGCGCTGGCAGGCTCGGATCGCCGCGCCGGCGCCCCCCCAGCAGAACCCGTTGCTGGCCAAAATCCTGCGACTACTCCCGTTCACCACCATCGTGGTGGCCGCGTTCCTGCCGCTGGCGGCCGGAATCTACCTGCTCACCACGACGGCTTGGACGTACGGCGAAAGACATGTCTTGCGGCGCCAGGAAAAGCCGGTGCAAGCCGAGATCGAGCTGGCCGACAAACCCCGGAAGAGGACGGCTTAGACCGACTCACGCGGCTTCCCGGTGGCGGTCCACACGTCGCTGCCGTCGGGCAGCCGCCCGAAACCGGCGAAAATCCCGAGCAGCAGCCGGCGGGCCGCGTCGGTCCGCTCTTCGTCGCTGACGCGCGTACAACCGGACCGACACGTCCAGGCCCGGCAGGTGCGGCGCCAGCGCGAAGTGCGGCAGCAGGATCACCAGCAACGCCACGAAAGCGTCCAGGTCCGCCTCCGGGTGCAGCTCGCCGCGTTCGCGGGCCCGATCCGCGAAGGGGTGCAACGCGGCCACATAAATGCGGTTCACCGGCTCCCGTACGGCGACCCGCACCTGCGGGTCGAGCTCCAAGTTGGTCGCCGCGGTGACCCCGCGCTCCAACGGATGCTCGTCGTAGTAACGCATCCAGGCCAGCATGAGCTCCAGCATGAACTCGAAGAACGGCCGTTCCGGGTCGAGCGCGGCAAGCCATCGGGTCATCTGGTTGCGCACCCGAATCGACGTGTACTCCGCGACATACGAGAAGAAATCCAGCTTGTCCGGGAAATACTGGAAGAGCGAGCCCTTGGCCACGCCGGCCTCGCGGGCCACCACGGTCAGGCTGCCACCGGAATATCCGCACCGACCGAACTCGCGCATGGCGGCCACCACGACCCGCTCCCGGCGCTCGGCGGGGCAGGTTGTCCCACGTCGTTGTCGGCACTGTTCCTCCGTCGTGCCCTCAGAGACTTGTCTCTCCGTCGGGCCTCCCCGCGAACACCCGCTCCGGCGCGCGTCGGGGCGTCACTATTCGATCATGGTGCGTGACAGCCGCGATCGCTGTCAACACGCTGAATTAGCGTACCCTCATGGACAGTCACAACTGGCGCGCGGCAACCCGGTCGCCGCGCACGTGGGGAGCGCGATGGCTGTGCGCACGGATCGGGCCTGCGTCATCGGCGCGGGGTCGTCCGGGATCGCGTCCTGCCAGGTCCTGAACGCCCGCGGAGTCGGCTTCGGCTTCGACTGCTTCGAAGCCGGGTCGCGAGTGGGCGGAAACTGGCGCTATCTCAACGACAACGGCATGTCCTCGGCCTATCGTTCGCTGCATATCAACACTTCGCGCCAGCTTATGCAGTACGCGGCCTACCCGATGCCGGCGGACTATCCCACCTATCCTGGCCACGCACAGATCGCCGGCTACTTCGACAACTACGTGGATCACTTCGGGTTAAGGGAAAAGATCGCTTTCCAGACCACGGTGGAGTCGGTGGAGCCGCGGTCCGGTGGCGGTTTCGAGGTGAACGTACGAGCCGTCGACGGCGACCGCCGGACCGACACGTACGGCGCGGTGCTGGTCGCGAACGGCCATCACTGGGACCCGCGGTGGCCGGTTTTCCCGGGAGCGGACGGTTTCACCGGCCGGCAACGGCATTCGCACGACTACAAGACGCCCGACGACCTGGCCGACCGGCGAGTTCTGGTGCTGGGCATCGGAAACTCGGCCTGCGATCTCGCGGTCGAGTCGTCCCGGACCGCCGCCCCGTACGTACGTTCCTGGCCATCCGCCGCGGCGCCCACGTCGTCCCGAAATATCTCTTCGGGATGCCGACAGACCACCTCACGACCTCGCCGCTCGCGCACGGTCCACTGTGGACACAGCGGCTCGGGTTGGCGCTGATGCTGCGACTGGTACGCGGCTCGGTCAGCTCGTATGGGCTGCCCACCCCGGACCACAAAGTGCTGGCCGCACATCCGACCATCTCCGACGACCTGCTGACCCGGCTCGGCCACGGGGACATCACGGTCAAACCCACCATCGACCGCTTCGACGGCGACACCGTCCGTTTCACCGACGGCAGCGCCGAGCGGATCGACGACGTTATCTACTGTACGGGCTACAAAATCAGCTTTCCGTTTCTGGACGAGCGAATCATCTCGCCGGCCGACAACGAGATCTCACTCTTTCACCGGGTGGTCTCGCCGGACTGTCCCGGGCTTTTCTTTGTGTCGCTGGTGCAACCGCTGGGCGCCACCATGCCGATCGCCGAGGCGCAGTCGGCCTGGATCGCGGACCTGCTGCTGGGCACCGCCACGCTGCCGCCGATGGCCCAGATGCGAGCTGAAATCGAGGCGTACAAGCGCAAACTGCGCAAGCGTTATGTGACCTCTCGGCGGCACACCATTCAAGTCGACTTCCAGGACCACCTGGCCGACATTCGGGCCGAGCGCCGGGCCGGCGCCCGGCGCCGTGGCAGCTCGGTCGCTCTTGACCTGCAGTGAGGTTGAGGTTGCATCCTCTCGATGACGCTGTTTTTGTCTGAGAGAGGATGCGACCCGTGATCGACCAGCACACGCACATCCGGATTGCCCGTCCCAGCAACGATTTGGCGGCCGTCGAGCGGTTCTACGTCGACGGGCTCGGGCTTAGTGTGATCCTGCGGATGAGCCAGGAGCACGACCTGATCATGCTCGGCTGGCCAGCGGCCGGGTGGCATCTGGAGCTGGTACGAGACCCCGCCGCGCCGGTCGCGCCGGTGCCGACCGAAGAGGATCTGCTGGTCATCTACCTCGATGGCTCAGTCCCGCCAGAGCTGGTGGAGCGACTGGTCGCAGCCGGTGGCAAGGTCGTCCCGTCGCTCAACCCGTATTGGGACACCTGGGGCGTCACCATCGCCGATCCCGACTCCTACCGCCTGGTGCTGTGCACCCGCTCCTGGACCAATGCCTGACTTATTTGTTCAGGTAAGCCAAAACCGCGAGAACCCGGCGGTTGTCGTCGTCGGAGGCAGGCAGGTCGAGTTTGCCGAAGATGCTGGCGATGTGCTTAGTGACCGCGCTGGCCGAGATGGACAGCTTCTCGCCGATCGCGTTGTTGGACCGGCCCTGGGCCATGTGTTCCAGCACCTCGATCTCGCGGGCGGTCAACGTGCTGGTCCGGCCGCGGGCCTCGCCCCGCGTCAGAAGTTTCGCCACTACCTGGGGATCCATCACGGTCCCTCCTTCGGCCACCGTGGTCACGGCCTCGACGAACTGCGCGGTGTTGGAGACCCGGTCCTTGAGCAGATAGCCGATCGCGCCGGTCCCGTCGGCGAGCAGCTCGCGCGCGTACAACTGCTCGACATACTGTGACAGCACCAAAATCGGGAAGCCGGGCCGACGTTTGCGGGCCTCGATCGCGGCCTGCAGGCCCTCGTCGGTGAACGAAGGCGGCAGCCTTACGTCCACCACCGCCACGTCGGCGTCCTGCTCAGCCAGCGCCTTGCGCAGCGAAGGGCCGTTGTCGACCGCCGCCACCACGGTGAAGCCGTGTTCGGTGAGCGTACGAACGAGACCGTCCCTCAGGAGGAAGAGGTCTTCGGCAAGGACAACACGCACGGGATCTCCAAGCTGACTTGAGTCGGGCCGCCGGTCGGCGAGTGGACCGTGACGGTGCCGTCGAAAGCGGCCAGTCGGCGCTGCAGGCCGCGCAGGCCGGTGCCAGCCGACGGGTCCGCGCCGCCCCGGCCATTGTCGGTGACCGTGCAGGTCAGGACGCTGTCCTGATGGTCGAGGGACACGTCGATCCGGGTCGCCCCACTGTGCTTGGCGGCGTTGGTGAGCAGCTCGGAGACCGCGAAGTAGGCGGCCGACTCGACTGGCGGCGCGGGCCGACCGGGCAGGGTCGCGGTGACCTCGGCGTCGATCACCGAGTCCAGCGCGAGCGCCCGGATCGCGTCGGCCAGGCCGCGGTCGGCGAGCACCGGCGGGTGAATGCCGCGTACGAGATCACGCAGCTCGTCCAGCGCCTTCGAAGAGGCTTCCCGAGCCGAGACCAGCAGCTTGCGAGCCGCCGCCGGATCGTTGTCCAGCACTTCCTCGGCGTTGCCCAGGCTCATGCCCATCGCCACCAGCCGAGCCTGCGCGCCGTCGTGCAGGTCGCGCTCGATCCGGCGCAGCTCAGCTGCCTGCGCGTCGGTGGCGTCGGCGCGCGCGTACCAGCGAGCGTGTCCACCCGCTGTTCCAACTCCGCGGTACGCGACGGAGCCAGCAGCACCGCTGTCCAGCGCGCCCGCAACCGCAACATCCGTGGGCCAATCAGCAGACCGATCACGATCATGACCAACCCAATCGGCACGCAGGCCAGCGCGGTCGCTGTCGAGTTCACCTGGATGACGCCGTAGATGTTGCTGCCGCCGTCCGCGCCGATGGCCCGCCACACGAATGGCTGAACGAACGCTCCGAAGGCGCCGAAGAGTACGAACGCCAGCGGCAAGGTCGCCATCCACGTTCCGACCACCCAGTCAACGGTGGCCCAGGTCAGGTCCCGCCAGGTCGCGCTGTCCTTGAGCAGAGCCACATTGCGCTTCACCAGACCGTCCGGGAGCGGCCCGTACGGCGCCGGAATGTCGACGCCGCTCCAGCTGGCCGTACGCCTCGCTGTGTTGGCCACCGCCCGCAGCGCGGACACGGCCGGCGGCAGCAGGTAGAGGCCGACGCCGATGGCGAGCAGACAGCCGGCGGCCATCACCAGCACAGCAACCGCACCTTCGGCCAGCGCGAGACCGAGCAACAGCAGACCACGGGGCAGCACGAGAAGCCTGGCCTTGAGGTTCATCGGGTCACCTGACGATTCCCACCGACGACGACCGCCGCGATGACGACGCTGGACGCGGCGAGGATGAGCATGTTTCGCAGTCCACCTTGTTCGAAGTTGAGCAGGATCAGGATGCCCAGATTAAGCAGCCAGTGGAACACGCCGGCGACCAGCAGCGATCCGCGCCGGCTGGTGCCGCGTACGAGCACCGCCATGATCAGCGACACCGCGACGCTCATCGTCACGAAACTCAGGAAGAACGCAGGGCCGAAGGCGTAGTACTGGATGTGCCAGGTGCTCCATAGGACGCCGACGATCACCGCCGAGACGATCATCGAGAAGCGGGTCTGTAGGTGGCGCTGCAGGAACGTCCGCCAGCCCAGCTCCTCGCCGCAGGCGCCGATGAGTTGCAGCGGCGCGATCAGCCAGAACTGCTCCGGGATGGCCAGTGCAGCGGCTGCCCGGCCAGCGCCAGCGCCGCCGCGCACACTCCGAAGAGCGCGACGACGATGCCCGCTCCGACGCCGGCGCGTACGAGTGCGTTCTTCGTGCCTTGCTGGCTGTCCTTGGCCAGCAGCCCGATGGCGGCCAGCACTCCGATCGTGGGACCGAACTGCGTCAGCATCAGCAGCTCCGGGTCCAGGTGGACGTACGGCTGCAGGACGAGCAGGGTTCCGGCGCCCAGCCAGGTGGCGATCACGAAGATCACCGTGGCGAGCCAGAATCGCGATCTCGGCAGGGTCATTACGGCGGTCACTTTTGCTCCCGAAGTAGGCGGTTCACTACCTCCTACGGTCGCCGACCGCCGACCGCCGCACACTGCGCGCGACTCTCCGGTCAGGGTGGAGTTTTCTACACCACGGCAGGCTCGGTGGACCAGGGAAAGTCGATCCACCGGTCGGTGCTGCGCCAGACGTACTCGCATTTCACCAGCGACCGCGGCTTCTCGTAGAGCACCGCGCAGCGGGCCTCGGCAACGTGGTCCGCGCAGAAGTCGCGTACCAGCCGGAGGGTCTCTCCGGTGTCCGCCACGTCGTCGGCGATCAGTACGCGCGCGCCGGTCAGGTCCACGACCTGCGGCACCGGCGGCAACACCACCGGCATCTCCAGGTGCTGGTCGACGCCGGTGTAGAACTCGACGTTCATGGTGTGCAGGTTCTTGACACTGAGCGCGTAGCCCAGCGCCCCGGCCGGGAACAGCCCACCCCGGGTGATCGCCAGGATCAGGTCCGGCCGGAACCCGTCCGCGGCCACCATCTCGGCCAACCGCCTGCTCGCCCGCCCGAACAGGTCCCACGTCAACACTTCGCGCTCGTCCGGCACCGCTCCCCCTAGTGAGTCTCCCCTGATTCTGAGTGCCACCGAACATCCGGGACAGATCAGGGTCGTACCCGATGCCAACCCACCTGCCCGCGACCGATGCTTTATTGCAAGGTCATAAGACATCGAGAGGGTTGATCCGTCATGGACACGATTCACGGCTCGTTCCGCAACCAGGGCCTCGTACGGCCACGGGACGGCCGCCTGCTGGGCGGCGTCATCGCCGGCCTCGGCCGCCGCTTCGGCCTCGACCCGTGGCCCGCGCGGTTTCTGTTCGTCCTGATCTTGCTGCTCATCCCGGGCAGCCAGATCCTGATCTACCCGGTGCTGTGGATCCTGATGCCGTCCGAGGACGCGCCGGCCATGACCCTGCACGAGGGTGGCGTGTAGACAGGCTCGCGTGCTACTTTTCGAACATGTTCGAAAAGACCTCTGTCGTTGTTGTTGGTTCCGGCGCGGCCGGCCTTTGCGCGGCGCTCGCCGCGGCGGTGGCCGGCGCGGCGGTGACCGTGCTGGAGGGCAGCCCGAAGTGGGGGCGGCGCGACCGCGGTCTCGGGCGGGCAGGTGTGGGCGCCCGGCAACCACCACACGGCCGACAACCCCGAGGACGCACTGACATACGTGCTCGGCCGTACGCAGGGGCGGTCGCCGGCGATGGCGGCCGCGTTCGTACGAGCGGCGCCGCTGATGGTCCGGTTCCTGGAGCGGCACACCCCCATCCGCTTCACACCGATGGACGCGCCGGACTCGTTCGCGGAGGCTCCCGGCGGCCGGGGGCGGGCGGGCGCAATCTGGAGGTCGAGCCGGTCAGTCTGGGTGATCTCGGCGACCCGGACGACTTGTTCTGGCCGCCGCCGTTCTTCCAGCCCGTACTCACCAACGCGGAGATCATGGAGTTCGGCCTGATGGCCGGCGGCACGCCACCCTTCGCGGTGATGAAACGCCGGCAGGCGGCCGGTCAGGTGACGCTCGGCCAGGGCCTGGTCGCCGGCCTGTTGCACGGCTGCCGAGAAGCCGGCGTCGAGTTGCTGCGCGACCATCGCGTCACCGGCCTGCTGCCCGAAGGCGGCGTACGGGTGGGAGATCGCGAGTTTCCAGCGCCCGCCGTCGTGCTCGCCCCGGCGGCGGCTTCGAACACGATGCTGAGCTGCGCGAACGACTGCTGGACGGCCCGTACGACCAGCCCCTGTCGCCGCCGGTCAACCGCGGCGACGCACTGCGGTTGGCTGACGGCGCAGCCGTGGACTTCGTCTCGGAGAGCTGGTCCTGGCCCGCCAGCGCCGGACCGACCACCTGGCCGGACGGCACCGCGCGCCCAGTGCTGATGCTCTCCGAGCGGATGCTCCCGCACGTCATCTGGGTCAACGCCGCAGGCCGCCGTTTCGTCAACGAATCCAGCCACAACGCGGCGCTCGCCTTCGCCGAAACGGACCCAGGCACCGGGCTCCCCCGCAACACCCCCGCGTGGGCCATCGCCGACGCCCAGTTTCGGGCTCGCTACGCCTTCGCCGGCGCCGCTCCCGCCAGCCGCTCCCGTCCCACGTCATCCAGGCGCCGACTCTCGCCGACCTCGCCGCGAAAACCGGCATCGATTCGGCCCAGCTGGCCGCGACCGTACAGTCCTTCAACGCCCACGCCGAAAAGGCGACGATCCCGACTTCGGCCGGGGAATCGCCGCGTACGACCACTATTGGGGCGATCGGGCGGCACCACATCCCAACCTGGGGGCACCATCGCGGAACCACCTTTTTGCGCGCTGCCGGTCCTTCCCGGTCTCGTCGGCACCAAAGGCGGTCTGCGTACCGACACCGACGCCCGCGTGCTGCGCTGGAACGGCCAGCCCATTCCCGGACTTTTCGCTGCCGGCAACGCGATGGCCGCGGTCATCGGACCGGCGATCATCTCCCCCGGCGCGACCATCGGCTCAGCCCTGGCCTGGGGCTGGATCGCCGGCACCGCGGCCTGCGTTTAGTTCGTCAGGGCCGTACGACTGAGCGATTCGAGCGCCACCGAAGTGGCGTCGTCGGCGGCCAGATAGGCAACCAGGCGTTGCTCGTCGGAATGCGGCAATTCCAGGCTTTCGTACGCCAACACCAATTCGCCCGCCAGCGGATGTGTCCATCGTTTCGACGCCGACACGTTCGGGCAGGCTGGCAGCGTTGTCGTACCGGCTGCTGAATGGCGTGCCGACAATGACCGCCAACTCCTCGCCGAGGAAGGCGGCATGCGGGTCACCCAGAGCTGTCGCCGCTCGCAGGTCGGCCGCCCGCTCGTCAGCGACCTGATTCCAGTCGGGGTACGCGGTTTTTGCTCGCGGGTCGGCGAAAACGAAGCGGGTGAGGTTGGGTTGGTCGGCGTCCAACAGCCCGAGCGGCCGGGCCAGCGGCGATAGCTGGAGTTGGCAGCGACTAGGTCGCCGACTCGACTGACCACCACCGCCGGGCTCGGATCAAGCCGGTCGAGCAGCGCTCCTACGGTCGGGCGGATTTCCCACGACCGCGGTTCCGTGGCCTGACAAGAGGTGCCTTTGACCAACCGGTGCAGGTGGACCCGCTCGTCGTAAGACAGATTCAGGGCGTTGGCGAGCGCAGTCACGATCTCGCTGGACGGATGCCGGTCGCGGCCCTGTTCCAGCCGGATCAGGTATTCCACGCTCACGCCGGCGAGGGTGGCCAGCTCAGCGCGGCGTAGGCCAGGGGTGCGACGGCGCGGGCCGGCTGGCAAGCCCACCTCGGCCGGCGTGACCAGCTCTCGCCGGGAGCGAAGAAACGCGCCCCCACTTCGTTTTCCGCCATGACCGAAACTCTAGGGTCGACCATGGTGACCTTGGCAGGGCCAGTCTCAGCGCGGCCTCCCTCCGGGCGGCCGGAATCGGCAGGCTCGAAGGCATGAGCGTATTCACCGACGAAGAAGTCGCGTACATGAAAAGCCAATTGCTGGGCCGGCTGGCCACTGTTGGCGCGGACGGCCGACCGACGGTCCGCCCGGTAGGAGTGATCTACGACCCCGAAGCCGAGGCCATCGTCATCGGCGGGGTGGTCGGGTCGAGGATGGCGAACAGCAAGAAATTTCGCGACACCACGCTGCACCCCGAGGTGTCGTTCCTGGTCGACGACATCGCCACGGTGGATCCTTGGAGACCGCGCGGGATGGAGATTCGCGGCCGCGCGCAAAACCATCTCGACGGTGGCGAACAAGTCGGCCTACGCCTGGAAGCGCCGTTCCCCTTCGAACCGGCGTGGATTCTGATCCGCCCCACCCGAGTCCTGACCTGGGGAATCGCCGCCGGATCCGGTGACCTGTCCACTCGCAAAATCACCTGAACCAAGTAGTGGTTGAGTAGTTGTGCTCAAGCGCCATCTCAAGTGGACCGTGATCGTAAGACTCGTGACGGACGAGGCAGCGGACACTCGGGAGCCCAGTGATGATGACAGCAAGGCACCCACCCAAAGCGGACCTCGTTCCGTTGGGATAGCCATCGGGTGTGTTGTCCTCGCAGTGATGGCCATCGCCTTGCTGGCGCCGACGGTGTGGCTCCTGTGGTCGTACGGTCAAGAGGTCCGCACGAGCGGCGACTCGGCGACGAGAAACGAGTTCTGGTTGCTCGCGGCCGTGGTTTTTTCGGCGTACCCGCGATAGGCGCCGGGATCGGCGCGCTGACCTCCCGCGGAGCGGACCACGCCGTACGGATCCTCGCCGTGCTCACGGCCTGGCGATTGCCGGTCTCGTACTCCTCATTGGTTGCTACTCCTGGTTCCTGTCGACCCTGCGGATCACTTTCTGACGAAGTTTTGGGCGGCGGACAGGACTGTGTGGGCGAGCGCCGTCAGTTCCGCACCGATCGCGGGGCGGGCGCGCAGGCGGCCGGAACGGGAGAGGTCGTTGATGATCGTCAGGGCCGCGTGCACGGCGATCCGCGACTCGGACTGGGACGCGTCCGGCGACAGCGATGACTGCAGACCAACCCACTGGGCCACGTACGCACGCTGCACCCGCAGCGACTCCAGCCGGCTGCGTTCGGGCAGGTGGGCGAGCTCGCGGTTGTAGACGTGCAGCAGCTCGCCGTGGTCCATGACCACGTCCACGTACGAGCGGATCAGCCGGTCGAGCTGCGCCGCGGGCTCGCCGCCGGCGCCAGACAGCGCGCGGCTCGCGCCGACCGCGAGCTGGTCGGCGAGCCGTCCGCAGCCGGCCATCAGCAGGTCGGCCTTGCTGGCGAAGTGCCGGTAGACACTGGGACCAGCGATCCCAGCGGCAGCGCCAATATCCTCCATGCTGACCGCGCGATAGCCGCGCTGGACGAAAAGTTCGGTGGCGGCCGCCAGGATCTGCTCCCGCCGGGTGGCTGGAATCACTGGCTCAGCAACGAAACCCGTGGCTTCGCCGGACTCGGCGGGCACACAGGAGCTGGCGCAGACCGCCGAGGCCAGCGTATGCAGGAGTGCCACGAAGCGACGTTTGGGCAGGCTGGCGTGGTGGTCGGCGACGCTGCCCAAGACGCTCAACGCCGCCATGCAGAGCAGCTCGGCGTCGGCGGCCGGCAGGTCGGGGCGTACGAGTGTGAGCTCACCGGCCCAGCGGGTGATGAACTTGCGGCCGCGCTGGCGCACCTCGTTGCGGGCGGTCTCGTCCAGGTGCCGCGCCTGCCACCGCCACAGCGCCGAAACCCCGCGGCGTTGGACCGACTGCTCGGCCAACGCGAGCGTTACCGCGTCGAGCCGCTCGGCCGGCGTACCGGCTCCGCCAAGAGCCTGCTCAGCGGCCTCGTCCATCACTTCCTGCCCGGTCAGCAGCACTTGCGCGAGCAGGTCCTGCTTGCCCTGGAAGTGCCGGTAAAGCGCGGGGCCGGTGATGCCGGCGGCCGAGGCGATGTCCTCGATGCTGACGGCCTGATAGCCGCGCTGGGCGAACAGATCCGCGGCGAGCACCACCAGCTGACGCCGGCGGTTCGCCGGGCGACGGCCCGGCCGCTCTGAATCCATTCCGCACCTCCAGCCGGCTAAGTGAACGCTGTGGACCTCACCATAGCTGCCCAGATCCCTTGACAGCTACCAGATCCACCGCGTTATGTTAATCAGCATTAGCATCATCCACGGAAGGCCGGACGTGACTCAGACGCACGGAGCCGCACCCCCCGGCGCGGTCAGGTCGCCCTGGATGGACGACGACCTGCGGGCCGTCGCCGAGCTGGCGCGCACCTTCTTCACCAAGGAGGTCGCGCCGCGCGAGCAGGAGTTCGCCGCGCAGGGCTATCCGGACCGCAAGCTCTACCAGCGGGCCGGCGAGCTGGGCCTGGCCGGCATGTCAATCCCGGAGGAATATGGCGGCGGGGGCGGCACCTTCGCACATGAGGCGGTCCTGCTGACCGAGCAGATCAGGGCCGGCGCGCCGTCACTGCAGTTCGCCGTGCATTCCGCGATCATTCCGCACTACATCGTGCATTACGGTACAGAGGAACAAAAACAGCGCTGGCTGCCCAAGCTGGCGAGCGGCGAATGGGTCGGCGCGATCGCGATGACCGAGCCAGGCACCGGATCCGACCTGCAGTCGATCACCACCAAGGCGATTCCGGATGGTGACGAATATGTCATCAGCGGAGCCAAAACCTTCATCACCAACGGCTATCTCGCGGATTTGGTGATCATTGCGGCGAAGACCGATCCGACCGAGGGCGCCAAAGGCGTGTCGCTGATCGTTGCCGAGGTCGGCGACAACCCGGAGGGCTTCCAGCGCGGCCGGCTGTTGCAGAAAATCGGGCAGCACAGCCAAGACACCGCTGAGCTGTTCTTCGACGGCTTGCGCGTACCCAAATCCAACTTGATCGGCACCGAAGAAGGTCAGGGCTTCTTCCAGCTGATGATGCAGCTGCCGCAGGAAAGACTGATCATCGCGGTCGCCGCGATCGGCGTCATCGAGGCCGCTGTCGAGCTCGCCACCGCGTACACGAAAGAGCGGCAGGCCTTCGGCAAACCGCTGTTCGCGATGCAGAACACCCGGTTCGAGCTGGCCGACTGCGCCACCATCGCCCGGGTCGGCCGGGTTTTTTCGTGTGGACGACTGCATCGCCAAACACCTGCGCGGTGAGCTGGATGTCTCCACCGCCGCGATGGCCAAGTCCTGGCTGAGCGAGCAACAGTGCGCGGTCGTCGATCGATGCCTACAGTTGTTTGGTGGGTACGGCTACATGCTCGAATACCCGATCGCGCGGATGTTCACCGACAGCCGCGTACAGAAGATCTACGGTGGCGCGAATGAGGTGATGAAAGAGCTCGTCTCGCGCACGCTCTAAATCACCGTGCTAGGAGGGAAAAGATCATGACTGAAGCATTCATCTACGACGCCATTCGTACGCCCCGAGGCCGCGGCAAGAAGACCGGTTCGCTGCACGGCATCAAGCCGATTTCGCTGGTGGTAGGCCTGATCCACGAGTTGCGGCTGCGGTTCCCGGACCTGGATCCGGCGGCCATCGACGACATCATCCTCGGCGTCGTCGCGCCGGTCGGTGACCAGGGCTCGGACATCGCGAAGATCTCCGCGATCGCCGCCGGCCTGCCGGACACCGTCGCCGGCGTGCAGCTCAACAGGTTCTGTGCGTCCGGCTTGGAGGCGGTCAACTCGGCCGCGCAGAAAGTGCGCGCCGGCTGGGACAAACTGATCATCGCCGGTGGCGTCGAGTCGATGTCGCGAGTACCGATGGGCTCCGACGGCGGCGCCTGGGCGATGGACCCGGAGACCAACTACAACACCTCCTTTGTGCCGCAAGGCATTGGCGCCGACCTGATCGCCACCATCAAGGGTTTCTCCCGCGAGGACGTCGACACTTTCGCGATGCGCTCCCAACAGCGCGCGGCGGCCGCCTGGGCCGGCGGTTACTTCGCGAAAATCCGTCGTGCCGGTGCTCGACCGCAACGGTGTCGTCGTACTGGATCACGACGAGCACATGCGGCCGGACTCCACGGTGGCGGGCCTGGGCAAGCTGCCGGCGTCTTTTGAGGCGATCGGCGAATTCGGCGGCTTCGACGCGGTGGCGCTGCAGAAATACCACTGGGTCGAGAAGATCCACCACGTACATTCGGCCGGCAACTCCTCCGGCATCGTGGACGGCGCCGCGCTCGTACTCGTCGGCAACGAGCAGGTCGGCAAGGACTTCGGCATGGTGCCGCGGGCTCGCGTGGTGGCGACCGCGGTGTCCGGCGCGGACCCGACGATCATGCTCACCGGTCCCACGCCAGCCACCGAAAAAGTGCTGGCGACCGCCGGACTTTCCGCTGACGACATCGATCTCTTCGAGCTGAACGAGGCTTTCGCTTCGGTCGTCCTGAAGTATGTCGACGATTTCAAGATTCCGGACGAGAAGATCAACGTCAACGGCGGCGCGATCGCGATGGGTCACCCGCTCGGCGCCACCGGCGCGATGATCACCGGCACCATGATCGACGAGCTCGAACGCCGCAATGCCCGCTATGCGCTGGTGACTTTGTGCATCGGCGGCGGCATGGGCGAGGCCACCATTATCGAGCGCGTCTGATTCGCGTCTGATTCCGGAGAAAAAAATGACTGAGAAGAACATGATCGGCTGGGACCAGGACGCGGACGGCATTGTCACGCTGACGATGGACGACCCGGACGCGTCAGCGAACACCATGAACGAGCTTTTCGGCACTTCGCTCGCGGCCACCATCGACCGCCTGGAGAAAGACAAGGACTCGTTCACCGGCGTGGTGATCACGTCGGCCAAGAAGACCTTCTTCGCTGGCGGCAACCTGCAGATGCTGATGGCCGTAAAGCCGGAGGACGCCAAGGAGTTCACCGAGCGCGTCGACCTGATGAAAAGTTACTTCCGGCGCTTGGAAACTCTGGGCAAGCCGGTGGTGGCGGCCATCAACGGCGCCGCTCTCGGCGGTGGGTACGAGATCGCGCTCGCCTGTCACCACCGCGTCCTGCAGGACGTTAAGGGAGCCGAGGTTGGGCTGCCCGAGGTCACGCTGGGGCTGCTGCCCGGTGGCGGTGGCGTCACTCGTACGGTCCGGCTGCTCGGCATCCAGAGCGCGCTCCTGAACGTGCTTTTGCAAGGACAGCGGCACAAGCCGGCGAAGGCGCTGGAACTGGGTCTGGTCGAGATCGCCAGCGACCGGGATGACTTGCTGGCCAAGGCAAAGGCGTGGGCCAAGGCCAACCCCGCGGCCGTACAGCCCTGGGACGTCAAGGGATACAAGATCCCCGGTGGTACGCCGTCGAGCCCGGCCTTTGCGGCGAACCTGCCGGCTTTCCCGTCCAACCTTAAAAAGCAGCTCAAGGGCGCGCCGATGCCGGCGCCGCGGAACATCATGGCGGCTGCCGTCGAGGGTGCGCAGGTCGACATCGACACCGCGACAAAAATCGAGACGCGCTACCTGTTCGACGTGGCCTCCGGTCAGGTCTCGACCAACATGATCAAGGCGTTTTTTCTTCGATCTGCAGGCGATCAACAAGGGCGGCAGTCGCCCCGACGGGTACCAGCCATGGACCTCCAAGAAGGTTCTGGTGCTCGGCGCCGGCATGATGGGCGCGGGCATCGCGTATTCGGCCGCCCGGTCTGGCATTGAGGTCGTCCTCAAGGACGTTTCACTAGAGGCGGCCGAAAAAGGCAAGGCGTATTCGGAGAAGATCCTGGGCAAGGCGGTCAGCCGCGGCCAGCTCACCCAGGAAAAGGCCGACGAGGTCCTCGCCCGGATCACGCCGACCGACAAGGCCGCGGACGGCGCCGGCGCCGGCGCGGATCTCATCGTCGAAGCCGTTTTTGAGAGCGCTGACCTGAAGAAGAAGGTCTTCGCCGAGGTCGAGCACGTGGTCGCGCCGGACGCCCTGCTGGGCTCCAACACCTCCACGCTGCCGATCACCGGCCTCGCCGAAGGCGTGCGGCGGCAGGCCGACTTCATCGGCATCCATTTCTTCTCGCCGGTGGACAAGATGCCGCTGGTGGAGATCATCGC
This sequence comes from Fodinicola feengrottensis, assembly GCF_010993775.1. Classification (GTDB taxonomy): domain Bacteria; phylum Actinomycetota; class Actinomycetes; order Mycobacteriales; family HKI-0501; genus Fodinicola; species Fodinicola feengrottensis. Next base: position 76,492 of record NZ_WOTO01000005.1, on the reverse strand, counting down.
CGGCGAGAAGACCAGCGACGCGGCGGTCGCCAAGGCCGTGGACTTCACTTTGCAGATCAAGAAAACCCCGATCGTCGTCAACGACAGCCGGGGCTTCTTCACCAGCCGGGTGATCGGCACTTTCATCAACGAGGCAGTGGCGATGGTCGGCGAAGGTGTCGCGCCTTCGTCGATCGAGCAGGCCACCACCCAGGCCGGCTACCCGGTCGGCGCGCTCGCGCTGATGGACGAGCTGACTTTCACGCTGCCACGGAAGATCCGCGAGGAGACCAAGGCGGCTGTCGAGGCAGCGGGCGGAAAATGGACCCCGCACCCGGCGGAAGTTGTTCTGGACAAGCTGATCGACGAATACGACCGCAAGGGCCGCTCCACTGGCGCCGGTTTCTACGACTATGTGGACGGCAAGAAGGCCGGCCTGTGGCCAGGCCTCAAGGACGCTTTCAAGTCCGGCACCGCGGAAATCCCGTTCCAAGACATGCAGGAGCGGATGCTTTTCGCGGAGGCGCTGGAAACCGTCAAGTGCTTCGACGAAGGCGTGTTGCGGACCATCCCGGACGCGAACATCGGCTCCATTTTCGGCATCGGCTTCCCGCCGTGGACCGGTGGCGTGATCCAGTACATCAACCAGTACGAGGGCGGACTGACCGGTTTTGCCGGCCGCGCGAAAGAACTGGCCGATCGTTATGGTGAGCGCTTCAACCCGCCGCAGTCGCTGGTCGAGAAGGCCGAGCGCGGCGAGTCGTACGAGTAGATTGTTCTTGCACCTCCGGGCCGGTCACGTGTGTGTGGCCGGCCCGGCTTCTTTTCGGCAGCACCGCCTTGAGAGGGACTTATGAGCATCGCCGGTTTGAAAGACGAAAAAAACTGCTCGCGTTGGAGGTCGAGGTCGCCGACCACATCGCGACAGTCACGCTGATCGGGCCCAGCAAGGGCAATGCGATGGGTCCGGACTTCTGGCGGGAACTGCCGATCGTCTTCCGGGCCATCGATCGCGATGACGACGTACGGGCCGTCATCCTGACCGGCTCCGGGAAACACTTCTCGTACGGCCTGGATCTGCCGGCGATGGCCCCGAATTTTGCGCCGCTGCTGGCCGACGGCGCACTTGCCAAGGCGCGTACCGAATTTCTCGCCCACTTGCACGGCCTGCAGGACTCGGTCAACGCCGTCGCAGAATGCCGCAAGCCAGTGATCGCCGCCGTCGCCGGCTGGTGCATCGGCGGCGGCATCGACGTGATCGCGGCGACCGACATCCGACTGTCCACTGTGGACGCCAAATTCAGCGTACGTGAGGTCAAGGTCGCGATTGTCGCGGACCTGGGCAGCCTGCAGCGGCTGTCGGGCATCATTGGCGAGGGCCACCTCCGCGAGCTGGCGTTGACCGGCAAGGACATTGACGCCGTACGCGCCGAGAAGATCGGCCTCGTCAACGACACGTACGAGGACAAGGACGCTCTGCTGGCCGCCGCTCACGACATGGCCGCCGCGATCGCCGCCAATCCGCCGCTGGTCGTACAGGGCGTCAAGGACGTCCTCGACGTCACCCGCGGCCCCCAGATCGCGGCCGGCCTGCGATATGTCGGCGCGTGGAACTCCGCCTTCCTGCCCAGCCGCGACCTCACCGAGGCCATCCAGGCCTTCGTCGACGCCGTCCCCCCACCTTCACCGGCTCCTGACGATCGCCGCAGGGCCGGCGATTTTCGCATGTCGCCAGCCCGGCGACGTTTTTTTCCACAGGACAACTTTTCGTCCACAGATTCGGGTTGGCAGCACGTACGGCGCCGGATCCGGCCCGACCATGGAGGCATGACAGCACTCACGCAACTCGCCCCCGCTCCCGCTTCCCTGAATCCAGGATCACAGGATTCATGGATTCGTGCTATCCTGCACCCCATGGATACCCACGTTGCCTTCGTCGCGATTCAGCCGAAGAACGGCACGGTGACCATTCCCGCGCACGTGCGGCGCAAGTTCGGCCTGGACAAGCCCGGAGCCCAAGTGGAGATCGTGGTGCGCGAGCGGGAGATCGCGCTCATCCCACATCTCGCGGTCCCGGCTGGGGATGCCTGGTTCTGGACCGAGGGCCACCAGGCCGCTGAGCGTGAGGTGGACGAAGATCTCGCCGCCGGCCGCTCCACCGAGTTCGCCTCCGACGAAGAATTTCTTGGATATCTCGACAGCCTTGAAAGCGACAACCCGGCCGAGAAATGAGATTCATCACGACACCGCGCTTCGCACGTGACTACGCGAGGTCTGCGCCAGAACACCGGCGACTATTCCAGCAGGCACTGCGCGAACACTTCCTGCCGGCGGTGCGCTCCGGAGCTCTCCGCCGAGACACCACATGGCCGGCGACCCTGCGCATCCACAAGCTGAAGGAAACCTCGATTTACTCGATGACCTGGAGTTTCACCTCGCCGGACGGACGAGCGACATTTCACGTCGAAAATCGGCAAAGACGGCAAGCCGACGCTCGTCTGGAGGCGCATCGGCAACCATGACATCTATGAGAAGCCATAGCTGGTAAGCACGAGTGATGGCAGACAAAGTCATCACCGCTCGACGACCGGTCCGCTGTGCGTCGGATCCAACTGGTCATGGCCCGAGGCAAGCACTAAAACACCCGTACGGTCAGGCCAGCACCCGCACCCGTACGATGCCGCCATGGGGGAACATGTCGACACCATCGTCGAAGTCGAGATTCCAGCACACGTCAGGTGGCACGCATTCAAGGCCAACAGCAGGACTCTCACGACAGGTGTCTGGATCTGCACGATTCTGTGCCTCGCGGCCGTGGCACTGGCCGTCTCGACGCTTGGTTCCCGACCGATCCAAGACCTTCAGCCGACTGCCGGAAACTGGGCCGTATTCCTGCTGACAGTGTATTTCACCGTCATGATCACGGCACGCAGACTAGCCAAGCTACGACTGAAGCCTTCAGACCGTCGCACGGCCGGCTCAGCTTTCTTTCGGGCCACTGCTGATGAATACACGCTGACGACCGAGAGCACGATATTCCGCTGTCCGGTGGAAGCCATTTCGTCGACTACCCAAACGCGTCGTTTCCTCAATCTACACGTCGACGAATCAATGACGTTTTCGTTGCCGCTGAAGCTGCTCAGTCCCGAACAGCGCCAGCGACTGGCGGACAGCGCGCGCGTGCCCCAGTGGGGAAGAAGTGTTCGCGTTAACCCCAAGCCGTCCTGAGGTGTCGGAGGCGGCACTCGTGGTGATTGAGCTCGCGGCCGATCCCGTCCCCCATACACGTGCCACTGTGGCGGTGCTTGAACGTACGCCTCGACGAGTGGCCAAAATAATCGCCTACGCTCCGATCGCCGTGGTGATGACGATCCTCCTGATCTGTCTGGCCGCCACCGGATTCCGGCCGAACCTGAGTTCGGACGGCCTTGACATCCCCCGGCTCCTCCCGCCTCTCTTGATCCTTCTCCTGGTCGGCGTTCTCTACGTCGGACTCATCCGCGGGGTGAGCCGAACCAGTCCCCGACGACCTGACGCGCCGTGCACGGTGGAGGTGACCTGTCGCGAGATCGTGGTGAGAAGGGGGCAGTGGTCGTACTCGATGGCTTTCCGGACACCGACGCAGGCTTTCCTCGCACACGCCGACCTGGTGTTCTGGTCGGACGGTGACACATCATCGGGCTCCCACTCGCGATTTTGGGGAAGCACAGGTTCGCAGCAACGATGGCCGCGTTGAGGGCAGCCGGCGTGCCAGTCATTATGGCCGGGTAGAGTGACCCCATTCACGCTTCGGGAGGAGGTTGGACGTGCGCATTCCTAACATCTGGGTCACTGCAAGCTGGCACCTTGAGGGCTGTTCGAGTTGGCGCCTGAGCATGCTGTCCGCCTCGACCCGGCGCGGCCGGTGACCCGGCCGGACGCCGCCCGCACAGAAACGACGACCGTGGAAGTCCGCGGTACGTCGCGTTCGGTGGCGTTTTTTTCGACCCGCTGGCGAGCTTTGTGGCTCTTCGCGAGGCGTACGGTGAAAACGACCTTTATCTGCTGGAGTCGCTGTCTGGTCCGGAGACGGACCGGCGCAGCTCGATGATCGGCATCGGCCGGATTCTGACGATCACCGTCACTATCGACAAGGTCACGCTCGACGGCGCTCAGGAGCTGGTCGAGCGGGTCAAAACAGGCGTGGCAGCGGGCCGGGGTCTTCAAAGAAGAAGACACCCCCTGCGATCCCGCAAGCATCTGTGGGATTTGTTGCGCGCGGTGCAGGGTGTCTTCGACGTGACAGCGTTGACGCCCGAGCAGCACAGCGGTTTCGGGCTGTTCGGCTACTACGGGTACGACACGACCTGGGCGGTCGAGGACCTGCCGATGCTGATCGAGCACGCCGGCGACACCCCAGACATCGTGCTCGCGGTCTACCAAGGCCAGCTGGTCCAGGACCTGGCGAAACGGCGGGCCCGCATTGACACGTACGACGGCGGTGCGGCCTGGGCGCCGCTGGACGTGGACGCGGTGCTCGACCGGCTGACCGGCATTCCGCTCGACGACGGCACCCCGCGGGTGCCCAAGCCGACGAAGGTCGAGCAGCCGACCACCCACGAGCATTACGTGAAGGGCGTGGAAACCGCGCTCGAACACATTCGCGCCGGTGACATTTACCAGCTGCAGCTAGGACAGGAGCTGCGCGTCACCACCAGCGCGGATCCGCTCGCGGTCTATCGCCGGCTGCGCGCCCGCAATCCCTCGCCGTACATGTATTACGTGCCCAACGGTCCACAGACGCTCGTCGGTGCCAGCCCGGAACTTTTCGTACGGCTGGAAGAAGATCTGATCACCATGCGGCCGATCGCCGGCACCGTTCGGCGCGGCCGGGACCTCGCCGAGGACGAAATGCTGGCGGCCCAGATGCTCCGCGACGAGAAGGAGGTCGCCGAGCACATCATGCTGGTGGACCTCTGTCGCAACGACATCGGACGGGTTTGCCGTACGAACACACTGGAAGTGCCCGCATTGTTGACGGTGGAGGCGTATTCACACGTCAGCCACCTGGTTTCCACCGTGATCGGCCGACAGATGTCCACTATGGACGTGTGGGACATCATGGCGGCGACCTTCCCGGCCGGTACGATGACCGGAGCCCCGAAAGTACGGGCGATGGAGATCATCGAATCGCTCGAAACGACCCGCCGCGGTGCGTATGCCGGTGCCGTCGGACAGATCAGTTTCGACGGCCAGATGAATCTCGCGTTGAACATCCGCTCGACGCTTTATCACGACGGCGTCTACCAACTGCGGGCCTCGGCCGGCATTGTCGCGGATTCCCGGCCGGACCGGGAATGGGCGGAGACCTGGCAGAAACTCGGGGCGCCCTACTGGGCCATCACCGGTGAGGAGGCAGCCGATGCGGGCGTTCGTGATTGACGCGTACGACAGTTTCGTCTATGTCGTCGCGCAATATCTGCGGCTGCTGGAAATCGAAGTCCAGGTGCACCGCAACGACAAGATCGACTACCACGACGTGCTGGCGGCCAAACCCGATCTGCTGATGCTAGGCCCCGGCCCGGGACATCCGGCGGACGCGGGCTATGTCGACATTGTGCGCGAGGTCAGCAAAGACATCCCGACCATGGGCGTTTGTCTTGGTCAGCAGGCGATCGGGCTGGTTTTCGGCGCCGCCGAGGTCAAGCGTGCGTCCCATTTGATGCATGGGAAAACCAGCGTCATCGAGCACGACGGCAAGGGCTGTTTCAGTGCGTACGAAAGCCCTTTTACCGCGACCCGCTATCACTCACTGATCGTCGACAACGTCACCGGTGACCTGGAAGTCACCGCGCGCGCCAAAGACGACGGCTATGTGATGGGGCTGCGGCACCGTGAATGGCCGGTCGAGTCGGTGCAGTTCCACCCGGAAAGCATCAGCACCCAGGAGGGTCTGAAGGTTTTCCGCGGCTTCGTCGAGACGTACGTCAGCACCCCCGTCTCCGCCTGAGCTGCGCCCACCTGACTAGCCGTGAAAGGCCAGTCAGGTGGGTACGTCATGAGCTGCCTCCGCTGGCCACCAAGGCGGTCAGCGGCCCCACGATGACCGCGACGACAAGACAAACGATTCCGACGATCGCTGTCTCGCTGGCAATCGGAAACAGGCTCCCGGCGGTCTCCCCATCGACCGGGACGAAGACGGCCACTAGCGCGATGACCCCCGGGACCACCTGCAGGGCGCCAAAACCCACGCCGGTCAGCAAGCCGGCACGCGCCTCCCGGCCAACTGCCGCACCCGATTTCACCAGTGCCCAGACCGATCCAGCCACCGCGAACACGGTGGCCAGGCCCCCCACCGCCATACTGAGGCCGAGAATCAGCTGCGTCGCATGAGGCACCGCAACCTCGTTCATCACCATCATCGCTGCTAAGAAGCTAGTGGCCACACCAAAAAGTTCGGACACCAGGACGACGACGGCGGCCGACAGAACGACCGCGACCGCAGCACGCATCGGTCGTACGAGCGTGACCAACGCGCCAAGCGAAGCACAGACCAAGGAGATGATGAACTGGGCTACAGCCACCGGAACAGCACCGGTGAGCACCACGATAATCGCCGCATGGACGATCCCGGCCAACAGCCCGACCCCGACCGCGACGGCGGCGCGCGATCGCCAAACCATCGTGACCGGATCGAAGTGTCATCGCCAAAATCGCGCAGGACGCGGCGAGAATGGCCACCATGACGGCCCGGTTCGGCACGCCGACAAGGATTCCAGGCACCACGTAGCGGATGGGGTTCGTAGCGTTCAGCGCCATAAACCCGACAGTCATCAGGACTGCGATGGCAGACAGGACGATCGCGACTCCTGCGGCAAGCCGGCCTTTCGTCGCGAGTGCATCTGATGAAGGTGAAAGAACGGTCATCGGCTAACTCCCCGTGTGTAGCTTCAACGCCCGTACGCTACCGCCCGCCGACCTCCGGAAAAGCGGATTAGGAGGTTTGCTGGACCAGTTCCGCGCGGAGATGGGGATAGGGATCCGTCAGTTCGTCGCGACGCCCACGGACTTGCCTGCGGATGTGCAGAACGGCGTGGGTGGCGACGTAGTGACGGCCCTTGGTCTCTCCGACCGGACGAAGCAGACCCTCGTCGACCAGACGCCCGAGATCCCGTGAGGCAGTACGTTCCTCGATGCCGGTGCTTTTCACGTAGGTCGACCGGCGCAGGCGATAGCCGTTAATCGCGTCAAAGAGGAGGTCAGACACGCGTTCAGGCAGTCCATGGCTGGTCACCAGGTGATCGATCTCCTCCCAGATCGCGCCGGTCTCCTTGATCCGGCCAGCGATGGTTTGGGCCTGCATGTGGTGCGCCCGCAGATTGAACGCGACCCAATGGTGCGCGTCTCGCTCCGGATGCCAGGCTCCCTGTCCCGTACACGCCAGCACGCGGTAGTAGTCGTCGGCATTATGCCCCAGCCACTCCTCAATGCTGGAAAATGCAGGCTCGACAATCGCGTCACGAGAGAGCACCTGCGTCTGCAAGGCCCTCGCCATCCGACCGTTGCCATCACGGAACGGATGGATCATCACCAGGTTCAGATGAGCCATGGCCGCTCGAACCACGGCATCCGCCTGACTGTTTTCGCGCAGGCTCAACGCCAACTCACTGACCAGAGCCGGGATCTGCGAGGCGAGTGGTCCTTCATAGACAACCTGGCCCGTTTTATCGTCACGCACATAAATCGGTCCGGTCCGATATTGCCCTGGGCTCTTGGCCAGATCGTGGGACAGCATCATGTAGTGCATGCTTCGCAGGCTCGACGTGTCGAAGTCGAAGTGCGGATCGGCAGCCATCTGCAGGACGAATCCCAGCGCCTGCCGATAGCCCCTGATCTCGGCGAAGGTGAGGGCATCGGCGCTGAGTGGATCCACGTCATCCAGCGCCGCCGCCGCGTCGTCCTCGTCAACGACATAGCCTTCGATGCTGTTCGACCCCCGAATCGCACGTGCGAGCATCGTCCGCCGCAGACTGCCTTGCCAGCGACGCGGAGCACGCAGGTGGCTGGCCAGGGCACGCCTCATGCCATGGATCTCGGCTAGTACGACGTGATCGACGCTGTCCAGGGGCGGCGCCTTGAAGATGGTCATCATTGTCCTAATGTCTCTATTCTTAGGACAGCATAGTCCAGCAGCCAGCGGCTATGGCGTACATCCGACCGCGGCCGCCTGCTCGGCGGCGGGCCGGCCCGGCGCATAGGCTTGGAGATATGAGTCCTCAGATTGCCACCAACACGGCCGTTGACAAGGCGGCGCTCGTCGAGTTCCTGAGCAGCCGCCACAACGCGATCGTGATCACCCGACGCAAGGACGGCGGGCCGCAGGCATCCCCAGTGACCTGCGGTGTCGACGGCGAGGGGCGGATCGTCATCGCGACTTACCCGGACCGCGCCAAAATCCGCAACGCCCGGCGAGACAATCGCGTCAGCGTACTCGTCATGTCGCCCGGTTGGTCCGACCCGTGGGTGCAGGTCGACGGCGAGGCCGAGGTGCTGGACCTGCCCGAGGCAATCGAGCCGCTGGTCGACTACTTCCGGTCGATCTCCGGTGAACACCCGGACTGGGACGAGTACCGTGCGGCCATGCAGAAGCAGGGAAAGTCACTGCTGCGGGTGACCCCGCAGCGGTGGAGCCCGGTGGCGACCGGCGGTTTCCCGGCCAGCCTCGCCTAAGCAGGAGGTTTCATGCGTACGATCCGCTTCCTCGCGCTGTCCGCCGCCGCGGTGGCCACTGCGGCCGCGCTGTCCAGTGCCGCCGCACCGACCGCCGCGGCGCCAGCCACTCCGGCCCATCAGTGGTGCAAGGGCGGCGCGGTGATCAGCGGAAACGTCTCTCGGCCGGGCTGCGCGAGCGCCGCGAGCCTGGCCAAACTGGCGCAGAAAAAAACAGTCACCGTGACCTTCTCCTCCAGCGCCGGCAACCAGACGCACACCTTCAGCGGCCCGCTGCTGCTCGATGTGATCACTGCCGCCAAGCCACGTTTTCCCAGCACTGTCAAGAATGTGCAGCTGCGGTACGCGGTGCTGGCGACCGGCTCGGACGACTACCAGGCGACGGTCGCGTGGGGCGAATTCGATCCGAAGTTCGCCGGAAAGCAGATTTTGGTGGCCACCAAACAAGACGGCGTGGCGCTCGCGATGCCGCGGCTGGTCGTGCCAGGCGACACCGCCGGCGGCCGATATGTCTCCGACGTGGTCTCGCTGCGGCTCGGTCGCCCGTTCCTGTGAGCGTACGGGCGCCGCGTCCGCCGGTCGCCGGCCTGCTGCTGGCGGCCGGCGCCGGCCGGCGCTTCGGGATGCCCAAGGCGCTCGTACGACACCGCGGCGCGCTGCTCGTCGAGTCGGCCGCGGCCGTACTAGCCGACGGTGGCTGCTCCCCCGTCATCGTCGTTCTCGGCGCTTGCGCTGAAGAAGTAGCGGAAAAAAAAAGCGAGCTTGCGGGCGTACGTACGCTCGTCAACGACGACTGGCCAACCGGCATGGGCTCCTCTCTGCGGCACGGCCTGGACGCGCTGGCAGGCGACCCGGAGTTGGCCGCCGCGCTGATCCTGCCGGTCGACACGCCAGGCATCACGGCCGCCGCGGTCCGCCGCGTCGCCGCTTTCGCCAGCCCCAGCGCACTGGTGCAGGCCAGCTACTCCGACGTACGCGGCCACCCGGTGCTGATTGGCCGCGACCACTGGGCGGGCGTACGCGAAGTGGCCGTCGAGGACCGCGGCGCCCGCGACTACCTCAAAAGTCACGTCGTCGCCGAAATCCCCTGCGAGGACATCGCCGACGGCACCGACGCCGACCGCCCAGAAGACCTCCCCGACTGACGGTCGGTCAGGTGCGCAGGGCGGCGGCCGGGAGGTGGCGTTCCAGGGCGCGTACGGCGACGGCGGCCAAGGCAGCCAGTGCCGCGATCACGATCCACGGAAGGATTGTGGCCACCGCGAAAAGCTGGGTGAAAAGCGCCGGCGCCAAGACGTTCGCGAAAGCCCACGAATACTGGAAAGCGGCGATATAGCGACCCCGGCCGGCGACCGGGCTGGCACCTGCGGACAATCCGTTCGAGGTTGGGCCGTGCGTCATTTCGGCCGTGGTGAAAGCGGCGGTCACCACGAAAAGCAGTGGCACGACCAGGATCGACGGCGTGCGGACAGCCAGCGCCAAGCAGACCGCCCAGCCAGCCCACAGAATTCCGGAAAACATCATGATGCGAACCCGGCGGCGGCCTTTCAGCCATCTGACAACCTGGGTTTGCAACAACGCGATGGCGACCGTGTTGGCCGCGAAAGAGGACGCCGGTCACCCAGCCAGGCTGGTGCAGTCCGAGGTCCACGTAGATGGGTACGCCGACGCCAAGCATCACCGAGCACAGGGCGAAAATCGTGTTGATGCCGATCAGAGCCAAGTAGGGTCGATTACGCCCGAGCGGCACCGACGGCTCGTTCGCCTCTTTCTCATGAGTTGCCGGATTTCCTGACTGGCCAACGAGCATCACCACCGCGGCCGCCACCACGAACGAGAGCCCGTTGACCACGATGACAAAGTGGTACGCGGCATGCGTACCGAGCAGGACCAGTCCGGCGCTGATCAACGACCCGACGCCGATGCCGGCATTCTGCACGGCGCCGAAAATACCGAACCAGTGGTCCCGGCGCTCCGGTTCACTGCGTTCGGTCACCAGCGTGAAAACCGCGGACCAGAAGAACCGCACGCCAACCGCGACGGTGAGCGCGGCGATCACCAGCCAGAACGGCGTACGGACCGCGAGATAGCCGAGGAAGCCCGCGCCCTGCAACAACAATCCGATGACCACCACCAGGCGCGACCCGATCCGGTCGACCAGCATGCCGACCAGCAATGGCAGCGGCAGCGAGATCAGGTTGGCGACGGTCAGGCAGATGCCCACGGTGCCGGCGGCGGAATGCCGGCCACCACAATGAAATAAAGCAGTGAGACCGGCAGGAAGATGCCCGTCCCGACCATGTCGATCGCCAACGCGACAATGACGGGAGCCATCGCGCGGGACCGGACGGCGGTAGTCACGAGGTGCCAGCGTACGCGACCGCCAGGCCTACCGGAAATGACTTTCCAGTGACGATCCGACGTACGAACGCCGGTGCGCTGGCGGCGACCACGGGTGACCTGGGCAAGATCGGTGCTGTGAATGGGCGTACGCGTGCGGAGCGGTTCGGCGACTTCCTGACCGGCTGGGTGGACCGGCTGCCGGCGGGCTCCCGCCGTGTGATGCCGCGCGACCTGGTGGGTTTCGCGATTCTCGGTGCCTTCACGCTCGGCATCGATCTCGCGCTGCTTTCGTTGCTCCGCGCGACAACTTCGCTTCCGTTGGGAGCGGCCATCTCGATCGCTTACCTGACCGCTTTCGGCCTGAACTTCGTGCTGAACCGCACGATCAACTTCCAGTCACACGCACCGGTCGGCAAGCAGGCGATCAAGTACGCGTTCGTGGTTCTGGGTGACTATCTGCTCACGCTCGGCGTAACGACCGTACTTTCCGGGCTGGGCCTGGACTTTCGCATCGCCCGGCTGACCGCTTCCTTCTGTGTCGCCATGTTCACGTACAGCGCGTCCCGCTGGTGGGTCTTTCGCGAACCCCGCAGGGAACCCGCCACGGCGGCGGATTCCCTGCGGGAAAAAGGCCTAACCCCGGTGCAGGAATTCCTGGACGCGGTCGACATACGGCTGGCGGTCGTAGCCACTGACCAGCGCACCAGCCATCCGGACCGGGTCGCCGAAGAAGTAGTACTCGTACAAAGCCTGCCGGCCACCAAAAGCGGACACCGCCAGGTCCCACGCGAGCCGGAACAGGCGCACCCGCTCAGCGCCGTCCAAGGTAGCCGACTGCAGATACTGCGCGATATCGGCCGATGCCGGGCCGGACACGTCCGCCTCGGTCGGCAGTGACATCAGGCCGCTGGCGCCGAGCTTGCGGATGATTTCCGGGAAACGCTGGTAAAGCTTGGGATAGTAGTTGCGGGCCGCGTTCAACGGCTCCCATTTCGGCGTCAGCACACCGTACGCGTTGACCGTCGCGTCCGCTTCCGAAGCCCGCAGCAGGCCGCGCAAAATCTCCAGCGCGACAATGATCTCGGCGACGTTTTCCTGCACGTGGCTGAATTTCTCGATGCCGATCGCCTCGGTCAGCGCGGACACCAGGCCCAGCACGAATTCGGTCTTCGCGGTCGTACGCGTGACGACCTGGTGGGACATGTGCACAACCGCGCCGGTGTCGCTGTAGAAGGTGTTGCACAGCTCCGGATGCCCGAGCATGAACACCCGCTCGTACGGCACGTGGACCTTGTCGAAGATGACGACCGCGTCCATCTCCTCGAAGCGAGTGGACAGCGGGTGGTCGAAATGTGAGCCGCCGTAGTCAAAAGACTCCCGACAGACGAACCGCAGGCCAGGCGCGTCACACGGAATCGCGAAGGCGAACGAATAGGGCGCGTCCTCGGGCGTACCGCGCAGCACCGTCGACGGGAAGACGAGCAACTCATCAGCGGTCGGTCCGATGGTCGCCAGCATGCGCGCGCCTTCGACGACAATTCCGTTGTCATCCTCGGAAACAACGCGGGCGGTCAGCTTGCCGCCGAGCTGCTGGCCGCCGCCCGTGGCCCGGTTGGCCTGCGGCGGGGGATTACGTGTGACGTGTGAGTGGTCAGCAGGTCCTGCTCGCGCACCATTTCATAGTAGTTTTTGATGTTGTCGGCGAACCGCGGATCCGCTTGGCGGAACCAGTCCTGCGCCTGCGACAACGCCATCAACGCACTGTTCAGGTAGTCGCCCGTACGGCCAAGCGAGCCCATGCTGTAATCGGCCCAGGTCTTCACCATGGTCCGGCGAGCGACCAGATCCTCGGCGGTTTTCGGGACCAGGAAAGAGGTTCCGACCCGGTCACCGCTGGTCGGCGACACATACGTGAGCTGGTCGCGAAACCGTTCGTCGTGCTGCAGATCGAAAAGCTCGGCATACGTGCGTACGACGTTGCGAAACGCCGGGTGTTCAGGGATCCCGCTGGTGACTTCCTCACCGTTGATGTGGACGGTCGGCCGCGCGTTGGCCAGCCGCTCCACGTACTCCTTGCCTGTCCTGGCACCCATCGAGGTCCGCCTTCCCAGCTCTAGAGGAGAAATTCCATCCCGGTGTCCGGTTCCGCGACACCGGTGAATCTGCTGTTCCCGTACGCGAGCGCCTCGCCGTCCCGATACGCCACATCGGTGACTTCGCCCACCACCAAACGTGTGATCGCCGCCGTCGTAGCAGCAGCGCCATGGCTTGCACTCCAGGCACGCCAGCACACCGGCGAGCCGTGGCACCCGTACGCCCGCCACCCACCGCGGGTCGACCGGCCGCACACCGGAGAAGCAGCGGGCCACCGCTTCCTGTTCGGCACCGAGCACGTTGACGCAGAATTCGCTGCTGAGCAAGGCATCGTGCGACCGCGCGCGGTGCGCGATGCTCACCAGCACCAACGGCGGCGTCATCGACACCGACGTGAACGAGTTGACCGTGATCCCGCGCGGGCCGTCGGCCTCGAAGGTCACCACCACGACACCGGTGATGAACCGGCCCAGTGCCGCTCTCAGATTTCCGGCTGCCAGCCGGTCGGCAGGTGTGTCACGCACCATGACTCGGAGTGTAGTACGAAATCCGTACGCCGTGTACCCCTTCCGTACACACTCCTTCTCGGATTTGCGGCCACGTGCGCGTTCCGACCGGATATCGTGCGGGAATGAATACGCCGGGTAAGCCGACGCCCACCGAGCACGCCGGAGCCCACTCGCTCACCCTCGAGCGCGGCCTACGCGTGCTGAAGACGCTGGGCGACCATCCGGACGGGCTGTCGGTGTCGCAGCTGGCCCAGACCCTGCAGACGCACCGGGCCGGCATCTACCGACTGCTCGGGCCGCTGGTTGAGCAACGTTTGGTGATACGACTGGAAAATGGCCGCTATGTGCTGGGCCCTGGGCTGATCGAGCTGGCCAGCCGAGTGCGGTCCCGGTTGCGCGAGGTGACCGTGCCGATCCTGCAACGGCTGGCCGACGGGCTGCGCGCCACCACCGCGCTGACCCTGCGGGACGGCGACGACGAAGCGGTGGTCGCCGCGGTCCTGCAGCCACGCAGCACGGACCTGCACATCGCGTACCGCACCGGCCTGCGCCACCCGATCACCGTCGCCGCCTCCGGCATCGCACTCCTGTCCGGCCGGCCGGCCCGCCCCGGCGAGCGCGACACCGTCACCCAGGCCCGCAAGGCCGGCTACGCGATTTCGCACGGCGAGCTGCTGGCCGGCGCGAGCGGCGTCGGCGCGCCGATCCAGCTGCCCGGCCGCGAGGTCGACGCGAGCATCAGCGCCGTCTGGGTCGACGACCGCGACCCCCACCTCGCCGGCCGCGAAATCGTCAAAGCGGCCCGCCAAATCACCTACGAACTCGGCTAACGCCCGGGCTAGCTCGAAACCAGCGCTCGCAGGAGTTGGCGGAGGGACTCCTGCTGGGACGTGGTGAGCGAGGTCAGCGGGGACTGGGTGTCCAGCCGTTTGAGTACGTCGGCGCGAAAGCGATGGCCGGCCGAGGTGAGGACGATCTGCTTGGCACGCCGGTCGGACGGGTGCGGCTGACGCTCGATCAGGCTCTGCTCTTCCAGCCGGTCAAGGATGAAGGTCGCGTTGGACGGCTCGCAGACCATCCGGGTGGCGAGCTCGCGGGCGGTGATCGGCTCGGAAAGCTCACGCAGCGCCACCACCTGAGTCGGCGTGATGCCCAGCTCGTCGGCGATGTGGCGCACGTGGACATCGAGCCGCTGCGCGAACTGGTGAATCAGCTTGCACACGTCCCGGTCCATCTCACTGTCCACACAGCGACTCTAGCGCGTACGCTTCGAACTGTGATAGTTCTAGTTCGCATTATGTGAACTCGAATCATTGGAGTACGCGTGCCTGTCTCCGTCTTTTCCCTCATGCTGGTGGTGTTCAGCCTCACCACCGGCGAATTCGTGATCGCCGGCATCCTTCCCGAGGTGGCCGGCAACCTGTCGGTGTCGATCCCGGCGGCCGGTCTGTTGGTGACCGCGTACGCGCTCGGGATGATCATCGGCGGCCCGGTGGTGACCGTACTCACCGCACGGCTGCCCCGAAAACCGCTCATCATCGGCCTGATTGTGGTCTCCATCCTCGGAAACCTGGGGTCGGCGCTGGCCCCGAACTACGCTCTTCTGCTGATCGCACGATTCTTCGCCGGGCTGATCGTGGCGACCTTCTTCGCTGTCGCCATCGCCGTCGCCGTTTCCACCGCGCCGCCCGGAAAAGAGGGCTCCACGGTGGCGAAACTGACGCTGGGCCTGAACCTCGGCATCATCCTGGGCACCCCGATCGGCACCTTCGTCGGCCACACTTTCGGCTGGCGAGCGACCTTCGCAGCGGTCGCCGCGGTCACTGTGCTGGCACTTTTGTTGGTGCTTCTGTACGTCCGTACGCCAACAACGCCGTCAGCCGGATCGGTCCTGGGTGAACTGCGGGTGCTCGGCAATCGGGGCGTACAACTCGCGATCATCCTGACGGTCGTGGGCAACGTCGGCATCGTCACGGTTTTCTCTTACATCACGCCACTCCTGACCGGTGTCAGTGGTTTCAGTCTGGCCGCGATGCCGGTTCTGCTGCTGGTGTACGGCGCCGGCGCGGTGGCCGGGCAACTTCCTCGGCGGCTGGCTGACCGACAAGGCGCTGATGCCGTCTTTGGCTGGCCTGCTGGCCGTCCTGGCCTTGGCCCTCGGACTTTTCTGGCTGCTGAGCGGATTCCCGGTGGCCGCGGTCGCGCTGACGTTCGTCATCGGCCTGCTGGCTTTCGCGATCGTCCCCGGCACCCAGACCCGGGTGCTGACCGCGGCCGCCGGCGCACCGACGCTCGCGCTGGCGGTCAACGCGTCCGGCTACCAGTTGGCGGCGGCCTTCGCCGGCTGGCTCGGCGGCGCCATCATCGCAGGTCCGGGCGTACGCGCGATCTACCTCGTCGGCGCCGCGCTGACGGGTCGCGGGGCTCGCCATCGCGCTCGGGTCACTCGCCGCCGACCGCCGGGCGGCGGCTATGAACGGCGTGCCTGCCACTCGGTGAAACTCTGCACGGTGTGGAGCTTGTGTTCGCGGGCCCGTTTCGATGGCGGCCGGGCCGGCGCCGGTGGACATCAGGTCGATCAGGCCGTCGTGCTCCGCGATCGAGGCCTTGCCACGGTACGGGATCTGCAGGAAAACCGTCCTGCGGATCCGATCCAGCCGGGCCGTGGTGGCCTCGATCAGCTCGACCAAATAGGGACTCGGGCAGCGAGCGTAGATGGCGGCGTGGAATTCTCGGTTGAGGGCACCAAAAGTCAGCGAGTCCATCCGGTCCAGGCAGTCCACCATCCGCGCGTTGATCTCGCGCAGCAGCCGCCGCAGGTCCTGCGCTCGTACGAGCGGAGCGGCGAGCACGGTCGCATAGCCCTCCAGCACCGCGAGCACCGACAGCTCCTCGGTGAACTGGCCCGGGTCGACCGGCGACACCCGAGCGCCGACCTGTGGTTCGAAGATGACCAGGCCCTCGGCCTCCAGTCGGCGGATCGCCTCCCGGGCCGGCACCGCGCTCACCCCCAGCTCGCTCGCGATGCCGTCGATGACCAGCCGAAAGCCCGGGCCGTAGGTGCCGGCCAGGATACGTTTGCGCAGCTCGTCGTACACCAGCTGCTGCTGCTTCGTCGGCCCTGCCACCCCCCTACGTTAGCCGTCCCCGGCCCGCCGGCGTCGGATGCCGAGCGATCGACCTCAGGGAGTGTGCGGGCGGGTGCCCGGCTCCTGCTTCGGCGGGGTCTGGGCGGCGCCAGGCAGGGTCGGCGCGGGCAGCGACCAGACCTCCTTCTGCGCCTGCTGCAGCTGCTTGCGGGTGTCCGGCAGCCGCGGCGGGTACGGGCGAGCCGACCGGAACCGGAAAGCGGACGTGAGGTCCCCGAACGTCTCCCGCCGCCAGTCGCTGATGTTCGGCTCGTGCACGCCGGTCAGTTTTTCCAGGAAACGCAACACCGAAGTGTGGTCGAAGTTCTCGGTCGCCACCCAGCCGCCGGCGGTCCACGGCGACACGATCACCAGCGGCACCCGATAACCGGCACCAATCGGCCAGTCCGCCGATGAATTCACCGGCGGTGCCGGCCGGCGGGGTCGGCGGCACGACATGGTCGAAAAGGCCATCGTTCTCGTCGTAGTTCAGGATAAACGCGGTCTTGCGCCACACCTTCGGGTTCGACGCGAGCGCCTCGATTTTGCGGGCCACGAAATCCGCGCCGGCGGCCGGCAGGTAGTTCGGGTGCTCAGATTCGTACGAGGTGGGAATCAGCCACGAAACGGTGGGCAGCCGGTCGTTGCGTACGTCATCCTCGAAGTCATTCGGATGCCCCTTGCTGACGCCCCGGTCGTAAAGCGGATCGCCAGGTTTGGCGTCCAGGAACGGCTTGAAGTTCTCCAGCATGTTGCAGCCGTAGTTGTCGATGGTCTGGTAGACTTTCCAACTCACCTGCGCCTGCTGCAGTCGCTCCGCGTACGTCGTCCAGGTGTAGCCACCCTTGGGCGCCACATTGCTGATGATCGGGCCACCGCCGAGCCCGGCCGGATCGATGGTGCCGGTCATCCACATCATCCGGTTCGGCCAGGTGGGGCCGAAAACTCCGCAGTGGTAGTGGTCACCGATGGTGAATGCCTCGGCCAGCGCGAACTGGAACGGGATGTCGTCGCGGTTGTAGTAACCCATCACGTACGGGCCGTTGGCCTTGTCGGCGGCCCGGTGCGCCGGCAACCACTGGTCCATTTTCCCGTTGTTCCAGGCCTGGTGCTGCACCGACCACGCGTGGCTGGTGGACGGGATCGCCTGCGCGCTGCTGGATTTGGTGTCCAGGTGGAAAGGCAGCAGGTAACCGTCCGGGTTCACCGCGTCCGGCTGGTAGAAGACCGACTTACCGGTGGACAGCGTGATCGCGGTCGGGTCGTCGAAGCCGCGTACGCCTTTCATGGTCCCGAAGTAGTGATCGAAGGACCGATTTTCCTGCATCAGCAGGACAACGTGCTCGATGTCGCGCAGATCGCTGTTGCGCGGTGCCTCGGCGGCCAGCGCACGTCACGTCGTACGTTCGGTGGCAACAGCGGCGAGGCGATCGCCGCCGCACTGGTCGCGGCGGCCGCGCCGAGCAGGCGGCGACGGGTGAGTTCGGGCATGGTTGGCTGCCCTTTCGTGGTCCGAGGGGATTACAGGTCCGGGGGAATCTGAATCGCGGCAATTTGCCGTAGCCGGTTCGAAAGGCGAACGACAGGCCAACATTGGAAGGCCATCGCGTACGAAATTGCCCGGCAACCGCGATATACGGTGACTTAGCCGGGCAATTCGCAGCCGAAGTCTAAGACAGACTTAAACCCTAGTCTCCAGCGATCTGGCCGCAGGCTGTCAGCAGCGGCCGAGCATCGAGGAAAGCGCGCTCTTTTCCGCTGAAGTCACCGAAAGTTGATAATAGAACTTTACCTCGACCCAGCGGGTGGCATAGGTGCACCAGTACGACTGCAGAGGCGGCTTCCACACGTCCGGCGACCGATCTCCCTTGGACTGGTTCACATTGTCGGTCACGGCCAGCAGCTGCGGCCTGGTCAGGTCGTTCGCGAAAGCCTCCCGCTTGGCCGTCGTCCAGGTGCTGGCCCCGGTCATCCAACTGTCCGCCAGCGGCACCATGTGATCGATATCGACGTCCGACGGCTTCGTCCAGGTGGCACCGTCGTACGGGCTGGTCCAGGAGCCGGCGGTCGGATAGCAGTTGCTGCCAACGGTGACATTCGTGCCGTCCCGTTTCAGGACTTCCTCACGGGTGTCACACGTCCCGGAAACGATGTGCCAGTGCGGAAACTTGTCCCGACTGTAGCCAGTCAGCGGACCATTCGGCTTTACCGTCAACGCGGCCAGTTCCTGGCCCGGGGTGTCCGCGGCGGCTGGCGGCACGAACACCGCCATCGTCGCGACAGTGAGTAGGCTGACGCTCATCGCGGTCAGCGTGGGGCGGAAGAATTTTCGTCTCATGGCCCGATTCCCTCAATATTTCCGGCAGGTGTCGGGACGCCGCGAACCTGTCGGCGAACGGTCAAAGCGGGGGTTATGGCGCGGCGCCCAGGCGAATTCACCATGACACATGGCGATACAAAAAATCTACAGGTCCAGGTAAACATTAGGTATTAAGTAACAAGCTGGCAAATGACCACCTCTTACCGGTGTCCAGATGTGGCCCCTGAATGGACAGGTTGCAACGTTGTACGCGACTACCTAACAATTAGCGTCGAATGATCGCCCATCGATCGAGAGGACTTCCATGACCGTCGCGGCAACGGGTTCGGTGGCGGCCCGGTTGGACCGGCTGCCCCTCAGCCGGCCGCACTACGGACTGCTTTTCCTCGGCGGCCTGGGCTACACGTTCGACGGCATGGACGCCGCTGTGGTGGCGTTTCTGTTGCCCAGCGCACAAGCCGCTTGGAGCCTCAGCAACGGCCAGCTCGGCCTGATCGGCTCGGCCACCCCCTTCGGCTACCTGATCGGCGCCACCATCGCGGGCCTGCTCGGCGACCGGATCGGCCGGCGCCGGGTCATGATGTACGCGCTCGCGTTCTACGCCGTGTTCTCCGTCGTTTCAGCCGCCGCGCCGAACTATCCGTTTTTCGTCGGCGCGCGGGTGCTCGCCGGCGTCGGCACCGGCGCGGAAAGCGCGATCATCGCGCCCTTCCTCGCCGAGTTCGTGCCGGCCGCCCGACGCGGGCTGGTTTGTCGGCGCGCTGGCCGGCTTCTTCTCCTTCGGTTACGTGACGGCCGCGTTGATCGGCCGCTTCGTGGTGCCGGCCGCCGCGGACGGCTGGCGCTACGCCCAACTGCTGACAGCGGTGCCAGTGATCATGTTGCTGTGGTGGCGCCGGTCGCTGCCCGAGTCGCCCCGTTTCCTGGTCTCCCAAGGACGTACGGCCGAGGCCGACGCGGTGGTGGACGCGATCGAGAAACGGGTCCAATCCGCCACCGGCCGGCCGTTGCCGCCGATCCCAGCCACCGCACCGGAAACCGAACGAGCTCGCACGGCGGTCGGCCTTTTCGGGGCGCTGCGGTTCCTCTGGAGCCGGCCGATGGCGGCCCGTACCGCGGTGACCTGGCTGATCTGGTTCGTGATCACGTTCTCGTATTACGGTTTCTTCTCGTGGATCCCCACCCTGCTCGTCCAACGGGGAATCACCGTCACCAAGAGCTTCGAATTCTCGATCATCATCTACCTGGCCCAGATTCCCGGCTATTTCTCGGCCGCCTGGCTGTGCGAGCGAGCGGATCGCAAGAACACCATCGCGATTTATCTGGCCGGCGCGGCGGTCAGCGCGTACTGGCTGAGCCAGACCTCCACACCGCTGACGATCACCATCGCCGGCGCGGTGCTGTCCTTCTTCCTCAATGGCACGTACGCCGGTGTTTACGCGTACACACCGGAGGTTTTCCCGACCTGGATCAGGGCCACCGGCGCCGGCCTGTCCAGCGCTTTCGGCCGGATCGGCAGCATTCTCGCGCCGTCGCTGATCGGCCTGTTCTCAGCCAGCCTCGGCTTCGCCGGAGTTTTCGGCCACCACGGTGGTATTGGTCATCGGGGGCAGGCAGGTACGGTGATTTTCGGACTGTCCACCGCCGGTCGCTCACTGGAGGACCTGAGCGCTCGAGCTCAATAAGGGAGACGGTTTTGCTGCTGCGTAATGCTTTGCTTCTGGACGTACGAACCGGTGACCTGACCGAGAGCGACCTGCGCTGCGCCGACGGCCGGATCGCCGAGACCGGCACCGCTTTGGCAGCTCCCGATCACGTACCGGTGCTGGACTTGGCGGGCGCGGTGGTGATGCCCGGCCTGATCGACGCGCATGTCCACGTCACCGCCGCGACCGCCGATCTCGGCTCCCTTTCCACCTGGTCCCCGTCCTATTTGGCGGCGCACAGCGCCCGCATCATGGGCGAGATGCTGGACCGCGGTTTCACCACCGTCCGCGATGTCGCTGGCGCCGATTTCGGTCTGGCCGACGCACAATCAGAAGGACTCATTCGCGGCCCAAGGCTGATTTTCGGCGGCCGTGCGCTCAGCCAGACCGGCGGCCACGGCGACGGCCGCACCCGCGGCGACAACGCGCTTCCCTGCGGCGCCGGCCTCAGCCGGATCGCCGACGGCGTCGACGCGATCCGGGGCGGCCGCCCGCGACGAGCTCCGCAAAGGCGCCCACCACTTGAAAGTCATGGGCTCCGGCGGCGTCGCCTCCCCCACCGATCGGATCGACTCGACCCAATACTCGATGGACGAACTCCATGCGGTCGTCGCCGAAGCCGAGGCCGCCAACCGCTATGTCACCGCGCACGCGTACACGGCCCGCGCGGTCAATCGCGCCCTGGAAGCCGGACTTCGCTGTGTCGAACACGGAAACCTGATGGACGCACGGAGTGTTTCACTCTTTACTGAGAAAGATGCCTTTCTGGTGCCAACCCTGGTCACATACTGGGCACTGAAGGAAGAAGGCATGACCTACGGCCTGCCAGAGTCCAGCTGGCGCAAAGTCGACGAAGTCCTCGACGCCGGCCTCGCCGCCCTGGAACTCGCGTCTCGCGGTGGGGTGAAGATGGCGTACGGGACGGATCTCCTGGGTGGCATGCATCGGCACCAAAACCACGAATTCCGGATCCGCTCGCAGGTGCAGACTCCCATCGACATCATTCGCTCCGCCACCACCATCGGCGCCGACCTCATCGGCATGACCGGCGAAATCGGAACCCTGGAGGTCGGCGCATACGCGGATCTCCTTGTGCTGGACGGGAATCCTCTCAACGACATCGCCACCCTCGCCGATCCCACCCGCATCCGTACGGTCATCCAGGGCGGCACAGTCGTACGCGACAGCGAGCGATAAAACGGCGACCGTACTCACGATGTCAGCAGGTCGTTGCTCCGAGGGCCCGGAGAATCATTTCGGTAACGCGGTCGAGATAATCGTCCTCAACCGGGCCACGGCGCACGATCATCCGCCAGTACATCGGGGCGGCGAACAGGTCGGCGGCTAGTTCCAGGTCGACGTCGGCGGGCAGTTCGCCGCGGTCGATGGCGCGGCGAAGGGTGGCGAACGCGTGCTCGCGGCGCGGGCCGCCAATGGCGTCGACGACCGCGGCGGCTCGTTCGGGATGCCGCTCGCCCTCGGCTATCAGGTCCGCGAGGACGCGGCGGAACTTCGGGTGGGTGATCCAGCCGGTGACCGCTTCCACAGTTGCCCGGACATCGCCACGCAGCGAGCCGGTGTCGGTGATCTCGGCCAGCGGGACACTGAGGTCGGCGAGGACGGCCATCACCATTTTGTCCTTGGACGGCCAGCGCCGATAAAGAGCGCTCTTGCCGACGCCGGCGCGGGCCGCGACACCTTCCATCGACAGCCGACCGACGCCTTTGTCGACCAGCTCGTCGAACACGGCGTCGACGATGGCTGTGGTGACTTCGGGGGCTGCAGGACAGCTGCTCCCGACGGTGTGCGACGCGTCATAACCCCACCCTAGCGTCTGGACGAGACGGTACCGTCCGTCGTACGGTTGGCCGGGACGATACCGTATCGTCCAGATGGAGGGACTCCTCATGAAGCAGCTTCTCTTCCCCCATGACCAGCAGTTCTGGTACGAGACGCTTCGGGTCTTCGGTCACGCGGCGTACGGCGGCGCCGACTTCGGCGAGGTGGTGGCGACTGCCGACCGGATCGTGGCGGGCGACTACGACAGCTGGCACGACGCGTGGCTGGCCACCGCGGAACGGCTCGCCAGCGAGGCGGCGAAGGCACATCCGGTCACCGCGCGGGAGCTGAACCTGCGCGCGTCGACGTACTATCGCTCGGCGGAATTTTTCCTGCACGGCAAGCCAGAAGACCCCCGCATCGCATATGCGTACGAGCGCAGTGTCGAATGTTTCCAGGCGGCACTCAGCGAAAACATCGTGCCGGTGGAGATCCCGTACGAGGGAACCGTGCTGCACGGGTATTTCTACCGCGCTCCCGGAGACGGACCGAAGCCTCTCCTGGTGATGCACAACGGTTTCGATGGTGCGGCCGAGAGAAATGCACTTCTTCGGCGCTCTCGGCGCCGAACGCGGCTACCATGTGCTCACGTTCGACGGGCCGGGGCAGCCGGCCGCCATTCACGGTAGTGGACTGGTTTTCCGTCCCGACTGGGAAAACGTGGTCGGTCCGGTGCTGGACTATGCGATCACGCGACCAGAGGTGGATCCGGCCAGGATCGCGTTGCTGGGACTGAGTCTCGGCGGCGCCTTGGCGCCACGGGCGGCCGCGTACGAACCACGGATCGCCGCGGTAATCGCTGTCGACGGTGTGTACGACGTACGACGCAGCCACCGCCGTCACGTCCGCATTGCCTTTCAGCCGGGAAGAACTGGCCAACAGGGCGAACGCCGCAACCGATCCCGAACTCGACGCCATCTTCGCGGTGGCCCGGAAGCAAAACCCGACCATCCGGTGGGCACTGGACCACGGCCGGTATGTGATGGGCGCCAGCAGCGATCGCGCTTTCGTGGCGAGTTACCTGGACTATCACGTACGCGCAACGGCATCGCCGAGCGGATTACCTGCCCGGTCCTGGTCTGCGACGCGGCCGATGACCTGTTCTTCTCCGGTGATGGGAAAACCAAGCCGGAACCACAGCAGCTGTTCGACCACCTCACCGGCCCAAAGACCATGCTGCGATTCACCGCCGAGGAAGGTGCCGACGCGCACTGCCATGTCGGCGCGCAACGACTGGCCACTGGTCGGATCTATGACTGGCTCGACGCCACTCTCTGACAAACTGCCAGTTTTTCCTATGATAACTGTCATATTCGGAAACCCCGGCGGTTTCGATGACAACCACAAATTTCCGATGTGGGGGGAGAATTGTCGCCAATTGGCTTTAGGGGTTGACCAATACCTATTCGCCACAATATTGATAAGTAGTCCGGGTTCTACTTATCGAGGAGGCCAATAGAAATGCGAAAAGGCATCTACGCATTGCTCGCCGCCAGTATGGCGATGGCGTTGTACGCGCCGGCACTGCCCGCCGCGGCGCGGCACCTCAGCCGACGAGGCCGCAGACAGTGCGGCCGATGGATCCCGACGGCTTGCTCTGGGCCTATTCCGATGCCAACTTCAGCGGCCGGAGCTGCTCGTGGGGCGGCGACTCCGCCGGGTGGTCCAGCTGCGGGTTCAACGATGTCGCCTCATCGGTGCGAAACAACGGCTACACCGGCCAGTACGACGCCGTACGGTTCTTCAAGGACGGGAACTACAGCGGACCCTCGATGTGCCTGAGCCGCGGCGACTCGTGGTCAAACCTCGCGAACCAGCGGTGGAGCGACGGCTCGAATGCCAACGATTCGATCAGCTCGCATTTCTGGACCCACCTGTGCAGCTGACCGGGTTCAGGAGTCGGCCTTCTTTTCCTTGATCCGCAAGGCTTGTTTCTGCACGTCGGCCTGGGTGGCGCGCTCTCGCAGCAGCCACTCAGGCTGGTCCGCCTTTACTGCTTCGATTTGTTCGGTGGTCAGCGTATCGGTGATTCCACCGCGCGCCAGGCCCGCGATCGAGACACCCAGCTTCGACGCGACCACCGGCCGCGGGTGCGGGCCGTCGCGGCGCAGGTCTCGCAGCCACTCCGGCGGATCGGCCTGCAGCGCGTTCAGCTCCTCGCGCGAGACGACCCCCCCTCCTGGAACTCGGCGGGAGTGGCTTGGAGATACACGCCCAGCTTCTTGGCGGCGGTCGCCGGCTTCATGGTCTGGGTAGTCATGCGGGACGTCATACCGTCAAGGCTACCGAGCGCGTATGCGCCCATGACCACGCCCGGTAGCCTGGCGCCGTGACAGCTCCCGCTTTCCGACTCGCGTACGTGCCCGGAGTGATGCCCGGCAAGTGGGTGCGGACGTGGCAGGAGCGGCTGCCCGAGGTGCCGTTGACGCTGGTCACGGTGTCCGCGGCCGAAGCCGCCGACCTGCTTCGCCAGCGGGACGCCGAGGCTGGGCTGGTACGCCTGCCGATCGATCGTACGAGCCTGTCCGTGATCCCGCTCTACACCGAGACGCCGGTCGTGGTGGCCCCGAAGGACCACCTGGTGGCCGCGGCCGAGCAGGTCTCGGCAGCCGACCTGGCCGACGAGACCCTGCTGCATCCGCTCGACGACTTCCTCACCTGGGAGCGCCCGCCGGGCCAGCCGGCGCTGCAGCGCCCAGCCACCACGGCGGACGCGATCGAGCTGGTCGCGGCCGGCGTCGGGCTGCTGGTCGTGCCGCAGTCGCTCGCCCGGCTGCATCACACCGTACGGACCTCATCTACCGCCCGGTGTCGGACGCGCCGGCCTCGGACGTGGGGCTGTCCTGGCTGGAAGACGAAACCACCGACCTGATGGAACAGTTCATCGGCATTGTCCGCGGCCGTACGGTCAACAGCACTCGCGGCCGCCCGCCCACACCTCCGCAGCCCAAAGCAGCCCCGCAAACAAGCCGCCAACAAAGCCAAAGCCCGCCGCCGGTCGTAGAACTACCCAGTGGCGCGGCTGGTGCCGAACATGGGTCCAGCGTGACCGGCTCGAGTTTGCGTTCCTTGATCAGGTCTTCGATTTTGTCGAACATGTGCGTGATCGTCGGGTGATTCGCATGCCCCAGTACGATCCGCCCGCCGGTCATGTATTCGTTCGCGAAATAGAGCAGCTTGTCCGGAGTCAGCAGTTTCGAATCACCGAGAGTGCCGTCCCACAACAGGATCTTGGTGAATCCAATACCCGCGACAATTTGGTCTGTTTCCTTGTTGTGCGTACCAAAAGGCGGCCGGAAATACGGCCGGGAAGTGATCCCGAACTTCTTGTTGATCCATTCTTCGTTGCGTTCGATATCACCGCGAATGGCGGCCTCGGACCGGCCGACGATGCTCTGGTGGGTGAAGGTGTGGTTGCCGATCTGCACCTGGCCCTTTTCGATCAGCGGAGCGAGCTTGTCCGCGTGCGGGTTCCAGATCTTCTGGTACGTGCCGTTCGGGTTGAAGGTCAGCGGGATGCCCGTCCGGGCGGCGCGAAGTCGGCATAGGCGGCGACCGTGGCGGCGTCGTAGCCGTCGTCGACGGTCAGGATGATCCGCTTGGTGTTCTTTGGCGGCTCCCACTCCTTGCCGGCCGTGGAGTTCACCAATTCCGCGACCCCCGGCCGCGGCTTGGGGATCGGCGGCAACGAGTCCGGCGCGGCCGGCGACGGGTTGTCGGTGTGGCTCGGACCGGCCGCGACCGGCGAACCCGACGTCGGGGGACGAGGCCGCCTGCTGGCCGCCGCAGCCGGCGGCCAGCCCCAGCACCCCGAGCGCCATCACCCCGAGGAAGCGGCGGCGGTCCTGGGCCAGATCAGCGGTGATCCTTCTGTCAGCACTCACGGGAATGGCAAACGTACGCGGACGCACCGGAGTTCCGAAAGACACAGGAAACACACAAGATGACCGGATGCCTGTTCTTTACCCGCTATTGACCAAACGTCTTGCGAAGGTCGTTCTTGAGAACCTTTCCAGACGGGTTACGCGGCAGTTTCGGTGACCACGATCGACTTCGGGCATTTGTAATGCGCCAGCCGGCCACGGCAGAATTCGATGATCTCGGCCGCGTCGATTCGCTGTCCGGGCACCGGAACGACCACCGCTCTCACCGCCTCGCCCCATTTCTCGTCGGCAATGCCGATCACCGAAACGTCCGCGACGCTCGGATGTGCGGCCACCGCGTTTTCCACCTCTGACGAGTAAATGTTCTCGCCGCCAGAAATGATCATGTCCTTCAGCCGGTCGTGAATAAAGAGATAACCGTCCTCGTCGAGGTAGCCGATGTCGCCGGTGTGGAACCACCCGTCGCTGTCGATCGCCTCGGCGGTGGCCTGCGCCCGATTCCAATAGCCGGTCATCACCTGCTCGGTACGCAGCTGCACTTCACCAGACACGCCCTGCTCGGCCGGGGCGCTGGTGCCGGGGATCCAGGATCCGCACCTCGACACCCGGATTCGCCTTGCCGGCGGACAGCAGCCGGTGCCGGACCGGGGGTCGCGGTGGTCACCGTCGGCCAGGCTGGTCGCCACTCCGCTGACCTCGGTCAGACCGTAGACCTGCATCAGGCTGACCGTGGTGGGCAGCAGCTGCACACAGCGTTCCAGCAGCGGCAACGGCATCGGCGAGGCGCCGTAGGCGAGCGCTTCCAGCTTGCCCAGCGCGTGGATCGCCGGCTCGCCGGCGGCCAGCAGCATGCCGATCAGCGCTGGTACGAGGAAAGCCTGATTGGCGCCGTTTTCCTCGATGGCCGGCAGCAGATAAGTCGGATGCGCCTCGCGTACGAGCACCGTCGGCACGCCCGCGTAGAGCGCGATCAGCGAGTACGACGACCCGCCGACGTGAAACAGTGGCATCGCGACCAGGCTGACGCGGCCCTCACAGGTCTGGAAGAGCTCGGTGCACGCGCGCGTGTGCGCCAGCAGCGCGCGATGGCTGAGCACCGCGCCCTTCGGGAATCCGGTGGTGCCGGACGTGTAGAGCTGATTGACAGCGTCGTCGGGCTGGACGTCAACGACGCCTTCGTACGCGGGCGCCGAGGCCAGCAGTTCCTCGTACTCGTCCGGCGAACCGCCGACCACGACGACCTTGCGAACGGTGTTTATCCGGTCCGCGATCTGCTTCCACACCTCGACGAACTCGTGGCCGACAAACAGCACGGTCGCACCGGCGTCTTCCAGGACGTACGCGACTTCGTCAGGCGCCAGCCGGAAGTTCACGACAGTGTTCACCGCGCCGACGCGGCTGGCCGCCTGGGTCAGCTCCAGGCAGGCGACGTGGTTCTTGTCGTACGAGGCAACGCGATCACCCGGTCGTACGCCCGCCGCCACCAGCGCCGCGGCCAGTTTTTCGCCGCGCTGCTGGAACTGGCGCCAGGTCCACTTCTGGTCACCGAAAACCAGCGCGAGCGCGTCCGGCTTGCGGTCAGCCCAGTGATCGACCATGGCGTCCAGCCGGCGAATGTCTGCAAGGGCGTCAGCGTCCACGCGAGGACCTCCAGGTCATCGAGACAAGATGACCTGTGTCGTACCACAGCTATGCAGTTTCCGGCGACCGTTTCCGGTCACCCAAAGCGCGGCGGCGGGTAATGTCCGGCTTCTGGGTGGAAATCGACGACCACGGCGAAGTCGTCGGCTGCTTGCGCAGATCGATGACGTCTTCGTCGTACGTGTGCGCATAAGGATCGGCGTCCAGCGCGACGATCCGGCGCTCGTCCCCACCGAAGGCGGTGAGCTCCACGTCGTAAGGCATCACGCCGGTGACGAGCCACTCGCCGAGCGCGGTCCGGTCGACGGTGACCATTTCCAGGTCCTCCGCCAAAATAGCCGCTGACGGCAGCACCTTGCGATTCGTCACCAGAACCGCCACATCAGCGCCATAAACATCCATGGCGTCGTGATCCAGCGCTTTCACATGCTTGGGGCCAATGTTCTCCACCACGTATTGCTCACACCGCAGCAGCACCCGCGGGCCCAGCCGGTCAATCGCACGCACATCCGGCACGTCCCGGTCAACCTCGTCGGCAGTGCGGATTTCCACGTCGGTGAAACCGGCCGGCGCCAGCCTGCGGGCCATCTCGGCGACGAAAATCTGCGGGTCGAGGTCGTCGAATTCGTCCAGCGCGGCATTGAGCAGCCCGCGTTTGCGGCGGGTCGGCGAGGTTTTGAGCATAAAGAGCATCAGCACCACACTGCCCACCGCCAGCACGGCGAAGGACACCTGCCAATGCGCGACCGCCCATCGAACCAGCACGAAAAGGGCGATAACGGCGACAGCTCCTGCCGCCAAGACAACAATGGGGGCGTAACCGCCCCCCAGCCTTTCTTCTGCCCTGCCACGACCGGCCTCCCGGTGCACACCACGTCGACAGTCCGTGAAAATGACAGAACTGCTGCGCTGCAGCCTGACACCAGATGACCCAAATGTACCTTATCTACCCCAAAACGGATAGTCATGGAGTGAGATATGGTTCACGGTCAGTGATCCGTGATGAGTTTTATCTTGCACAGGCGGCAATCGATAGTCCTTGCCGTTAAAGGATCTTACTCGATCCTGATGCCCAACGGCGTTGCCAGACCGGTCACAGTCCGGTCCAGCCGGTCGAGGTGATCGACCAGCACGGTGGTCCGCTCATCCATCGGGGCAGGCTCGGATTCCCCAGCGCGCTCCCGCCGGTGCGCACCGATCAGCTCGGACGGGCTGGCGCCCTTGCGCACCGGCTGATCCGGCTGGCCGTAGTCGGCGCGCAGGCCGTCCGCGATCAGCCGCAGGTTGTCCCGCATGCGTACGTTCGCGAGCGCGAGGCCGTCGTCGCCGGCCAGCGCGGCTGTCTCGGCGTTCGCGGCGATGCTGCGTACGTGGTACGCGGCGGCGTCCAGCAGCGCGAGGGGGTGAAGCGGGCATCGCTGCGCCGGGACCGCAACAGGGTGGCTCGGTGCACGATCGGCTCGGCGATCTTGTGCAGCTCGGACAGCCCCGTGTCGATGTCCCGGGCACACCGTCCACCAGGTTCAGGGCCTCTGCGTCAACGAGCACCCCGGCGAGGTCGGAAAGGAAGTCACGGATGCCCTCCAGGAGCTTCGCGGTGGCCTCCCGGGAGGCCGCGGTGGCCGTCGTAGGCAACACGAGGACGGCCGGCCGCGGCCATCCCCGACACAGCCCCGATCGCCGTCTCTTCGAGGCGCAGCAGCAACAACTCCGGCGTGAAACGTCCCCAACAGGCTGTAGAGCATGCCCAACATGACGGTGATGAAGAAGACCATCAGCCCGTACGAAAGTGTCAGCGCGTAGAAGCCGGCGAAGATGCAGACGAAGGCGAGCACCACGGCCAGTTCCAGATGGCCGCCCAGCAGGCTCGCCACCACGGTGCCGGCGACCACGCCAATCAGCGTGCCGGCCACTCGCCGGAAGCCCTTGACCAGCGTCTGGCCGGCCGAGCCAGTGCCGACGAAGACCATGAACGCGGTGATCACCGCCCAGTACCAGCGCTGTTCGGACAGCAGCTCGCCGGACAGGATCGCCAGCCCGCAGCCGACGGTGGCCTGGATGGCTCGTCGTACGGTCGGCGTCAGCCGGTCGCTCAGCGTACGTTTGGCCGGCGTCGCCGCTGGTTCAGCCGCGGGTCGAGCGGGACTGACCGGCGGCTGCTCGGCCGGCGCTGCCGCGGCGTCGAAGGGCTCGCGGGCCCGCTCGATCGCCTCCACCACCTCGGCGATCGCCCACATGGTGCTGCGCGCCGGGCCGGCCGTACCGACGTCCAGCCAGACCGAAGCGCGCGGCCAGCCGGTCCGGCGCGTTCGGGTCGCCGGAGTCGATCCACACTCGCAGCTCATGCAGCTGCGCGGCCAGCGGCCTCCGGTCCTCGACCGGAATCCGCTGCTTGTAGACCTGACCAACCTCGGCGGCCAGCCGCTCGACGGCCAGCTCGGAGTCCAGGATCCGGCGTTGCAGGCCCGCCAGCTCGCCCTCACCGGTGGCGTCCAGCTCGGCCTCGATGACTAGCGCCGCCTCATGCAGCCGCGCCACCCGGCGCAGCACCCGGCGGGCGTCTCGTACGTCCGGACGCGGTTGCTCCACCAATCGCAGGGCCGCGTCCAGGACTTGTGAGAGTCGTGCGCGGTAGGAGCGGCGGCGAACGTGCTGGATCATCGGCGCGGTGGACGTACGGGTGGCGAGGACCGTCACCACCGCGGTGGTCCCGAGCGCGATCACCAGCGCCAGATAGAGGACCGGCAGCTCCGGTGGTTTTGCCCGGATGAACAGCGCGAAGAAGAACATCATGAAGGCGACCGTGCCGGCCGGCTGCCCGTACACCGGACGGCCGAATGCCAGCAGGGCGGCGAAAATCACCGCCAGGAACGCCAGGTCGGCGACAATCGCGAAGCCGGACAGCAGGGTCGCCACCGTCAGCGAAAAAGCCGCCGGCACGAACAGCGACGCGATGATGCCCAGGCGTTTGAGACGGGTCGCCGCGAACCGCTGGGAAGCCGAGATCATCGCCGCGCTGGCGCCGAGCAGCACCACCTGCGGCGCCGGCCGCAGCAGCACCCAGGATCAGCCCGATCGCGATCGCCGTGCTGGCCGCGACACCGATCGCGTACCGCAACCTGTTCAGGCCCGGATCGGAGGCGAGCAGCCGCCGGCCGGAGGTCGCGCCGAGGAACTCCCGAACCCGCGGCACGGGCCCGTACGCGTTCCCGGCGATGCTCACGCTTCGCCATTCTGCCAGTCAGGCGATCATGTGGTCTGGCTAGGGACGTGGCAGTTCAGTGATCTCCCTCAACCGGTGAGTGTCCACTTTGGGCACTCGTTCGAAGGTCGTCAGGCCGTTGATTTCCTGTTCCACATCGGTCAACTGGGTGTAGCAAAAACCCTGCACTGCGGGCGTACCCACGATCGCCTCGATGAGCTGGCGATAGCTGGCAAGGAACTCCTCCGGCTCTTCGGCGGTCGTGTAACCCCAACCGCCGCCGTCCACCGCGAACGCTATACCGCCGCATTCGGTGAGCAGGATCGGCTGGCCGGAGTACGAGCTGCCGGGTACGAAGGCCGGCATGCTGGCCGACTCGGCGGCCACTGCCTCGGCCGGACTGCGGTAGTTCACCGCGACGACCCTCGCCGGTCCGATAGTCGTGCAAGGTCAACAGATCGGTGTCCGCGTGCTGCCAGCCGTCATTGGACACGACCAGCCGGGAAACGTCCAACGAGCGGGTCAGATGATACATCGCCCGCAGGTGCGCGCGCGCGCTGGCGTTCGTCGGTGTCCAGCTGCGGCACCGCCCAGCTCTCGTTCATCGGCACCCACGCCACGATGCAGGGATGATTGTGGTCCCGACGAACAACTTCCTGCCATTCGGACGTGATTCTGCCGACGTAGTCACGCGAATACGCGTACGCGTTCGCCATTTCGCCCCACACCAGGAAACCCAGCCGGTCCGCCCAGTAGAGCCAGCGCGGATCCTCGACCTTCTGGTGCTTGCGAGCTCCATTGAACCCGAGTTCCTTGGCCAGCTCGATGTCCCGGCGCAGGTCGTCGTCGCTGGGCGCGGTCAGCACTCCGCCCGGGAAATATCCCTGGTCCAGCACCAGACGCTGGAAATAGGGCCGGCCGTTGAGCAGGACTTTGCCGTCCTTGGCCTCGATACTACGCATGCCGAAATAGCTTTCGACCTCATCGGCGAGAATGCCGTCCGGCGAATAAACCCGGATTCTGAGGTCGTACAAGTCAGGCTGTTCCGGGCTCCACACCGCGAAGCCGTTCCACCCGCCGACATTCCCGCCCGGCGCGGCCACGTCGAGCCGGCGGACGGTCAGCGTGTGCTGGGTCCGCGGCCCGTCCGCGCGTCAGCGTCTCCACTCGTACCGGCTCGCCATGCAGCGACAGGTGCAGCTCGACCCGCGCCTCGCTGGTGTCACCGGCCAGCGCGATCTCCAGCGCGGCGGCGCCGGTGTCCAGGTCCGGCGTCAGGTGCAGCTCGGTCAGGTGCAGCGGGGGCCACCGGCTCCAGCCACACGCTCTGCCAGATGCCGGTGGTTGGCGTGTAGAAGATGCCTTCGGACTGGGGCAGCCAATATTGCTTCCCGCGCGGCAGGTCGAGCGCGGTCATCTGGTCCGCGACCCTCACGACCAGTGTCGATGTCGCTCCCTCAGCATCCAGAGCGTCGGTGATGTCCGCGCTGAAAGGCGTGTGCCCGCCCTGGTGGTCGGCGACCTGGATGCCGTTGACCCACACGGTCGCGTGGTAGTCGGCCGCGCCGAAGTGCAGGAAAATCCGGTCGCCAGGGCGCGCGTCCCCCGGCCGAGTCACCGTCCGCGCGTACCAGACCAGGTCATGCTGACCATCCGACGCGATCCCCGACAGCTTCGACTGCGGCGCGTACGGGACGAGAATCCGCTGGTCAAGCTGAGTGCCGGCGAGTTCCTGCGCGGTCAGCGCGAACCACTGCTCGCGGAGCCCCACCCCATCGTCGTCGAAGCCGAAGGCCCACTCGCCGTTCAGGCTGGACCACCGATCGCGGCGCAGCTGGGGCCGCGGATACTCCGGTCGGGGCCGGTGTGAAGGAGGATTACTCACCACTGGGGCACCTTGCCTGCCGTTCTCTGGGTGACTGCTGGCCAGAGGATCATTCCAACGTTGTACATCTCTGACAATCGTAACCCGCCCACTGTCCGGATGCGGCTCCCGCCAAACGTGACCTTTCCGGCCCGCCTGCGGTCTCGCGCCCAAGGTCAAAGGCGAAGGTCAAGGTCTGCCCTGCGGGCGGCGCCTCTAGGAAGAACTGGTTTGGGTTTGGTCGTTGCGTTGGTGGGTGGTTGGGCCGCTGCCCACACTCGCGGGAAAAGCACATCCCCTCGCGATATCCGTTGTTGATCTTGGTTAGTTTGCCTACCCAAACCAGGCATTTCAGGCCGATGTCCGTTTTGGGTAGACCAACTAACCAAGATCAACAACTATCGTCCCGGAGAGTGGGACGAGCGCGCCGCAGGGGCCCCACCAGTCCCCAGCTGTCACAGGTCGGGGGTCGAGTGCGGTACAAAAGCCCGCACTCGACGTCGAGCGGTGCACAAGGTCCCGCACTCGGCGAGCGATACCCGGGAAACGGCTCGGGAAACGCGACAAACAGGGCACAGAACTAAGCAACGTCATCACCAACAGCGCGAGGTGTCCGGTCTCCCCGTCGGCGGGCGCAGCCCTGCACATTTCCTGGCCCGGCGGCGGGGCACCCAGGCCGGGGCACGGCACCCAAGCTCCGCCGCCGGGCCAGGAAATGTGCTGCCCTTGGGCGCCGACGGGGAGAACGGACCACCGCAACCCCCCGTACCCAAGCCCCCACGTTGCAACTCAACCGGCAATACCCGGGATCCACCCTCCCCCGAGGCAACCGCCGCTTTTGACCTTGACCTTCGCCCTTGACCCTGACCGTCGACCTTCGCCCTCGGCTTGCCTTCGCCCTTGACCTTGGAGTTTTGGCCTAGCCGCGGGCCTGCGCCGCCAACACGTCCCGTGTGTGGACTACCGGCGCCGGTGTACTGCCGCATGAAGCTCACCCATCCGTCGGCACATGCCACGCTGGTCGTTGCCGACAGTTCTTCGCCTGGGCTGCGATAAATAACCTCGATGGGGTGGCCCGGCCGCCACCGACGAATCTCCACCGTCGACGGATCCGCGCGGTGGTCGTAATAAACCCAGTCTCCGCACGTACGCAGCGAACCGACCACGCCGACATCCACCCGGAACGGCGAGGCCCGGCCAACAGCGGCCAGCACTGGCGCATGCTCGACATCGGCGTCCGCGTCCGACGCGTCGGACCAGGCCGACCAGTTCCCCACCCCAGCGCCGGCATACTGTCGGCAGGCGGCTAACGCCGGCACGTCCGTCGCGGCGCCACCACTGGGCAGTCGTACGAGCCGCCGACAGCCCGCCGGCTGACGACTTTGCGAAGCGTTCTCCGAATTCTCCGCGAAAGTCACCGAGGA
The DNA here is from genome assembly GCF_010993775.1 of Fodinicola feengrottensis. Classification (GTDB taxonomy): domain Bacteria; phylum Actinomycetota; class Actinomycetes; order Mycobacteriales; family HKI-0501; genus Fodinicola; species Fodinicola feengrottensis. The sequence goes on along the minus strand of NZ_WOTO01000005.1, from coordinate 41,850 downwards.
ATCCCCGGTGCGCAGAAATCCCGGCAGCCAGCCGACGGGAGCGCAGTACCGTACCGAGGCGGCCACCTGTCGTACGTCCGCCACCGCCACACACCCGCGGCCACCCTGATCAGTGACGTATGCGTAGCGGCCGTCGCCGGCGACCACCTCCGGGTCCACAGTGGACACCGGCGGCTGGTCTGCGACCGAGGTGGCGGTGCCGGTGGAGAGTTGGTAGCGGGTCACCGCGTACCAGGGTTTGGGGCGGTAAGGCGGTTCCGCATCCGCGTCGACCACGATCGCGTAGCCATCAGTCAGAAAAACGTCCTCGACCTGCCATCCGTCCGCGCGATGCGGCACCTGATGGCGTACGACGACCTTGTTCGTCCTGGTGTCCAGGATGGTGGCCACCGCCGGGTTCGCGGGATCCGGCCGAACGTAATAGCGGCCGTCGTAGAGCAGCGGGCCAGCGTCACCTGAGACGACTGGTTCCGAGCGCTGAAAGGGAAAAGTCCACAGCGCCTGCTTGACCGCCGGCGCGGACAGCGCGGCCGCGCCGACGGGGTCGAGGACGGAGTCGAAGACGGGGTGGACGCGGATGGCGGCGCGGCGGTGCAGCCGGCCAGCAGTACCACCAGGGCCGCCGCCACAACAGCTCCGCGCCGACGCACTTAAATCACCAACCGCCCGAAAACTCCCGGCATCGCGTTGTAACTTGCCTGGTTGGCCGCGAAAACCAGGGTGACGGGCAGCTCTTTTGGCCCACCAGTGTGCGCGCCGCCGGAGGTGTAGGTCGCCTCGTCGTAGACCTCGGTGAAAATCACCGTCCGGGCGACCGTGTCATATCCGTTCACCGGCTGGAAGTGGCCGCCGTGGTTTACCCGTACGTACGGGAAAAAAAACGCTTTGTAGAGTTTGACCTGCTGGATCGCCGGATGGTTGTTCGTGTAGATGGCTTCCCGCACATAGGCCAAATAGTCGTTGGCGCTGCTGGCGCCGGTGGAGATATCAGTGTAGGGCGTGCTGTCGCCCCTGCTGGTGTAGTAATTCAGGACCGCCGGCATCTGGGACACGTCGGTGCCGCCGTCCTGGGTGGTGCCCCCAGCCGAAACGCCCAGGTGCTCTGATCGACGGTCGTGCTGTGCCCGTACGCGACAGCGGCGACGCTCGCCGGCCCGCAGTACCAGTTGGTGTCCTGCTCCGGGAGCCCCATCGGCAGCACCAGCCGGGTCGGCATGCTCGAGCTGGTAGCCGCCGACATGACGTGCCGGGTCGTCTTCGCGACCCCGTTGGCCTGCTTGACCGCGGCGGCGATCTCCGCCTTCTCGTCGACGGCCCGCTGGTCGTACGGCCGGGTCGCGACCCGATGAGCGACGCCGAGCAGCGTCGCGACCCCGTCGTCGCTGTCCGGCCCGGTCGACGCTTTCCGCAGCATCGCGTCCACCTGCTCGGGCGTCTGGCGCGGCGACATGAAGCCGATATGCAGGCAGTACTGCTGGTCCGCTCCGACATCTTCACAACGGATGACGGCCTTGAGCAGCTCCAGCGGCGTCGCGCTGGCCAGCTGAGCGTCGGACGGCACACTCGCGTCCACCGAAGCGACGGCCCGCTGCCCGATCACCGCGTCCGAGGCACTGACCGGCACGACGCCACCCACCACCAGCGCGGCCGCGGCCACCACGGACCCGGCCCGTACGTACTGACGAGACGTTCCCATAAGACACTCCCTACCGACATAACAGCCGATAGGGAGCATAAGCCTCAGTAGCTGATTTTCACCACACGTGACTCAGCAGTCACTCTGTTCGTACGCCTGCAGCGCCGCTTTGGTGGCCTCGGCACTGGCCGGCAGCAGTGGCAGGCGTACGCCTGGGCTCGGGATCTGCCCTTTGGCGTGCAGCACCGCCTTGACCACCACCGGGTTCGGCTCGGCGAACATCGCCGCCGACAGCGCCGCCAGCCGATGGCCGAGCAGCCGGGCGCGGGCCACGTCACCGGCCCGCCAGGCGCCGACCAGCGCGGCGAAGCGGTCGGTGGCGACGTGCGCGGAGAGGCCAGAATCCCGCCGGCGGCGCCCAACGCGAGCAGCGGCGACACATACAGGTCGTCGCCGGCGAAGACCGCGAACGACTCAGGCTTGTCGGCCATCAACCGGACGGTGTCCTCGTCGACCGCCCCGACCGCCTGCTTCATCCCGACAATGCCGGGCACCGCCGCGAGCTGCCGGAGCGCCTGCCAGCCGAGCACCTGGCCGGTCCGGTACGGGATGTTGTAGAGCATCAGCGGCACCGGACTTTCGGCCGCCAGCCTGGTGAAATGCGCGACCACACCAGCCTCGCCGGGACGCGTGTAATACGGCACGACGGTCAGCGCGGCGGTCACCTCCGGCCACTTCGCCAACGCCTTTACTGCCTCGACGGACCCGGCAGTGTCGTTAGAGCCGGCGCCGGCGATCAGGAGCGCGCCACGGTCGCGGCAGACCGCGGCGACGGTGTCCATGACGGCGTTCTTCTCCGCCGCGGTCAGGGTCGCCGGTTCCCCGGTCGTACCGAGCGGCACCAGCCCGGCGGCGCCGTCATCCAGCACCCGGTGGGCGAGCTCTTCGAGCGCGTCCAGCGCGACGCTGCCGTCCTTGGCGAACGGGGTGATCAGCGGAATCAAGAGGCCTTCCATGCGCACCAGGCTGCCGCTCCACCGCTCGGTAGGTCCAGTTCACATTTGTGCCGACGACCGTAAGCTGAACTGATGCTCGACGTACGCAAGCTGCGCCTCCTGCGAGAGCTCTCCCACCGCGGCACCATCGCCGCCGTCGCCCAGGCACTCGCGTACACACCGTCCGCGGTGTCCCAGCAGCTCGCCGCCCTGGAGCGGGAGGCCGGCGTGCCGCTTCTGCACCGCACCGGCCGCCGCGTCGCCCTCACGCCAGCGGGCACCCAGCTCGCCGTCCACACCGAAGCCGTCCTCGCCGACCTGGAACGCGCCACCGCCGCCCTCGCCGCCAGCCGGGAAGTCCTGACCGGCCACCTCCGCATCGGCGCCTTCTCCACCGCGATGCGTACGATCCTGCCCGCCGCCCTGGTCACCCTCGGCCGCGATCACCCCGGCCTCGACCTCACCGTCCGCGAACTCGACCCCGCAAACGTCGCCGACGCCCTGCGTACGGACCAGCTCGACCTGGGTTTGATCAGCGCGTACGACTATGTGCCGGTCGAGCCGGACCCAGCACTGGAGACGACTCCTTTGCTGGTGGAAACCATGTATCTGGCCTCCACGCGCTCCACCACCATCGTCGACTGCCGTGCGGCTTCCTGGATCCTGGCCAGCCCGGAAACCCTGTGCCACACTATGACGGTCCGCGCCTGTCAGGCCCACGACTTCACCCCTCGCGCCCGACACCACGCCGACGACTTCGCGACGGTGTTGGCGCTGGTCGCGGCTGGGCAGGGGGTTGCTTTCGTCCCCGAGTTGGGCGCTGCCGACCCGCCCGCCGGGGTGGTGTTGACCGCCCTGGAAAGTCGGCGCCGAACGTTCGTGGCGTACCGCCGTGGGACTGGTGAGCACCCCGCTGTCGTTGCCGGAGTGTCTGCTCTCCGGCAAGTTTGCTCTGGATTGGTGCCCGGCTTTTAGAGAGTCGCGCCAGCCCCGCGGACAACGGGTCCAGCGTCGAGTGCGGGACAAAACCCCACACTCGACGTCGAGTGTGGGGTTTTTGTCCCGCACTCGACGAAAATCCCGCCCGACCGCACCACCCGGCCGTACCCCAAAAATTGATCAACTCTGGGTAGTGGAATGGATGCGCGGCCACGCCGCCGCCGACTACCCTTGAAACATGACAACCCGGGCCGCGCCGTTCAAGACCGCGGCGTCGGAGGGCGTCCAGCCGGCGAGCATTACCGCCTTCGTCGGTGCGATCGTTTTCTCGGTCGTGCTGGTGGTGGTGGTGTTGGGGCTCGGGGCGGCCCAGGTGGGGCTTTACTCCTGGGACAGCGTGGGCGGCGCGAAGCCGTCGCCGAACCAGTTGACGACGATGGCGTGGCTGGTGATGTTGTCCGCGAGTGTCGGTGGGCTGGCGGCGAATCGGCTGGCCAGAAGGGTTTTCCGGCTGTCCGCGCCAGGGCCGATCTGGTTCAGTACGGTCGGGGTAGCGGTGGGGGCGGTGCCGGCGGCGATTTGGCTGGTGGTGCACGCGGCGCAAACGCGTCCGGGATGGCTTCGACGCCGTCGGCCACCGCTGGGCGGATTCTGGCGGTGCTGTCGGCGGCCGTGGTCGGAGTGTTGGTGGTCGCGGTCCGGCCGTATTTGCGGTTGATCGGCGGCAGCCTCGCCGGGAGCACGGCGCTGGCGGTGGCCTTCGCGATCGTGTCGCTGTTCGCCCGCAACGGGAACCCGCGGCTCGGATTGCTGCAGTTCGGGTTGGTCGACTCCGAAAGTGCGCCGAGCTATTTCAGTGCGCTGTTCATCGAAGCGGCGGTCGCCGCGATGGTGCCGGCCGCGATCGTCGCGTGGGTCGGGCGGCGGCGGGGCGGGACCAGCCGTGGGGTGAGGCGGCGCTGGCCGGCGCCGCTGGACCGTTTCTGCTCGGGGTGTCCTACCTGCTCGCCGGCAACGGGACCATTGACGCGGTCGACCAGACCCGGCCGTGGCTCTATGTGCAGGCGGCGGCGGTGCTGGCTTTCTTTCTGGTGGCGGCGCTGGTGGCCCGGCTGACGGCCCGCGACGACCACGTGGCCGTACGAACGCTGCCCAACCGCTACGCGCTCTGGGCGTGCGGTGCCGTTGTGGGCGCCGTGCTCGGCATGATCGCCTCGATCGTATTCTTCAACCTGGGACCGATCCCGTTCAGCTTCGGGCAGGCCGGCCAGCAGGTCAGCGGCAGCCTCCGGACCACGGACAACTCGGTGCTGATCAGCGCCACGGCGACCCTGATCGGGCTCGCGGTGGCGATCGTCGTGGTGATCGAAGCGGTCTGGTGCGTCGTCGCCAGCCGAAGACGGCAAGGGTGAACCGCGAGTGAAGACAGTGCCGACCATGGTCGGATCCGGTCAGTCTGCTCGCGGCACGGTGGTACGGCCGTAAGGACATCCGGGTCGTTGAGGTACCAGTCCCGACCGATCCCCCACCTGGCTGGCTGATCGCCCGAGTGGACGCGTGCGGGCTCTGCGGCACGGACATCGAGGAATACCTGCACGGCCCGCTGCTCACCCCCCGTCGACCAGCCGTTCCCGCTCACCGGTGCGATCGCGCCGCTGACCCTCGGACACGAGCTGGTCGGCACGGTCACCGAGGTGGTCGGCGACGGCGTCAAGCTGCGGCCCGGCACCCGGGTGGCGATCGAGGGCAACCTGTTCTGCGGCGAGTGCGAGTGGTGCAAGGCCGGCCGGCACAACATCTGCCCGTTCTCCGGCCAGCTCGGCCAGCGTACGGACGGCGGCCTCGCGCAGTTTGTGGCCGCGCCCGAATACTGCTGCATCCCGTACGCGGACGAGCTGCCGGTCGAGCAGGCCGCGCTGGCCGAGCCGCTGTCGGTGGCGGTAAGGGCCGTCCGGCGCGGCGGCATCGGCCTCGGCTCCCGCGTCGGAGTGGTCGGCGGCGGCACGATTGGCCTGCTCACCGCCCAGGTGGCCCGGATCGCCGGCGCGGACACCGTGCTGCTGGTTGAGCCGCATCCCGGCCGGCGGGCGCTGGCTTCCTCCTTCGGCGCGGCGGTGGCCGTCACCCCCGATGAGGCCGAGGCCGCGGCGGGACCAGCGACCGGCGGCCACGGCCTGGACGTAGTGCTCGACTGTGCGGGCGCGAGGGCCGCCACCCCGCTGGCGATCCGGCTGACCCGGCGCGGCGGCCGGACCGTGCTGGTCGCGATCTATCCCGGCGACCTCACCTTCGACCCGCTGGACTTCCTCGGCAGCGAGAAGGAGCTGGTGGCCTCGATGTCCCACTCGTACACCAGCGACTACCCGGACGCCGTGCGGCTGTTGGAGACGGGCCGGGTGGACGTACGCCCGCTCATCACCGACCGGGTCGCACTGCCGGACGTGGTCAAGGCCGGCTTCGAGGCGCTGGTCGCGGAGCCGCAGAACCACCTCAAAGTGGTCGTAGACCCTCGGCAGCCGGACGCGTGACGTCCTCGCCGCGTACCCTCTGGCAAGGAGTGGGCCGGACCGAGAACCAATCGGCACCTTCGCGCGTCTAACCGTCTAAGGTGCCCTTTCGGGCCCACGAGCGAGACGATAGGACCAGATTGATGACGCAGGTGAGCGTTCAGCGACCCGCCGGTCGGACGGCTTGGTGGCCAGCGACCCAGCCGTGGCTGTCCACCGTGCTGCGGCTCGCGCTCGCGGTGATCTGGATCCTGGCCGCCTGGCCCAAGGTCACTGACCTGGACAACAACATCCGCAGCGTGCGCGCGTACGAGCTGGGCATCCCGGACACGTTGGTGCAGGTCATCGGCATTGGCCAGCCGTTCCTGGAGCTGGTGCTGGGGCTGCTGTTGATCGTCGGCCTCGGCGTACGGCTGATGTCCGCCGCGTCCGCGCTGCTGTTCGTCATCTCATCGTCGGCATCATCTCGGTCTGGGTCCGGGGCCTGCGGATCGACTGCGGCTGCTTCTCCTCCGGCGGGCAGTTGGCCGCCGGCGTCGACCCGCAGTACGCGATCGAGATCGCCCGGGACCTCGGTTTCGTCGCGATCGCTGTCGTGCTGGTGATCTGGCCGCTGTCGAAACTGTCGGTGGACGGGCTGATCCGCCACCTGAGCACATCCGGTTTGACCGCCGCCGATCTTGCGGACGGCGACGAGGACGAGGAGAACGAGTGAGCAAGAACAGCGGCCGACCCAACCGGGCCCGCCAGGTCGCCGCCCAGCGGCTGGCCGCCCAGCGCCGCAGGCAGCGGATCGTCACCACGTCGATCGTCGGTGTCGTGGTGATCGCGGTGCTCGCGATCGCCGCCATCGTCGGGGTCACGGTGTACAACTCCACGCACAAGCCGACCCTGCCGCTGGCCGCCCCGAAGGGCGGCACGGTCACCGGTGTGTATGTCGGCAAGTCCACCGCCAAGGTGACGGTCGATCTCTACATCGACTTCATGTGCCCGATCTGCCACCAGTTCGAGACGACCACGGGTCCGACGATCCAGAAGATGGTGGACGCCGGCACGGTACGGATCTATTACCACCCGCTGGCGTATTTGGACCGGTTCTCGTCGGGTACGAACTACTCGTCGCGCGCTTCAGCCGCCTCGGCCTGCGCCGCGGATGCTGGCCTGTTCGACCAGTATCGCGGGGTCCTTTACGACAACCAGCCCGAAGAGAACAGCACCGGCTTGACCAACACTCAGCTGATCCAGTTCGGCCAACAGGCCGGTGCGCCAGCCGCGGCGTTCGAGAAGTGCGTGAACGACGGGAAATACGCGGCCTGGACGGCGCACCTGACCGACAGCGCGTCCAAGGGCAAGATCACCGGCACTCCGACCGTCAAGGTCAACGGGACCGTGGTGAACGGCGGCACCGCCGACAGCGTGCCGACCACCCAGCAGGTCACCGACGCGATCAACGCGGCCCTGAAGAAGTAGTCCTCCGCGCGTACCCGGCGTTGGCCAATGTCGGGTACGCGGACGGAGTGTCAGGGTGGGGTCGTACTGTGGCGCCATGACGGATACGAACCGGCTGGCGGCCGGTGCCGCGGCGCCCGACTTCGACCTGACCCACCGACACCGGCGAGCGGCTGCACCTCAAGGACCTGCGCGGCAAGCACGTCATTCTGTATGTCTATCCAGCCGCGCTCACCCCCGGCTGCACCACCCAGGCCTGCGACTTTCGGGACAGCCTGGACGCGCTGCACGTGGCCGGCTACCAGGTCGTCGGGCTTTCCAAGGACAGTCCGGAAAAACTCGCCAAGTTCCGGGACAAGGAGCACCTCACCTTCCCGCTCGCGTCCAACGAGGATCTCGACGTGCTGAAGGCCTATGGGGCGTACGGCGAGCGCAAGCTCTACGGGAAGGTCGTCACCGGCCCGATCCGGTCCACCTTCGTGATCGACCCCGAGGGCAAGATCGAGCACGCCATGTACAACGTGAAGGCAACCGGCCACGTGGCGAAACTTCGCCGCGATCTGGGGATATAACGCACGTCACTGGAACTCCGGGAAAGTCGGCGACGACTTGCACTGCGAGGCCGGCGGCACGAAAGCGTCGGCGCCCGCGGACTTTTCTCGAGGAGTTGGGACCAGTGACGCTCCCCCGTACGACCCCCAGGATGTGGCCCCGTCGGCTGGCCGCGGTCGCGTTGGCCGCCGGCATCGGTGTCGGCAGCGCGCTCGCCTTCGCCGGGCCGGCGTCCGCGCACGTCCACGTGATCCCGGACTCGACGGCCGCCGGCAGCTACCCCAAACTCACCTTCCGGGTGCCCAATGAGGAAGAAAACGCGGACACCAACAAGCTGGTGATCACCGTCCCGACCGACCATCCGCTCCGCTCGGTGTCGATCAAGCCGCACCCCGGCTGGACGGCCGAGACCACCCTGGTGACGCTGCCCAAACCGGTCAACATCGGCGACGCCACCATTACCAAGGCGGTCAGCACGATCACCTGGACGGCGACCGCCGGGCAGGGCATAAAGCCTGGTCAGTTCGATGAGTTCGACGTGTCGGCGGGGCCGCTGCCCAGCGGTACGAAGGAGCTGTCGTTCCCCACCGCGCAGTACTACTCGAACAACACGATCGTGAACTGGAACCAGCCCACCCCGGCCGGTGGGCAGGAGCCCGAACACCCCGCGCCGGCCTTCGCGGTGACCCCGGCGGCGGCGGGTGCCGATGCTGACGGCGACGCACCGGCCGGTCACAATATGGGCGTGTCAGCTTCTGATTCCACCGCCTCCGCGAGCGGCTCCGACGGCCTGGCCCGCGGCCTCGGCACGGCCGGCCTGGTGTTTGGGCTAGCCGGCGTCGGCGTGGCCGCCTGGGCCTTGTTGCGCAAGCCCGCGAACTCGTGAGAGGTCGGCTGGTACGCCGGATCGGCGTTCTCACCGCGGCCGTCACGCTCGGCCTGTCGGGGTGCTGGCCACCGCGGCACCCGCCGCGGCTCACGACGTACTCATCTCGTCGAGCCCCGCCAACGGCGCCTCGGTGGCGGCGCCGACCCGGGTCACCTTCACCTTCAACGACGTGGTGCTGAACAACTTCGCCGCGGTCGTGGTGACCGGCCCGGACGGCAAGCAGTATCAGGACGGCGCGCCGCGGATCATCGACACGTCGGTGTCGGTCAACGTGAAGGCGCTCCCGGTGACCGGCGCCTACACCGCGTCGTACCGGATCGTCTCGGCGGACGGCCACCCGGTTTCCGGGGACATCAAGTTCACCGTGACGACCACCAAACCCGGCCCGGAGGACCCGAACGCGCCCGGCGTACCGGTGACACCGTCGACCTACACGTCCGGCGGCGGCAGCGTCACCCCGTACGTCATCGGCGGTGGCATCGCCATCCTGCTGTTGGCCCTCGGGGCGGTCATCCTCGCGTCCCGCCGCCGTCCAACGCCTCCCGCCGAGCCTCCTGCCGCCGAGCCTTCTCCCGCCGAGCCTGAGGTGGTGGAAGAACCGGCCGGTCGGCACCGCGACGAAGCGGCCGGCAGCGACAACCCGTCCGGTGGATCAGCCGACGCGGGGCGTACGGCAGAATGAACCAGCCGCCGGTTTCTCGAGCCGGCGACTGGGGGCCGTAGCCCAATGGCAGAGGCACACGGTTTAGGTCCGTGACAGTGTGAGTTCGACTCTCATCGGCCCCACGTAGGTCACCGGCGCGCTCCGCGCAGGGTCTGAGGAGCCTGCCCGGCTCATGCGGACGCGGGATTCGGCAGATCAGTCTCCGGGTCGAAGACAAAGACCGTGGCCCGATCGGGTACGCGGTCATCCCATTCACGGACGCTGAAACCAGATTCCGCTGGCTCGATGGCGACGTCGAAGGTGCTGTCATCGGGAAACCGGAGAGTGAACAGCGGACTTATCCAGTAGGCGAGCTGCAGGTTTTCGCGTTCGCTGGCGTCCACGAGCGCGCCGTGCACATCCCAACCGCCACCGTCAAGCGCATCGGCCCTGACCGTTGCGGGAAAGTGGCCGAAGCACGTTGAGCGGTTGACCCACCATTCAAGCTGAGCGGTTCCCTCGTACGTCTCCATGCCGCCGATAGTCGCACGCGTAGGGCTGCAACCGCACTGGCCTTTTGCCGGTCCAGACGCTCGAAGGAAACGGTGAAGCGCTCGGAGACAAGAACTCTAAGCGAACTAGCGGTTTTAGCGCTCATTCGACAGAAGGCTGTAGACCAGTGCACGCTGCGGCTATTGACCCGTGAAAGTCGCCGTTCGTCGCTCAACGAAACTGTTCAACCCCTCAGCGGCATCCTCGCTGGCGAGGATCTCCGGCACCACCTGACGCAGGTGTTCGACCGCCGCTTGCTCCGCACTTTTGCGAGCGATCCGTGCGTTGGCCAAGGTGGCCTGCACCCCCAGCGGTGCCTGCGCAGCGATGATCTGGGCGATCTCGACGGCCCGCTGAAGCTGCTGGCCAGCTGGTACGACCTCCTGCACCAGACCGATGCGGAGAGCTTCGGCAGCCCCGAACTCCTCAGCTGTCAACAGGAATCGCATGGCGTTTCCCCAGCCGAGCTGCGCCGGCGCACGGAAAGTGGCACCACCAAACGGCATTATCCCGCGGCCAATCTCCAACTGTCGGAAGCGCACGTCGTCGGCGGCCACCACAATGTCGGCGGCGAGCGCGAGTTCTATCGACAGGGTAAAGGAAACACCCTGGACAGCGAGCACCACGGGTTTCGGAATAGGCTCACCCCCCACAGCCCGAAAGGGTCGTGCAGACCGGGTCCTTTCAGCGCCTGAGGACCGGACTTCGCCACCGCCGGGCCGACCTCGGCGAGGTCAAGTCCGGCGGAGAAATGCTCGCCGTGGCCATACAGAACGCCGACCCGCATCTGTGGATCCGCGGCGAATCGCTCGTACGCGGCGGAAAGTTCGGCGATCGTCGCGAGGTCGAACGCATTGCGTTGCGTTTTGGCTGGCCGGTTAATGCCAATCAGCAACACCTGACCGTCGCTGTCGACGCTGACTCGATCGCTCATCCACCACGCTCCACTATGTCCCTCGGCGCCAGTCGTTTCGGTGGGACCATAGCGCGGTGACCCAACAGACGCGACCCCCTTCAGTGCGGCAGCGAGAACTGCTGGAACGCGCCTACGAGTACGCGCTGGAAAACGGCCTGAGCGACCTCTCGCTGCGGCCGCTCGCGGCTGCGATCGGATCCAGCCCGCGGGTGCTGCTCTACCTTTTCGAGTCCAAGGAAGGGCTGGTCCGCGCGCTGCTGGACCGCGCCCGTACGGACGAGCTCGAGCTTCTTCGCCGCACCTCGCAGGACGATGGGTTCGCGGCCGTCGTACGCACCACCTGGGCCTGGCTGTCGGCCGAATCACACCGGCCGCTGCTCGCCCTCTGGCTCCAGGCCTACGCCCGATCCCTGACCGAACCAACGGGGCCATGGGCCGATTTCGCACAGCAGCAACTGTCCAGGACTGGCTCGCCGTCCTCGCGGCCGCACAACCTCGCGCCCGCCGCGCCACCGCGGCCGGTCGGGCCGAGCGGACTCTCGCCCTTTCGGTGTTGCGCGGCGCTTTGATGGACCTGTTGGCGACCGGCGACACCGCGCGTACAACCGCTGCCGTGGAGGCCTATCTGAACGCCTAGACCTCTGCTAACCTCACTGAAACGAGTGTTTCAGTGAGGTGCGAGAGGTGGCCATGACCAACGTTCACAACCCTTTTGGCGCACCCTGCCCCCAGGTCGCCGTCGAAGGCGAGATTGTGCCGGCCGACGAGGCGCGGATCAGCGTGCACGCCAACGCTTTGTCGTACGGAACTGGCACTTTTGAGGGCATCCGGGCATTCTGGAACGCCGAGCACGAACAGCTGTATCTATTCGAAGGCGCCGCGCACTACCAGCGTCTGCACCGCTCGGCGCGGATTCTTGGACTGCCGCTGAGATTCAGCGTCGACGAACTGGTCGCGATGACGCACGACTTGCTTCGCGCAAACGACGTTCGCACCGATGCGTACGTACGCCCTCTCCTGTTGCTTTCGGGGGAAGTCCTGCCGGTACGCATGCACGACATCGACTCCCGCTTGTCCATCGCGGTAACCCCAGTTGTCGGTGACTATGCCAACCCGTCGGGCCTCCGTTGCATGGTCAGCACTTGGCGGCGGGCCAGCGACGCCAGCACACCGATTCGCGCCAAGGTGATCGGCAGCTATGTCGGACCGGCGCTGGCCAAGACAGAAGCCGTCCGAGCCGGCTACGACGAAGCGCTAATGCTCACCGGCGACGGGTTCGTCGCCGAAGCGACCACTGCCAACATTATGGTGCGTTTTGGGAAAACTTGGAGCACTCCGATCGGGACTGATGACATTCTGGCGGGCATCACTCGCCAGCAACTCCTGGAGCTCATTCCCGAGATCACCACCGCCAAAGTCGATGAACGGCGCGTTCACCGCTCCGAACTCTACTACGCCGCCGACGAGGTTCTTCTCTGCGGCACAGCGTCCATCGTCAGCTCAGTGGTGGACATTGACGGTCGGCGGATCGGGTCTGGCCGACCTGGTGAGCAAGCCCTGCGGCTTCGACACGATCTACAGGCCATCGCTCGCAGGCAAACCACGCAACATCAGGAATGGACAACCGCGGTCTACGAAAAGGAGTGATCAATGCGGGAGTTGGCCGAGGTCGGGCGACGCGAGATTTGGGACGGCGTGACGGCCCGCATGGTGGAGGGCGAACGGATGACGCTCGCCATCATCGAAATCGCCGCCGGAAAACACGTGCCCGAACACGTGCATGACAACGAACAGATCGGATTCGTGATCGAAGGCACCGTCACTTTCACCGTGGGCGACCAAACTCGAGTTCTCGGACCCGGCGGGAGTTGGCGGATTCTCTCGAATGTGCCGCATCACGCCGAAGTTGGCCCCGAAGGCGCGGTCGTCGCCGAAGCGTACGCCCCCGGCCGCGCCGACTGGGCCAACCTCCCACTCCTTGGTCCGGCCACCCCGATCTGGCCCCACCAGGCATAAAACCCACTACATGCAGGGCGCTGGTGAGCGGCCGGTGGTGGCGGCAGCGGTGATTTGGCCGGGTCCACCAACAGGGGTTCGGGGGCTCAGGCTGCCGTCCCCGTGACGCGTTCGTACGTACGCCTGCCCACCGGAGATTTCGGTGATCTGCAGCTCATCGCCGACCGAAGACGCGGCGACCTGGTCGGCCATGTCGCCGGTCGCGGTGGGCCATTGCCAGCTGCCGTCGACGTGCTGGATGGCGTAATAAACCTGCCCTCCGGCGACCAGCACCACATTCATTTCCCCTGCGACGGCGGTGACCGCCACTGATGTGATGCCGTTTACGGTGTCGAACAGGTTGCGGCTGCTCCATTCTCCATTGCCGTACCGAACGCGATGGTAGATCTGCGCACCGGAAATCTCGATGAGGTTGAGGGTGCCGTGCAGTTCGGTGGCGGCGACGAGGTTGGCGGCGTCGCCCAACCGGTTGGGGCCGTCCCAACTGCCGTCGGGATGCTGCATCGCGTGGAAAATCACTCCGCTGGAAACGAAAACGACCTGCAGCGAGCCCACCACCGCCGCGGTCGCCACCGAGGCGATGGACGCGAGCGCGCCAAACTCGTTCCGGGTGCTCCAACTGCCGTCGACTGCTCGTACGCGGTGATAAACCACGTCATCGGCAATCTCGATCAGGTTCATCGCACCATTGATTTCCGAAATCGCCACCAGACGGGCCGGATCGCCGAGCGGATTAGGGCCGTTCCAGCCGCCGCCCACCTGCTGGATCGCGTGGTAAATCGTCCCACCCGAGACCAGCACGAGTTGCACCTGCGGATCCAACGACGCCCCGGTGGCGTCGAGACGGAAAAGCGCGGCGGCGCCAGGCGCGAGACTAACGGCGATCCTGGCCGCATTCGACTGTGCCACGTACGTGCTGGTGGCCGGGTCGAACCGGGAGATCGCGGTGACCGTCGCGGTGTTGACATTGATGGTGGTCTGCGCTGTGCCGCTGTGCGAGCGATTCGCCACCAGCAGCCACCGGGTGCGCGATTTGCGGTCGGCACTGCGAAATCGTCCGAGGATGACAGGGCTACCGCCGGTGCCGCTGAGAAACACATCGGGACTGAAACCCAGGGCACCAGCCGGAAGCGACGACTCGTTGGCGTGCACCACCTGCTCGGACACCAGCGGTTTGAGGGCCGCGCCGACCGGGGTCAGCCAGCCGGTGTTGAGCGCCTTGGCCGCGTCGTAGATCGGCGTTCGATTCCCGTTGAAGTCGATCAGCGCCGGCCCGAAGGTCTCGCCACCGGAATCCCGCGGTGTCCAGTAACAGAAATACTGAATGCCCTTGCACCCGTACGCGAGGCTGACGTTGACCTGCCAGCCAAGCTCGGCCGCGGACGGACTCCGGTGCCCCTCGAACGGCAGGCTCTGGATGTAGATCCAGGTGGCGAGTCCGGTGCCCAGGCCCGCGGAGCGCATGTCCTGCCAGGCGGCGAAATAGCCGGGATCGTCGGAACCGTCGCTGTTCAACGGATACCGGTCGTACGAGAGCTGCGACGGGTTGACCTGACCGACAAACTGCTGAACGTACCGCCGCCAATCCTCGCCGCCGCCGGGTGGAAGGTTGATGTACGGCAGCAGGGTAGGCACCGCCGCGCGCACCGCCGCCGTGCCGGTGGCGAGGTCGGCGAAGGCGTCTGGCGCCGGCTCGTCGTAGAGCCGGAAGCCCACGAACGACGGGTGCGAGGTGTAGTTCGGGTAGACCTGCACCGCCCGCTCCGGGCCGTTGACCACCAGCGCCTTCAGCCCGACCTGGTCCAAAAAGGACAGGCTGGAGTTGATGTAAGCCGGGTCGTCGTCATCACTGGCGCCAATGAAGGAAAACGTGAACCCAGCGTCCTTCATTTCCTGGAAACGAGCGAGGGTGTTGAACGCCGACTGCATCGACGGCGGCCAGAACGCCCCGATCGGAAAGGCCGGGTCGGAGGTCAGCGGCAGGCCCGAACACATGGTGACCACTGGCTTCGTACTCGCGGCCGCGCTGGTGGCGCTCAGAAAGGGAAGAAAACCGGCGGCCGCCGCGATCTTCAGCAGACTGCGGCGATCGATCGATCGAAAGTCTGCTACTTTCGTTGATATGACTGGCGTTTTCCATTTGTAGCCTCCTCGTCGCCTTCGCCTGCCGGACCATACCCAGCGCTCCCCACCAGTCAATGGGCAATCCGGACACTCGGCGGATGCCGCACGGTTGCCTCGGGAAGGTCGACAGCTTCGACCACAGGCGCTTGGCCAGTACTTCCCGCCTCGGTTCAACTACATAACCGCAGGTAGACCTATACATTTGAGATTCTTGCTCAGCTGTGCTAAGTTTTGCTCATGCAAGCAAACGCGAGGACGAACGAGCAGGGTAAGACCTTCACCGAGGAGGCTCGGCGGGCCCAGATCGTCGCCGCGGCGATCGAGACCATCGCCGAGGTCGGCTACCTGAAGGCGTCGTTCAGCAAGATCGCCAAGACCGCGGGCCTCAGCAGCACCGGCATGATTTCGTACCATTTCGCCGGCAAGGAAGACCTGCTGCGCGCGGTGGTGGCAGATGTCGTACGAACCGCGTCCGAATACATCCAGCCACGAGTACGGGCCGAGTCCAGCTATCCGGCGATGCTCCGGGCCCGCATCGAGTCCAATGTGGAGCTGTTGGTCGAGCGAGCCGCGGATTTGCGCGCACTGGTGGAAATTCTGGCCAATGCCAAGTCACCGGACGGCGAGCCGGTGGCGGACGCCCGATTCTTGACCGCTGGCGTGGAAATCCTCGAGCACCATCTGCGCGCCGGCCAGCAGGCCGGCGAGTTCGGCGCCTTCGACCCACAGGTGATGGCGATCGCGATCCAGGGCTCCATCGACGCTGTGGTCACCCGCCACACCGCCGGGCAGGACCGCCTCGACCTTTCGCACTGCGGCCGCGAGTTGGCCGACCTCTTCCACCGTGCCACCCGACCGTGATCGGAGTTTTCATGAATACGACCGAAACCAACGCCCCTGCCCCGGCGGTCGACCGGGCCGACGGCGTACGCCGGTTGGTACGGGCCAACATCGCGACCCTCGCACTGGACCTCGCGCTGCCGATGGCGCTCTACTACGGGCTGCGCGCCGCTGGGGTGAGTCAGTGGTGGGCGCTGATCGCCGGCATCGTGGCGGCCGTGCCGCGAGCGGTTTATCAGCTTGCCAAGCGGGGAAAAGTCGACCTGATGGCGCTGTTCACCGTCAGCATCCTGGTTTTCAGCCTGGTGATCGGCCTGCTCACCGGCAGCCCGCGAGCGCTGGCCGTACGGGAAGGCTGGGCCGGGGTTTTCGTCGGCCTGCTGGGTGTCTGGATGATCGTCTCGATTTTCGTCGGAAAGCCGGCGTTGCTGGTGCTCGGCCGGACGATCGCGGTCACCAAGACCGGCGAGGCCGGCGCGCGGGTGTGGGAAAGCCGGTGGAACCACGACCAGAAGTTCCGTCGCGGCACCCGGGTCCTGACCGCGGTGTGGGGCTGGGGACTGCTGGTGGACTGCGTCGTCGGCCTCGTCCTGACATACACGCTGCCCATCGACCTGATCCCGGTCGTCGGCACCGGTCAGTTCTACGCGGTGCTCGCGATCCTGGTCGCCTTCCACTTCGGCTACACCAAAAAGGTGGATCTCCGTGCCTGATCTCATCGATGTCCTGGTCGTCGGAGCGGGACCAACCGGACTGCTGCTGGCGAATGAGCTGGGCCTGGCCGGCATCCGCACCGTCGTCATCGACCAGCTGCCCGTACGCACCGGACAATCCAAAGCCCTTAGCCTGCAACCACGATCGGCCGAGATCCTGCATTCACGCGGGGTGGCTGGAATCGATCCGGACGTACGAACACGCCACCGTGCCATCCGGCCATTTCGGCGGGATCCGGTTGGACTACAGCGTTTTCGACACCGCATTTCCCTTCCAGATCGGTGTCGAGCAAGCCGATGTCGAGCGTTTTCTCGAAGAACACCTGGCAACGTACGACATCCCGGTGTTACGCGGCCGGCAGCTGACCGGACTTTCCCAAACCGCAGAGAAAGTCATCGCCATCGTCGACGGTCACCCGGATATCAGCGCGAAATACGTGGTGGGCGCCGACGGCGCGCACAGCGCGGTCCGCAAGCTCACTGGTTTCGGCTTTCCCGGTCGCGACGCCCGGATTCAGCTCGCGGTCGCCGACCTCACGTTTTCCCAGCGGCCAGCGGGAATCTCCGACCAATGGGAGCTGCCCACTACCGGCGGCTATCTGCTCCCGCTGCGCGACGGCGTCCACCGGTTCCTGTTCGGAGGGAGCGGGGCACCACAAACGCCGGTGCCGATCGAGGAAGTCCAGGAGGCCATCACCGCGGCGTACGGACCGGAGGCGGTGGTGGGCGAGGTGCGCTGGGCGTCCCGATTCGGCGACGCGTCCCGGCAGGCCGACCGCTACCGGATCGGGCGGGTTCTGCTGGCCGGTGACGCCGCGCATATCCACCTGCCGGCCGGCGGCCAGGGCATGAACCTCGGATTGCAGGACGCCTTCAACCTTGGCTGGAAACTCGCCGCGACGGTGGCCGGCTGGGCACCTCCCGGGCTGCTCGACACGTACCATCACGAGCGGCACCCGGTCGCCGCGGCAGTGCTCGCGAACACCCGGGCGCAGGGCGTGCTGACGGTGCCGGACCCCGATATCCAGGCCCTGCGGGCAATGGTCACCGATCTGCTCGCCGACCCGGCGGCGAATCGTCGGCTCGCTGGCGAAATCTCCGGGCTCGACATCCAGTATCGGATGCCTGGCGGGGATGCGGAGTTGCTGGGCCGCAGAATGCCGGACCGCACGCTCGCCGACGGCAGCCAGCTGGCCGATCACTGCCGGCTCGGCCGGGCGCTGTTCGTCAGCGACGGCTGGAAAGAACGCTCGTACGACGATGGCCGCATCGACCCCTTGACCGCGGCCGTGGACACGGCATTTCTGGTGCGACCGGATGGCTATGTCTGCTGGGCTGGCGACCGCGCGGAGTCCCTGTCCGCGGCCGAGCGGCACTGGTTCGGCGCACCCCAACACATGCGTTCGACCGTCCACATCGGATCATAAGACCATGGAGCCGGTCAGCATCGCGCAAGCTGAGGAGCTGCAGCAGCGACTGGCCAGCCAGGTCGAGGTGCCGCGAGCGCAGATCCCGATGCCCAGAACGGTCGCCGGTCTGGACATCTCGTACGCCGTCGGCTCCGACCGGATCGCGACCACCGCGGTGCTGCTGAACCTGGAGACCGGTGCGATCCTGGAAGAATCGACCGTGCACGGGGTGGCGACTTTCCCGTACGTGCCAGGGCTGTTGGCCTTCCGCGAAGTGCCCGCCCTGCTGGAAGCCCTTGGACAGCTGCGAAACCAGCCTGACCTGCTGCTGGTCGACGGGCAGGGCATCGCCCACCCGCGGCGCTGCGGATCGGCCTGCCATCTCGGCATTCGCGCTGGACTGCCGGCGATCGGCTGCGCCAAGACCCGTTTCATCGGCGAACACCGCGAACCCGGCCCGCACCGTGGAGATCAGGCCCCGCTGCTGGACAACGGCGAGCTGATCGGGCATGTGCTGCGGACGCAGGACAACGTCAAACCCATGTATGTCTCCCCCGGCCACCGAGTGGGTTTCGAGCAGAGCTGCGACATCGTGCTGGCAGCCTGCTCGAGTTTTCGTTTGCCGGACCCGATCCGACATGCCGACCGGCTGTCCCGCGCCGCGCTCGCGCTCTACTGAGGGATCTCCGAAAGTGCGGCCTGGCGGGCGATCAGCGGTCGCAGCTTCATCAGCTGACCAGCCCGGCCGCAGCCCACCGCACCGGTGATCCGGCCGTCATTCACATACACGGCAAGGAATCGGCGGCCGTCGTCAGTCAACACCCGCACCTCTTCGGACGGGTCGATGTCGCCCAACGCCTGGATTTTCAGGCCGTACTGGTCACTCCAGAAGTAGGGCACCACCGGTGGGCGCGTCGGCTGGTCGCCGCCGACGATATCGCTGGCCACCACCGAGGCCTGCTCGCCGGCATTGGTCCAATGCTCGACCCGGACGTGTTTTCCCAACGCTGGGCGGAACCACGCGGCCACGTCGCCGAGCGCCCACACACCGTCCGCGCTCGTACGACCGCGTTCATCGCACGTAATGCCATTCGCCACCTCGATGGCGGAGCCGGCAAGCCATTCGACCGCCGGCCTGGAGCCGATGCCGCTGACGATCAGATGGGCGGCGATCTCGGTGCCATCGCTCAGTTTCACCCCCGACACCCGGCCGGCGCCGTCGTCGAGGATCTCCGCGACCCCGACCCCACAGCGCAGGTCCACGCCGGCCTCGACATGCAGCCGAGCCACCAGTCGGCCGATGGTCTCGCCGACCGCGCCGGCCAGCGGGGCCGGCAGTGGGTCGACGATGGTCACCGGCACGGACAGCGCCCGCAGGCTCGCGGCCACCTCGCAACCAATGAAACCGGCGCCGACGATCAGCGCCGGGCCGCTGCCCACCGACTCCCGGATTCGCAGGCTGTGGTCCACAGTTCGCAGCACGTGCAGGCCAGCGAGGCCGGCTGCCGCCGGCAGTTGCCGGGGCACCAGGCCAGTGGCGATCACCAGCTCCTCATAGGGCACCGCCGGCCCGTTTTCCAGCGACACGAGCCGTTTCTCGGTGTCGACGCCGATCGCTCGTACGCCGGTCCGCAGCTCGACCTGGTTGTCGGCAAAGAACGCAGTGTCCTGCAACACGACGTCGGCCGCGGTTCGGTCGCCGCGCAGAACTTCCTTCGACAGCGGTGGCCGGTCGTACGGCGGATGCACTTCGGCGCCCAGCATGGTGATCGGACCGCTATGACCAGCGCGACGCAACTGCTCGGCGGTCCTTACGCCGGCGAGTCCCGCGCCCACCAGCACGATCCCCGGCACCCGTAGTCACCGTCGCATCACCGCTCTCGTCACCTGCTGACTTGCGTGCACGTCACGATATCAACGCGGGCAGGCGGCCACCGTGGGCGTCCAGAATGGACGGTTGATTTCTCGCCACCGAAAGAAAGGGAGCCGCCCGCGCCGGTCGCGATATCGCCGAACCTACCGCCATGCCCTTATCCCAGTGAAGAGCACGGCTCAACGCTGAGAAAATCGCTGGCATGGCGGACCCCCTCGGGTCCCCCAGATACCGAACCGACCGGCACCGGCGGCTCCTGGTTGACCGTAGGGCACTGGCCGCGACCACGCAATAGCTTTAGGTAAGAATTCTTATCAGATTACTTCAACCATACGGAAAGAAACCGGGACGTGAAGTTTTTCCATGATAGCAGACCATGCGCCTTACGCATGGCGACCATCCGATCGCGGCCATACTGTTGCACAATCCTAGCGAGTGCACCCGAAAGCCGTCTTCACTTCTGCCGGAGAGAATCAGCGCCATCATCGCGGCATGCAGGGACGTACGAGTTTCGGCCGACCCCAAATCGACATCCAGCAACTCCTCAATGGCGCTCAGCCGCCCATAAAAGGATGGTCGGGACAGATGTGCTTCCTGCGCGGCCTGCGACTTGTTGTCCGGATGCCGAAGAAATGCCCGCAGCACCCCCAACAGATCCTTACCGGTTCGCCGATCGTTTTCCAGCAGCGGAGCCAGCGTCCGCTCGACAAAAGCCTGCAATCGTGGATCGTCCCGCAAAACGTAAAGCAGCCCCGGCAGCTGGATATCCGGCAGCTCGTAGAAAGCCTTGCGCTGCCCCGATCCGCGGGCCGCGTCAGCCACCTGACCGGCCTCGGCGTACGAGCGGCGGAACTCGGCCAGGTCGGCCACCGTCGTACCGACTCCGATCCGGGCGTTCTCGCCACGGTCCCGGTGGCTGCTTTCCTGCAGGTGACCGCAGATCCGGTGCAGCGCCCCTGATCGGTCCGCGGCTCGTACCGGCAGCAGCAGTCCGACCCGCCCCTCGGACATCGCGGCGACAATCCCGGGAATCTCAGCCGCTCGCAACGCACCGGCCACCAGTTCCCCGTCATAGTCGCGCAATGGCCGCTGCTGGCCGGTGGTTTTCCCGGCGGGCAGGTCAACCACACCGCGACCAGCGATCGCCCACGGGTCGGCACACCGAGGGCGGCCGTACGCGCGTGCATGTCCGCCTCGGCGGCGTAGCGGCCGTG
This sequence comes from Fodinicola feengrottensis, assembly GCF_010993775.1. GTDB lineage: Bacteria > Actinomycetota > Actinomycetes > Mycobacteriales > HKI-0501 > Fodinicola > Fodinicola feengrottensis. The sequence continues at coordinate 20,583 of NZ_WOTO01000005.1, read as the reverse complement.
AATGATGTCGGTGAGAATGGACCGCTGCGCCTGCTGTTCCAGGGTTTCCCGGTCCCGTTCGATTAACCGGTTCAGGGTGAGCGCGGTGGCGGCCCTTTCCAACACCATCGGATGGTTCAGCGCCGGCGACTCCGGCGCCACCATCACCAGCCGGCCGAACACTTCGCCGCGGGCCGCGACCGCGGTCACCAGCCAGTTTTCCGGGCCACAAACCGCGGTGCGCGCATCCGTACGCGCTGCCCGCGAACGACCTTCCCAGTCGGCCAGCAAATCGTCGACCGGCGTGCCGGCGGCGTCGTACGACAACACCTGGTGAGCCAGGTTTTCGAACACCACCGGGCATCCGGACGCCCGGGACGCCTCCCTGACGATGTCCGCCGGCTCGGCGCCGTCCCACCGCCAGCGCGGTGAACACCTGGTGGGCCTGCTCGGACGAGCGCAACGCGGCGGTTTGTGCCTCAATAATCCGGGAATGCGCCGCCTCGGTGACCCGGACGAAGGCCACCTGCCGGCGCAACGCGATCAACGGCAGCCGGTGCTGTTCGCACGCTCGTACGAGCGCGGGCGGCAACGCGCTGAATCGGCGGCCCAGCTCGACCACCAGAGCAGCCGCGTCCGCGCCGGCGAGCTCTTCCACATATGCGCGAAGTTTGGCCGCCGAGTCGGGCAGCGCAATGCCGGTGGACAGGATGACCTCGCCGCCGGACAGCAGCCCGGCGATGTCCGCCAGCTCGCTCACGTGCACCCAGCGAACCCGGCCGGCCCAGGCTGTCGCGGCCGGCCAACACCTCCGGCCGGCCGGCCCTCAGCACCGGCAGGTCGAGCAGCTCGGCCACGCTCAGCGAAGCTGACATACTGTCAGATTCTACCGGTCAGATTGTCAGTGTGTTTCGGTGGCGAGCTTGGCGCTGAACCCCAGCATCGCGAGGCCGGTCACTGCGTCCAGCGTGCGGCGCACGCACCGGCCGGCGTCGCAGGAAACTCCTGATCTGGTGCAGGAACGCCACCAGCACGGTCAGCCAGATGAGACCGAAAACCGCGTGCGAATATGCGAGCAACAGCGCATTGGGCACCGAAGCCGAGGCGCTGCCCAAAAAAACTGCGGAAGCACCGACAAATAAAGGGTCAGGACCTTTGGATTGGTGATGTTCGAAAGGAAACCCTGCTGAAAGCGCAGCCATTTCGGCGCGCTGACCTGATCCGCCGGCAACTCGGATAGATCATAGCGACCCTTGATCGCCGACCGGATGGTCTGAATGCCGAGATACGCCAAATAGGCCACCCCAGCCCAGCGAATGGTGGTGAAAGCCCATTGGGAATGCACGATCAGGGCGCCGAGACCGAGCGCGGCCGCGGTGCCCTGCAGGACATTGCTGCTGGCGATCCCCAGCGAGGTCAGTAATCCAGCCTTTCGCCCACCGCGCAGCGAATTCGTCACGGTCAGTGCGAAATCCGGGCCGGGTGCGATGGTCACCACTATCGCGAAGGCGAGATACGAAAGATAACTCGTCAGCGTCATAGCCTTAACCCTACACTGACTGTATTTTTGCGGTGGGTGCCCAAAATCGCAGCGTTTCGCCGCGTTGATCTTCCCACACACCTCCATTGGCCTCGATCACTCGGCGTGACGCGACGTTGTCAGCATCGCAGGTGATCAACGCCCGCTCGATCCCCAGGCCGGCGGCGATCGCCAACACCTGCCGGGTCATTTCGGTCGCATAGCCGCGACGGCGGGCCGAGGGACGTACGTCATATCCGACATGGCCGCCCACCTCGGTCAGTTGTGGCGTCAGGTGGTGCCGAAGCGCGACCCGGCCGAGATATTCGTCCCCTCCGACATACCAAAGGGTGGTGCTGTGGACCCACCCTTCGGGCACCGGAATGCTCACGTCGGCCTCGGCCCGCAGGCTGGCCGCAAAATCAGCGAATACCGCCGGATCGGCCCACCTCGGCCCGTACTCCCGAATCTCCCGACCAACCGACGAATGATCGCCCGGTCCGCCCCGACCTTCGGCCTGGAACTCGGCCATCGCGGCGAGGAACGAGGTGTGAACACGTACGCTCGGTGCGATCAACTCGGGCATCGTTTGATTTTGATCCGGATCGACGCCGTACGCATCCCAGTTTTTCGGCGGCCTGACTCGATCCAGATCGCGGCGACTCGCGGTAGTCCGGTGATTACCGTGATCTACTGTCCACCCTCTTCTCACTGTCGTTTTGGGGGGCACTATGCGCATGTCGTCGGTGAAGGTGGTTATGGCGCAGTTGTCGCCGTTGTAGTGGGAGGTTTGCTGGCCAGCGCGGCACCAGCCGCCGCGGCGACCCGATCATCCGGATTTGACGACTGGTCGTGCCGGCCGTCGTCCACCCGCCCCGACCCGGTCGTGCTCATTCACGGCCTCGGCGGCAACGGACCGGGCAACTTCGCCACTATCGGCCCGGCGCTGGCCGCCGCTGGCTATTGCGCGTACACGACGACGTACGGGCAGGCGTCCGCGATTCCGGTAGGCGGCACCATCGCGATCGCCGACTCCGCTGTTCAGCTGACCGCTTTCATCGACCGGGTAAGGCAGAGTACGGGTGCGTCCAAAGTGGACCTGGTCGGCCATTCCGAGGGTGCTTTCCAGTCGCTCTACATTCCCAAGGTGCTCGGCTACAGCGGCAGGATCCACCGGGTGGTCGCACTCGCGCCACCTACCCACGGGACAACGTTCGCCGGGCTGGTGAATATCGCGTATTTGCTGGGCGCCCGCGATCTGGTCGGCCAGGTGCTGACCGGTTTTGGCTGCCCGGCCTGCAATGACCTGATCACTGGCGGCCCGGCGGTGGCCCGGCTGAACGCTGGCCGGATTTCCCAGCCAGGCGTGGACTACACGATCATCGCCAGCCGATCGGACGAGCTGGTCACCCCGACAAGCACCGCCTTCGTCGCGGAATCGGGCGTCCACAACGCGTACGTGCAGAACACCTGCCCGCTGGATCCAGTCGGCCACGTCGGGTTGGCGTTCGACAGCGACGTCACCCAGATGATCAAGAACGCACTCGATCCCACTCATCCGGGCCGAGTGTTCTGTTCGTTCGGACTGCCGCTGTAAAATCCTTAGGAACGCCGCGAGGCCGCGCCTAGACTCTCGCGGGTGACTGAGCAGCGAAGCCTCTGGCGGGATCGTGACTTCACGATCCTGCTCGGCGGTCAACTGGCGTCGTACGTCGGCGATCAGGCACAGGGGCTCGCGATGCCGTTGCTGGTGCTGGCTGTCAACCGGCTCGGTGACCGAGGCCGGAGTGGTGCTCGCACTCCAAACGGTGTCGTTCCTGGTTTTCGGGCTGCTCGCCGGCGCGCTCGCTGATCGCTGGAACCGCAAGATCACGATGATCTGGTGCGAGCTCGGCCGGCTGGTGCTGGCCGCGAGCGTACCGGTCGCGCTCTGGCTCGGCTGGTTGTCTTTCGGCCAGCTGTGTGCGGTGGCCGTCTTTTCCGGGATTCTCAGCACCTTGTTCGAGGTGGCGAACACGGCCGCACTGCCCAATGTGGTCGGCGCCGACCGGCTGACCGCCGCGCTCGGATATTCCCAGTCGGCGGCCAACACCGTACGGATCGCCGGCGCCACCGTTGCCGGCATTCTCTACGGGCTGGGCCGCGCGGTGCCCTTCGTGGTCAACGCCGTCTCGTACGCGGTGTCGGCCGTGTCACTTTCTTTGATGCGCGCCGATTTCCAGCAGAAGCGCACAGAGGTGCGGCCGCGGCTGGGCAGTGTGGATCGCCGCCGGCCTGCGGTGGATCGGCCACCATCGGGTGATCCGCTTCCTGACTGTCATCGTGGGGCTGGACAACATTCGGTACGGCGCCGGATATCTGCTGATCATCGTGCTCGCCCAGCACCTCGGCGGGACGCCTTTCCAGATCGGCCTCATCTTCAGTGCCGCCGGCATCGGCAGCGTACTGGGCGCGCGCTGGCCTGCGCCCGTGCCACCGAAATGTTCCCGGTCGGCCGGATCGCCATCGTCATGCTGTGGCTGGAAGCGCTGATGTTTCCCTTCTATGCCTTGTCTCCCAACGTCTTGTCACTCGGGATCGTGGCCGCGCTGGAATCGGTGGTCGCGCCGATCTACACAGTCGCAATGACGTCGTACCGACTGTCCATCACCCCGGACGAGCTGCGCGGCCGTACGACCAGCGCGGTGCAGACGGTGACCACCGGAGCCCTTTCGCTCGGGACATTGCTGGGCAGCACCTTGATCGGATGGATCGGCGCGGCCACCGCGACCTACTTTTTCGGCGGTTGGCTGGCGGTGTTGGCGATCGTCACCACGGCCAACCGGGCGGTCCGGCAGACGGTCACCGCACCAGCCGGGGAAGCAGCGCCGACGCGATCGTGATCATCGCGGCGGCAGCGAAAACCAGCACGCCGAAGTCAAGACCGAGCTGCGCGGGCGTACCGATCAACAGGCCACGCAACGCGTCCACCTCATAGCCGAGTGGATTCACGTGGTTGACGATCTGCAACCAGGAAGGCATCAAATCGGTCGGATAGAGCGCATTGGATGCGAAAAACAGCGGCATGGTGATTGCCTGGCCAATGCCCATCACCCGGTCGCGGGACAGCACCAGACCAGCGATCGCGATGGACAGGCAACAGAAAAACGCCGATCCCAGCAGCAACGCGACCGCCGTCGCCAGCAACTTCAAGGGATTCGCCGTCATGCCGACCCCGAGGAGCAGTGCGAGCACCATAATGACCAGCGCCTGGACGAGTGCCCCGTACGCCTGCCGCGAAGGACTTTCCGGTAATCACCGCGAACCGTGGCGTCGGCGTGACCAAAAGCTTGGCCAGCACGCCGGCGTCGCGCTCCCAGATGACCTGGATGCCGTAGAAAATCGCGATGAAAAGGGCTGACTGAGCGAGAATCCCGGGCGCCAGGTAGTCCAAATACGGGACGTTCCCGGTCGGGATCACCCGCAGCCGGGTGAAAGTCTCCCCGAAAACCAGCAACCAGAGCGCCGGCTGGACGGCCCGGGTGATCAACTCGGTCCGGTCGTGCATCAGTCTTTGCAGCTCTACCAGGCACATCGTGGTCGTACGCGACCACAGCAGCCCCGGCAGGCTGCGTTGGACCGGCTCAGCCCAGACGGCGGGCCGTACGTCGGGTTGAACGGACACTTCGCATCCCCTCCCCTGCACCTGAGAGATCATCACCAGTGGTGGCGCGGAAAACATCGTCGAGAGTGGCGTCTGGACCGACGCTCGTCCTCAGTTCCAGGCGTGCCGCGGGCGGTGATCCGACCGCGGTGCATGAGGGCGATCTCGTCGCAGTTCTGCTCCGCCTCGTCCATGTAGTGCGTAGTCACCAAAATCGACATGCCAGTGGCGGCCCGTACCTCGGCCAGCCGTTCCCACACGCTGGCCCGGCCAACGGGGTCCAGGCCAATCGTCGGCTCGTCCAGCACCAGCAGTTTTGGTGCGCTGACCAGGGCTTGGGCCAATTCCAACCGGCGGATCATGCCGCCGGAGTACGTCGAAGCCGTACGTTTGGCCGCGTCCGTCAATCCGACCGATTCCAGCGCCTGGTCCACCGCCGCCTTGCGATATGCCCGTGGCACGTCGAAAAGCCGGGCGAACAGGGCCACATTTTCCCGCCCAGTCAACGCACCATCCGCGGATAGCTGCTGCGGCACGTACCCGATCAACCGGCGCACCTGCAGCTTGTGCCGGGCCACGTCCACCCCGAAAACCCGGATCGCGCCGGAAGGCACCGGCAACAACGTGGTAATCATCCGGATTGCGGTGGTCTTGCCGGCGCCATTTGGCCCCAGCAAGCCAAAAACACTGCCCCGCGCGATCGACAGGTCGACCCCGTCGACCGCCATCGTATGACCAAAACTGTAACGCAGGTCCACACATCGCACCGCTGCTGACTCATCCACACTCACTCGACCACCGCCCTCTCAGCCTCCACTTTTTCCAGACTGGCCAACAACGCCCACATCGCCGGCATCGCCTGAGCCAGCGCCCGCCGCTGCCCGTCGGCCAGCTCGTCGATCCCGGTGGCCACGAACTCGTCGCGGGCCTGCCGCCAGAACTCCAGCCGCTGACTGGCCGCCTCGGTGAGCCGCAGCCGGATGGCCCGCCGGTCGTCCGGATCGGTCTCCCTGACCAACATCCCGTGGTCGACCAACTGGTTGACCAGCGTGCTGACCGAGTTTCCGGCCAGGTGCAGCGCTCGGGCCGCCGCCGCGACGCCGATGCCCGGCTCCCCTTGGACGACACGCAACAACTCCAGCTGGGCGCCGCGCAGCGCCGGCCCGGGCGTCTGCGGCCGCAACTGCCGGCGTACGACCCGGCGCAACGCGCGCGTGGTCGCCATCAACTCCTCGGCGATCGCCGCCGACTCAGGATCCGTCACCACCACATGATACCTCTTATTGAGAGCAACTCTCAATAGGAGGTTTGCCGGAGGGGGACGTCCTGCTTGCCAATCCGAGCGGGCACGGCAGGGTAGGGACGGACAGTTCCGGGCACGAGGAGTACGGCGATGAAGAAGCTCATCAACGATCCCGCCGACGTGGTCAAGGAAGCGCTCGCCGGCTTCGCGGCCGCGCATCCTCAGATCCGCGTCGACCACACCCACCGGATCGTCTACCGGGCCGAGCCGGCCCGGCTCGGGAAGGTCGCCGTGGTGTCCGGCGGCGGGTCCGGACACGAGCCGATGCACATCGGGTTCGTCGGCGCCGGCATGCTGGATGCGGCCTGTGCCGGCGAAATCTTCACCTCACCCGTACCAGACCAGATGCTGGTCGCCACCCAACAGGTCGACAACGGCGCCGGCGTCCTGCACATCGTGAAGAACTACACCGGTGACGTGCTGAACTTCGAGATGGCCGGCGAGCTGGCCACCGCGCTTTCCGGCGCGGGCAACGAAATCCAGGTCGAGACCGTTCGTACGGACGACGACGTCGCCGTCCAGGACAGCCTCTACACCGCGGGCCGGCGGGGCGTCGGAGTGACCGTACTGGTGGAAAAGATCGCCGGAGCCGGCGCCGAACAGGGCCGCCCGCTCGCCGAAGTGGCCGCGATCGCCCGCCGGGTCAACGAAAACGGGCGCAGCCTGGGGGTGGCTTTGACCTCCTGCACGGTTCCGACCGCCGGCCGGCCGACTTTCGAGCTGGCGGACGACGAAATGGAGGTCGGCATCGGCATCCACGGCGAGCCGGGCCGCCGCCGCGAGCCGCACGCGACCGCCGCCGAAATCGCCGAACTGCTGGTCGAACCGGTGGTCGCGGACCTGCCACTGCGGCGCGGCGACACCGTGCTCGCCTTCCTGAACGGGATGGGCGGCACCCCACTGATCGAAATTTACCTGATGTACGGGGAAATCTCCCGCATCCTGGCGGCCCGCGGCCTGACCGTGGCCCCGCTCGCTGGTCGGCCCGTACGTGACCTCCCTGGAGATGGCCGGCTGCTCGCTGACCCTGCTCCGGCTGGACGACGAACTGCTCTCCCTCTGGGACGCCCCTGTCACCACCCCCGCCCTGCGCTGGTAAGTCCGCAACGCCCCGCTGCTTGCGGCTGGCGCAAGCAACGGGGCAACTACGAGCGGGTGAGGAGAGCGACCGCGGCCGATTCCGCCTGCGTCAGCGCCGCGTCCACCCGCTCCGCCCACCGGCCGCCGGCGGTGCCGATCGGACCGGTGCCGCCCGCGCCGCCGCCGACGGTCTTTCCCGCCAGTCCCAGCAAAACCCGGGCCGGCTGGCCACGCCCGAGCAGCGTTGCGTTGATCGCCGCCACCAGCTGCGCCTTGTCGCTGGACGCGGTGGCCAGCACGACCGCGCCGGGGGCGACATCGGGCGTACGCCCCAGCACCGCCACCGCGAGCGGCCGCAGTTCCTCAGGCGACACGTCGTCCAGCCGCGCGGTGACCAGCCAGCCGTCGCCGACTTCGCGGCGCTGCCCGCTGAGCGACCCCGCCAACACGTCCAGCTCGCGTTTCCGCAGCCCGCGCAGGGATTCCTGCGCGGCGGCCAGCGCGGCGAGCCGCGCATGCAGGGTCGTCACCGCGTTTTCTGGCCGGCTGCCCAGCAAGGCGGCGACTTCGCCGAGAATTCGCCTTTCGGTATCAGCAAAACGAAGCGCGTCCCGCCCAGTTAGCGCCTCAATCCTGCGCAGCCCCGCGCGCCAACGGACGACTCGCCGTAGATCCGAATGGGACCCGCCTGCGCGCCATGACCAACGTGGGTGCCACCACACAGTTCGCGAGACGCGTCGCCAATGTCGACGATTCGTACGCGATCGCCGTACTTCTCACCGAAAAACGCGGTCGCCCCGGCCGCCTCCGCTTCCGCGCGGGTCGCGTGCCACACTCGTACGTCCGGATCATCGAGCAGATATTCGTTGACCAGCATGCCAATCGTGTCGAGCTGCTCGCTGTCGACCGCCGCGAAATGGGTGAAGTCGAACCGCAGTCGGTCCGGCGCGACCAGCGATCCCTGCTGCCGCGCATGGTCGCCCAGAATCCGCCGCAAGGTCGCGTGCAGCACGTGAGTCGCCGAATGCGAACGAGCCACCGCCGCCCTCCGCGAGCTGTCGACGACGGCCCGCATCGACTGTCCACTGTGGACTTCACCGGAGGTGATCCGGGCAACGTGCAGCCGCAGATCGGCGATCCCATATCGCGTGTCGGTGATGTCAACGACCGTGCCCGCGTCATCGGCAAGGGTGCCGATATCGCCGACCTGGCCACCGGATTCGGCGTAGAAAGAAAGGGCTGCGACGCAACACGATCTCCACCTCCTGCCCCTGGGTCGCGGACTGCACCGGCTCACCGTTTCGCAGCACCGCCAGCACCTCGGTCTCGGCGACCGTCTCGTGATAGCCGACGAACTCGGTCGGGCGATATTTCGCCATCAACTGCCGATATGTCCCCTGTCGGTGCAGCGCCGCCGAAGTTTTCCCCTTCCTGTTGGACTTCGCCCGCTGTCGCTGGTCTTCCAGCAGCGTCGCGTACCGATCGCCGTCGACGGTCAGGCCGGCCGTACGCGCCGCCTCGATGGTGAGGTCGACCGGAAATCCGTACGTGTCATGGAGTTCGAACGCCGTCTCGCCGGACAGCTGGAAGCCGCCGGTCGTACGGGTCCGGGAGATGGCCGCGTCCAACAGCCTGGTGCCCTGCCGCAGTGTCGTACCAAAAGACTGCTCCTCACGGTCGCTGACCCGCTCGATCAGCGACCTCGCCAATGCCAGTTCCGGCCACACCTCGCGCGAGGTTGTCCACCACGCTTGTGGTGATCGTGGGCAACACCAGATCCGTCACGCCAAGCGACTGCGCGTGCCGAATCGCCCGGCGCATCAGGCGGCGCAGGACATAGCCGCTGCCTTCGTTGGAGGGCAGAACTCCGTCCGCGATCAGGAAGGCGATCGTCCGCGCATGGTCGACGACCACTTGGTACGACACTGACGCCTCAGTGCCGTCGTGGCCCGGAAATCGCCGGCCGACCAGGTCTTCGACGACTTCGAAGGTGGGCGCCAACAAATCGGTCTGGGTAATACTTTCCACGTCCTGCAGGATGATCGCGAGCCGGTCCAGGCCCAGTCCGGTGTCGATATTGCGGCGCGGCAACTCCCCCACGACCGCAAACCCGTCCTTGTCGCCGCCCTCGCCGCGAATATTCTGCATGAACACCAGATTCCACAGCTCGAGATAACGCTCGTCGTTCACCGCCGGGCCGCCCGGCTCGCCGTACGCCGGACCACGGTCATAACAGATCTCTGACGACGGCCCGCACGGCCCGGGCACGCCCATCGACCAGTAGTTGTCCGCCCAGCCGAGCCGCTGAATCCGGTCCGCTGGCACGCCGATCCGCCGCCACACCTCGACCGCTTCGTCGTCGTCGAGATAGACGGTGACCCAGAGCCGATCCGGTGGCAGCTGATAGACCTCGGTCAGCACTTCCCACGCATAGCTGATGACTTCCGGTTTGAAATAGTCACCGAACGAGAAATTTCCGAGCATTTCGAAGAAAGTAACATGCCGAGTGGTCCGGCCGACATTCTCGATATCGACCGTACGCACACATTTCTGTACTGTGGTCGCGCGCGGCGACGCTGGCGTGACCTCGCCCAGAAAAACCGGCTTGAACTGGTTCATCCCGGCATTGGTCAGCAACAACGTCGGGTCGTCGGACACCAATGGACTGGACGGTAGCTGGGAATGTCCGCGTGAAATGAAGTAGTCGAGGAATTTCTGGCGGATCTCGGGGGCACGCATGATCGAGGCCTCACTGCGAGGACGCACCGCGAAAGTGGCGCGTTGACAAGGAAAAACGGGCAGCAGAAGACCGAGCCGGAACCGAGGGGTTCAGCCCCGCTCGGTGCGGCTAGCTCGCCGTCCCGCCACCGTCATGTCAACTTCCTCAACTCGCGCCAAACAGATCGGCCCGATGATAGCCCAGTCCCGGCCGCGAAGGCCAACCGGAATTCGCCTTCAGGCAACCACGTCCTTCATCACTCATCGTGAGGTAGGCTGGCTGGTGGCACGCAGGGTGCCGCCGGTCCGCGGGAAGGGCTAAGCCCACCTGAGCTGACTTCAGCGTGGCCTCCAGCCTCCTTTCAGCCTGACGACGCGGACAGCAGGCGTTGCGAAAGGAGGTCGCCATGTCGACCGTCCCACTGCCCGCCGATCCCAGCCTCGCGAACCTGCGCAACCGAGCACGGGCGCTGCAGCGAGCCGTCCGGGCCCAGGATCCGGACGCCGGACGCCCTCGCCCAGGTCGCCGAGCACCATCGCGACCAGCTCTCCGGTGCGGATTTTCCCCTCAGCGCAGCACAGTTGGTGATCGCTCGCTCGTACGGCTTCGCCAGTTGGCCCCGACTCAAGCACCATCTCGACGTGGTCGACACTTTCCGCCGCGACCCCGATGTGGCGTCGGACGCCGACACCGACGATCTTGCTGACCAGTTCTGTCGGCTCGCCTGCCTGATCTATAGCCCGGACGACGGCCCTGAGCGCTGGGCGCGGGCGGCGGCGAACCTGCTGGCTGAGCACCCGCAGATCCGGCGGGCGTCGATGTGGGCGGCCGCGGCGGCGGCCGATCCCGAGGCCGTACGCGACCTGCTGGCGGCGGACCCGTCGTTGGTCCATCGGCAAGGCGGCCCGCACCGTTGGGAGCCGCTGTTCACCCTCGCGTACTCCCGGCTCGGCGGCGGCTCACCGCTGGAAACCGCGCAGTTGCTGCTGGACGCCGGCGCGGACCCAAATGCCGGCTATTTATGGAAGGGCTTACCGATCCCGTTCACCGTGCTCACGGGTGCGTTCGGCGAGGGCGAGCAAGGGCCCGGCAAACAGCCGCGGCACCCACGGTCGCTCGCCCTCGCGCGGCTGCTGCTGGACGCCGGCGCTGACCCGAACGACGGCCAGACGCTCTACAACCGGATGTTCTTTCCGGACAACGACCATCTCGAGCTGCTTTTCCAGTACGGCTTGGGAACCGGCGACGGTGGCCCGTGGAAGGCCCGGATGGGTGACACGGTCCAGTCGCCGGCCGAGATGGTGCGGATGCAACTAAGTTGGGCGATTAAGAGCGGATTCGCTGCTCGCGTACGGCTGCTCATCGACCATGGCGTCGACATCAGAAGGCCGTTCACCGACCTCGGACGTACGTACCGCGATCGCCGTTCGCCCGTACAAACAGCCTCCGCGCAGGGCTATCGGGAAATCGTCGACCTGTTGGTCGCCGCTGGCGCGCCCCGCCCGTCTGCGTCGCCGGCTCAGGAGCTCGTCGCGGCTTTTCTCGCCGCCGACAAACTAGCCGTCACCCGATTGCGCGCCGAGAATCCCGGATTGCTTGAGGACGTACGCCCCGGCCTTATGGTCCGTGCCGCCGCGACCGGCAACACCGAGGCGGTGGCGATAGTCGCCGAAGCCGGCATCGAGGTAAACGAGCTGTTCGAGGAAAGTACGGCCCTGCACGACGCGGCCTGGCGCGGCGACATTCCCATCCTGCGCGCGCTCCTTGCCGTCGGCGCCGACCCAAACGTCCGGGACAGTCGCTTCGACGCCACTCCCTTGGGCTGGGCCGAACACGGTCACCGCCCGGAAGCCGTCGACGTACTCGCTCCGGTCACTGAGCCGTTGGCCGCTACCTGGCCTGCTGAAGGGCAGTAATCGCCCACCAAGTGAATCCGGCCGCGACCAGAAGCCCTATCGCGTAAATGACCAGGCTTTGGGAAAACATGTTGTGGTAGAGCACCCACGGCTCCCACCGGTTTCGCCGGATCGACCACCAGGTCCAGCCGGTCGCCGACCTCACGTTTGTCAGTGGAGTTCGCGACCGGCGCCTCGGTCTGTTTCCCGTCGATGTCGTAGCGGACTATCGGCACCAGCAGATATCCGCCAGAACTTCCGCGACTGCGCGGATCGTCGCCGATAACCTCGCCGGTGACCCGGATGCCGGAGCGGCGAATTCTGAAGAATTCCCAGTCTTTGCGCCCGGCCCGCACCAAACCGTAGAGCATGCAGAGCACGAGGAACAGGCTGACCAGCAGAAACCACATGTCGCCCAATCTACCCGCAGCTGGGCGAGTCAGCGGAATTCCAGGCCCGCGAAGTCTCCGGACTCCCGCCAGGAGTCGATGTATTCGAAATACGCGGTTGGGCCCGCCGGATAGCCGACCCGCAGTCGCGCCTGCGGCCCCTCGTCCACACCTTCGTTGTTGTAGTAGCCCGGCGTACAGTCCGGCGATCCCAGCACTCGTCCCGGACCGGCCAGCAACAGGTCGATCCAGGCCTGCTCAGCGGGCCGGGTGACCTCGATTTCGCCGAAACCGCCGTCAAGAGCATGTTTGACGGCCACCGCGATGGTACGAGCCGAGTCGACGATGTTGTGGGGAATGTTGGAAATCAGGTTCGCGCCCTGGGTTGGCTGCACCATGAAGGCATTCGGGAATCCGTGCATGTGAATCCCGTGCAGCGTACGCATTCCATCGGCCCAGTAGTCGGAAAGTGTGACACCGTCGCGGCCGATGACCTCATAACCGGCACGCCTTGCATAGCTGGTGCCAACCTCGAAACCGGACGCGTAAATGATGCAGTCGACCTCGTACTCACGACCGGCGACGACCACCCCGGTTTCGGTTATTCTCTCGACGCCTTTGCCGTCGGTGTCGATCAGGTGCGTATGCGGGTTGTTGTACGCCTGCAGGTATTCGTCATGGAAGCACGGCCGCTTGCACAGCTGGCGATACCAGGCTTTCAGGTTTTGGGCGGTGTCGGCATCCTCGACCACAGCGTCGACGCGGGCCCGGATTTCGTCCATCTTCTCGAAATCGGAGTCCTCGAAAGCCTTCATGACCGCCGCCGTGGTCCGATCTTGGGGCGCAAGCGTGCGCGCCTTCGCACGTACCCGCCGGGCGAGGTCGGTCCACCCGTCCATCACCAGGTCTTCCTCGGCGTGGCCGCCGGTCTGGTTGGCGGTGAAGTTGTCCAGCCACCGCTGCTGCCAGCCCGCGGTGGCCACCTGCGCGAACCACTCAGGATCCGTCGGATGGTTGTCTCGTACGTCCACAGAGGACGGTGTGCGCTGGAAAAAAACGTACAAGTCCCCGGCTGCCCGCGCCAACCGTGGCACGCACTGCACCGAGGTCGCGCCGGTTCCAATGACGGCCACCCGTTTGCCGGCCAGCCCGTCCATCGGCGCACCGGCCGGATCGCCGCCGGTGTAGTCATAGTCCCAGCGGCTGGTGTGAAAAGAATGGCCGCGGAACGACGACTCGAGACCGGGAATCCCAGGAAGTTTGGGCACATGTAGAGGCCCGGTGCCCATCACCACGAATTGTGCGGTGAAGACATCGTCTCGGTTCGTACGGATAATCCACTGCGATTTTCCTGAATCCCAGCGCAGATCCACGACCTCGGTGTGGAACAGCACATCGTCGTACAGGCCGAACTGCTTGCCGATCCGCTGGCAGTGCTCGAGAATCTCGGGCGCGTGCGCGTATTTCTCGGTGGGCATGTGGCCGGTTTCTTCGAGCAACGGCATGTAAACGAAGGAAGCCGTGTCGCACTGCGCGCCCGGATAGCGGTTCCAATACCAGGTGCCGCCGAAATCGCCACCTTTTTCGATGATCCGTACGTCCGCGATGCCCGCTTCCCGTAGCCGCGCGGCGGCCACCAGGCCAGCGAATCCGCCACCAATGCAGACGACAGTCCGATGATCGGTCTTCGGCTCGCGCTCGGCCCTGGCTGTATACGGATCGTCGAGGTAGTGCGCGAGCTGGCCGGCCACCCGTACGTACTGCTCGTTGCCGTCCGTCCGGAGCCGCTTGTCCCGCTCGGCCAGATATTTCCGCCGCAACGCGTCTTTATCCACCGCAACCTCCCTAGCCACTCAACAGTGCCAGCATGTCACTCATGGGTGACATTTTCAAGGTCGCGATGCTACGATTCGGCGCGTGACCGAGGACATCGCGATCGCGCCATCGCTCGCCGACGAGCAACGCGACCTGGCCCGTTCACGCATTCTCCGAGCCGCCGGCACCGCCCTGGCCACTCGTGGCCTCGCCGCGACCATTGACGACGTGGCCGAAGAGGCCGGGGTCAACCGACGTACCGTCTTTCGGCATTTCAGCACCCGCGACAACCTTTTCGCCGCCGCCATCCAGGCTGGCATCGCCCGCTATGGCCAGCGAATCCCACCCGCGCCGGAATCCAGTGACCTGCGATCATGGCTGCTCGACCTGCTGGTCGTCACGCACCGACTCAACGCCGAGAACGGCCACGTTTTCTGGGAACTCTCCGCCCTGCAGCCCGACAACCTCTCCGACGAACTCGCCGCCGCGGCCACCGACTGCCGTGCCAGCCGCAATCGCTTCGCGACCGCCGTCACCGCCCGCCTTTGGAATGCCCGCCACGGCCACGAAAATCCACCCGAATGGCTGGTCGACGCGATCGCCGTGCAACTATCCGGATTCACCACCCAGGCCCTGTCCGGAGACCTCGGTCGCACCCCCGACGAAGTCGCCCACATCTGCGCCCACACCGTCGAAGCCACCCTGACCGCCGCACTCAACGAGGTGGCCTGGTCGGACGTTTCCTCTCTATGAGAACACGAAGGAAGTTCGCGGTCGCGATATCGGCGGCGCTGCTCCTGTTGGTGGGGCTGCTGGCCGCCGGTACGCCGACGCCGGCCGCGGCTCAGGAGGGATCCGGCTCGGTCGCCGTCGCCACGTACGATTTGGGCGACAAAGCATTCACCGATCCGCAGACCGGCACGGTCAGCGAACTCCGCGCGGTCGTACATTATCCGCGCAGGCTCACCGGCCGGCTTCCGTTGATCGTGATGGCGCACGGATCGTGGTGGGCCTGCGACAGCAAGGATGCCGCCACCTGGCCGTGCCCGGCCGGCTCGCATCCGTTTCCCAGTTATCGCGGCTACGACTATTTGGGAGACGCGCTGGCCAACCACGGTTTCGTGGTGGTGTCGATCAGCGCGGACGGAATTAACCAGACGTCCTTTGATTACGGCGACCGGGCGCGACTTGTCAACGAACACCTGCGCCTGTGGCAGCAGGTGGCCAGCGGCGCCCGCGGCCAACTGTCCGGCCATTTCGTCGACCCGGCCACCGGCCACCGCGTTACACCGGAATTCGCCGGGCATCTCGACCTGACTCGCGTCGGTACGTTGGGGCATTCTCGCGGCGGCAAGGGTGTTATGTGGCAGGCGTCGGACAAGCACCGCGCGGAATGGCCAGCTGGCGTACGCGTACGAGCGGTTCTCGGTCTGGCTCCAGTGAAATTCGACATCCCGGAAGGCGACCACAGCGACACCCTCATTACCGGGCTGCCGTTCACAGTGGTCACCGGGACCTGTGACGGCGCGGTTCACGAGGCAGGGCAAGAATATCTGGACGACCTCGCTGGGCGGAACACCGTGACCGACTATTCAGTGTCGCTAAGGGCGCCAATCACAATTACTACAACGCGACCTGGACACCGCCGTACCAGTTCGGCGAGGACGACAGCACCTGCTGCCCGACCCAGGAATTAGCCCCTAACACCCAGCAGAACGCGCTCACCACTTACGCGATCGCATTCTATCGCTACGAACTTTACGGCGACCGGTCCGGACTGTCCGTACTCACCGGACAACGCCCACTGCCGAACGTCACCGCGACCACTCGAGTGGTGCCACCGGGTCAGCGACCCGGCAGCACGCCGCGGCAGAGAGTCGCAGGACACTAGCCATTCGGTGGCATTGCCTACCTCGTCGGACCGAGCTCAGCGTCCAACCGCGACGGCCAGTCCTCGTGTGCCAACCCGGCCCCCATCAGTACGTCCCGCCAGTCCAGCTCGGCGAGAGCGCATGCATCGCGCAGCCGATGAAGGTCGCCCCGAGCACACAGCACAACGCCGGCCTGAATGCGTTCGGAGTCGCTGATCGCAGCGACCATCCCGATCACCGACGGCGCACTTCCTGGCGCGGGGAAATCCCGCTCGATCCGCCGCTGCAGCCGCTGGGACACACTCGCCATAACCCGAGTATGAGCCGTTCGCCGACTAGGTCCTGTCTAGTTATTGCGGCGCTCCCTTTAAGGGGCCATCCGCTGTGCTATAGATCTCGCCAACGGGACCGGCGGCTCGCTGACTTGGTTTCCGCCGCCGTAGCCGAGGTCGACATCGACGCCGACGACGATGTTTCCGCGACGAAAAGTACACAGAGTTGCTCAGCGGCGGCCGCCGGAAGGCGTACGCGGCGTCCACCCAGCTGTCCAGATCGTGGGCCGACAACGTCCGTGAGCAGGCACGATACTTCCCGACGTCCGACGCTGAACGCCGCCGTACGGCAGCGAATGAGACTAGAAATGAGACTGGTGCTGAGACTGTAGAACCGGCCTCGATCAGGCAGGAGCGAGATTCAGTCGAGCACGAACGACCGAAAAAAAAAGATGATGCCGGTCGCCACCCATCGCGGCGTGGTAGACGGCATCCTGCGCGGCTGCGGAAGGGTCGTCATCGAGCACCCATCGGGCTGCGGAGTAGGCGCATGTGATCCGCCAGTAGTGGTCCGCCGCACCTTTGTTGTCCGAGTCCTCCTCAGCTGCTAGCCGAAGATCGTCCGTCCGGTCGGCAGCGTCCGCTAGCCATGTCCGACCTGTCGCACTGAACTCATTGCGGTTGGCCGCGTCTACCGCCTGGCGCGTGCCCTCTGGCCAGTCAGCGAGCGTTGCAATGTGTCCGAGCGCTTCAAGGGCGATAGCTCGCTGTGCTTGGGGGGGGCTGCCGCAGTGATGGCCTCCGTGAGCTGGGCATCTAGGTGCGCAAGCCGACGGCGCTTTACCGCTTGGGTCGCCATGGTCGCCCTCCCGGTGGTTGTGGTGGCGGTGGTTGTGCTGGCGGTGGTGGTAGTCGTGGCGGTGGTGGCTGTTGTCCACCATAACCCTGTGACGGCGGTTGCCCTCCCTGCCTGCGCGTCGGGGTGTAGATCTGCCGTGCCCTGATCGAGTTGTCACACTCCGGACAGAGTGGATCGGATGCGGCAATCACCTCGACTGTTATTCGCGGATCGGCCTTGATCAGGTCGTCAAGGTAGGCGAGGCGCACTCTTGTCTCCGCATGGATTCCCTCGCCCGGGATGTCTGGAATCTCTTCGTCGCCGGAAAGTCGTTCCCAGACGGAGTCCAGAAACCTGCCATGCCGGTCTGACGAAGCCACGACAGCATGTCGGATTCCGGCATGGTCTCGGTAAACGGCTGCGGCATACACGATCTTCCCGCGTTTGGCCGGAGGAAGCCCATTGCGCAGATGGGAGACGAACCACGCCGCCCAAGGAATCGGCCGCTCGTGGTAGTTGTGTTGCCCACCAAGCGCGTTCGTCGCCCGCTCGTTGACAGCTTCCAGCCGGCGAAGCGATTCTTCCCAGGACTCCCCGCCGTTCCCATGACGGCATACTGCCTCACCTCTGCTGACCGTGACTAGATCTTGAGCACGCGAACGGCCCCGCTTCCGGAAGGAAGCGGGGCCGTTCGTCGTTCTCGGCTACCGGATGCTTGCCACGAAGGTATTCCAGGCTGCCGGCGATACAGTCAGGATTGGTGAGAGTGGTCGCCGAGCTTGCTGTCTCGGATGAGCGTCTGGTCGGTGGTGGCGGCAACCTCGACACAGTTGTTGTTCGAGCCGCTACGGGTGGACTTGCGCCACTGGCGAGTTGTAACCATGGTGAGCCTTCCTCTATGGATCTTCTTTGGGGCGCCGCGCGGTAAGTAGGTCGCGGCTGGCTTCGGGTGTGGCAGCCCGAGCGCGAAGCGCGTTGAACGCCTGCTGTGTGCGCTGGATGGCTGCTGGAGTGTCGAGGAGTACGTCTCCCGGCACGGTGTCGATGTACACGTTCGCTGGCATCAGATCGTCAAACTCCAGGAGCGTGATTGATCCGGGCAATCCTGGATGGATGCCGGCAGCGACGGGAACGACCTGAACCGTGATGTTCGGCCGGTCGCCCAGCATTTGGAGGTGTTCGATCTGCTCGGCCATGATCCGGCTGTCACCGACGAACCGATCAAGCACTGAGTCGTCGATGATGATCGAGACCTGTGGAGCGTCCTCGTCATCGAGGATGCGGAGTTGCCGGCGCATCCGGAAGGCAACCCATTCGTCGACGGCCGCATCAGCCATCACGACAGGCGTTGTTGCAGTAACGACCGCCCGGCAGTAAGCCTCGGTCTGCGCCAATCCAGGCACCACGTTCGTCTCGTACACAGAGATCGATATGGCGTCGCTCTCCAGCGCAACGAGGTCCGCGACTCGGCCCGGCAGGTCGTACGCGCGCCACCATGAATCTTTGGAACGCACGTCCTTCGCAAGCTGTGCGAACCGTTCGATCTCGTCTCTCGGCACGTTGTACAGCTGGAGCATGGCTCGGATGATCGCCGGCCGGCTGATCGTCTTCGCGGTTTCCATCCGGCTGACTGTTGCCTTGGTAACGGCGACTTCCTCCGCGACCTGCTCAAGGGTCAGGCCAGCAGCGTTCCGGTACTCGCGAAGAGCGATACCGAGACGCCGAGCACGTACGTAGGAGCGGGCCACAGGGGTAGCTTGCCCAGTCGATGGCTCGGGTGTCATTTTCTGTAACTTCTCATTCTTGATGGTTGCGAGTATGTGTTTACAGTGGGATGGTAGCGGTGTTGCTGTTACACAGCGAACTGTTGCAAACACTTGGAGGCACTGGCTATGCCGGCCCACATCCACGTCCAGGAGCCACGCAGTGATGCCGAATCCGTCACCGAACCGCCGGACGGTGAGATGCACGAAACGACCCCCCCACCAGGCAGGCGAACCGCTGGGCAGCATTTCTCACGCGGATTGCGTGATCGAGGTGTGCCGCTGTCGTCGCTGCTGGCTGATCGTCGTGAGGGAAGAGAACAGCGAGGAAGAGTGGCACACGCCGAACACGTTCGTCATGTGCCGTTATCGCGCAGCGAGGTCCCTGATATGAGCATCAGTGACGCCCTGGCCTTTGCGCGCAGCAGAGGCGGCGGCCATGACCATGTGCCGGGGAAAACGTACGAGATTCCCGATCGGCTCGTGCTTGGTGAGGGCCTGATGGTTGGGCACCTCGTCAGCAACTGCCAGGTGTGCGCGCAGACCGTTCACGCGCTAACGGTCTACAACGAGGGTGAGCGCGTAAAAACCACAACGTGGATGTCCAACGGGGAATGCGCGTCGGCTGCTTGGAATGCCGGCCGGCTGTAGCCCCACATATGTCGGCCGGAGAGGGTTGAGGTTGCTCCCCTCTCCGGCCGATCCGCCTACTTGCTCTCAAACTCGCCTGGAGGCGGACGTGCCTTCCATAATTCACCCTGACTCGGTGTTGGTGGCCGTAGCGATCAAGCACTGCAGGGATCATCAGCCTTTAATCGCTGACGGTCGGATCTTCTGCCGCGCCTGGAAGTGCGAAGACAACTGGCCTTGTGCCGTTCGTTCCAATGCCGAGGATGTGCTTGCCGCCGCTGGCAGAAATCCTCGACAGTACGACGATGCACCACCCACGAATTCAATGCCTATGGTTCGTCGTACCCGCCTGAGGCAGCGATGACCAGTCTGTCAGACGAGTTACGTCGCGAGTTTGGGCAGCTAGCTGACGACGTATCCAGCCGGCTGGCGCTAAGCCAGCGTAATGGCGACCAACGGGCCGCCGACTTCTTCAATGGCCAGGCCGCCGCCTTCCGACTCACCCTTGACCGCCTCAGGGAACTGGACAATCACGGTCGTCGGTGACGAGCCTCGCCCCGATGCTGGTGATCACCGCACAGAAGTCCGGCCGCCGGGTCAGCCAGGACTGTCACCGGGTATTCGAAGCCAGCTGTGTTGACCGTTCGAACAGAGCACCGCTCGGTGGTGTCACGTCGGCTATCCGCACCAGACGGAACCCAAGTCGCTGGTAGTACGCATGCAAATCGCCACTCGACGACCATGCGTCAAACCGTAGCCAAGCACGATCTGGCAGACACCGCAGTTTTCGGCGAAGCCGACAATTCTCGGCCAGAAACCTTGTCCAGGCGTATCGGACGATCGATCAGCAAGGACGGTGCACAAAAA